>NZ_VOHK01000021.1 GCF_007859325.1 Luteimonas marina | reverse complement strand
TAAAAAAAGCCGCCGCGTACTTTGCCAGGGGGTAAGGGCGAAGTACGCGTTCATGCGCGCGCACATCGGCGAGTTCCGACTGGTCGCGATGTGCCGGGTGCTCGGCGTGCACCGGAGCGGCTACTACGCCTGGGTTCGGCAATCGGCCAGCCTGCGTGAGCGCGAGGATCAACGGTTGCTTGGGTTGATCAAGCACTCCTGGCTGGCCAGCGGAGGCGTGTACGGCCACCGCAAGATCACGCTGGACCTGCGCGAAGCGGGCGAGACCTGCAGCCGCCACCGCGTGCAGCGGCTGATGAAGGCCGAAGGCCTGCGCGCGCAGGTCGGCTACGGGAGCAAGCCCCGCCATCGCGGTGGCCCGGTCGGTGTGGTCGACAACGTGCTGAACCGCGAGTTTGCGCCCGATGCGCCGAATAAGGTCTGGGTCACCGACATCACCTACATCCGGACCTATGAGGGCTGGCTGTACCTGGCGGCGGTGATGGACCTGTACTCGCGGCAGATCGTCGGTTGGGCGACGGCGCCGACGATGACCAGCGACCTGGTGCTGCAGGCCCTCGTGGCAGCGGCGTGGCGACGCAAGCCGGGGGCGGGCGTCATGGTGCACTCCGACCAGGGCAGCCAGTTCACTAGCAGCGACTGGCAGTCGTTCCTGAAGGCGCATCGGATGGTTCCGAGCATGAGCCGTCGCGGCAACTGCCACGACAACGCGGTGGCCGAGAGCTTCTTCAGCGTCCTGAAGAAGGAGCGGATCAAGCGGAGAATCTATCCGACCCGGGCCGCCGCAACCTCGGACGTGTTCGACTACATCGAGATGTTCTACAACCCGGTGCGTCGCCATGGTTCCGCCGGCGACGTCTCACCGGTAGAGTTCGAAAGGCGCTACGCGCAAAGCGGCCGATGAGTGTCTATGAAACCTTGGGCGGTCCA
>NZ_VOHK01000020.1 GCF_007859325.1 Luteimonas marina | reverse complement strand
CTGTAGGAGCAACTGTCTTTGCCTAGTTGGCCGGCACCTTCCATTCGGTCCGATCACGGGCCATGGCATTGAGCCGGGTCAGCAGGACCCGCATGCAGGCGGTGATGGCGACCTTGGCGCACTTGCCTCGCTGGCGTAGCCGCTGGTAACGATCCTTGAAGTCGGGTTGGGTGCGGATCACCGACCAGCAGGCCATGTACAACACCCGGCGGATCGGTGCCCGCCCGCCGCGGATGCGGCGTTTGCCGGCGTGCTGGCCGCTGTCCACGTTATAGGGCGCCAGCCCGGCCAAGGCGGCGATCTGGCGGCGATCCAGCCGTCCCAGTTCGGGCAGGTAGGCCAGCAGGCTGGCGGCGGTGACCTCTCCGATACCGGCGATGGCCTGCAGCTGCTGGCTCAGGTGGTCGTCGAGTTGTCGTTGCGTCTGGGCGATGGCCTTGTCGAGCTGGCGGATGCGCAGGCGCAGTTGGCCGATGTGTTCGATCAGGTCGTGGCGAACCTCGGCCAGCTGGGCTTGGTGCAAGCGACGACGTTCGTCGTCGCGTTGCCGGACCAGTTGCTCACGGCGCTGGACCAGCTCGCGCAGGGCCTCGCGTTCGGGCTCCAGCGCGGGGCTGGGGGCGCAGACCAGTTCGGCCATGCGTGCGAGCAGGGCCGCATCGATCGGATCGGTCTTGGCGGTCTTGCCCATGGCGTCGGCGAAGGCGCGGGCCCGACGCGGGTTGATCCGGGTCACCGGGATGCCGGCAACCGCCAGGGCCCGCATCAGCGGGCGCTCATAGCCGCCCGTGGCTTCGAGCAGGACGTTGCCCACTGGCCGGTCGGCCAGCAGCGCCCGCAGCCGGGCATGGCCGTCGGCAGTGTTGGGAAGGGAGAGTTGCTGCGCCTGCGGCAGCAGGCAGACGGCCAGGGAGGCCTTGGAGACGTCGATACCGATCCA
>NZ_VOHK01000002.1 GCF_007859325.1 Luteimonas marina | reverse complement strand
TTGCCGAACCGGGCACTGTGCCCCAGACCATGCACATGAACATCCAGCCATGACTTGCTGACATCGATACCGACACCGTAGGCCATCTCAACTCCGCTAAGCTGTAGGGGTCGAGAGTTCTCCCGGCGTGCCCAGCCTTATCGATACGAGCGCCAACTCGAGCAACTGTTCGGGCGTGTGCGGGGAGATTCCGGCGTGGCGACCTGGCTCGCTGGCGGTCGTTCAGACCCAGGGATTGACGGTCGACCACGCCGGCTCTCGACGCCTAATCTGGCAGATCGGAAAGAGATAAGGGATCTTCTTCCGGTTCGCGCGCCTCTTGTGCCGTCATCCCCGCGAGGCGCTTTGCAACAGCCGAAGGCTGGTCAAGCGGGGATCCATTTTGCTCCATGCAAAGACGCTGGATCCCCGCCTTCGCGGGGATGACGGAGGAATGGATGCGGAGATGCCCTAAGCTGGCGCGATGCCTGCCTCGTCCTCCATCACCGACGCCATCGCCATCCTGCACCGCGGCGGCCTGCTCGCCTATCCCACCGAAGGCGTCTGGGGCCTGGGCTGCGATCCCTTCGACGAAGCCGCGGTCCTGCGCCTGCTGGCGCTGAAGCAGCGGCCGGTCGACAAGGGGCTGATCCTGGTCGCGGCCACGGCCGCGCAGCTCGACGGGCTCGTGGACTGGGACGCGCTGCCGGCGGAGCGCCGCGACGCGGTGCTGGCCTCCTGGCCTGGCCCGCATACCTGGATCGTGCCGGCCACGCCGCGGGTGCCACGCTGGATCACCGGCGACCACGCCGGCGTCGCGATCCGGGTCAGCGCGCACCCGGTCGTCGCCGCGCTGTGCGAGGCTTTCGCTGGCGCACTGGTGTCCACCAGCGCCAACCTCGCCGGCGATCCGGCGCCGCGCGCGCACGACGAACTCGCGCCACGCATCCGCGCCGGCGTCGATGCGATCGTTGCCGGGGAAACCTCCGGACTCGAGCAACCGACCGCGATCCGCGACGCGCGCAACGGTCGCCAACTCCGCTGAAAACGCGGCTTTTTGCGCGCTTCCTGTTTCACCGGAAACCAACTGTGCGCCGCCGTTGCCGCGCCGCACAATTTGTGTTTTATTCGAATCCGTGGACGCGCCGCCGGGTGGAGTTTCAGTGTGCCCGGCTTCGATCCCCACGCTACCCACCCACCTTACCCACCGACGACGACGACGATGCGGGCATCCCCGGATCGGGGGCTTCACGACCCCCGCGATGAACACGACAGCTGCGGATTCGGCCTGATCGCGAAGATCGAGGGCAAACCCGCGCGCGAGATCGTGGACATCGCGCTCGAGGCGCTGTCGCGCATGGCCCATCGCGGCGGCGTCGCCGCCGACGGCCTGTCGGGCGACGGCTGCGGCGTGCTGGTCCACGGCGCCGAAGGCTTCGTGCGCACGCTGGCGCGAGAATCGGGATTCGAGCTGCACGCCGGCGCGGTCGCCGCCGGCATGGTGTTCCTGCCGCACGACGACGATGCCGCCGCGCGCTGCCGCGAAGCGCTGCGCGAACAGCTGCAGCGCGCCGGCGCGCGCGTGGCCGGCTGGCGCGTGGTGCCGATCGACCTCGCCGCCTGCGGCAAGCTGGCGCAGTCCTCGGTGCCGCGCATCGAACAGGTGTTCGTCGAAGGCGACGACGCCGACCTCGACGCCTTCGAGCGCGCGCTGTTCCTCGCCCGCCGGCGCAGCGAGCAGGCGCTCGCGGACGTCGGGGATTTCTACGTCGTCGGCCTGTCGCCGCGCCTGCTCGGCTACAAGGGCATGGTGCTGCCGAGCCACCTGCGGCAGCTGTTCCCCGACCTGTCGCGGCCGGAGCTGGCCGCGCGCGCGGTGGTGTTCCACCAGCGCTTCTCGACCAACACCCTGCCGCGCTGGCCGCTGGCGCATCCGTTCCGGCGGCTCGCGCACAACGGCGAGATCAACAGCATCGAGGGCAACCGCCGCTGGGCGCAGGCGCGCAAGCCGGTGTGGAAGTCACCGCTGCTGGACGTGTCCGAGTTCGAGTCCACCGTCACGATGCACGGCTCGGACTCGCAGTCGCTCGACAACATGCTCGAATGGCTGCTGCTCGGCGGCATGGACCTGCTGCAGGCGATGCGCATCCTGATCCCGCCGGCGACGCAGTCGCTGGAGTACAAGGACACCGACCTCGCCGCGTTCTACGAGTACTACTCGATCAACTCCGAGCCCTGGGACGGCCCCGCCGGCGTGGTGATGTGCGACGGCCGCTTCGCCGCCTGCACGCTCGACCGCAACGGCCTGCGCCCGGCGCGCTGGACGCTGTCCAACGACGGCGTGTTCGTGATCGCCTCCGAAACCGGCGTCTGGGACCTGCCGCCGGAGCAGGTCAAGGCCAAGGGCAAGCTCGGCCCCGGCGAGATGATCGCGATCGACCTCGAGGGCGAACGCCTGCTCGACACCGACGCCATCGACGACGTCAACCGCGCGCGCGCGCCGTACAAGCAGTGGCTCAAGCGCGGCATGAGCTGGCTGCACACCGAGCTGATCGACCCGGCCCTGACCGACGCGCCATTCACGCCGGAGACCCTGCTCGCCTTCCAGAAGCTGTTCCAGTTCTCGCGCGAGGAACAGGAGGCGGTGCTGCGCCCGCTGGCCGAGACCGAGCAGGAAGGCATCGGCTCGATGGGCGACGACGTGCCGATGGCGGCGATCAGCCAGCGCGTGCGCCCGCTGTACGACTGCTTCCGCCAGGCCTTCGCCCAGGTCACCAATCCGCCGATCGACCCGCTGCGCGAGGAGTGCGTGATGACGCTTTCCACCCAGATCGGCCGCGAGGGCAACCTGTTCCTGGACCAGGCCGAGAACGTCAACCACGTCATGCTCAACTCGCCGGTGCTGTCGCAGCGCAAGCTGTACCAGCTGCTGGCGCTGGAGCGCTTCGCCACGCGCCATCGCTACATCGACCTGTACTTCGACCAGCGCACCCCGCTGCGCGAGGCGCTCGCGCGCATCTGCGACGAGGCCGAGGCCGCGGTGCGCGAGGGCGTGGAGCTGCTGATCCTCAGCGACCGCCGCCCGCGCCACGGCCACGCCGCGGTGCATGCGCTGCTGGCTACCGGCGCGGTGCACCTGCACCTGGTGCGCAAGGGCCTGCGCTGCGACGCCAACCTGATCGTCGAGACCGGCACCGCACGCGATCCGCACCACTTCGCCTGCCTGATCGGCTTCGGCGCGACCGCGGTGTATCCCTTCCTCGCCTACCAGACCCTGGCCGCGCTCGCGCGCCGCGGCCTGCTCGGCGGCAAGACCAGCAACGAGCCGACCCAGTTCGGCCGCAGCTACCGCCGCGGCGTCAAGAAGGGCCTGCTCAAGATCCTGTCGAAGATGGGTATCGGCTCGATCGCCAGCTATCGCGGCGCGCAGCTGTTCGAGATCGTCGGCCTCGACGCGGACGTGGTGTCGCTGTGCTTCGAGGGCACGCCTTCGCGCATCGGCGGCGCCGGCTTCGCGCGGCTGGAGGCCGATGCCTGGGCGCTGGCCGAGCACGGCTGGGACGACAACGCCCTGCCCGAACCCGGCGGCCTGATGCGCTACGTGCACGGCGGCGAGTACCACCAGTACAACCCGGACGTGGTGCAGACGCTGCAGCGCGCGGTGCTGACCGGCACGCGCGAGGACTGGAAGGCCTACGCCGACCACGTCAACACGCGCCCGCCCGCGGCGCTGCGCGACCTGCTGCGGCTCAAGCCGCTGGGCGCGCCGGTGCCGCTGGAGGAAGTGGAACCCGTCTCGTCGATCGTCAAGCGCTTCGACAGCGCGGCGATGAGCCTGGGCGCGCTGTCGCCGGAGGCGCACGAGGCGCTGGCGATCGCGATGAACCGCCTCGGCGGGCGCAGCAACTCCGGCGAGGGCGGCGAGGATCCCGCGCGCTACGGCACCGACAGGCGCAGCAAGATCAAGCAGATCGCCTCGGGCCGCTTCGGCGTCACCCCCGAGTACCTGATCAACGCCGAGGTGCTGCAGATCAAGGTCGCGCAGGGCGCGAAACCGGGTGAAGGCGGCCAGTTGCCGGGCAGCAAGGTCAACCCGCTGATCGCGCGGCTGCGCTACGCCAAGCCCGGCATCGGCCTGATCTCGCCGCCGCCGCACCACGACATCTATTCGATCGAGGACCTCGCCCAGCTGATCTTCGACCTGCGCCAGGTGAACCCGGGCGCGCTGATCTCGGTGAAGCTGGTCTCGCACGCGGGCGTGGGCACGATCGCCGCCGGCGTGGTCAAGGCCGGCGCCGATCTCATCACCATCTCCGGCCACGACGGCGGCACCGGCGCCAGTCCGCTCGGCTCGATCCGCTACGCCGGCGTGCCCTGGGAACTGGGCCTGTCGGAGGCGCGCCAGGCGCTGCAGTCCAACGAGCTGCGCGAGCGCGTGCTGCTGCAGACCGACGGCGGGCTCAAGGCCGGGCTCGACGTGGTCAAGGCGGCGATGCTCGGCGCCGACAGCTTCGGCTTCGGCACCGCGCCGATGATCGCGCTGGGCTGCAAGTACCTGCGCATCTGCCACCTCAACAACTGCGCCACCGGCGTCGCCACCCAGGACGAACGCCTGCGCTCGCAGCACTTCACCGGCCTGCCCGAGCGCGTGGAGAACTTCTTCCGCAATATCGCCGAGGACGTGCGCGAGCTGCTGGCCTCGCTCGGCGCGCGCTCGCTGGACGAGATCGTCGGCCGCACCGATCTGCTGGAGCAGCACCTGCGCCACACCCGCGACGATGTCGACATCGACCTGTCGCGCCTGCTGGCGCGCGATCCCGCACAGGCCGCGGCGTACTGCGGCGCGCCCGCGCTGCAGGCGCCGCCGGACGGGCTTGCGGCGCGGCTCGATGCGGCGCTGTCGGGCGTGATCGAGCGCGGCGAAGGCGGCGAACACGTCGACACCATCCGCAACACCGACCGCAGCATCGGCACGCGCCTGTCGGGCCTGGTCGCGCGCCACCACGGCAACGCCGGCATGGCCGACCGCCCGCTGACACTGCGCCTGACCGGCAGCGCCGGGCAGAGCTTCGGCGCGTTCAACGCCGGCGGCCTGCACCTGCATCTGGAAGGGGAGGCCAACGACTACGTCGGCAAGGGCATGGCCGGCGGCCGCATCGTGCTGTCGCCGCCGCGCGGCAGCGTGTTCGAATCGCGCTCGGCGCCGATCCTCGGCAATACCTGCCTGTACGGCGCCACCGGCGGCGAACTGTACGCCGCCGGCCGCGCCGGCGAACGCTTCGCGGTGCGCAACTCGGGCGTGGTCGCCGTGGTCGAGGGCGCGGGCGACCACTGCTGCGAGTACATGACCGGCGGCTCGGTGGTCGTGCTCGGCCGCACCGGGCTCAACTTCGGCGCCGGCTTCACCGGTGGCCTGGCCTACGTGCTCGACCTCGACCGCGACTTCGTCGACCGCTACAACCACGAACTGATCGACATCGTCCGCATCTCGCCGGAGAGCTTCGACAACTACCGCCAGCACCTGACCGACATGATCGAGGCGCACGCCACGCTCACCGGCAGCGCCTGGAGCGCGCGCATCCTCGACGAGTTCCGCGATTTCGTCGGCAAGTTCTGGCTGGTCAAGCCCAAGGCCGCGAGCCTCGAGGCGCTGGCCAACGAGCTGCGAAGGGCAGCGTGAGCGCCGTGATGGACGATTCGTCATTGGTGATTCGAAAAAGCATGGGCATCCGGCACGTGGCCGGCACGCCTCCGGCCGGCCGTTCGCGCCGCGCCGCTTTCTCGAACCATCCGTCACGAATCCACCCATCACGGCCCCGCCATGAGCAAGAAGAAGGTTTTCCAGTTCCTTGACGTCCCGCGCGACATGCCGCGCAAGGTGCCGCTGCAGCTGCGCACCGACGGCGACTGGAACGAGCTCTACGGCAAGTTCGGCCAGTCCGAGGCCGCCTACCAGGCCGGGCGCTGCCTCGACTGCGGCAACCCGTACTGCGAGGCCAAGTGCCCGGTGCACAACTACATCCCCAACTGGCTGCAGCTGGTGGAGGAGGGCCGTATCCTCGAAGCTGCGGCGCTATGCCACGAAACCAACCCGCTGCCGGAGATGTGCGGCCGCGTCTGCCCGCAGGACCGCCTGTGCGAGGGCGACTGCACGCTCAACGCCGGCTTCGGCGCGGTGACCATCGGCGCGGTCGAGAAGTACATCGTCGACACCGCCTTCGAGCAGGGCTGGCGGCCGGACCTGTCCAAGGTCGTCGCCACCGGCAAGCGCGTGGCCGTGGTCGGCGCCGGGCCCGCGGGCCTGGCCTGCGCCGACCGCCTGGTGCGCGCCGGCATCGCGCCCACCGTGTTCGACCGCTACGAGCAGATCGGCGGCCTGATGCAGTTCGGCATCCCCAGCTTCAAGCTCGACAAGTCGGTGATCGCGACGCGGCGCGACGTGCTCGAGGAAATGGGCGTGCGCTTCAAGCTCGGCGTCGAGATCGGCCGCGACATCGCGATGGGCACGCTGCTGTCCGACTACGACGCGGTGTTCCTCGGCCTCGGCGCCTATCGCTACACCGACGGTGGCCTCGCCGGGCAGGACCTGTCCGGCGTGCTGCCGGCGCTGCCCTTCCTGGTGCAGAACGGGCGCATCGTCACCGGCAGCGACCCGCGCGGCCGTCCGATCGCCGGATGGGAAGACCGGCTGGCGCTGCCCGACCTCGCCGGCAAGCGCGTGGTGGTGCTCGGCGGCGGCGACACCGGCATGGACTGCGTGCGTTCGGCGATCCGGCTCGGCGCCGCGAGCGTCACCTGCGCCTACCGCCGCGACGAGGCCAACATGCCCGGCTCCGCGCGCGAGGTGGCCAACGCCCGCGAGGAAGGCGTGCGCTTCCTGTTCAACCGCCAGCCGCTGGCGATCGAGAGCGACGACGGCCGCAATGCCAGCGGCGTGCGCGTGGTGGAAACGCAACTGGGCGAACCGGACGCGAAGGGCCGCCGCAGCGCGGTGCCGGTCGAGGGCAGCGAATCGGTGATCGCGGCCGACGTGGTCATCATCGCCTTCGGCTTCTCGCCCCGGCTGCCGGACTGGCTGGCCAGCCTCGGCGTGCAGGCGCGCGAGAACGGCCGCATCCTCGCCGGCGGCGCGGACCGCCTGCCCTACCAGACCACGCACCCGCGCCTGTTCGCCGGCGGCGACTGCGTGCGCGGCGCGGACCTGGTGGTGACCGCGGTGCAGGAAGGCCGCGACGCCGCCTCCACGATCGCACGCATGCTGCGCGACACCGAGGGCATGCAGTCGGCGCTGGACGCGGCCTGAGGGGCCGGCGGCGCTCCCTGTACCGGGCGTGCAACCATCAGGATTCAAGACGTCATCCCGGCGAAAGCCGGGATCCATTGTGACGTTGGCCTTCGTTCTGTCCGTGCGAATCAAGATCAAGATGGATCCCGGCTTTCGCCGGGATGACGTCCTCGCTGTTCTTGCCGTGATGGCGCCTTCGATGTTTTCGCCGAGATGACGCTCGATCCGGAGATCGTGAACAGGCGCCGGGACGCCCCGGCGATTGAACGCCGCCTGACCCGATAGCAGCCGGGTTTGCCGCGCCGCGCCGCGGCCGGCAAGATGGCGGGCATGTCCCTGCGCCTGTCCGCCTGCGTGCTGTTCCTGTCGCTTGCCGGCAGCGCCGCCGCGGCCGATCCGGTCACGATCTACCGCTGCGTCGACGGCAAGGGCCACGTCACCCTCGGCGACGTGCCCTGCGACGACGGGTCGCGCGAGGAAGTGCGTTCGATGCAGCGCCCCAAGGACGGCCCCGCGCCCGTCGTGCCCGTGACGCCCGTCCTGGTCGCGGAGGAGGCATCGCCCGCGCCGCCGCAGGTCATCGTGGCACGCGCGCCGCAACCGATGTACGAATGCGTCACGCCGGACGGCGCGCGCTACACCAGCGACGACAACGAGGGCAACCCGCGCTGGGTGCCGCTGTGGACGCTCGGCTACCGCGGCGGCCCGGGCCACGGCGGCCGCCCTGGCGCCGGCGCCGGCACCCGCGCGCTCAACGACTACTACGCCAACCGCCCGCTCGGCGGCCGCGTCGGGGCGCCGACGCCGCGGCCATCGGAGCCGGCTTCCGGCGGCGGTCGCCCGGATCGCCCCCATCGCCCCGGCTACAGCGACTACGGCGGCGCCGGCACCTGGGTGCGCGATACCTGCCACACGCTGCCGCAGGGCGAGGTCTGCGCGCGCCTGGTCGATCGCCGCGACGTGATCCGCAAGCGCTTCTTCAACGCGCAGGAAACCGAGCGCAACGAACTGCGCCGCGAGGAACGCGGCATCAACGCCCGCCTCGCCGCCGACTGCGGGAACGGCTGATGCGCCGCGTCGCGGTGGTGCTCGGCCTCGTGCTGCTGCTGCGCATGTCGATGGCGCCGGCGCAGGACGGCAGCACGATCTACCGCTGCACCGCCGCCAGCGGCGAGGTCACGATCCAGAACGGCACCCCCTGCCCCGCCGGCAGCCGCCAGGAAGTGCGCAAGGTCGACGCGCTGCCGTCGCGGCCGCCGCCGCAGGCCTCCGGTGGTCTGACGGTCGTCGAGGAGCCCGTCTACACGCCGCCGCCGCTGTCGAACTTCATCCAGGTCGCCGGACCGCAGGACGAACCGATCACCGGCCCCGAGCGCCCGGACCTGCCGAAGGCGGCGCAGCTCGCCGACGCCGAGCGCCTGCCCCCACCGCCGATCTACCAGTGCGAGACCTGGGACAACGACAGCTACGTCAGCGAGGACCCGTCGCCCAAGCCGCGCTGCGTGCGCCTGGACACCGCCGGCGTCGGCGCCGCCTGCGAGAACAAGTACGACGTCTGCGCGCGCGTCGGCGACAAGGCCGCCTGCGACGGCTGGAAGCGCCGCCAGCGCGAGATCGAATCCGGCTGGCGCCACGCCCGCGGCCCCGACAAGCCGGCGCTGCAGGAGGAGTTCGCGCGGGTCACGAAGATCCTGACCGACTCGACCTGCGCGATGCCGCCCTGAGCGGCCCGCGCCTCATTCCTCGAACGTGATCCGCACCGAATCCGCGCTGCGTTGCGCGGGGCCGTGGTACACCGCCTCGACGTTGTTGCCGTCGGGATCGAGCACGAACGCGCCGTAGTAGCCCGGATGGTAGGGGCGCTCGCCGGGCGCGCCGTTGTCGGTGCCGCCATTCGCGAGCGCGGCGGCGTGGAAGGCCTCGACCATCGCGCGGTCGCGCGCCTGGAAGGCGAAGTGGTGGCGTCCGGTCAGTGCGCCCTGCGCGGCCTCGCTGCCGGCGGTGGAGACGAACAGTTCGTCGGCCCAGAACCAGTCGTCGCCGCTGCCGCCGAGCGGCACCTCCAGCGCGCCCAGCGCCGCTTCGTAGAAGCGCCGGCTGGCGTCGAGGTCACGCACCACCAGCTGCAGGTGGTCGATCAGGCGGCCGCGGTGCAGTTCACTGGCTTCCATGGGTCGGGCTCCTTGATGGGGAGCCTGCTTCATACCATCGCGCGGCGGCCGCTGCCATGACGTCCGGGGTCATGGCCGTCGCGCCGCGGCATCACAGCCAGCGCCGCACCGCTTCGCGATAGGCGGCGTAGTCCCGGCCGAAGCGCGCATGCAGCCGCGATTCCTCGTAGGGGATGATCGCGCGCTGCAGGATCCAGACCGGTCCCGGCAACGTCAGCAGCGCCCACGGAACGTCGTACATCAGCGCCAGGCCGGCGTAGCTGGCCAGCATGCCGAGGTAGACCGGGTTTCGCGTCCACCGGTACGGGCCGCCGCGCACGAGGCGCGTGGGCGCCTCACCCGGCAGGATCGTGGTGCGCAGGCGGGCGAACAGGGCGAAGCTCCACAGCACCAGCAGCAGGCCGGCGTTGGCCAGCACCGTGCCGGCGACATGCAGGGCCTCGCGCACGCCGCCCTGCGGCAGCGGCAGGCCGAACAGGTGCTGCAGCACCGCGCCCGAGGCGAAGGCGACGACGCAGTGCAGGGGCGAGGTGGAACGCACCAGCCAGGGCGCGGGCGGATGCGCCCCGCGCAGTTGCGCGGGGATGTCAGAACCCATGGCGCAGGAACCCGCCGTCCACCGCGATGCATTCGCCGGTGATGTAGCTGGCGGCGGGCAGGCACAGGAAGGCGACGGCGGCGGCGACTTCCTCGGGTTCGCCGACACGGCCCATCGGCGTGCGCAGCAGCACTTCGTCGAGGTAGTCGGGATCGGACAGCTTGTCCGAGGTGCGGCGCGTGCGGATGTACCAGGGCGCGACCGCGTTGACGCGCACGCCGTCCTCGGCCCATTCGACGGCGAGGTTGCGCGTCATCTGGTGCATCGCGGCCTTGCTCATGCCGTAGGGCGCGCCGCTGCGCACGTGGGTCAGGCCGGACACGCTGCCGACGTTGACGATGCACGAGGCCGCGTGCCGGGTCAGCAGCGGATGCGCGTAGCGCGAGAGTTCGAAGGCGCTGAAGACGTTGATCTCGAAGATCTCGCGCCATTCGTCCTCGCTGTAGTCGCCGGCGGCGCGGGTGAGGTTGCCGCCGGCGTTGTTGACGAGGATGTTCAGCCCCTCGCCTTCGTCCTCCACCCAGTCGAGGATCTCCCGGCGCTGCTCGTCGTCGGAGACGTCGCCGATGAAGGCGCGGATGTCGCCGTCGGGGAACTCGTCGGCGAGTTCGTCGCGCGCGGCCTCGAGCGCGTCGCCGCTGCGGGCGACGATCAGCACCGTGGCGCCGAGGCCGAGCAGTTCGCGCGCGATCGCGCGGCCGATGCCGGCGCTGCCGCCGGTGACCAGCGCGAGTTGTCCGTCCAGGCGCCAGCGATGCGGGTCCATGTCGCGTTTCCGAGGCCGTGTCGGGCGTAGCATAGCGCCGGCTCACCCGAGGAGGCCGCCATGGACGCCATCCGCATGCCCGCCCTGCTGACCCTCGCGTTGCTGTGCGCGGCCTGCGCGCCGCCGGCCGAACCGCCACGGGACAAGCCTCCGGAGCCGCAGGCCACGCAGCTGCGCGATGCGATCCAGGCGCCGATCGACAAGGCGAAGGCGGTCGAGGATACGGTGCAGGATGCGGCCGATGCGCAGCGCGCGGCGATCGAGGCTGCGGGCGGCTGAAGCCGCCCTTGCGGGAGGCCCCCCTCAGGGCTTGCGCGCGCTTTCGTCGTAGACGATGAAGATCACGAGGTCCTCGTCGCCGAGCTGGCGCAGCGCGTGGCTGTCGCCGCTGCGGGTGAGGATCGCGTCGCCCGGGCCGACTTCGCGCGTCGCGTCGTTGAGCACCAGCTCGCCGCGGCCCGACAGCACGTAGTAGATCTCGTCCTTGTCGTTGACGTGCCCGCCGATGGTCGCGCCCGGGTGCAGCGCGCGCTTGCGGAACACGAGGTCGAAGCCGGTGGCGTCGGCGAAGAACGGATACGCGGTGGTGGTGCCGGCGCCCTCGTGCGGGCCGGGCTGCCCGACGGCGATGTCGGCCTCGTTGACCACGGTCGAAGGCGACACCGGCGCGGGCGCGGGCGCGGGAATGGCGCGGCATTCGTCGGTGTCGACCGGCTTCACCGGCGCGGCGGGATCGGCATCGCGCCAGCCGGCCGCAACCAGGCAGGCCACCACGCGGGCGCCGGCGGCGCTGAAATGGGTGTCGTCGGCCTGCTTCTGCGCCGGCAGGTGCAGGTAGTACGGCTTCGACGCGGCGTCGCCGAGCGCGCGCAGCCAGTCCATGCTCGAACCGGCGAGATCGACCAGCGCGACGCCTTCGCGCCGCGCGAGTTCGCGCACCGCCTGCGGATACGGCCCGTGCGTGTCGAGCAGCTGCGTGCCGTCGAACTTGCGCCGCGCCACCGGCGTCACCAGCACCGGCGTGGCGCCATGTGCGCGCGCCAGCGCCACGTAGCGCGCCAGCCACTGCGGGAAGGCGAGCGCGGGATCGCTGTAGCGCGTCGGGTCCTCGACCTTCTCGTCGTTGTGCCCGAACTGGACCAGCAGCACGTCGCCGGCGCGCAGCTCCCGCGCGATGCCGTCGAGCCAGCCCTCCTCGACGAAGCTGCGCGCGCTGCGCCCGCTTTGCGCATGGTTGCGCACGTCCCAGCCCTCGGCGAGCCAGGGCTGCAGCTGCATGCCCCAGCCCTCGCGCGGCGCGCGCTCGGCGGGATAGGCACTGGCGGTGGAGTCGCCGGCGATGAACACGCGGCGCGGTTCACCGGCCGCGGCGTGGGTGGCGGCGCACAGGGCGATGCAGGCGGCGACTGCTTTCAGGATCCGCACGATGGCTTCGCTCGGTGTCGGGTGGAACTGCGGTTGCCGGCCAGCAGCGCAAGACAAGAAGAACGGGCGGAGAGGACCACATCGGGGAGGACGTCGACCTCCCCGCCCGTTCCGGAGAAAACCTCAGCGCGCCAGCCAGCCGCCGTCGACCGGGATCACCGCGCCGTTGACGTAGTCCGACGCGGCGCTGGCGAGGAACACCGCGGTGCCGCCGAGATCCGATGGCTCGCCCCAGCGCGCGGCCGGGATGCGGTCGAGGATCGCCTTGCTGCGCTCGGCGTCGGCGCGCAGCTGGGCGGTGTTGTCGGTGGCCATGTAGCCCGGCGCGATCGCGTTGACGTTGATGCCCTTGTTCGCCCACTCGTTGGCGAGCAGGCGGGTGATGCCGGCGATGCCGCTCTTGGACGCGGTGTACGAAGGCACGCGGATGCCGCCCTGGAACGACAGCATCGAGGCGATGTTGATGATCTTGCCGCGCCCTTGCGCGATGAAGTGCCGGCCCGCCGCCTGCGACATGAAGAACGCGGACTTGATGTTGACGTTCATCACGTCGTCCCAGTCCTTCTCGCTGAAGTCGACCGCGTCGGCGCGACGGATCAGGCCGGCGTTGTTGACCAGGACGTCGAGCCCACCGAGGCCGTCGACGGTCTCCTTCACCAGTCGTTCGACCGGCTCGATGCTGGTCAGGTTGGCGTCGAGGTTGAGGAAGCGGCGGCCCAGCGCGCGCACCTTCTCGCCGGTTTCGGCGGCTTCGACGATGCCGGCGGCGGCGATGTCGGCGCCGGCCTGCGCCAGCGCCAGCGCGATGCCCTGGCCGAGGCCGGTGTTGGCGCCGGTGACCAGCGCGACCTTGCCTTCGAGACTGAAGGGATTGCTTGCCACGATGCGTTCTCCTGGTGTGTCGCGCGGTTACTTGAGCTGGCAGATGTCCAGCACGTGCATGTCGGTGTAGTCGAGGTTCTCGCCGCCCATCGCCCAGATGAAGGCGTAGTTGCTGGTGCCCGATCCCATGTGGATCGACCACGGCGGCGACACCACCGCCTCGTCGTTCTGCACCACGATGTGGCGCTGCGCCTCCGGCTGGCCCATGAAGTGGTAGACGCGATCGTTCTCGCCGAGGTCGAAGTAGAAATAGACCTCGCTGCGGCGGTCGTGCAGGTGCGGCGGCATGGTGTTCCAGACGCTGCCGGTCTTGAGCACGGTCAGGCCCAGCAGCAGCTGCGAGGACTGGCAGGTGGCCGGCACGATGTACTGGTAGATGGTGCGTTCGTTGCTGGTCTCCAGCGCGCCGCGCTCCAGCGCCACCGCGTCCTTGATCGACAGCTGCTTCGTCTCGAAGCGCGCGTGCGCCGGCGTCGAGGTGAGGTAGAACTTCGCCGGGTTGGCGGCATCGTCGGACTCGAAGCTGACGTCCTCGCTGCCCATCGCCACGTACAGGCCGTCCTTCGGGCCGAGCGCGTAGGCGGTGCCGTCGACGGTGACCTTGCCGGCGCCGGCGCCGACGTTGATCACGCCCAGCTCGCGGCGCTCCAGGAAGGGATGGCCCTTGGCCGACTCGGGCTCGGTCTGGCGCGGCAACTCGACCGCCTTCGACACCGGTGCGGCGCCGCCGATCACGAAGCGTTCGTTGTGCGAGTAGTTGAGCTGCACCGTGTCCGCGACGAACAGGCTGCCGATCAGGTAGCGGTCGCGCAGTTGGTCGTTGCTCGCGCCGTCCATCATGTCCGGATGGGTGGCGTGGTAGGTCTTGCAGAACATGGCGGGGCTCCTGGAAGCGGGGCCGGCAGAAGGCCGGTCAGTGGGTCGATGGGCCTATCCTACGCAATTTGGTAACCGGTGTCATACTGCGCCGCAGTACGCTCTGTGCCGTGCAATCTGCGGGAGATCTGGAAGCCTTCACAGGCAAGTCTCTCTGCCGAGGGAGACACTGGACGCCGCTGGATTGAAGTCCCCTGTGCAGGGCCTGGTGTTGTGTTCCGTAACGGACTTCACCCGTCATCCCCGCGAAAGCGGGGATCCATGGACTTTGTTTTCAACCGGTGAACGTCCATGGATTCCCGCTTTCGCGGGAATGACGGGCAAGGAAACCTGCGGAACGCAGCCCTACGCCGGCGGCTGGCAGGAATCGCGGATGACCAGGTGCGGGCGCACGCTCGACAGCGGGCGCGAGCCGGCTTCGTTCTGCAGCAGCATGGCCGCGGCCATGCGCCCGGTGTCGCGGGTGTCGCGGCGCACCGAGGTCAGCGGCGGCCACAGCCGCGAGGCCAGCGGACTGTCGTCGTAGCCCACCACCGACAGCTGCTGCGGGATCTGGATGCCCATGCGCAGCGCGACGCGGTAGACGCCGGCCGCCATCTCGTCGTTGCCGCAGAAGATCGCGGTCGGGCGCTTCTTCGCGCCGAGCAGTTTCTCGGCCGCGGCCACGCCCGATTCGAAGGTGTAGCCGGCCTCGACCAGGCGCGACTTCGGCAGCTCGATGCCGCGCCGCTGCAGCGCGCCGACGAAGCCTTCCGTGCGCTCGATCGCCGAACGGTAGGCTGCCGGGCCGGTGATCATCGCGACGTCGCGATGGCCCAGCGTCTGCAGGTAGTCGGCCACTTCGGCGGCGCCGTCGCGGTCGTGGGTGACCACCATCTTCTCCGGCCCGTCCAGTGACACCGCGGCGATGCGCGCGTAGCGGCAGCCGATCTCGTTGAGCATGTCGCACAGCGCCTGGTCCTCGGACACGCGCGGCACCAGCATCACCCCGTGCAGCTTCTGCTGCTGCACGAAGCGGCGCACGCCGGTCACGTAGTCCGGGCTGCGGCTGTCGCAGGGATGCACCACCAGCTCGAAGCCCGAGTCGCGCAGCGCGTCGAGCGCGCCGTACTGGATGTCGACGATGTACTGCGCAGTGGGGTTGTCGTAGATCATGCCGATCAGGAACGAGCGCCGGAACGCCAGCCCGCGCGCCAGCGGGTCGGGCACGTAGCCGACCTCGCGCATCAGCGCCTCGACCTTCTCGCGCGTGTCGCCGCGCACCAGCGGCGAGCGGTTGATGATGCGCGACACCGTCTTCTTGGACACGCCGGCGAGCCGGGCGATGTCGTTGATGGTCGCCGCCTTGCCGCGGAAGTCGGCCCTGGCGTCTGGTTCCTTGCGAGTACGCGGCATGTCTTGTCCCGCCCGGTGATACCGGTGTCCGTCCAGTCTAGCGCGCGCCGGCGGGAATTGCGGAGGCCGCGGCGGCAGGCGCACCCCGCACGCCCGGACCGGGGGCGCCTGCTAGCCGCGCAGCAGCGCCGGCAGCCACAGCGACAGCGGCGGCCAGAACGCCACCACCAGCAGCACCGCCAGCCCGGCCAGCCAGAACGGCCAGATCGAGCGCAGGCTCTCGCCGATGCTGATCTTGCCGATCGCGGTGCCGACGAACAGCACCGACCCCACCGGCGGCGTCACCAGGCCCAGGCCGCCGGCCAGCACCAGCACCATGCCGAAGTGGATCGGGTCGATGCCGTAGGCGCGCGCGACCGGCAGGAAGATCGGCGTGCAGATCAGGATCATCGGCGCCAGGTCCATGAAGATGCCCAGCAACAGCAGCAGCACCACGATCAGCAGCAGCACCATCTGCGGGCTGTCGGCGAAGGACTGCAGCGCGTTCACCGCCGCCGCCGGCACCTGCAGGTAGGCCAGCAGCCAGCCGAACAGCGCGGCGGTGGCGATCACGAACAGGATCACGCCGGTGGTGCGCGCGGCGTGCGTCACCGTCTCCAGGAACTCGCGCAGCCGCAGCTGGCGGTACAGCACGGTCGTCACCAGCAGCGCGTACAGCACCGCGACCGCCGCGCTCTCCACCGCGGTGAAGATGCCGGCGCGGATACCGACGAAGATCAGCGCGACCAGCCCCAGCCCCGGCAGCGCCGCCAGCAGCCGCACCAGCACCGCGCGCAGCCCCGGGAACGCCTCGACGCCGTAGCCGCGGCGGCGCGCGACGAAGTAGCCGGTGACCATCAGCACCAGCGTCATCAGCAGCGCCGGCAGGATGCCGCCGGCGAACAGGTCGGCGATCGAGATGCCGCCGCCCATCGCCGCCGAGTACAGGATCAGGTTGTGCGAGGGCGGCACCAGCAGCGCCACCAGCGCCGCGGTGATGCTGACATTGACCGCGAAATCGCGGTCGTAGCCGCGCTTGACCATCTGCGGGATCATCGTCCCGCCGACCGCGGACACGTCGGCGATCGCCGAGCCCGACACGCCGCCGAAGAACAGCGAGGACAGGATGCTGACCTGGCCCAGTCCGCCGCGGATGCGCCCGACCAGCGCCGAGGCCAGCGCGATCAGCCGTTCGGAAATGCCGCCGCGCATCATGATTTCGCCGGCAAAGATGAACAACGGGATCGCGATCAGCGACGCCGTGCCGATGCCCGCGCCCACCTGCTGCACCAGCACCACCGACGGCAAGCCGAGATAGAACAGCGTCGCCAGCGAGGCCGCGGCCAGCGCGAACGCCACCGGCACGCCGATCACCAGCAGCACCACGAACACTCCGAACAACAACGCAATCGCCATCAGCCCGCCCCGTCCCGTTTCGTCCACGTCCCCGCGCCGCGCGCCAGCGCGAACACCACCATCAGCGCGCCGCCCAGCACCAGCGGCAGGTAGGGCAGGCTCTGCGGCAGCGGCGCGCCCGCCATGCGCACATCGAAGCCGTCGACCAGCAGCACGCTGCCCCAGCCGGCCAGCACCGCGCCGATCGCCACGATCACCAGGTTGACGATGGTGTCGACGATCCGCCGATGCGCCGGGCGCATGGCCTCGGCCAGCAGGAAGAAGCCGAAGTGGCGCCCGGTGTGCACGCCCGACGCCGCGCCGAAGCTCATCGACGCCGCCAGCAGCACGATCGTCACCGGCTCGGTCCAGCTCGGCGAGTCGTTGATCACGTAGCGGGCGAACACCTGCCAGCCCTGCACCACCACCAGTCCGAGCAGGGCGACGACCGCGACCGCGATCGAGGCGTCGGACAGGCGGTCGAGCGCGCTCTTCGGCGGCGGCGCGGCGGCATCGTCGGGCAAGGTCTGTTCCGGCATCGTGGAGTCCTCAGGCCGCGGCGCGGATGCGGCGGTGGATGTCGGCGATCGCGGCATCGCGCAGGTAGTCGTCCACCAGCGGTCGCGCCGCGGCGTGGAAGGCGTCGGTGTCGACGGTGTTGAACGCGACGCCCGCGTCGCTCACCGCCTGTCGCGCCGCTGCCTCGGAGGCGTCCCACAGCTCGCGCATCACCTTCACCGATTCGCGCGACGCGTCCAGCAGCAGGTCGCGGTCGCGGGCCTCGAGCGCGTCGAGCGAGCGCTGCGAGATCAGCAGGATGTCCGGCGCGCGCGAATGCTCGCTCTCCGACCAGTAGGCCGCGGCCTCGAAATGGCGGCTGGAATGGAAGCTGCGCATGTTGTTCTCGGCGCCGTCGATCATGTGCGTCTCCATGCCCGAGAACGTGTCGCCCAGCGACATCGGCGTGGGGTTGGCGCCGAGCAGGCGCACCAGCCGGATGAAGATGTCGGAGGCGGCGACGCGGATCTTCAGCCCGTGCAGGTCCTCGGGCTTCACCAGCGGACGGCGCGTGTTGTAGAAGCTGCGCGCGCCGCTGTCGTAGATCGCCAGCCCCACCAGGTCGCGCGTGCCGAAGCCCTGCAGCACCGTCGCGGCGATGCCGCCATCGAGCGCGTGGCGCATGTGCGCGGTGGAATCGAACACGTAGGGCAGGCACAGCGGGATCGTCAGCGGGAAGGCGTTGTTGAGCGCGCCGCCGTAGACGCGGGTGATGTCGATGGCGCCGTAGCGGGCCATGTCGATCGCCTCGGACTCGCGCCCGAGCTGGCCGGAGTGGTACTGGCGGATGCGCACGCGCCCGTCGGTCTCGCGCGCCAGGGTCTCGCCGATCCAGCGCACCGCCTCGACCGTCGGGTAGTTGCTCACGTGCACGTCGGTCGCGGTCAGCACGCGGCCGCCGTCGGCGGCCAGGCCGCGGCCGGACAGCAGGCCGGCCGCGCAGGCGGCGCCGAGTCCGGCGACGAAGCCGCGCCGCCTCATGCCGGCCCGTCCTCGGGCGACAGCGGCGCGGCGGCCACGGCGCGGCCGGCGATCTCGCCTTGCTCGCCGAAGCGCACGCGCGCGACCTGGCCGATGCGGATGTCGTGGATGCCGGTGGCGTTGCCGGTGGCGATCAGGTCGCCGGCCTTGAGCGGCCGTCCCCGCTTCGCCGAACGCGACAGCGCGAAGGCGTACGCCGCGAGCAGGCCGCCGGGCAGCGTGGTCGCGCCGCCGCTGCCGACACGCTTGTCGTCGATCCAGGTTTCGGCAAGCAGCGAGGCTTCGGGCAGCGCGCGCCAGTCGCGGATCTCCGGACCCAGCGCCAGCCCGTTGTTGTTGCCGAAGTCCGACACCACCACCCGCGGCCCCAGTTCGTTGATCGTCGCCAGCGGGCTGCTGGCGACTTCCACGCCGATATGCAGCGTGGCCGGCACCTGCGCGGTCTCGTCCGGCGTCCAGTCGAGCTTGCCGGCCGGGGCGTCGGCCTCCAGCCGCAGCACGTACTCGGCCTCGACCGCGGCGAAGCCCCCGACGAACACCGGGAACGCCGCCATGCCCGCGCCGACGTGGAGCTGGCGCGCGAAGATCGGCCCCAGCAGGCGGTCGTCGCCCGACGCGTCGCGCCGGCCTTCGGCGATGTAGCCCACCTTCCAGCCCACCACCCGGTCGGGCCAGTCCGCGATCGCGAGGTCCTGGATGTGGTACGCCGCCACCAGGTCCGCCGGGATCGCCCCGGGGAACGCCGGCAGCGATGCCCCGCGCAGGCGCGCCTGGACAAAGGCCGCAGCGATGACCGCTTCCTCCGCGGCCGTCCGGGCCGCTTCCGTCGATGTTTCCGTCTCGCTGCTCAAGCCCCCTCCGGATGATGTTGCGGTGCAGATCGCCGCAGGCTGGATGTCCTTGTAAGGTAAACCGGTGTCATCTTCAATGTGCAGTGCGGCAAACCGGTGGACATTTCCTCTCCGGCCGCACAATCAGACCCCGATGGAGCCGCCCGAATGTCCCCGATCCGCCGTCTTTCCGCCTGGCTGACCGCCCTCGCCTGCCTGCTGTGCCTGGCCGCGCCCCTGCAGGCCGTCGCCGCCGAACCCCTCGCCTTCCCCGGCGCGCAGGGCTGGGCCGCGCACACGCCGGGCGGGCGCGGCGGGCAGATCCTGCGCGTCACCACCCTGGCCGCCGACGGCCCCGGATCGTTCCGCGCCGCGGTCGAGGCCAAGGGGCCGCGCATCGTGGTGTTCGAGGTCGGCGGCGTGATCGACCTGGGCGTGCAGACGCTGCGCATCACCGAACCCTTCCTCACCATCGCCGGCCAGACCGCGCCGGCGCCGGGCATCACCCTGATCCGCGGCGGCATCGACATCGCCACCCACGACGTGATCGTGCGCCACATCCGCGTGCGCCCGGGCGATGCCGGCAAGCCGCTGCGCAGCGGCGTGGATTTCGATGCGATCTCCACCGTGCGCGCCGAGAACGTGATCGTCGACCACTGCTCGCTGACTTGGGGCACCGACGAGGGCCTGTCGTCGTCGGGCACGCGCTTCATCGAGGGCGGCCGCACGCTGGAGGATTTCCGCAAGGGCACGTCGCGCCGCATCACCTTCAGCAACAACCTGATCGCCGAGGGGCTGGCGTATTCCAGCCACGGCAAGGGCGAGCACTCCAAGGGCACCCTGGTGCACGACCACGTCCAGGACATCCTGATCACCGGCAACCTGTACGCGCACAACTACGAGCGCAACCCGCTGTTCAAGGGCGGCGTCAGCGGGCAGGTCGTCAACAACCTGATCTACAACCCGGGCACTCGCGCGGCGCACTACAACCTGATCGCCGAGGAATGGCTGGGCCACGACTACGCCACCGGCACGATGATCCTGCGCGGCAACGTGCTGCGCGCCGGCCACGACACGAAGAAGCTCGCCTTGTTCATGATCGGCGGCTCCGGCGACGTCGACCTCTACCTCGACGACAACCTGGCGGTGGACGTGATCGGCGAGGCGACCATCCCGGAGATCGGCCGCTACACCACCGCGCCGGTGAAGGTGAACCGGCTGAAGACGCCGCCGGCGCTGCCGTTCGGCGTGGCGCTGCTGCCCTCGGCGCAGGTGCAGGACTCGGTGATCGAGAAGGCCGGCGCGACGCCCTGGAACCGCGACCCGATCGATCGCCGCATCGTCGCCGACGTGGTCGAGGGCCGCGGCGAGATCATCGACAGCCAGGACGAGGTCGGCGGTTATCCGCAGTACGCGCAAACCCGCAAGCCCTTCGTCGAGGCGGACTGGAACCTCGACACGATGGAGCCGCACGCCGGCTACGAGCGCGGCGAGCCGCTGCGCTGACGGCAGCGGCATGGCGCCGTCACGACGGCAGTTCCTGCGGCGGGCCGCGCTCGCGGGCGCAGCCTGCCTGATTCCGGGCGCCATCCTCGCCACACCTTCGCACGCGCTCGCACGCGTGCGCGGCGGACGCATCGCCGGTGTGCGCGAGCATGGCGTGCACGTGTTCCGTGGCATCCCCTACGGCGCGGACACGTCGGCGAGGCGTTTCCTGCCGGCGACGCAGGAGCCACGCTGGCGCGGCGTGCGCGACGCGTTCGACTACGGCGCCCCGGCCCCGCAGCGCGGCGACGAGGGCCCGGGCAGCGAGGACTGCCTGTGCCTCAACGTCTGGACGCCGGCGCTGCACGACGGCGGCAGGCGTCCGGTCCTGGTCTACGTCCACGGCGGCGGCTACAACACCGGCTCCGGCAGCGACCCGCTGTACGACGGCACGCGCCTGTGCCTGCGCGGCGACGTGGTCGTGGTCACCGTCAACCATCGCCTCAACGCCTTCGGCTATCTGCACCTGCGCGGGATCGCGGGGTCGGCGTACGCGGCCTCGGGCAACGTCGGCCAGCTCGACCTGGTGCAGGCGCTGCACTGGGTGCGCGAACACGCCGCGGCGTTCGGCGGCGACGCCGGCAACGTCACCGTGTTCGGCCAGTCCGGCGGCGGCGCCAAGATCGCCACGCTGATGGCGATGCCGGCCGCGCGCGGCCTGTTCCACCGTGCCTGGACGATGAGCGGCCAGCAGGTCACCGCCGCCGGCCCGCGCGCCGCCGACGGCCGCGCGCGCCTCTACCTCGAAGCGCTCGGCCTGGCGGCGACGGACATCGATGCGCTGCGCACGCTGCCGGTCGACGTGCTGCTGCAGGCGCAGTCGGTGCGCGATCCCTCGCGGATAGAGGACACGGCGCTCTACTTCGGCCCGGTGATGGACGGCGACGTCCTGCCGCGGCATCCGTTCTGGCCGGACGCGCCGCCGCAGTCGGCGCAGGTGCCGATGGTGATCGGCAACACCCGCGACGAGACGCGCGCCTTCCTCGGCAACGATCCGGCGAACTTCGCGCTCGACTGGGCCACGCTGCCGGCGAAACTGCGCGCGCAGCAGTACGTCGACATCGAGCCCGACGTGGTCATCGCCGGGTACCGGCGGATGTACCCGGACTACACGCCCAGCGAGGTGTTCTTCGCCGCCACCACTGCCGGCCGCTCCTGGCGCGGCGCGGTGGAGGAACTCGAAGCGCGTGCGCGCGACGGCCACGGCAACACCTGGGCCTACCAGCTCGACTGGCACCCGCCGGGCGAAGAAGGCGAACGCCTGCGCGCCTTCCACACCCTCGACATCGCGCTGGCGTTCGACAACATCGCGCAACCGGGCTCGCGCACGGGCGCTTCGGCCGACGCACAGCGCGTCGCCGACGCGATGAGCGACGCCCTGCTCGCCTTCGCGCGCAGCGGCGATCCGCGCGCCGGCGCCACTGCGGGCTGGCAGCCCTATTCGCTCGAGCGCCGCGAGACGATGGTGTTCGGCGACGCGCCGGTCATGCAGGACGATCCGCGCGGTGGCGAACGCCGCCTCTACCAGCGCGCGCCCTTCGTCCAGCGCGGCACGCTGTAGCACGCCCCCGGCGGCCGGCCGGCCGGGAACAGGGTGCACATATGCAGAAGGGGCCCTGCACGGGCCCCTTCCGGACAAGATATCGCAGCGGCGGCCCGTCAGGACCGCCGCGCGCCGGACCGTCAGAACTTGTAGCGGAAGCCCAGCAGGTACTGGCGACCGGTATGCGTGTACGCGATCGATGCGTCACGCCCCGTGTCCATCCACAGGTCGGACCATTCGTCGGTCAGGTTCAGGCCTTCGAGCGAGATCGAGAAGTTGTCGTTGAAGTTGTACGACAGCGATGCGTCGATCGTGGTCGTGGCGGCGGTGCCTTCCAGGTCGGTACCTTCGCGGCCCGGGATCTGGTTGGCGTACTCGTCGCGATAGGCTGCGGAGATGCGCGCGGAGAACTTCTGGTTGTCGTAGTAGAGCGTCGCGTTCCAGGCGTTCTCCGACAGGCCCACCATCGGTCCCTTCGCGGTCGGCGCACCGGAGGACGACAGGTACTGGATTTCGGATTCGACCCAGGTGTAGTTGAGCTGCACGCCGAAATCGCTCCAGAAGCCGGGCAGGAACGTGAACGGCTGCTGGTAGCCCAGTTCCACGCCCTTGAGCTCGCCGCCGGGCGTGTTCAGGGGCTGCTGGAACACGAACTCGTCATCCGGGGTCACGTTCCACTCCGGCAGGAGCAGCGAGGCCGGCAGGCCCGAGGTATGGAACGGCCGGCTTTCGCGCGAGGTCTGGATGTAGCTGTCGATGTCCTTGTAGAACAGGCCGACCGACACCAGGCCGCCGTCGCGCAGGTACCACTCCAGCCCGAGGTCGAAGGTCTTGGCGCGGAACGGCTCGACGTTGGGATTGCCGGTGGTCACCGTGCGCGAACCGCCCGCCACGCTGAAGGTGGTGCCCACGCCCAGGAACCCGAGGTTGGGCCGGGTCATCACTTCGGCGCCGGCGACGCGCAGCAGCAGGTCCGGCGTGAGTTCGGCGACGAGATTGAACGAAGGCAGAGTATCGCTGTACTTGTTCACCACCTGGCCGGGCGTGGTGATGTTGATCCAGCCGGTGCTGGTCAGTTCGGTCTCGACGCGACGCACGCCGACGTTGCCGCGCACCGGGATCGCACCGATGTCGAAGTTGAAGTCGCCCTGCACGTAGAAGCCCAGGCTTTCCTCCTGGACCGAACGGTCGTTGGCGATGGTATTGGTGAGGTAGTGATGGACGGCATACGGACCGGTGCCGCCGTGGATGCCCAGCGACTGCGCGAACGACACCACGTCCGGCACGACCGCGCTGCCGAAGCCGCCGATGTGGTACTGGCGCATCAGCGAGGCCAGCGCGTCGGGCGTGACCGTGATCCCGCCCACCGTTTCCACGCGACCGCTGCCGGGCGTGCCGCGTCCCCATTCGCGGCTCTTGAACTCGTAGTTCTTGTAGTTCACGCCGCCCTTGAGCGTGAAGTACGGCGAGGCTGCCCATGACAGGTCCATCGTGGCGGTATCGAAGGTGTTCTCGACCCACTGCGGGCGCAGGCGGATCTCGGCCAGCGTCCAGCCACTGGTGTCGGTGGGATCGACGCTGCCGTAGTCGAACACGGGAAGGCGGCTGTTGCCGCGGTAGTCCCAGCTGAAGCCCTGCGCGTTGAACTTGTCGGCGATGACCGTGGTCTGGATCGGATTGTCGTATTCGGACGACGACATGCCGACCAGCGCATTGAGCTTCACACTGTCGCTGAAGCCATGCTCGAGCGCCGCGGTCAGCTGGGTGAACGTGGTGTTCTGCTCGTCGTAGCGGCCTTCGGAGCGGATGTCGACGTTGTCGAACACGCCGTAGACCAGGTTGCCGCGGCTGTCGATCTCGCCGTCCAGGACCCGGGTTTCCTGCTTGCCGTCGGCATTGGTGCGGCTGAACGACACGGCGTTGATGTTGTCCTGCCAGCGGTTGGCGTCGAAGCGCGCGTACAGGCCATCGAACACCAGTTCGGTGCGGTCGCCCAGCTTGAACTGCAGCGCGCCGGTGATGCCCAGGCGCTCCTGCTCGTGGCGGTAGAGGTTGTAGCGCGGGATGCGCGGATGGTAGACGTTCGGGTCGAGCGCGGCCTGGAACGGCGAATCCGGAGCGAAGAAGTTGGTGGAGGTGTTCTGCGCCGTCCACCAGCGCACGGTATCCGAACCTTCCTCGACCACGGTGCGGTCGGTATAGGCGATCGACAGCAGCGCGCCGGCATGGCCGTCGGCGAAGGTGTTGCTGATCAGGAACGTGCCGCGCGGGTCGTATTCCTTCGCGAGGCTGCCGTAGCCCATCTGCCCGCCGATGGCCATGGTGAAGCCGTCGTAGTCGAACGGACGCGCGGTGCGCAGGTCGACGGTCGCACCCAGCGAGCCTTCCTCGATTTCCGCCGCCGACGTCTTGCGCACCACGAGCTGGGTGAACAGGTCGGACGCGAAGGTGTTGAAGTCGAAGCTGCGCCCGCGGTTCACGCCACCGGAGGTATCGGTGCCGCCGCCGGTGGCGAGGCCTTCGATGCCGTTGATGCGCACGCGGGTGAACTGCGGGCCGAGGCCGCGCACCGAGATGTTGCGGCCTTCGCCGCCTTCGCGGGTGATCGACACGCCCGGGATGCGCTGCAGCGATTCGGCCAGGTTGAGGTCGGGGAAGTCGGCGATGTCCTCGGCCACGATCGCGTCGACGACGCCGGCTTCGCCGCGCTTGATGTCCACCGCACGTTCGAGGCTGGCGCGATAGCCGGTCACGACCATGGTGTCGAACGTCTGTGCGTCTTCGGCAGGCGCCGCGGCCGGCGCTTCGGTCGCCTGCGCCGGATCCTGCGCCATGGCGACCAGGGCCTGTGCCTGCAGCGCGAAACCGATCGACACGGCCAGCAAGGTAACCGGTGTCTTTTTTCTCTGGCGGACAACTTGCATAATTTCCCCTCCGGTGAAGTCAGACATCGGCCATCGCGGCGCCCGACTGAATGCGTGTGTTTGAGATGGTGCCCCGCGGCCTGAATGACACCGCTGGTCAAAACCCTAACAAAACCTTGCCCGGCAAGCATGCTGCGCCGCAAAAAGCGCCCAAGGCCTCGACTGGCCGATGATGCCGGGAGCCAACGGGAGTGCCCATGTCCGCTCGAATCGTCTGTTTCGGTGAACTGCTGCTGCGCCTGGCGGCGCCCGGGCGGGAGCTGCTGCTGCAGTCGCCCCGGCTGGAGGTCCACGTCGGCGGCGCCGAGGCCAACGTCGGCGTGTCGCTGGCCCGCTTCGGGCACGAGGTGGCCATGCTCGGCACCGTGGCCGACAACGCCCTGGGCCGCGCCGTGCTGGGCGAACTGCGCCGGCACGGGGTGGACACCCGCGCGGTGCACCTGGCCGCGGGACGGATGGGGTTGTACTTCCTCGCCACCGGCGCCGGGCACCGCCCCAGCGAGGTGCTGTACGACCGCGCCGATTCGGCCTTCGCGCTGGCGCCGGCCGACGGCTACGACTGGCCGGCCCTGCTGCGCGGCGCCGGCTGGCTGCACCTCTCCGGCGTGACCCCGGCGCTGGGCGCGGCCACCGCCGCCGCGGCCGCCGACGCGGTCCGCGCCGCCGTCGCGCAGGGCGTGCAGGTGTCGTTCGACGGCAATTTCCGGCCGAAGCTGTGGGCGGCCTGGGATGGCGACCCGGCATCGATCCTGCGCCCGCTACTGGACGGCGCCGCGATCGCCTTCGCCGATCATCGCGACATCGACGTCGTGCTCGGCGCGGACGACGCGTCCGCGGACACCCACGAGCAGCGCTTCGCGATCGCCGCGCGGCGCGCGTTCGACGCCTTCCCGCGCCTGCAGCGCATCGCCTGCACCACGCGCGCGCAGAGCAGCGTCGACCACCACGCGCTGGGCGCGCTGATGGCCACGCGCGATGGCGCGCTGCACCGGGTCGAACCCCGCGAACTGCCGGGCATCGTCGACCGCATCGGCGGCGGCGACGCCTTCGCCGCCGGCGTGCTGCATGGTCTGGCGTCGGGCTGGGACGACGCCGACAGCCTGCGCTTCGGCCACGCCGCCGGCTGCCTGAAGCACGCGGTGCCGGGCGATTTCAACCTGTGCGACGCCGAAGACGTGATGGCGCTGGTGCGCGGCGAGCGGCTGGACGTGAAGCGCTGAGCGGCAGCAACGCGCGGCGCATGCGCTGGCGTCGTCGCGAACTTGCGAAGGAACGATCCTCTGGAAAAAAAGCCGCCCCCTTGCCGTCATCCCCGCGAAAGCGGGGATCCATTTTGACTTTGGCGCATAAGGACACTGGATCCCCGCTTTCGCGGGGATGACGACTTTCTTTCAACTCGGTTGCGCTGGCGTTTTTTCCCTCGCCAATGAAAAGCCCGGCATTCGCCGGGCTTTTCCTCTTCCAGTACCACCCCGCCGGCAGCGCCGCGCGTCAAAGCCCGCAGAAGCAGTGCGCCAGCACCTTCACCGGCGCGCCGTCCTGGGTCCTGAGCACCTGTTCCAGCATGCGCAAGTCGCGCCCGGCCTGCGGCGCGGCGCGCGCCAGCAGCGTCTGCGCGAGGTCGGAATCCTTCAGCCAGGCCTGGCCGATGCGGCCCTGCACGAAGCCGGTGAACCACTTCTCGAACGGCGTCGCCTGACGCTCGACGTAGCGCACGCGCCAGTCGCCGGGCTCACCCAGCTTCGCGCGCGCCGCGGCATCCGCGACCGCGGCCTGGACGCCGCCGAACTCGTCCACCAGCCCGCGCTCCTTCGCCTGGGTGCCGGTCCACACCCGGCCGCGCGCGATCTCGTCGATCTGCTCGGGCGTGCGCTTGCGGCCCTGCGCGACGCGGGTGATGAAGTCGCGGTAGCCCTTGTCGATGTAGGACTGGATCACCTGCCCCACTTCCGGCGACAGCGGGCGGCTGAGGTCGAACGCGCCGGCCATGCGCGTGGTGGCGACGCCGTCGGTGTGCACACCGATCTTCTCCAGCGCGCGCGGGAACGTCGGCACCAGGCCGAAGATGCCGATCGAGCCGGTGATCGTCGACGGATCGGCGTAGATGCGATCGGCGTCCATGCTGATCCAGTAGCCGCCCGACGCGGCGACGTCGCCGAACGAGACCACCACCGGCTTGTCGGCCGCCTTCAGGCCGAGGATCTCGCGCCGGATGATCTCCGACGCGAACGCCGAGCCGCCGCCCGAGTTCACGCGCAGCACCACGGCCTTGACGTCGTCGTCGTCGCGCGCCTCGCGCAGCAGCGCGGCGGTGGAGTCGCCGCCGATCGTGCCCGGCGGCTGGCGGCCCTCGACGATGTTGCCTTCCGCCACCACCACCGCCACCTGCGGCCGCCGGTCGGCCGCGGCCGCGGGACCCTCGGCATGGCGCAGGTAGTCGAAGAATCCGACCTGGCGGAAGCCGCCGCTGGCGTCCTCGTCCGCCTCGCCGCGCTCGGCGAGCAGGTTCTCCACCTCCTCGCGCGTCTTCAGCCCGTCGACGAGCTTCTGCCGCACCGCGTACTGCGCCGAATCGCCCTCGACCGCGGCGATGCCCTCGGGCAGGGACTCGATGCTCGCGGTCAGTGCCTGAGGCGTGGTCTTGCGCAGGCGCGCGACGTCGGCGAGGTAGCGCTGCCAGACGTCGCCGCGCCAGAACAGGTCGGCTTCCTTGGATTCGGGCGAGGCGTCGTCGCGGATGAAGGGCTCGGCGGCGGACTTGTATTCGCCCACCTTGAACAGGTGCATGTCGATGCCGAGCTTGTCCTGCAGGCCCTCACGGTAGAACTGCCGGTAGCCGCTCAGGCCGAGCAGCATGATCTCGCCCTGCGGGTCGAGGTAGACCTCGTCGGCCTGCGCCGCGAGCAGGTACTGCCCTTGCGTGAAGCGTTCGCCGTACGCGACCACCTGCTTGCCCGAGTCGCGCAGCGCCTGGATCGCGGCGCCGATCTCGCGGATCGAGGCGAAACCGGAGAACGCCATGCGGTCCACGCGCAGCAGCACGCGCTCGATGTTGCCGTCGTCCTTCGCCGACTCCAGCACCTTCAGCACGTCGCGCAGCTGCACTTCCGCCGGGCCCTGGCCGAAGCTCGCCTGCAGCGAGCGGCTGACCGGGTCGGAGGTGTACTGCTCGACCAGCTGCGCCTCGGGCGCGACCACCAGCGTGGTGCGCGCCTGCAGCGGCTTCACCCCGCCCCTGCCGCCGGCCAGCGCCAGCAGGATCAGCAGCAGCAGGAAGAAGAACAGCAGGTTCAGGACCAGCCGGCGGACGAAGTTCATGCCGTCCCAGACGCCGACGATGGCGCGCAGCAACGGACCGCGCGTGTTGGTTTGACTCATTTGGGCGAAAACTCCCTGTTCCGGATGGCCAGAGTACCCGGCAAGCGCGGTGTTTTCATGCCCCGTTGGTCACCCGCCCGGGTGGCACGGCGAGCGTCGCCGCGCGCCGGCTGCTGTGCATGAACCGCCAGGCCATCAGCACCGCCGCGACCAGCAGGCCGGCGATCAGCCCCAGCCACATCCCGCGCGGCCCCCAGCCCAGGCCCAGCCCGAGCCCGGCGCCCAGCGGCATGCCCACGCCCCAGTAGGCGAAGGCGGCGATGAACATCGGCACGCGCGTGTCCTTGAGCCCGCGCAGCGCGCCGGCCGAGAGCACCTGGATGCCGTCGGGGAACTGGAACGCGGCGGCGAACAGCAGCAGCGTGCCCGCCAGCGACGCCACCGCCAGGTCGCGCGTGTAGATGCCGGCGATGGCCTCGTGCCCGCCCAGCAGCACCGCCGCCGACAGCGCCTGGGTCGCCAGCACCAGCGCGAAGCCGGCCAGCGCGGCGCGGCGCACGCCGTACGCGCCGCGGCCGCTGCCGACCGCGTGTCCGACCCGCACCGTGGTCGCCTCGGCCACGCCGAACGGGATCATGAAGCACAGCGAGGCGACGTTGATCGCGATCTGGTGCGCGGCCACCTCCAGCTCGCCGATGCGGCCGATCAGCAGCGCGGTCACGATGAACAGACCGCCCTCCATCGCCACGGTCACGCCGATCGGCAGGCCGGTCCTGAGCAGCGCCGAGATCTCGCGCCAGCGCGGCGGATCGAAGCGCTCGAACAGCTTCAGCGCCTCGAACCGGCGCGCGCGCGCCAGGTAGGCGAGGAAGCCGAGCACCTGCATCCACATCATGATCGCCGAGGCCAGGCCGAGCCCGCCCGCGCCCATCTCCGGCAGGCCGAACGCGCCGAAGGTCAGCGCATAGCCCAGCGGCAGCAGCACCAGCAGCCCGCCGAAGCCGAAGGCCATCGTCGGCAGCGTCCAGTGCAGGCCGTCGCACAGGTAGCGCATGCAGAAGTACAGCGTCAGCGCCGGGATGCCCCAGCGGATGCCGTGCAGGAACGCGGCCGCGCTCGGACGCACCTCGGGCGCGATGCCCATCGGCGCCAGCGCGTGCTCGGACAGGGTGAGGAAGGCGAACAGCAGCGCGCCCAGCGCCAGCGACAGCCACAGCGCCTGCCGGAACAGCGGCCCGACCTCGGCGCGGCGGCCGGCGCCGTCGAGCTGCGACACCGACGGCGGCAGCGCCATCAGCGTGCCCATCGGCACCATCATCGGCAGCCAGAACATCGCCGTGCCGACCGCGACGCCGGCCAGCGTACTGGTGCCGTGGCGCCCGGCGATCACGTTGTCGACGAAGCCGATCAGGCCGGTGGCCAGGTGCCCGGCGACCAGGGGCGCGGCGAGCACGGCGGTGGTGCGCACTTCACTGCGGAAGCGCGCCGGCGGGGTGGGCGGAGACATGGGCTGGGAGCAGGCGCGACTGCGGCCGGCAGCGATCCAGTGTCGCGCGCTGGCGCCGGGTCGGCGGCGGCCGGTATCTTAACCGCCCCTGCCCGGAACGCCGATGACGACACCGTCCGACCCGCAGGCGGCCTCGCCTGCCCTGCCCGCCGCGCCCGAAGCGCGCGGCGACTGCGCCAACTGCGGCACGCCGCTGCTGGGCGAACACTGCTACGCCTGCGGCCAGCCGGTGAAGGGGCTGGTGCGGCACTTCTCCAGCCTGGTCGGCGACGTCCTCGACAGCGTCTTCGAATGGGACTCGCGCACGCCGCGCACCCTCTGGCCGCTGCTGGCCCGGCCCGGGTATCTCGCACTCGAATATTTCGCCGGGCGCCGGATCCGCTATGTCAGCCCGTTCCGGCTGTTCTTCTTCCTCGCCATCCTGACCTTCTTCGTCGGCAGGCTGGTGATCAGCTTCGGCAGCGAAAACCCGGTCCGGCTCGGCGGCGACAGCGGGATCGAGACCGCGCGCAACATCGCCGAGGTGGAGCAGGCGCGCGACGAGGCGCTGGCCGGGCTCGCCGCCGAGCGCGCCGAACTTGCGCCGAAGATCGAGGCGGCGGAAGGCCACGCGGCGCCGGCCAACGTCGGCACCATCACCGGCCTGCGCACCGCCGATGCCGCGCTGCAGGCCGCCGAGACCGCGATCCGCGCGCAGGCCGACGAACGCATCGCCGCGTTCCGCCGGTCCGAGGAGACCGGCGGACCGCCGCCGGTGCCGCGCCCGCACCGGCTCAACTTCGGCGGCGACACGCCCTGGGATCCGGAGAAGAACCCGATCCGCATCGGCTGGCTGCCGCAGTTCGCCAACGACTGGCTCAACCGGCAGGTCGCGCGCACCGAGAAGAACGTCCAGCGGCTGCAGGAAGACCCCGACCTGTTCAAGGATTCGCTGCTCGGCGCGGTTCCCTCGACGCTGTTCGTGCTGCTGCCGCTGTTCGCGCTGATGCTGAAGGTCGCCTACCTGTTCAAGCGCCGGCTGTACATGGAGCACCTGATCGTCGCGCTGCACAGCCACGCCTTCCTGTGCCTGTCGCTGCTGCTGGTGTTCCTGACCATGGCGCTGGAGCGCTGGCTCGCCCCGCAGGGCGGTGCGCTGAAGATCGTGTTCGACCTGGTCGAGGCCGCGCTCTGGTGCTGGATGCCGCTCTACCTGCTGCTGATGCAGAAGCGCGTGTACGGCCAGGGCTGGACGATGACCCTGATCAAGTACGCGGTGATCGGCTTCTGCTACTCGATGCTGCTCAGCTTCGGCGCGGCGTTCACCACGATCGCGAGCCTGGTGTGGATGTAATCCAAGGGGGGAGCGACGCGATGGTGCTCTATGAAGTGACCGTGCAGGTCGATCGCGACATCGCCGCGGACTACCGCGCCTGGCTCGAGGCGCACGTGGGGGCGATGCTGGCACTTCCCGGCTTCACCGCCGCCGAGGTATTCGAGGTGGTCGAGACGCCGCCCGATGCCGGCCGCCTGTCGCTGTGCGTGCACTACCGGCTGCGCGACCAGGCCGCGCTCGACGACTACCTGCGCGAACACGCCACGCGCCTGCGCGCCGACGGCGTCGCACGCTTCGGCGACCGCTTCCGCGCCTCGCGGCGCGTGCTGCGGTCGGCCGGCGTTTGACGCGGCGCCTTTCCGCGAAGACGAAGATGGCGCCGCATCCAGCGCAATGTCATCCCGAGCGTCGCGAGGGATCTGGTTCTGCACGTTGCGCGCGAGCGCAAGCAAGATCCCTCGCGACGCTCGGGATGACAGGCGCGTTTGCGTTGCCGTGACCTGAAACAAACCGCCCTACGGCGCGACGCGCCGCCGCAGCCAGTCCGCGCGCTGCGCCTGCGGCTGCGACATCAATGCATGGCGCAAGGCGTCGCGATCCTGCGGCGGCGTGCGCTGCGCCAGCACGCCCAAGTCCGCGCGCGCCTGCGGCGGCAGCGCGCGCAACGCGGCCAGCAGCGCTTCGCGCTCGTCCGGCGGCACCTGCGCGAACAGCGCGTGCAGCCGCGGCCAGTCGGCGCCAAGCACCGGGCCGAGCAGCCAGCCGCGGCGGATGCCGGCGTCGAGCGCATCGAAGCGCGCGCGCAGCGCCTGCTGCTCCGCGACCGGCAACGCGCGCCAGGCCTCGCGCGCGGCGCGCATGCGGTCGCGCTCGTCCGCGGGCAGCGCGCGCCACGCCTGCCAGGCCTCGCGCCGCTCGCGGCGCATCGCTTCCGGCAAGGCCTCCCATTCGGCGACGCGGCGCGCCAGCGCCTCGCGCTGCGCGGGCGCCAGCGACGCCAGCGCCTGCGCGCCGTCATCCGCCGGCTGCGCAAATGCGACTGCGGCGAGCAGCAGCAGGGCCGCGCACGGCAGCCGGCCGCGACGCTCAGCGCGGCGCATCGAACTGCTCCGGCGGGCTGTCGTCCGCGTCCGAGGTTTCGGGCGGCGCGAGCAGGCCTTCGTCGCCTTGCGCCAGCGCCTCGACCAGCCAGGCGTCGAAGGCAGGATCCTCGAACGCGTCGGCCTCACCGGTGGCCTGTGCGAGCAGCAGGTCGAGGTCGCGGTGGGACTGCAGCGCGGTCGCGGGATCGAACTGCGCGGCGGGCGTGGACGCCGGCGGCAGCGCTTCGGTACGGATGCGCGCGCCGCCGCCGTCGGGCGCCGGTCGCGGCCACCACCAGGTCGCGGCCAGCGCGGCGGCGGTGAGCGCGACCACCGCCAGCGTCGCCGGCCACAGCCAGCGTCGGCGCGAACCGGTGTCCGCGGCGTCCGCGCGCACGCTGCGCGCGCGCGGACGCACGCCGTCGCGCAGCATCGCGATCCGCTCCAGACGCTCGCCCGGAACGGCGCGGACCGCGCGCTGCGCCGCATCGGACAGCGCGCGCCAGGCTTCGGGATCGGGGCTGCCGTCGTCGCGGTGCGGCAGCGCGCGCTGCAGGGCCAGGCGATAGGTCGGGCGGGCGATGCCGAGCACCGCGGCGGCCTCGGATTCGGCCAGCCCCGCCACCAGGCGCAGCAGCAAGGCCGCGCGCGGTCCGCTGCCGAGCCCGGCGAGGTGCCCCGGCACGCCGTCCATCGCCATGGCGCCGGCGGGCACCCGCAACGCCGGCGAGGCCAGCAGCATCGCCCAGAAGCGGCGCGGCCACTCCGCGAAGGCGATGCCGCCGGCCACCTCGCGGAACCCGCGCAGGGTGGCGGCCAGCGCCACGTCGCCGGTGTCCGCGCCCCCGCCCTGCCACTGCGCGAACACCACCCCGCGGCGCTCGACGCCGCGCAGGAAGGCAGTCAGTGCGGCCTGCGCCGCGGCGGGATCATTCAAGGAGGACGACCATCCGGTTTGCGGGCCCGGGGGCGGCCCGACGCGCGCCATGATACGTGCGCCATCCTCCGCGGCAGGGGCTTGACGGGCGTCTCATTCGTTGTTCCACCCCTGCTTTTGCGGGCCGAGGTTGTGCACACGCATCGCGAAACCGTCACATGCCGGGCCCGTGAACGCCCATTGGCGTATGTGAAAGCTTTGTTTCACGCCCAAATGCCTGATTTTCCTTGGGAATGTCGGATTGGCGTTTTTTTCGCCAAGGCGGGCTTTGATGCAGACGGCGAGGCCAAAAACACCGTGCGCATGTGCTCGTGCACAGACTTATCCACACAAATTGTGGATAAGGGGAAAACCCTTGTCCGCCATCGACTTGCGTGCGGAACGTCCACCGAGGGACAACTCTGGCCCGCAAGTCGGCAAGCGCCGGTGGACGAGGGCCACCAGCGCCGGGCAGCGGCACGCAATCGCTAGACTTCGACGGTGTCCAGCCCCGCCGCCCCCGTCTTCCAGGTCGCCCTGCCGCTGCCCCTGCCGCGGCTGTTCGACTACGCCGCGCCGGACGACCGTCCCGCCGGCGCCGACGAGATCGGCCGGCGCGTGCGCGTGCCCTTCGGGCCGCGCGAGCTGGTCGGCGTGGTCGCGGCGATCGATCCGCCCGCGCCCGACGCGCCGGCGCTGCGCGCGATCCTCGACCGGCTCGACGACCGCCCCCTGTTCCACGGCGAACTGCTCGACTCGCTGCGCTGGCTGGCCCGCTACACCCACGCCCCGCTCGGCGAGGTGCTGGCCACCGCCCTGCCCGCGGCGCTGCGCCGCGGCGAAGCGCTGCCCGACACCCACGCCTGGGCCTGGCGGCTGACCGAAGCCGGCGCGACCGCGCTGCCGCGGCTGCGCAACGGTACCCGGCCGCGCCGGCTCGCCGAACGGCTGCGCGAGGGTGAACGCGACGAAGACGCGCTCGACGCATGGATGGACGACTGGCGCACCGCCGCGCGCGCCCTGGCCAAACGCGGCCACGCCGAGCGCGTCGCGGTCCCGGCCTCGCAGCTTGCGCCGGCGCCGCAGCCCGGTCCCGTACCGAACGAAGAACAGCAGGTGGCGATCGACACACTGCGCGCGGCCCGCGGCTTCGCGCCGCTGCTGCTCGACGGCGTCACCGGCAGCGGCAAGACCGAGGTCTACCTGCACGCGATCGCCGACTGCCTCGCGCGCGGCAGGCAGGCGCTGGTGCTGGTGCCCGAGATCGGGCTGACCCCGCAGCTGCTGGCGCGCTTCCGCGCGCGCCTGGGCGTGCCGGTGCACGCCAGCCATTCCGGCCTCAACGACGGCGAACGCGCGCGCACCTGGGCGGCCGCATGGCGCGGCGAGGCGCGGGTGGTTGTCGGCACGCGCTCGGCCGTGTTCACGCCGCTGCCCGATGCCGGCCTGATCGTGGTCGACGAGGAGCACGACGGCAGCTACAAGCAGCAGGACGGTATCCGCTACCACGCGCGCGATTTCGCCCTCGTGCGCGGCAAGGCGCTCGAGGTGCCGGTGCTGCTGGGCAGCGCCACGCCGTCGCTGGAGACGCTGCACAACGCCACCACCGGCAGCCGCTACGGCTACCTGCGCCTGTCGCATCGCGCGGGCGAGGCGAAGCCGCCCGCCGTGCGCATCGTCGACGTGCGCAAGCGGCCACTCGAAGCCGGCCTGTCGGCGCAGATGTTCGACGCGATCCGCGCCGCCCTCGACGCCGGCGGCCAGGTGCTGGTGTTCAAGAACCGCCGCGGCTATGCGCCGGTGCTGCTGTGCCACGACTGCGGCTGGAGCGCGCAGTGCCCGCGCTGCGACTCGCCGATGACCGTGCACGCGCACGGCCGGCGCCTGCAGTGCCACCACTGCGGCCACCGCAAGCCCGCGCCGCCGGCCTGCCCCGACTGCGCCAGCCTCGGCCTGCAGCCGCAGGGCGCGGGCACCGAGCGCATCGAGGAAGTGCTGGCGGCGAAGTTCGGCGCCGGCTCCCATCCGGATGTCCCCGTGCTGCGCATCGACCGCGGCAGCACCCAGCGCAAGGACGCGCTGGAGACACTGCTCGCCGGACTCGGCGCACGACCCGGCATCCTCATCGGCACGCAGATGCTGGCCAAGGGCCACGACCTGCCCAACCTGACGCTGGTGTGCGTGGTCGGCATCGACGAAGGCCTGTTCTCGGCGGACTTCCGCTCGCACGAGAAGCTCGCGCAGCTGCTGATCCAGGTCGCCGGCCGCGCCGGCCGCGCACAGCGCGCGGGCGAGGTGCTGCTGCAGACCCACCACCCCGAACACCCGCTGCTGGCGACGCTGATCGAAGGTGGCTACCACGCCTTCGCCGGCGACGAACTCGCGCAGCGCGAAGCCGCCGGCTTCCCGCCGCTCGCGCACCTCGCCCTGCTGCGCGCGGAGGCGAAACACGCCGAGCCGCCGATGGCGTTCCTGCACGCGACGCGCACCGCGCTGCGCGACAGCGGACTCGCGCTCGACCTCAACGGACCGATGCCGGCGCCGATGCCCCGGCGCGCCGGCATGCATCGCGCGCAGCTGCTGCTGTCCGCGCCTGCGCGCGGCGCGCTGCATGCCGCGCTCGATGCCGCGCTGCCGGCGATCCACGCCCTGCCCGACGCGCGCAAGGTGCGCTGGTCGCTGGACGTCGATCCGGTGGACCTGTACTGACCGCCGCGCGTAGGTCGGGGCTACGCCCCCGACGCCCGGCCATCGGTGGTCAAAGCGTCGGGGGCGTAGCCCCGACCTACGGTTCCATGGAACGCAGGCAGGATCAGCCCGCGGACTTGCCCTTCGGCTTCTCGCGCACGTAGACGATCTGCCCCTGGCGGCGGATCTCGAACAGCCCGATCGCCTCGACCAGGTCGCTGAGTTTGCGGTAGCCGTAGTTGCGCGGGTCCAGCGAGGCCTGGTTGCCGATCTGGTGCCCGACCTGGCCCAGGTGCGCCCAGCCGTCGTCGTCGCCGGCCGCCTCGACGGCGCTGCGCAGCAGCTGCAGCAGGCGGGCGTCGCCGCGCAGCTGCTTCTGCGTCTTGGGCTTGCTGGCCGCGGGCGCGGCCCCGGCCTCCGCGCTCGGTGCGGCGAGCGCCTCGACGTAGGTGAACTTGGAGCAGGCGTTGACGAACGGCGCCGGCGTCTTCTGCTCGCCGAAGCCGTAGACCTTCACGCCCTCGGTCAGCAGGCGCATCACCAGCGGCGTGAAGTCGGCATCGCTCGACACGATGGCGAAGCCGTCGAGGTTGCCGGCGTACAGCAGGTCCATCGCGTCGATCACCATCGCCATGTCGGAGGCGTTCTTGCCGGAGGAGTACGCGAACTGCTGGATCGGGCGGATCGCGTATTCGTGCAGCACCGCTTCCCAGGACTTGATGTGGGGATTCTTCCAGTTGCCGTAGGCCCGGCGCACGTTGGCCACGCCGTGGCGTGCGACCTCGTTGAGGATCGCGTCGATCTTCGACGCCGGCGCGTTGTCCGCATCGATCAACAACGCGATCCGCTTCTCCACCTCCGCCATGGCGGTTTTCCCGACGTGATCCGGCCTCCAGATTAGCGCGTTCCGGCGGCGATGCGCCGCAGCGTGATCCCGCGGCGCGGACGGGCCACAATCGCGCGATCCCGATCCGGCGCGACCACCGCATGCAGACCCGATCCAGCGCCGCCATGACGCCCGCGCAGCGCCTGCGCAGCATCTTCAGCGGCTCGGTCGGCAACCTCGTCGAGTGGTACGACTGGTACGTCTACGCCGCGTTCTCGCTGTATTTCGCCGAGGTGTTCTTCCCCGGCGGCGACCGCACCAGCCAGTTGCTCAAGACCTCGGCGATCTTCGCCGTCGGTTTCCTGATGCGCCCGCTCGGCGCCTGGCTGCTCGGCCGCTACGCCGATCGCCACGGCCGCAAGCGCGCGCTGATGCTGTCGGTGGTGATGATGTGCACCGGCTCGCTGATGATCGCCTGCACGCCCGGCTACGCCAGCATCGGCGTCGCCGCGCCGGTGCTGCTGGTGCTGGCGCGGCTGCTGCAGGGCCTGAGCGTCGGCGGCGAGTACGGCACCTCGGCCACCTACCTGAGCGAAGTCGCCACGCGCGAGCACCGCGGCTTCTGGTCGAGCTTCCAGTACGTCACGCTCGTCATGGGCCACCTGGTCGCGCTCGGCGTGCTGATCGCGCTGCAGCGCGTGTTCCTGACCGACGACCAGCTGCGCGACTGGGGCTGGCGGATCCCGTTCGTCATCGGCGCGGTCGCCGCGGTGGTGGCGCTGTGGCTGCGCCGGACCATGGTCGAGAGCGAGGCCTTCGCGAAGGCCGAAGCCGGCGCGTCGGAGCAGGCCAACGCGCGCCAGGGCACGCTGCGCGAGCTCGCGCGCCATCCGCGCGCGGTGTTGACCGTGGTCGGCCTGACCATGGGCGGCACGCTGGCGTTCTATACCTACACCACCTACGTGCACAAGTTCATGGTCAACAGCGCCGGCATCGCCAGCGAGACCGCGAGCCTGATCAACGCCTCCACGCTGTTCGTGTACATGCTGCTGCAGCCGCTGGTCGGCGCGCTGTCGGACCGCATCGGGCGGCGCCCGGTGCTGATCGCGTTCGGCGTGCTCGGCACGCTGTGCACCTGGCCGATCCTGTCCGCGCTGCAGCACGCGTCGAGCCCGGCGCAGGCGTTCTGGCTGATCCTCGGCGCGCTTGTCATCGTCAGCGGCTACACCGCGATCAACGCGGTGGTGAAGGCGGAGCTGTTCCCGGTCGAGGTCCGCGCCCTCGGCGTCGGCCTGCCCTACGCGCTGACGGTGGCGCTGTTCGGCGGCACCGCCGAATACGTGGCGCTGTGGTTCAAGGACATCGGCCATGAGCGCGGCTTCTTCTGGTACGTCACCGCCTGCATCGGCTGCTCGCTGCTGGTCTACCTGCGGATGCCCGACACGCGCAAGGCCTCGCTGATCGACCGCGACCGTACGGGCTGAAACCAATGCGGCGCCGCGCCGGCGGATGCGCGACAATAGGCGTCTTCCCGCATCGATCCGCCTCGCGCCCCCATGACGACCCAGCTCGAACAGCTCCGCGCCCTGTCCACCGTCGTCGCCGACACCGGCGACATCGAGGCCATCGCCCGCTTCAAGCCGATGGACGCCACCACCAATCCCTCGCTGCTGCTCAAGGCCGCGTCGCTGCCCGCCTACGCCGGCCATCTCGACGAAGCGGTGGCGAAGGCGACCGGCAGCGGCGAGGCGAAGGTCGGCGATGCCTGCGACCGGCTAGCGGTGGCGATCGGCGGCGAGATCCTGAAGCTGATCCCGGGCCGCGTCTCCACCGAGGTCGACGCGCGGCTGAGCTTCGACACCGAGGCCACCGTCGCCAAGGCGCACCGTCTCGTCGAGCTCTACGATCAGGCCGGGATCGGCACCGACCGCCTGCTGATCAAGACCGCCTCGACCTGGGAAGGCATCCGCGCCGCCGAGCGGCTCGAGCGCGAAGGCATCCACTGCAACCTGACCCTGCTGTTCTCGTTCGCGCAGGCGGTGGCCTGCGCCGAGGCCGGCGTGTTCCTGATCTCGCCCTTCGTCGGCCGCATCCTCGACTGGCACCTGGCCAACGGCATGGACAAGCCGGCCACGCCGCAGGACGACCCGGGCGTGCAATCGGTCACCGGCATCTGGCACTACTACAAGCGCCACGGCTACGACACCGTGGTGATGGGCGCGAGCTTCCGCAACACCGGGGAAGTGCTGGCGCTGGCCGGCTGCGACCGGCTGACCATCTCGCCCGACCTGCTGGCCGCGCTGGAAGCCTCCGACGCGCCGGTCGAACGCGCCCTGGCCGATACCGGCGAACGCACCGCGCAGCCCGCCGCGCTCGACGAGGCCGGCTTCCGCTGGCAGCACAACGAGGACGCGATGGCGACAGAGAAGCTCGCCCAGGGCATCCGCAACTTTGCCGCCGACCAGCGCAAGCTGGAGGCGCAGCTGGCGGCGAAGATCGGCTGACGCACGCACCTCGACACCGTCATTCCCGCGAAGGCGGGAACCCAGTGTCTTTGCTTTTCATGCACGGTAAAGACGCTGGATTCCCGCCTTCGCGGGAATGACGGTTCCAAAGGAATCTCGCGATCTCCTGCGCAGGCGCCCCGCCTTTGCCTGCATCCTGAGATAATCACGCCATGACCGCCCCCATGCCCCACGTCGTCATCGTCGGCGGCGGCTTCGCCGGCCTCTGGGCGACGCGGGCGCTGGCGTCGGCGCCGGTGCGCATCACCCTGCTCGACCGCGGCAACCACCACCTGTTCCAGCCGCTGCTCTACCAGGTCGCGACCGCCGGCCTGTCCGCGCCCGACATCGCCGCGCCGCTGCGCCACATCCTGCGCGGGCAGAAGAACGTCGAGGTGCGCATGGCGACGGTGGCGCGCATCGACGCGGCCGGCAAGCGCGTCGAACTCGAGGACGGCAGCGCCATCGCCTTCGACTTCCTGCTGCTCGCCAGCGGCGCCACCCACGCCTACTTCGGCAACGACCACTGGGCCGCGCACGCGCCGGGGCTGAAGACGCTCGACGACGCGCTCGACCTGCGCCGCAAGTTGCTGCTCGCCTTCGAGCGCGCCGAGGCCGCCGACGATCCCGCCGAGCGCGAGGCCTGGCTCAGCTTCGCCGTCGTCGGCGGCGGCCCGACCGGCGTCGAGCTCGCGGGCACCCTGGCCGAGATCGCGCGGCACACGCTGAAGGACGAGTTCCGCAACATCGATCCGGCGCAGGCGCGCGTGCGTCTGGTCGAGGCCGGGCCGCGCGTGCTGTCCTCGTTCCCCGAGGACCTGTCGGAAAAGGCGCGGCGACAGCTCGAGAAACTCGGCGTCGAAGTCGCCACCGGCACGCCGGTCGCGGACATCACCGCCGAGGGCTACCGCCTAGGCGAGACCTTCGTGCCCGCGAAGACCGTGGTCTGGGCCGCGGGCGTCGCCGCCTCGCCGCTGGGCCGCACGCTCGGCGTCGAACTCGACCGCGCCGGCCGCGTGCCGGTGCTGCCCGACCTCACCGTACCCGGCCATCCCGACCTGTTCGTCGCCGGCGACCTCGCCTCGCTGCAGCAGGACGGCAAGCCCGTGCCCGGCGTCGCGCCCGCGGCCAAGCAGATGGGCCGGCACGTGGCGCAGTCGATCCGCGCGCGCCTGTCGGGCCGGACGACGACGCCGTTCGTCTACCGCGACTACGGCAACCTCGCCACCATCGGCCGCATGGCCGCGGTGGTCGATTTCGGTCGCCTGAAACTGTCCGGCCTGCTGGCGTGGTGGTTCTGGCTCACCGCGCACGTGTTTTTCCTGATCGGATTCCGCAACCGCCTGGTGGTGCTGCTCAACTGGTTCTGGGCGTACTGGAGCTACCAGCGCGCGGCGCGGATCATCCTCGGCGACGACGATCGTTCCGATACAAAGTAACGAACGCGAACGCGCATCGCGCAGGCCGCGCGCGCTGCAGTTCGGCTAGGATGGCGCGTCCCCCGGAACGCGCCCCGCATGACCGACATCCCGACGCAGAACTGGCTGATCGCCCTCCTCGTGACCACGGGCGCGGGACTGGCCACCGGCTTCGGCAGCCTGCTGGTGTTCGCGTCGAAGAAGCCGAATGCACGCCTGCTCGCGTTCGGCCTCGCCTTCGCCGGCGGCGCGATGGTCTACGTGTCGCTGGCCGAGATCCTCAACAAGTCGATCGCCTCGTTCACCCTGGCCTACGGCGACAAGCTCGGCTTCACCTGGGGCACGCTGTCGTTCCTGGCCGGCGTGCTGCTGATCGTCACCATCGACCGGCTGGTGCCCAATCCGCACGAACGACTGGAGGTGGACGATCCCTACTTCCGCCAGCACAACCGCGACTACATCAAGCGCGTCGGCCTGCTGACCGCGATCGCGATCACCGCGCACAACTTTCCCGAAGGCCTGGCGACGTTCTTCGCCACCCTCGGCGATCCCGGCGTCGGCATGCCGCTGGCGTTCGCGATCGCGATCCACAACATCCCCGAGGGCATCGCGATCGCGGTGCCGGTGTACTTCGCCACCAACAACAAGGTCTATGCGTTCATCGCCTGCCTGCTGTCGGGCCTGGCCGAACCGGTCGGCGCGATCATCGGCTACGTGCTGCTGCGCCCGTTCCTGTCGGAGGCGGTGTTCGGCGCCGTGTTCGGCGTCATCGCCGGGGTGATGGTGTTCCTCGCCCTGGACGAACTGCTGCCGGCCGCCAAGCGCTACGCCAAGGGCCACGAAACCGTGTACGGCCTGGTCACCGGCATGGGCGCGCTGGCGATCAGTCTGGTGCTGTTCAAGTGGTAGGGGCTTCCCCGGCTCCCTCGGCTACCATCTCCATCAGTCGCCATCCTTTCAGCCGTCATCCCCCTCACCGTCATCCCGGCGAAAGCCGGGATCCATCTTGATCTTGCCCTTCGACGGCAACAGCAAACGACAAAGGCAAAATGGATCCCGGCTTTCGCCGGGATGACGAGCTGCGGTGGATCGAACCAAGCCACGATGACGGCACGAACGCAAACGGCCCGCTTGCGCGGGCCGTTGCCTCTTCCTCTTCCGGCGACTACGCCGATCAGGCCGCGAACAGCGCCTTCATCTTCTTCAGCGCATTGGCCTCGACCTGGCGGATGCGCTCGGCCGAGACGCCGTACTCGTCGGCCAGCTCCTGCAGCGTGACCTTGCTGTCGGCATCGAGCCAGCGGCGCCGGATGATGTCGCGCGAGCGCGCGTCCAGCCTCGCCATGCCCTCGCGCAGCAGCTCGAGCTGGTCGGCCTCGCTGTCGCGGCGCTCGTAGGCCTGCGCCGGATCCTCGTCGCGGGCGACGAGGTAGGCGGCCGGCGACGGCGGCGCGTGGTCGTCGTCCTCGTCGCTCGGCGCGTCGAAGCCGATGTCGCGGCCCGACAGGCGCGACTCCATCTCCAGCACCTCGCGCTCGGACACGTTGAGGTCCTTCGCCACCGCGCTGACTTCCGCCGCGTTGAGCCAGCCCAGGCGGGTCTTGCTCTTGCGCAGGTTGAAGAACAGCTTGCGCTGCGCCTTGGTCGTGGCGACCTTGACGATGCGCCAGTTCTTGAGGATGAACTCGTGCATCTCGGCGCGGATCCAGTGCACCGCGAAGCTGACCAGGCGCACGCCGACCTCGGGGTCGAAGCGCTTGACGGCCTTCATCAGGCCGATGTTGCCTTCCTGGATCAGGTCGCCCAGTTGCAGGCCGTAGCCGCTGTAGCCGCGGGCGACGTGCACGACGAAGCGCAGGTGCGAATGCACCAGCTCGCGCGCGGCGTCGAGGTCCTCGTGGTCGCGGAAGCGCCGCGCGAGGTCCTGTTCGTCCTCGACCGACAGCACCGGGATCTGGTGGACCGCGCCGATGTAGGCCTCCAGCGAACCGACCGGGGTCAGCCCGGTGAAGGCGGGAACCGGCAGGTTGTTGGCAACGAGGGCTTGGGTCATGGGGGTCTTCATGCTCACGAGTTTAGCAGTCGGCATGTGTGACTGCTAAGGAACGGGAAAGTTCCCCAGCGTTGCGCTGATGGAACGGGGAACGGTCGGCAGCGGCGTCCAGAGCACTTCATCGTGTCGGCAAAGCCAGAAACCAAGCCAGCGCGAAAACATGAACCTGAAATTTCAATAAAAACAATATTTTATAACCATTTCCGTAGACCTGCGGGCTGGCTGCCGAGCGCATGGACGCCTCCGGCCCTCCCGCTGGTATCGCGTTCGACCACCGGTCCGGCCGCTCCGGCCTCGCCAAGGCCGGACTTTCCAACGGAAACAGGCCGGGGAACCGGCCCGTCGGAAGCAGCGTCCGGGTCGCAAGGAGCGGATGGCGGCGGCGCCAGCCGTCCTTTCCCGCCCCCGGAAGACAGAACGACTGCGACCGGGGCTGGCGAGGCCCGTTGCATCAATTAGATATTTCCAATAATATCGAAATATGAAAAACGCCGATGCCGTGGCGCTGCTGGGTGCCCTTTCCCAGGAAACCCGTCTGGCCGTGTTCCGCCTGCTGGTGCAGCAGGGACCGGACGGGCTGCCCGCCGGCCGGATCGCCGACCGGCTTGACATCAGTCCCGCGACGCTTTCCTTCCATTTGAAGGAACTCACCAACGCGGGCCTGACCCTCTCGCGGCAGGACGGTCGCTTCGTCATCTATTCGGCCAACTACCCGGCGATGGACAAGCTGCTGTCCTTCCTGACCGAGAACTGCTGCGCCGGTACGCCGTGCGAAGCCTCCGCCACCGCATGCGCCAAGTAGCCCGAGGAGCCCTGCCATGAAACGCCTGCACGTCCACGTCTCGGTCAGGAACCTGCCGGAGAGCATCCGGTTCTACTCCGGCCTGTTCGCCGCGCCGCCGAGCGTCGAGAAGGACGACTACGCCAAGTGGATGCTCGAAGACCCGCGCGTGAACTTCGCCATCTCGACGCGCGCCGATGCCGTTGGCGTCAACCATCTCGGCATCCAGGTCGAGAGTGCGGATGAATTGTCCGAGATCGAGGAACGTGCCCGCATCGCCGGACTGTCCAGCGAACCCGAGGCCGGCGCGAACTGCTGCTACGCGCGTTCGGACAAGCACTGGCTGGAAGATCCACAGGGCGTGGTCTGGGAAGCCTTCCACACCATGGGCGATATTCCCGTCCATGGCCGCGGCCGCAGCGGTGACGTCTCCGATGAAGCGTGCTGCGCACCCGCTCGTCCGACCGGGAACGCAAAGGCTGCCTCCTGCGGCAGCGCCGCGTCGGGCTGCTGCTGATGGCCAGCCCTCCCTACAACATCCTGTTCCTGTGCACCGGCAACAGCGCCCGCAGCATCCTGGCCGAAGGCCTGGTGAACCAGCTGTCCGGTGGTCGCTTCAAGGGTTACAGCGCCGGCAGCCAGCCCACCGGGCAGGTCAATCCGTTCGCGCTGGAAACGCTCCAGAACCTCGGCTGCGGGACGGCAGGGTTCTCCAGCAAGAGCTGGGACGTGTTCGCCGCGCCGGATGCACCGAAGATGGATTTCATCATCACCGTCTGCGACAGCGCGGCCGGCGAGGCCTGTCCGTTCTGGCCGGGTTCGCCGATGACCGCGCACTGGGGATTCCCCGATCCAGCCAGGGCCGAGGGCGGCGACGAGACGAAGCGCGCCGTCTTCGCCAGGACGGCGCAGGCCATCGCGCGCCGCCTGCGCCTGTTCCTGAGCCTGCCCCACGACAAGCTCGACCGGCTGTCGCTGCAGAGGGAAGTCCGCGCGATCGGCGAGTCCTGACGTGCCGCTGCTGCGCCGCACGGCCGCCGAAGCGCTGGGAACTGCGTTCCTGCTGGCGGCAGTCGTCGGCTCCGGGATCATGGCCGAACGTCTGGCGGGCGGAAATGTCGCGCTGGCACTGCTCGCCAACGCGATCGCCACCGGCGCAGTCCTGTTCGCGCTGATCGTGGTGTTCGCCAACGTGTCCGGTGCGCATTTCAATCCGGCCGTCACCATCGCCATGATGTTGCGCAGGACACTCGGGATGGGCGAAGCAGCCGGCTACGTCGGCGCGCAGGTGGTCGGCGCGATGGCAGGCGTGGCGGCGGCGCACGCCATGTTCGACCTGCCCTTGTTCTCGATGTCCGAACAGGCGCGCGAAGGTAGCGCGCTGGTCTGGAGTGAGTTCGTGGCGACCTTCGGCCTGGTGCTGGTCGTCTTCGGTGCATCGCGTCACGGCGTGCCGGCGACCGCACTGGCGGTCGGCGCCTACATCGCCGCCGCCTACTGGTTCACGGCCTCGACGTCGTTCGCCAATCCGGCGGTGTCCATCGCACGTGCCCTCACCGACAGCTTTTCCGGCATCCGGATCACGGACGTGCCCTGGTTCATTGCTGCACAGCTTGTCGCGGCGACGGCAGCGTGCGTGGCCGGCCGCTTGATCTTCACGATGGCTCCGACCGAAGCCCCGGATCCATCACCCCCCTGAATCAAAAGGGGGCGGCCAGAATGTGGAACCGATGAAGGACTGCGCGAGAGCAGGCAGCCACTGCCTTAATGGCCTCTCTCAGCTTGCGGAGGAGGACTGGAATGGAGGCAGCCCCGCAAGGGCGCCGCCGCCCATCCGTATCCGCCTACCGCGGCGCAGGCACCGAACCGGCGCTGTAGGGATACTGCGCGAAGATCTCGGCCATGGTGCTGTCGATGCGCGCGTCGCGGTCGGCCGGGGTCTTGTGCTTGGTCACGCGGCCGACGGCGATGCCTTCCCACACCAGCCGGTTGCGCGCGGCGTCGACCAGGTCGACGTTCAGCGTGCCCTCGGTGTAGCGGTAGACGTCGGTGCGGTCGCGCCAGTACGGCACCACGTAGTAGCCGCGGGCGCGATAGCTGTAGTAGTAGGCGTAGTCGACGCTCGGCATGGTGCTGACGTCGGTGCGCTGCTGGGTGTAGGCATTGATGTTCAGCCACAGGTCCGGCTGGTCGGTGGTGAACACGTAGCCGCGCGACTCCATCTGCGCGCGGGCCGCGGCCTTCATCCGCTCGCTGGCCGCGGAGCTGTAGCCTTCCTTCTCGATCGCCAGCGGCGCGTAGAAGCCGAAGCTGCGGTAGCGGGCGAAATCCGCTTCCGGATCGGCCTCGGTGGTGATGCGCGGACCGGTGGCGCAGGCGGCCAGCAGGGCGGCCGTCGCCAGCCCGAAGATCCATGCTGCGGCGCGAAACGTGGTCATGGCCATTCCCTCCTGTCGGTCCCGCGGACGCTAGCACGCGCGGCGCTACGCCGGATGAATACTCCCCTCCGCGGCCGTCGGCGGCATCCGGCGGCGGACGAACGGCGCTTGCACGCAGAAAATTGTCATTTCGACCGCAGGGAGAAATCCCGTCTCCGGCGCGCGGGGAGAAGATTTCTCCCTGCGGTCGAAATGACGGCGTTGCTCCGGGCTGTTCCCTTGATTGGGAGAAGAACCCTTTTCCTGCCGCCGCGCAGGTCATCCCCGCCGGTAGACCTGCGCGCCCTGCCCGCGGAATTCGGCGGACTTCTCCGCCATCCCGGCCTCCAGCGCCTGCGCCTCGTCCACGCCGTGCCCGGCGGCGTAGTCGCGCACGTCCTGGGTGATCTTCATCGAGCAGAAGTGCGGGCCGCACATCGAGCAGAAGTGGGCGAGCTTGTGCGCGTCCTTGGGCAGGGTCTCGTCGTGGAATTCCTTGGCCTTCTCCGGATCCAGGCCGAGGTGGAACTGGTCCTCCCAGCGAAACTCGAAGCGCGCCTTGGACAGCGCGTTGTCGCGCACCTGGGCGCCCGGGTGGCCCTTGGCGAGATCCGCGGCGTGCGCGGCGATCCTGTAGGCCATGATCCCGTCGCGCACGTCCTGCCGGTTGGGCAGGCCGAGGTGCTCCTTGGGCGTGACGTAGCAGAGCATGGCGGTGCCGAACCAGCCGATCATCGCCGCGCCGATCGCGCTGGTGATGTGGTCGTAGCCCGGCGCGATGTCGGTGGTCAGCGGGCCGAGGGTGTAGAACGGCGCCTCGCCGCATTCGGCGAGCTGCTTGTCCATGTTCTCCTTGATCAGCTGCATCGGCACGTGGCCGGGGCCTTCGATCATGGTCTGGACGTCGTGCTTCCAGGCGATCTTCGTCAGTTCGCCCAGCGTTTCGAGTTCGCCGAACTGGGCGGCGTCGTTGGCATCCGCAATACAGCCCGGGCGCAGGCCGTCGCCGAGCGAGAAGGCCACGTCGTAGGCCTTCATGATCTCGCAGATGTCCTCGAAGTGGGTGTAGAGGAAATTCTCCCTGTGGTGCGCGAGGCACCACTTGGCGAGGATGCTGCCGCCGCGCGAGACGATGCCGGTCACGCGCTTGGCCGTCAGCGGCACGTAGCGCAGCAGCACGCCGGCATGAATGGTGAAGTAGTCCACGCCCTGCTCGGCCTGCTCGATCAGGGTGTCGCGGAAGATCTCCCAGGTCAGCTCCTCGGCGCGGCCGTCGACCTTCTCCAGCGCCTGGTAGATCGGCACGGTGCCGATCGGCACCGGCGAGTTGCGGATGATCCACTCGCGGGTCTCGTGGATGTGCTTGCCGGTGGACAGGTCCATCACCGTGTCGCCGCCCCAGCGGATCGACCAGACCAGCTTTTCCACTTCCTCGGCGATGCCCGAACTCACGGCCGAGTTGCCGATGTTGGCGTTGATCTTGGTGAGGAAGTTGCGGCCGATGATCATCGGCTCGCTCTCGGGGTGGTTGATGTTGTTGGGCAGGATCGCGCGGCCGCGGGCGATCTCGTCGCGCACGAACTCCGGGGTGATGACCTTCTGGATGCTCGCGCCGAAGGCTTCGCCGGGATGCTGGCTGCGCAGCATGTCGTCGCGCACCAGTTCCAGGCGCTGGTTCTCGCGGATGGCGACGAACTCCATCTCGGGCGTGACGATGCCGCGGCGCGCGTAGTGCATCTGGGTGACGTTGGTGCCGGCCTTCGCGCGACGGGGCAGCAGGCGCGACGGGAAGCGCACCGCGTCGAGCCTGGTATTGGCCTCGCGCGCGCGACCGAACTCGGAGCTCAGCGCGTCCAGCGCCTGGGTGTCGCCGCGTTCTTCGATCCAGCGCGCGCGCAGCGGCGGCAGGCCGGCCGACAGGTCGATGCGCGCCTCGGGATCGGTGTACGGCCCGGAAGTGTCGTAGACCGTGACCGGCGGGTTGTCCTCGCCGCCGAACAGGGTCGGCGTCTTCGTCAGCGCGATCTCGCGCATCGGCACGCGCAGGTCGGGGCGCGAGCCTTCGACGAAGATCTTGCGCGACCCCGGGATCGGCCGGGTGACGGATTCGGAAAGTTGCTCGGTCTGCTGGACCAGCGAGGCGGGAACGGCGTTCATCGGCATCGTCCTTTTGAATCCCCGCACATGGATGTGCGGTCTCTTGCGAGGGATTCGCATCAGGCCCGCGAGGGATTCGCAGGCCACGAACGAAGCGAAGGCGCGGGACGGTCGGATTGCGGGCCCGGAACGGCTGGGCGATACGGCGCGTCCTGCGAAGCTTCCCTACGCCGGCATCACCCGGATCAGGTTCGAAGGGTCTGTCTCAACCGCGCCGTGGCGCGGTACCCCCGCTTCGGGCGTCATTTGACCATGCGGCGGGCCTTCGGGCCAGCCTCAGCGCAGGGCGGCGTTGATCTTCGCCAGCGCCGCCGCCCCCGGGCACAGCTCGGCGGGCCCGAGCGCGTTCAGCGGCGTGTCCACGGTGCGGAGGTGGCCGTGGAGGTCGTCCGCGGCGGGGTCCACGAACAGCAGTCCGGTCGCCAGCTCGCCGCGCGCGTGGCGCTGCTGGATCAGGTTCAGCGCGGCGATCCGGTCGCGCGGGTCGTAGCCGGCGTCGAGCTTGTGCAGGCGCAGCACGCTGCCGTCGTGCTGGGGCACGTCGATGGTGCTGCCGGGCGCCTGCTCCAGTTCGATCGCCGCCCGCGGCGTCATCACGTCCAGGCGGTTGACCGCCTCGTTGTGTTCGCGCACGTGGTCGTAGCTCCTGGTGCTGCCAGCGTGGTTGTTGAAGGCCACGCAGGGGCTGATCACGTCGAGGAAGGCCGCGCCCCGGTGCGACAGCGCGCCCTTGATCAGCGGCACCAACTGCCGCTTGTCGCCGGAGAAGCCGCGGCCGACGTAGCTGGCGCCCAGCTGCAGCGCCATCGTCACCATGTCCAGCGGGCTGTCGGCGTTGGCCACGCCCTTCTTCGACACCGAGCCCTGGTCGGCGGTGGCCGAGAACTGGCCCTTGGTCAGGCCGTAGACGCCGTTGTTCTCGACGATGTAGGTCATGTCCACGCCGCGGCGGATGGCGTGCACGAACTGGCCGATGCCGATGGACGCCGAGTCGCCGTCGCCGGAGACGCCGAGGTAGGTCAGCAAACGGTTGGCGAGGTTGGCGCCGGTCAGCACCGAGGGCATGCGCCCGTGCACGGTGTTGAAGCCGTGCGACTGGCCGAGGAAGTAGTCCGGCGTCTTCGAGCTGCAGCCGATGCCCGAGAGCTTGGCGATGCGGTGCGGCTGGATGTCGAGCTCCCAGCAGGCCTGGATGATCGCCGCGGAGATCGAGTCGTGGCCGCAGCCGGCGCACAGGGTGCTGATCTTGCCCTCGTAGTCGCGGCGGGTGAAGCCGATGGCGTTGCAGGGCAGGGTCGGATGGTGGAGGCGGGGCTTGGCGAGCCAGGTCATGCCACCTTCTCCTTCCGCCGCGCATGCGGCTGCAGGTGCTCAAGGATCGCGCCGCTGATGAAGCGCGCGGTGATCGGGGTGCCGTCGTAGTGCAGCAGCGCGATCAGGCGCGCGGGATCGGTGCCGAAGGCGTCGACCAGCAGCAGCCGCAGCTGGCCGTCGCGGTTCTGTTCGACCACGAACACCTGTTCGTGGCCGTCGATGAACGCGCGCACGGAATCCGGGAACGGATACGCGCGCACGCGCAGCGTGTCCAGCGCCACGCCGGCCTCGCGCAGCTGTTCGACCGCCTCGGCCATCGCCGGGCTGGTCGAGCCGTAGAAGATCGCGCCGAAGCGCGTGGGCAGTCCGGCCGGCGCCAGCACCGGCTGCGGCACCAGCGACTTCGCGGTGTCGAACTTCTGCAGCAGGCGCTGCATGTTGTAGACGTAGTCCGGGCCGCGCTCGGAATACTGCGCCTGCGGATTGCGCGAGGTGCCGCGGGTGAAGTACGCGCCCTTGTCCGGATGCGTCCCCGGCCAGGTCCGCCACGGGATGCCGTCGCCGTCGACGTCCTTGTAGCGGGCGAACTCGCGACCCGACTCCAGGTCTTCGGCGCTCATCACCTTGCCGCGGTCGTAGCCGCGCGCATCGTCCCATTCGAACGGCGCGCACAGGCGCTGGTTCATGCCGATGTCGAGGTCGGTGAGCACGAACACCGGCGTCTGCAGCCGGTCGGCGAGGTCGAGCGCCGCGGCCGAGAAGTCGAAGCACTCGCGCGGATCCTCGGGCAGCAGCAGCACGTGCCTGGTGTCGCCGTGCGAGGCGAAGGCGCAGGCGAGCACGTCGGACTGCTGGGTGCGCGTGGGCATGCCGGTGGACGGGCCGCCGCGCTGCACGTCGATGATGGTCACCGGGATCTCGGCGAAGTAGGCCAGGCCGATGAATTCGTTCATCAGCGACACGCCCGGGCCCGAGGTGGTGGTGAAGGCGCGCGCGCCGTTCCAGCCGGCGCCGACCACCATGCCGATCGAGGCGATCTCGTCCTCGGCCTGGAGGATGGCATGGCGCGCCTTGCCGTCGGCATCGACACGAAACCTGCGGCAGTACCTGTCGAAGCCTTCGGCCAGCGAGGACGAGGGGGTGATCGGATACCAGGCGCAGACCGTGGCGCCGCCGTAGACGCAGCCGAGCGCGGCCGCATCGTTGCCGTCGACGAAGATCCGGTCGCCGACCGCGTCCGCGGCCTGCACGCGCAGGCCGATGGGATGCGGCAGGTGGGCCGCCACCCAGTCGCGCCCCAGGTGCAGGGCCTCGACGTTCGGCGCCTGCAGCTTCGGCTTGGCCTTGTACTGCTCGCCGACCAGGGTCTCGACCGCGCCCATGTCGATGTCCAGCAGGGCCGCCAGCGCGCCGACGTACATGATGTTCTTGAACAGCTGGCGCTGGCGCGGATCGTCCCAGGCGGCGTTGCAGAGTTCGGTCAGCGGCACGCCGATCACGGTGATGTCGTCGCGCAGGCGCGCGCGCGGGACCGGCTTGCTGCTGTCGTGGAACAGGTAGCCGCCCGGTTCGATCTCGGCGACGTCGGCATCCCAGGTCTGCGGGTTCATCGCCACCATCAGGTCGACGCCGCCGCGCCGGCCCAGCCAGCCGGCCTCGCTCACCCGCACCTCGTACCAGGTCGGCAGGCCCTGGATGTTCGACGGGAAGATGTTGCGCGGGCTGACCGGCACGCCCATGCGCAGGATCGCCTTGGCGAACAGTTCGTTGGCCGAGGCCGAGCCCGAGCCGTTGACGTTGGCGAACTTGACGACGAAATCATTGACCGACTGCAGTGGCGCGTGGGCGGGGGTCATGCGGCGCCCCCTTTGCCCGTCGCCATGCTTGCACTTGCCGTCATTCCTGCGAAAGCAGGACTGCGCAGGCCGGAGGCCGAAGCGAACATTCGCCACGGCGAATGGCCCGGAGGGCGAGCGCAGCGAGTCATCCATCTTGATCTTGCTCCTTTCGCTCCCGGCAGGAAATCAAAATGGATCCCGGCTTGCGCCGGGATGACGACCGGGGGGCATTCCGTGGTTCCCGGAGTCATGCCGCCTCCTTCGACGCCGCCTCGCCGCAGCCGCAGCCGCCGGCGTACGTCTCCTGCAGCAGGAACTTCTGCATGTCCCAGGCGCCGGTGGGACAGCGCTCGGCGCAAAGGCCGCAGTGCAGGCAGACGTCCTCGTCCTTGACCATCACCCGCGTCGTCTTCAGCGGTTCGGAGACGTACAGCGGCTGCCCGGCGTTGAGCGCCGGCGCGGTCAGCCGGGTGCGCAGTTCGGCCTCGTCGCCGTTGGCGGTGAAGCTGATGCAGTCGGTCGGGCAGATGTCGACGCAGGCGTCGCATTCGATGCACTTGTCGCGGGCGAAGACCGTCTGCACGTCGCAGTTGAGGCAACGCTGGGTCTCCTTCCAGGCGGTGGCGGCGTCGAAGCCGAGCTCGACCTCGACGTCCATGCTGTCGAGCTTCTTCGCCGCCTCCGACCACGGCACCGCGAAGCGCTCGTCGGGCGAGACCGCGTTGTCGTAGCGCCACTCGTGGATGCCCATCTTCTGCGACTCCAGGGTGACGCCGGGCGCGGGGCGGTCCTTCGGATCGGCGCCTTCGAGCAGGCGGTCGATCGAGATCGCCGCGGCATGGCCGTGGGCCACCGCCCAGATGATGTTCTTCGGTCCGAAGGCGGCGTCGCCGCCGAACAGCACCTTCGGCAGGGTCGACTGGTGGGTGACCTTGTCGACCACCGGCATGCCCCACTCGTCGAAGTCGATGCCGAGGTCGCGCTCGATCCAGGGGAAGGCGTTCTCCTGGCCGACCGCGATCAGCACCTCGTCGCAGGGAATCACCTCGTCGGGCTCGCCGGTCGGCACCAGCCTGCGGCGCCCGCGCTCGTCGTACTCGGCGCGCACGCGCTCGAAGCGCATGCCGGTCAGGCGGCCGCTGGCGTGTTCGAAGGCCTTGGGCACGCGGAAGTCGAGGATCGGGATGCCCTCGTGCATCGCGTCCTCCTTCTCCCAGGGGCTGGCCTTCATCTCGTCGAAGCCCGAGCGAACGACGACGGTGACTTCTTCCCCGCCCAGCCGCCGCGCCGAGCGGCAGCAGTCCATCGCGGTGTTGCCGCCGCCGAGCACCAGCACCCGACGACCGACGCGGGTGACGTGGCCGAAGTAGACGTTGGCCAGCCAGTCGAGGCCGACGTGGATGCTGGCCGCGCACTCTTTCCGCCCCGGCAGGTCGAGGTCGCGCCCGCGCGGCGCGCCGCTGCCGACGAAGACCGCGTCGTATCCCTGTTCGAGCAGCGCGCGCATCGATTCGACCCGCGTGTCGCCGACGAATTCCACGCCGATGTCGAGGATGTAGCCGGTCTCCTCGTCGATCACCGCCTCGGGCAGGCGGAAGCGCGGCACCTGGGTGCGCATGAAGCCGCCGGCCTTGGGATCGGCCTCGAACACGGTGACGGCGTAGCCCAGCGGCGCGAGGTCGCGGGCCACGGTCAGAGACGACGGCCCGGCGCCGACGCAGGCGATGCGGCGGCCGTTGCCTTGCGCGGGCGGCTTCGGCATGCGCGCACCGACGTCGCCCTTGTGGTCGGCGGCCACGCGCTTGAGCCGGCAGATCGCCACCGGCTCGGGCTTGTCGCGCATCGACGGCGGGCCGTTGTTCTCCTCCACCCGGCCGCGGCGGCAGGCGGGCTCGCAGGGCCGGTCGCAGGTGCGGCCGAGGATCCCGGGGAAGACGTTGCTGCGCCAGTTCACCATGTAGGCGTCGGCGTAGCGGCCGGCGGCGATCAGGCGGATGTATTCGGGAACCGGGGTGTGCGCGGGACAGGCCCACTGGCAGTCGACGACCTTGTGGAAGGTGTCGGGATTGCGGATGTCGGTCGGCTTCACAGCGTCCCCTGTGGCTGGCTGGCCGGTCGCGCCGGCGGTCGCTCGCGGGGCCGAGCATAGGACGAATTCCGCGCATCGTCACAATCGGGCCGGCGCAGGGCGCCGGAACCGGCCGCCCATCCCTCGTCCGTGCCGGTGCCGTCACCCCTGTCCGCGCCCATGCCCCTGTCATTTCGACCGCAGGGAGAAATCTCCCCTCCGGAACGCAGGAAGCAGATTTCTCCCTGCGGTCGAAATGACAGGCTTTATGTTTGCCCGTTGCCGTTCTCCGCACACCTTTGCGCCGCGATGAGGATGGTTGCCGATGCAACCCACGCCGACGCTTGACGCGCCGCACCATCGTCCGGTATTCATGGCGCCCCATGTCGAACGTCCACGCCATTGCCGCCTTCCGCATCGATGCACCGCACGTGCAGACGGTTGCGATTGCGACGATTACCACCACCGGCACCATTCGGGCCGGGGTGCGGACGCGCGTGCAGGACTGATCGATCACGCCGCTCCGCACCCGATCCGGGTGCGGGCCGCACGGCCTCCCACCTCGACCGGACGCGGAGCCCCAACCGGAGCTTCCCCAACATGTCGTCCGCGCCATCCCAGGTCCTCGGTGACGCCGTTTCCTCCGCCGCCACCTCCGTGCTCGCGGCGATCGCCCCGGCCGGCTCCACCCGCGTGCACAAGTTCGGCGGCAGCAGCGTCGCCGATGCCGCGCGCATCCAGGCGCTGGCGCCGCTGGTCGACGACGGCGCGCAGGTGCGCGCGGTCGTGGTCTCGGCGATGGCCGGCACCACCAACGCGCTGGTGGCGATGGCCGAGCAGGCCGCGTCCGGACAGGACTGGAGCGCGGACTGGAACGCGCTGCGCGAGCGCCACCTGCTCACCGCCGACGCCATCGATCCCGACGCCGGCCACGGCCTGCGCGACGCGATCGCGCGCGACTTCGACGGCCTGCGCGACGACCTGCTGGCGCTGGCCGCGGCCGGCGGCGACAGCGCGCCGCTGGTCGCGCAGGTGCACGGCCTGGGCGAACTCGCATCCTCGCGCCTGGCGCAGGCCGCGCTCGGCGGCGAATCCGGCGGCTGGCAGCGACTCGACGCGCGCGAGGTGCTGGTCGTGCATCCGGGCGAGATGGGCGTGGGCGTGGACTGGGAGGCCTCGCGCGAGAAATTCGCCGACTGGCGTGCGCGCCAGCGGCCGGCGGGCGTGGTGATCACCGGCTTCATCGCGCGCGACCGCGATGGCCGCAGCACCACGCTCGGCCGCAACGGCAGCGACTATTCCGCGGCGATCTTCGCCAACCTGTTCGACGCCGACGAGCTGCTGATCTGGACCGACGTCGACGGCGTGCTCTCGGCCGATCCGCGGCTGGTGCCCGACGCGACGGTGCTGCCGACGATGTCCTACGCCGAGGCCTGCGAACTGGCCTACTTCGGCGCCAAGGTGCTGCACCCGCAGACGATGGCGCCGGTGCAGTCGCGCGACATCCCGCTGTGCATCCGCAACACGCTCAATCCCGCCGCGCCCGGCACCTGGATCCTCGCCCGCAACCCGGACGGCGATGCCGAACTCTCGCCGGTGAAGGGGCTGACCATCGTCCGCGACATGGCGGTGCTGGAGCTGGTCGGCAACGGCATGGTCGGCGTGCCCGGCACCGCCGAGAAGCTGTTCGCCGCGCTGCACCGCGCCGGGGTGTCGGTGACGATGATCTCGCAGGGATCGTCCGAGCACTCGATCTGCTGCGTGGTGCGCGCCAGCCAGGTCGAGCGCGCGCGCGCCGCGGTGGAGGCGGCGTTCGCCGACGCGATGGCCGACGCGCGCACGCAGGCGGTGACCGTCACCCCGGGCATCGCGATCCTCGCCGCGGTCGGCGACGGCATGGTCGGCATCCCCGGCGTGTCGGCGCGCCTGTTCGCCGCGCTGGCGCAGGCGCGGGTGAACATCCGCGCGATCGCGCAGGGCGCGAGCGAGCGCAACATCTCGGTCGCGATCGCCGACGCCGACGCCACCCGCGCCCTGCGCGCGGCGCATTCGGCGTTCTGGCTGTCGCCGCAGACGGTGTCGATCGGCCTGATCGGCCCCGGCCAGGTCGGGCGCGCGCTGCTGTCGCAGATGGCGACGGTGCTGCCGAAGCTGCGCGCCAGCTCGCAGGTCGACCTGCGCCTGCGCGCCGTGGCCAGCAGCGGCTACATGGCGCTGGACCATTTCGCGATCCACCCCGACGAGGCGGTCGACCGCCTGGCCGACATGAGCACGCCGGCCTTCGACGCCGATGCCTTCGCCGCGCACGTGCGCGCCGAGCACCTGCCGCACGCGCTGATCGTGGACTGCAGCGGCAGTGACGCGGTCGCGCGGCGCTACCCGGAATGGATCGCCGCCGGCATCCACGTGGTCACGCCGAGCAAGCACGCCGGCAGCGGCGACTGGGAGCGCTACGTCGCGATCCGCGAGGCCGAGCGCAGCGGCGCGAAGTTCCGCTACGAGGCCACCGTCGGCGCCGGCCTGCCGGTGATCCAGACCCTGCGCACCCTGCTCGACACCGGCGACGAGGTGCAGGCGATCGACGGCATGCTCTCGGGCACGCTGGCCTGGCTGTTCAACAGCTACGACGGCAGCCGCCCGTTCTCGGCGCTGGTGCGCGAAGCGCGCGAGCTGGGCTATACCGAGCCCGACCCGCGCGACGACCTCTCGGGCCTGGACGTGGCGCGCAAGCTGGTGATCCTCGCGCGCGAGGCGGGGCAGGAGTTGTCGCTGGAGGACGTCGCGATCGAAAGCCTGGTGCCTGAGCACCTGCAGACGGTCTCGCGCGACGAGTTCCTGTCGCGGCTGGAGGAGCTCGACGCGCCGATGCAGGCGCGGCTGGAGGCGGCGAAGGCGAAGGGGCTGGCGCTGCGCCACATCGCCCACCTCTCGCGCGGCAACGGTGCGCGCGTGGGCGTGGTCGCGCTGCCCGGAGAGCACGCCTGCCGCCACACCCGCCTGACCGACAACCTGGTGCAGTTCACCACCACGCGCTATGCCAGCAATCCGCTGGTGGTGCAGGGCCCGGGCGCCGGCCCGCAGGTCACCGCCGCCGGCGTGTTCGGCGATATCCTCGCGATCGCGCATTCGCTCAGCAACGGGGTCGGCGTGCACGCATGAGCAGTTCCGCAACCGCCTTCGCCCCGGCGAGCGTGGGCAACATCGGCGTCGGCTTCGACCTGCTCGGGCATGCGATCGCCGGGCCGCGCGATGTCGCCACGGTGCGCCGGATCGACGAACCGCTGGTGCGCATCGAGGCGATCCGCGGCGACATCGCCGGCGTCGAAACGCTGCCGCTCGAGGCCGCGCGCAACACCGCCGGCGGCGCGCTGATCGCGCTGCGCGAGCGGCAGGCGCTGCCGTACGGCTTCGCGCTGGAACTGGACAAGGGCATCCCGCTGGGCTCCGGGCTCGGCGGTTCGGCCGCCTCCTGCGTCGCCGCGCTGGTGGCCGCGAACGCGCTGCTCGATGCGCCGCTGTCGCGCGAGGCGCTGTACGACTTCGCGCTCGACGGCGAGGCGATTTCCAGCGGCAGCCGCCACGGCGACAACGTCGCGCCGATGCTGCTCGGCGGCGTGGCGCTGGCGACGGCGACCCGCGCACTGCGCATCGACGCACCCGACTGGCTGCACGCGGTGGTGGTGCACCCGGACCAGGTGCTGGAGACGCGCCGCTCGCGCGCGGTGCTGGCCGAACCGTATCCACTGCATGCGCTGGTCGAGCAGAGCGCGCACCTGGCGCAGTTCCTGCTCGGCCTGCAGCGCGGCGACGCGGCGCTGCTCCGCGACGGTCTGCACGACGTGCTGGTGGAGCCGCGGCGCGCACCGCTGATCCCGGGCTTCGCGCAGGTCAAGGCCGCGGCGCTGGACCTTGGCGCCCTCGGCGCCAGCATTTCCGGCGGCGGGCCGAGCGCGTTCGCGTGGTTCGACTCGCGCGCCGCGGCGGAGCGCGCGGCGCCGGCGATGCGGCAGGGCTTCGTCGACGCCGGCTTCGAGGCGCGCGCCTACGTCACGCCGGTCAATGCGCCGTGCGCCGAGGTCATCGCCACGTAGTCCTCCTTCATCTTCATCGTCATCCCGGCGAAAGCCGGGATCCATTGTGCCGTTGCGCTCTCGATGAACGGCGACGGCAAGGTCAAAATGGATCCCGGCTTTCGCCGGGATGACGGGAGTGAGGTCTGCCGGCACCTGCACCCAGCCACTTCCACCACCATTCACGAGCCCCCATGCAGTTCACCAGCACCCGAGGCCAGGTCCCACCGACCCCCATCGACGTCGCCCTCGTCGCCGGCCTCGCGCCCGACGGCGGCCTGTACGTGCCCGAACGCTTCCCGCCGGCCGACCTCACCACGCCCGCGCCGTCGCTCGCCGCGATGGCGACGCGCACGCTGGCGCCCTACTTCGGCGGATCGGCACTGCGCGGCCGCCTCGACGCGATCTGCGCCGACGCCTTCTCCTTCGACGCGCCGCTGCGCCCGCTCGACGGCGCCGGCGACCAGCTACTGGAGCTGTTCCACGGCCCCACCGCCGCGTTCAAGGACTACGCCGCACGCTTCCTCGCGCGCGCGCTCGAAGGCCTGCGCGATCCGGCCGCACCGCCGACCACGATCGTCGTCGCCACCTCCGGCGACACCGGCGCGGCGGTGGCCTCGGCCTTCCATCGCCGGCCCGGCTTCCGCGTGGCGATCCTGTATCCGGACGGCAAGGTCTCGCCGCGCCAGGCGCACGGGCTCGGCTGCTGGGGCGACAACGTCGCCGCCTACCGCGTCGACGGCAGCTTCGACGACTGCCAGCGGCTGGCCAAGCAGGCGCTGTCGGACGAGGCGCTGCGCGCGCAGGTGCCGCTGGGCTCGGCCAACAGCATCAGCCTCGGCCGCCTGCTGCCGCAGGCCGCTTACTACGCCCACGCGGCGGCGAGCTTCCGCGCCGCACACGGCGAGGCGCTGAACTTCATCATCCCGACCGGCAACCTCGGCAACGCCAGCGCCGCCTTCGTCGCGCGCGCGATGGGCGCGCCGGTGGGCGAGATTCGCCTGGCCTGCAACGCCAACGACACCTTGCCGCGCTACTTCGCAGGCAGTGACTACGCCGCGCAGCCCACCCGCGCCACCCTCGCCAATGCGATGGACGTGGGCGCGCCGAGCAACTTCGAGCGCCTGCGCCACTGGCATGAAAACGACGACGCGCTGCGCGCCGCGTTCGTCGCCGGATCGGTCGACGACGCGACCATCCGCGACACCATCCGCCGCGCACCCGCGCAGCACGGCATCGTTCCCTGCCCGCATACCGCGACCGGGCTCAAGCTGCTCGAAGACCTGCGCGCCGCGGGCGACGCGCGGCCGTGGGCGGTGGTCGCGACCGCGCATCCGGCGAAGTTCGAGAGCATCGTCGAGCCGCTGGTCGGATACACGGTCGAACCCCCGCCGGCGCTGACGGCGTGCCTGGCGCGCTCCGCAGCGTCGGAACCGCTCGGCAACGACTACGACGCCCTGCGCGCGATCCTCGCCCCATAGGGCGGGCCTGGGCCCGCCGGAACGCCAGTCGCGCGAGCGGCGGGCCGAGGCCCGCCCTATGGGGAAGCCTCCCCATGGCCTTCTCCGCAGTTTCGGCGGGCCCAGGCCCGCCCTACGCCATGAATGTTTCGATCTCGTCCGCGCTGCGGGCGAGGCCTTCGGTGAGCACGTCGTGGCCGTCCTTCGTGATCACGACATCGTCCTCGGTGCGGATGCCGATGCCGCGCCACTTCGCCGCCACCGTGGTGTCGTCGGGCGGGACGTAGAGGCCGGGCTCGATGGTGAACACCATGCCCGGCTCCAGCAGGCGCGATTCGCCGTCGATGCGGTAGTCGCCGACGTCGTGCACGTCCAGGCCCAGCCAGTGCCCGGTCTTGTGCCGGTAGTAGCGCTTGTAGCCGCCGTCGGCGACCTGCTTCTCCAGCTTGCCCTTGAGCAGGCCCAGCCGGAGCAGGCCCTCGGTCAGGGTGTCCACCGCGGCGTTGTGCCCGGCCTCGTAGGCGACGCCGGGCCGGGCCTGCGCCAGCGCCGCCGCCTGAGCCGCGCCGACGAGATCATGCAGCGCGCGCTGTTCCGGCGTGAAGCGGCCGCTGACCGGAAAGGTGCGGGTGATGTCGGCGGCATAGCCGCGGTATTCGGCGCCGGCGTCGACCAGCACCAGGTCGCCGGCGCGCGCCTGCGCGCGATTGGCGCGGTAGTGCAGGATGCAGGCGTTGGCGCCGGCGCCGACGATGCTGCTGTAGGCGGGCTCCGCGTCGGCGGCGCGGAACACGCGCTCGATTTCGGCCTGCAGCTCGTACTCGTGGACGCCCGGCCGCGCCGCGCGCATCGCCGCCTCGTGCGCCTCCATGCTGATCCCCGCCGCGCGCCGCATCAGCTTGAGCTCGTCGCGCGACTTGAACAGCCGCATCTCGTCGAGCAGGTGGCCCAGTTCGAGGAACTCGTGCGGCGGCTGCGCGCCGTGCCGCACCTGCGAGCGCACGCGGTTGAGCCAGCCGATCAGCTTGAGGTCGAACTCGGTGTCGCGGCCGAAGTGGTAGTAGACGCGGGTGCGGCCTTCGAGCAGGCCGGGCAGGATCTCGTCGAGGTCGTCGATCGGGTAGGCGTCGTCCATACCGAAGGCCTCGACTGCGCCCTCCGGCCCGGCGCGCGGACCGTCCCAGCCCTCGCGCTCGGGATCGCGCTCGCGGCAGAACAGCAGCGCCTCGCCGTGCCGGCGGCCCGGCACCAGCACCAGCACCGCCTCGGGTTCGGGGAAGCCGGTGAGGTACCACAGGTCGGAATCCTGCCGGTACGGGTAATGCGTGTCGCGGCTGCGGATGCGCTCGGGCGCGGCCGGCAGGACCAGGATCGCGTCCTCCCCGACCATCCGCATCAGCTGCCTGCGGCGGCGGGCATAGCCCTGCGCCGGGATGCCGGTCGCCGCGCGCATCAGTTCAGGCGTCCGCGATGGCGCGGGCCGAGCGCACAGTCGCCGTGCAGCAGCAGGACCGCCACGCGCACGAATTCCTCGATCTCGGCCAGCGCCGCCTCGTCCTCCTCGTCGCCGCCCTCCTCGGGCACGGCCGCGGCCAGGCGGACGAGGTCGGCCAGGGCTTCGCCGCCCTCCTCCGACAGCGGCGGCGCCGATCCGGCCGCCAGCCCGAAGGCGCCGACGAAGCCGCGGCACCAGTCGAACAGCGCCCCGCTGCGCACGAACAGCGACGCGCCCTCGTCGGGCAGCAGCAGTTCGAAGCCGAAATCGCGATCCTCCAGCTGGGCGACGGTGGCCGCGCGCAGGCGGTCGAAGGCGTCGCCCGGCGCGACCGGCCCGATGCCGTCGTCGGCCAGCACCTTGCCGAGCCAGTCGGGCCCGTCCGCGCCGCCGCCGGCCAGCCAGCCGCACAGGCCGCCATGGAGTTCGCTGGCGCCGAGCCCGAGCTCGCGTTCCCGGCTGGCGGCTTCGATTTCCTGCGGCGGCGGCAAGCTGGCGGACACGCGCGTTTCCTCTCTGCGGATGCGGCAAGTCTAGAACTTCGACCGCGCCGGCGCATGCCACCATGCGCCATCGCATGCTGTCGCCTGCGTGGGCGGGGTGCGGCAACGCTTGTTGTCGGCCCGCGCCCCCGCCTACACTCGGCAGCCACAGTCAGCGGCCGCGCAGGGGTTCTCCGCGTGTTGACCAATCCGGGGGATCTTCAGCTGATGGTCGCGGCGGCTGCCGTGTCCGTGCTGCTGGTCGCGCTGCTGGTCATCACGTTCAAGCGGCGGCAGAGCGAAAAGACCTACATCGAGCGCCTGCGCGAGCGCGAGGAGCGCCTCAAGCTGGCGCTCTGGGCCACCGGCGAACGCTACTGGGACTACGACGTCACCAGCGGCAAGCTGTATCGCCTGGCCGCGGAATCGCGCGAAAGCCCATCCGGCGAGATGGCCGAGGACGTGGCCGACAGCGACACCGTGATCCATCCCGACGACCTGCCGATGGTGCGCCAGCGCGTCGGCGACTACCTCGCCGGCCAGACCGACACCTTCCTGGCCGAGCTGCGCATCGCCAACCGCAAGGGCGACTGGGTGTGGATGCGCGCGCGCGGCCGTGCGGTGTCGCGCGACGCCGGCGGCCGCATCCTGCGCATCGCCGGCACCGCGCTCAACATCACCGGCACCCGCGCCGCCGAGCGCGAGCTGCGGATCTCCAGCGAGGTGCTGCGCAGCATGAACGAGGCGGTCGCGGTGATCGACCGCAACTTCGACTTCGTCTCGGTGAACCCGGCCTTCCTGCGCATGACCGGCTACGACGAGGGCGACGTCGTCGGCCGCAACACCAACATCCTCGACAGCCTGCAGCACGACACCGCCTTCTACCAGCACATCCGCGAGCAGATCCGCAGGAAGGGCCGCTGGAACGGCGAGATCTGGCAGCGGCGCAAGGACGGCGAGGAGTTCCTGTGCCAGATCGAGTCGAGCACGGTCTACGACAAGAACGGCCAGCTGATCCTCTACGTCACCGTGCTCAACGACATCACCCAGCAAAAGCGCGCCGAGCAGGAGCTGCGCTACCTGGCCAACTTCGACACCCTGACCAACCTGCCCAACCGCTCGCTGCTGTCCGAACGCCTGTCGCGCGCGATCGTGCGCGCGCACCGCGAGGACAACAGGATCGCGGTGCTGTTCCTCGACCTGGACCGCTTCAAGGACGTCAACGATTCGCTCGGCCACGCCGCCGGCGACCGCATCCTGCGCGCCGCCGCCGCGCGCCTGCAGCAGACCGTCGGCATGCACCACACGGTCGCGCGCCTGGGCGGCGACGAGTTCACCGTGGTGCTGGAGAACCTCGACACGCCGGAGGACGCGGACAAGGTCGCGCGCGAGATCATCATGGCCTTCGAAGCGCCGCTGCTGCTCGACGACCGCCGCGAGATCGCGATCTCGCCCTCGATCGGCATCAGCCTCTATCCCGACCATGCACACGTGCCGACCGAACTGCTCAAGCAGGCCGACACCGCGATGTACCAGGCCAAGGCCGCCGGCCGGCGCACCTTCATGCGCTACGACGACGCGATGGACGTGGTGGTGCGCCAGCGCGCGACCATCTCCGGCGCGCTGCGCAAGGTGCTCGACCGCGGCGAGCTGCGCGTGGTGTTCCAGCCGCAGCTGGCGCTGGCGCAGGGTCGGATCACCGGCGTCGAGGCGCTGCTGCGCTGGCACAGCGAGGAGCACGGCGAGATCGCGCCGGTGGACTTCATCCCCATGGCCGAGGAGAGCGGGCTGATCCTGGAGATCGGCGAGTGGGTGCTGCGCGAGGCCTGCCTGACCCTGCAGCGCTGGCGCCAGCACGGCCTCGGCGACCTCACCGTCTCGGTCAACGTGTCGGTGCTGCAGCTGCTGCGCGGCGACTTCCCCGACGTGGTCAGCCGCGTGCTCGCCGACATCGACCTGCCGCCGAGCGCGCTCGAACTCGAACTCACCGAAAGCGTGCTGATGGCCAACGCCGAGCACACCGCGGCCAAGCTGCAGGCGTTCCGCGAGCTCGGCGTGTCGCTGGCGATCGACGACTTCGGCACCGGCTATTCCTCGCTGGCCTACCTCAAGCGCCTGCCGATCACCACGATCAAGATCGACAAGGCCTTCATCGGCGACCTCACCCACGACCCGGAAGACGCCGCGATCACCAGCACGGTCATCACCATGGCCCATTCGCTGGGCCTGAACGTGGTCGCCGAGGGCGTGGAGACCGAGGCCCAGGTGCGCTTCCTGCGCGGCCAGCAGTGCGACGAGGTGCAGGGCTTCTGGCTGTCGCCGCCGCTGGACGCCCACGCCTGCCTGGCCTTCATCCGCAACTGGCGCCCGGCCCAGGCGGGCGCGTCCGCGCCCTCGCTGGCGGCGCCTTGACCGCCCCCCGCCCGCTGCCTATCGTGCCGACATGGACCGCCCGGACGTGATCGCCCAGCTTCGCGCCCTCACCGCGCGCATCGACGCGCTGGTCGAGCGTGCGCAGAAGCTGTCCGACGAGAACCGCGCCCTGCGCCAGCAGCACGAGCAGATCGCCGGCGAGCGCTCGCAGCTGCTGGCCAAGAACGAGCAGGCGCGCTCGCGGGTCGAGGCGATGATCGCGCGGCTCAAGTCGCTGGAGCAGCACACGTGAGCGCGTCGAACGAGGCGGTCAGCGTCCACCTGCTGGACCGCGAGTACACCGTCGGCGTCGCGCCCGACGAGCGCGAGAGCCTGGTGGCCGCGGCCAAGCTGCTCGACGGCCGCATGCGCGAGGTGCGCGGCAGCAACCGCATGGCCGCGGTCGACCGCGTCGCCGTGCTCGCCGCGCTCAACCTCGCGCACGAACTGCAGCAGCTGCGCGTGGAAAACGCGCAGCGCGACGGCGAGATCGCGCGCCTGCTCGAGGACCTGCAGCGCAAGCTCGACGGGCTGATCGACGCGCGCTGAGCCGCCGCGTCCACCACCCCGCATTCGCGGGAGTGGCTTCAGCCGCTCCTGCGGGGAACTTCTGGAAACTGTCATTTCTCGCGCAGCGAGCGGCGCCTTGCAACGGCAAAGCCGGTCAATCCAGACGCTTGAAAACCGGGATTTCTCACTGCGTTCGAAATGACGGATTCGGGATTTCCGGAGGTTCCCTACAGGCGTGGGCAGGAAGATGCATGAACCGCGGCACGTTCCGTGCCGACGAACGGGCTTGGCAGGTTTCGCGGCCCGGCTATACTGGATTCGCGTCCTCTGCCGTGTACGACGGCATGCGCAACATTCGCCTTGTCCCTTAATGACGACCACGGGGGCGCCGCGGAATCCGGGAGTGCAGGTCCGCCTTGCAGCGGGAAGCCCGAAGGATGCCTAACGCCTCCACTTGAACCCCGGGTTCAAGGTCGTTTCGCAGGCATCGGCATGGCGGAGGACGTATTCATTCCCGTGTCGTCGCGCGCGCCAGGACCGGCGGACGCGCGGCCTCGCTTCCGGTGAACGCGCCTTCGCGGTCACAATGGCGCGCATGACTCCCGCACCCGTGCCCCGATGACCACCGACCGCGGCGCGCTGCGGCGCGCGATGCGCGAGCGCCGGCGCGCCCTGCCCGCGCCCGCGCGCATCGCCGCAGCCGATGCACTGGCCTCGCGCCTGCTGGCGCTGCCGTTCGCGCCACAGTCCGGATACGCCGCGGGCTACTGGGCGATGGACGGCGAGATCGCGCTGCACGCCTGGCAGCTGCGCCTGCCGCGCGGCGTGCGCTACTGCCTGCCGGTGCTGCACGCCGACGACACCCTGCGCTTCGCGCCGTGGACGCCGGGCGCGCCGACCGTCCCCAACCGCTACGGCATCCCCGAACCCGACGTGCCGGCCGATGCGTTGCTGCGCCCGGAACAGCTCGACCTCGTGGTCGCGCCGCTGGTCGCGTTCGACGCGCGCGGGCACCGGCTGGGCATGGGCGGCGGCTGGTACGATCGCAGCTTCGCGTTCCGCACCTCGCGGCCCGCGCCGCCGCGGCTGGTGGGCGCCGCGTTCTCGATCCAGCAGGCCGGGGCGATCGCGCCCGAGGCCTGGGACATCCCGCTCGACGCCGTCTGCACCGAAACCGAGACCTTCCTGATCGCCCCATGAGCACACGCAAGCGCCACTGGCTGATGAAGTCCGAGCCGACCGACTTCTCCATCGACGACCTGCAGCGCGTCGACGTCGAACCCTGGACCGGCGTGCGCAACTACCAGGCGCGCAACTTCATGCGCCAGATGCAGGTCGGCGACGGCGTGCTGTTCTACCACTCCAATACCGAGGTGCCGGGCATCTACGGCATCGCCGAAGTGGCGAGCCTGCCCTATCCGGACCCGACCCAGTTCAGGAAGAAGTCGAAGTACTTCGACGAGAAGGCGACACAGGAACAGCCGCGCTGGGACCTGGTGGACGTGAAGTTCGTGCGCAAGCTCAGGCGCGGCATCGCGCTGGACGAGATCCGGGCGCACTCGGAGGCGCTCGGCGAGGAGTTCGCGCTGATCCGCAAGGGCTCGCGGCTGTCGGTGCTGCCGGTGACGGCGGCGCAGTGGAAGCTGCTGTTGTCCCTGGAGGAGTCGTGATTCGTGATTGGTGATTGGTGATTCGGAAAAGCAGGCATTTGCGACGAATCACCAATCACGAATCACCAATCACGAATCACCCATGACTGAAGCAAAACGCCTGGCCGGCGAAAAAGCCATCGAATTCGTCGAGGACGGCATGATCGTCGGCGTCGGCACCGGCTCCACCGTCGCGTTCTTCATCGATGCGCTGGCGCGGATCAGGGACCGCATCGCCGGCGCGGTGTCGAGTTCGGAGCAGAGCACGGCGCGGCTGAAGCAGCACGGCATCGAGGTGCTGGAACTCAACGACACCGGTCCGCTGCCGCTCTACGTCGACGGCGCCGACGAGTGCGATCCGCACAAGCGCCTGATCAAGGGCGGCGGCGCGGCGCTGACGCGCGAGAAGATCATCGCCGAGGCGAGCGCGAGGTTCGTCTGCATCATCGATCCGGCCAAGCGCGTCGACGTGCTCGGCCGCTTCCCGCTGCCGATCGAGGTGATCCCGATGGCGCGCAGCCTGGTGGCGCGCGAGATCCTGGCGAAAACCGGCGGCCAGCCGGTGTGGCGCGAGGGCGTGGTCACCGACAACGGCAACGCGGTGCTCGACATCCACCACCTGCGCATCGTCGATCCGGTGGGGCTGGAGCGCGAGCTCAACCAGATCCCCGGCGTGGTCAGCGTGGGCCTGTTCGCGCGGCGGCCGGCGGACGTGGTGATCGTGGGCGGGGAACCGCCGCAGGTCATCGCCTAGAAAAGGGCTGAACAACTCGCGCTCAGCCCGTCATTCCCGCTAAGGCGGGGAGCCAGCGGCCTCAAGCCGTTGAAAGCCAAAGACACTGGATCCCCGCCTTCGCGGGGACGACGGAAAGTGCACGGGGATGACGGGAAGTGGCGGCGGCGGGGCCGCTGGTTTCCGGACAGGTCCGTCCCTGGACCCACCCGAAAGGCGGTTCCTCAGCGCAGGACGATCGCGGCCAGCAGGCGCGACGCGCGGCGCGGTGCGCCGGTGCGGCGGCGCGTGGCGGCGAACGTGGCGGGCCGGCGGCGGCGCGGCGCGGAGGACGGGGCCTGCATGGCGACGCGGCGCGACAGGCGCAGGGCGAACGCGGTCGCCAGGCTGGCCGCCGGCAGGCCGAGCAGCCACAGCGGCATCCAGCCCAGGGTCGCGCTGGCGCCGCGCGCGGCGGGCAGGGACAGCATCGCGATGGCACCGAGGAACAGCGCGCCGAGCAGCAGGTGTTCGAGGGTGCGCAGGGCATCGGCTTGCGCGGTCGGGCGGGGAGTCGCGGATCGGGTCATGGCGGTCGCTCCTGGGCGTGGCGCGCAGCTTCGCCCCGCTGCATCTCACGGGCTGCGACGTGCCCGCCGCGCAGGAAGCTTTGCCCGCGAAGCGCGCCCCTCGCCGCGCTGATGCCCATTCGCGATCAAAGACATGAAATGGCGTAGCCCCGACCTACGGGGGCTCTCTTGCAGGAGCGGGTTTGACGGCGCGGTGCGGGTCAGTAGCCGGCGGCGTCGAGCGCCTTCGCGGCCACGGTGCGGCCGACGTCGATCAGTTCGGCGGCGCGCCAGAATTCGTAGAACTGGCAGACGTCGCGCGGGATGCGGATCAGCAGCTCCGGCGGGTCGAGCGCCAGCTGCACGCGCGAGATCTGCGCCTGCATGGTGTCGAGCGAGCGCGACATGATCTCGGGCAGGCCCATGCGCATCGCGTCGCCGTCGTCGTCGGCATCGTCGCCGGCGGCGCGGCGCTCGAACCAGTCGCCCAGGCGCCCGACCAGCGAGGGCCCGTTGCCGTTGCCTTGCTGCTGCCGCGCGGGTTCGCCCGGGGGCCGTCGCGGCCAGCCGTGCATGTCGACCGCGACCAGCCGGTGCGCGTCCGACAGCCGCGTCGCGGCGATCGGCAGCGGCGACAGCAGGCCGCCGTCGACCAGGGCGCGGCCGTTGATCCGGTGCGGCGTGAACAGCCCGGGGATCGCGAACGAGGCGCGCAGCGCGTCCCACAGCCGGCCCTCGCGGATCCACACCTCGCGCTGGCGCTCCAGGTCGACCGCGACCGCGGTGAATTCGACCGGCAGCGATTCGATCCGCGGGTCGCCGACCACCTCGCGCATCGTCGCGACCAGGCGTCGGCCCCGGAGCACGCCGGAGCGGCGCCAGCCCGGATCGAGCAGGCGCAGGAAGTCGTTGCGCGACATGGCGCGCAGGCGCTCGTCGAACTCGCGCAGCTTGCCGGCGGCGAAGATGCCGCCGACCAGGGCGCCACTGGACGAGCCCGAGACCGCCTCGATGCGCAGGCCGCGCTCCTCCAGCACCTCGATCACGCCGATCTGCGCCAGCCCGCGCGCGCCGCCGGCGCCGAGCACCAGCGCGATGCGTTCGGGCGCCGCGCCCTGCGGCGACTCAGGCGCGCTCACGTCCGTCATTCAGGCTGCCCGGTCCAGGGGCACCGTGTCGCGCGCACGCCGCCTGCATGCGGCTCCGATGCCCTCCTGACCTGTCATTCCGAACGCAGCAAGGAATCCCGCTCTCTTCAGGCACGCGGAGCTCTCCTCCGGATCAGGCCCCGGGTAGACATAGCCGCTTTTCCGGGGCGCCCTGCACTCCCCGGTCACGACCGCCCCTCGTAGTTCGACAGCGCCAGCTGCAGCAGCGATTTCGCCTGCTCGCGCAGCGCCGCCGGTTCGACGATCTCGGCGTCGGCGCCGTAGTGCAGCACGTCCATCAGCAGCTCGCGCGAGGCGCTGTAGGGCAGCTTCAGCTCGTAGCGGCCATCGGGCAGGTGCCGGCCCTGCTGCTGCGAGTGCCAGTGCTCGTCGGCGACCCAGCGCGCGGCGCGGGCGCTGAACATGATCGTCGCCACGCCCTTGGGCGGGCCGGAGAAGATGCCGTAGCTGCCGGCGAGGTGGGTGTCGAGCTGCGCCTCGTCGATGTCGCGCGCCGCCGTCTCCAGCACGCGCGCCGCGCCGATGCGGTCGACCGAGAAGCTGCGCAGCGCCTCGCGCTCGTGGTCCCAGGCATCGAGGTACCAGTTGTCGCGGTAGTGGGTGATGCGCTGCGGCGACACCGTGCGCCGGGTCTTCTCGTCGGTCGAGCGCGCGCGGTACTCGAACGACAGCTGCCTGCGCTGCAGCACCGCCGAGCACACGTTGCGGAACACGTGCTCGTCCATGCGCCGGCCGCGGTGCGGGATCACGCGCACGCGTTCGACCGGCCAGTGCTTGCCCGCGGAATGTTCGTCGAGCAGCTTGTCGATGCGCGCCTGCAGCGGCGCCAGCGCGTTCGACAGCACCCCGCCGCTGCTGCGCGAGAGCAGCTGCTGCGCCGCCAGCAGCGCGTGCAGTTCGTCGGAGTTGAGCCACAGGCCCGGCAGTTCGAAGCGCCCGCCCTCGTCGGCGTCGTAGCGGAAACCGGCCTCGCCGTCGCCGACCACCGGCGCCATCAGCGCGTCGCGCAGGAAGGCGAGGTCGCGGTAGACCGTCGCGCGCGAGCATTCCAGTTCCTCCTGCAGCCGCGCGACCGTGACCGGATAGCGCGAAGTCTTGAGGATGCGGTGCAGGGAGAGGATGCGTTCGTATCGGTCCATGCCCGGATTATGCCCCCGTCGGCCGCCGCCGCGCGCCCGCGACGCGCCGGGATTGCGGCATCGCGTCGCGCGCTGCACCATGTCCGCGACCATGGACCATGCATCACGGAACACGGGCAAGGCCGGCGGACCGGGGCAACGACCGGTGCGGGCGACCCGCCGCTCCCGCCCCGGCCCCGCCGGGCCGGGGCGGCCGCATGGCCTGCGCCGACGGGCATCGCGACGGGAGCCGGCATGGCCCTGTGGCTGACGCTGGCGATCATGGCCGGCGCCATCGCGCTGTTCGTCACCGAGAAGCTGCGGGTGGACGTGGTGGCACTGCTGGTGATGACGGCGCTGCTGGTGACCGGCGTGATCACGCTGCCCGAGGCGCTGTCGGGCTTCAGCAACCAAGCCACGGTGATGGTCGCGGCGATGTTCGTGCTCAGCGCGGCGCTGCAGCGCAACGGCGCGCTGGTGGCGATCGGCGAGATCATGTCGAAGATCCGCTGGCAGTGGCTGTTCACGCTGGTGATGCTGGTGCTGGTGTCGTGCGTGGCCGCCTTCGTCAACAACACCGCGACGGTGGCGGTATTCCTGCCGCTGGTGCTCGCCGCCAGCGCCGCCAACCGCTGGGCGCCGTCGAGGTTCCTGATCCCGCTGTCGTACATGTCGCAGGCGGCGGGCGTGTGCACATTGATCGGCACCTCGACCAACCTGCTGGTGGACTCGATGGCGCGCGACGCGGTGGGCGTCGGCTTCACCCTGTTCGAGTTCGCGCCGCTGGGCATCATCTTTGTCGGCATCTGCATGCTGTACCTGATGACCGTGGGCCGCTGGCTGCTGCCCGACCGCGGCATCCCCGGCAGCGACGACACCGAGCACGTCGGCCGCTACGTCGCCGAGCTGCTGGTGCCGGAGGAATCGAGCGCGATCGGCCTGCGCCGCGAGCAGGTGGTCCCCGACGACATCGACGACGCGACGGTGCTGGAGGTCCTGCGCCACGGCCGCCCGGTGTACGGCGAGGAAGCCGTGGTCCGCGCCGGCGACCGGCTGCTGGTGCGCGGCGAGTGGAAGCAGGTCGCGGCGACGCGCAAGGCGCGCAAGCTCCTGTTCGACCACGTCGCGCGCGACCTCGACGGCGACATCAGCGCCGAGCGGATGCAGGTCGAGGCGATGGTCTCGCCCGGTTCGCACCTGATCGGGCACACCCTGGCGGGGATGCGCTTCGGGCACATGTACCGCGCGCGCGTGCACGGCATCCACCGCCGCCTGCTCGACATCCGCCAGCCGCTCGACCAGGTGCCGCTGACGGTCGGCGACGTGCTGCTGCTGGACGCGCCGGAGAAATCGATCGACGACCTGCGCGCGGACAAGGGCATGATCGTGCTGGGCATGCGCAAGCAGAAGACGGTGGACGTGCTGCGCGCGTCGATGTCGGCGCTGGTGATGGTGGCCGCGATCACCGTCGCCGCGCTGGGCTGGCTGCCGATCGTGGTCTCGGCGCTGATCGGCTGCACGGCGCTGGTGGTGTTCCGGCTGCTCGACCCCGACGAGGCCTACAGCGCGATCGACTGGCGCGTGATCCTGCTGCTGGCCGGGATCATCCCGCTGGGCATCGCGCTGCAGAAGACCGGCGGCGCGGCACTGGCGGCGGAGTTCCTGATCGGCCACCTCGGCCCGTTCGGGCCGCTGGCGGCGCTGGCGGCGGTCTACCTGATGACCTCGATCGCGACCGAGTTCATGAGCAACAACGCCTCGGCCGTGCTGGTGGTGCCGATCGCGCTGGCCACGGCCGAATCGATGGGCATCGATCCCAAGCCGCTGCTGGTGGCGGTGGCCTTCGCCGCCTCGACCAGCTTCGCCACGCCGATCAGCTACCAGACCAACACCATGGTGTTCACCGCCGGCGGCTACCGCTTCTCCGACTTCGTGCGCATGGGCCTGCCGCTCAACGTGCTGTTCTGCACGTCGGCGATCCTGCTCATTCCGCGCTTCTTCCCGTTCTGAGCGGAGGTTGCCGGTCATGCGAACCGCAAAACCGATCGTGGGAGCGGCTTCAGCCGCGAACGGACATCCGCCGGCTTCGATGGGTGGTCGCGGCTGAAGCCGCTCCTGCAATCCAATCCTGTTGCCGCGATAACCGCTGTTTAACCGGTTCGCACCGATACTCCGCCGCCACCGACGGAGGCGATGGATGCGAGGGGACAGGCGGTTCGATGCGGACCACGGATGGTCGCTTGCCCTGGCCGCGTCCGCGCATGCGCTGCTCGTGGCGCTGTGGTGGACGCCGCCGGACCGGCGCGAGGCCGCGACGCCCGACGAGGCCCTGCAGGTGATATGGATCGAGCGGCCGGCCACGCCGGCAGTTCCTTTGCCCCGGCAACCCGACCCTGCGCCGACTGGCGCAACGGCAACGCACGCGACCCGTCCGCCCCCACCCGCACCGCGTGTCGGCGCAGCCCCGACGCCGGCTGCCGCCGAGGCTTCGCGTCCGCTGTCGGCGGTCTTCCTCGAACAGGGGGCGGCGCTCGCCCGCGAAGAAGCGGGCCACGACTTCCGGCGCAATCCGCTCCTCGATCCACCACCCGCGATCGCGGCGCCGCCGCCCGAGCGCATCGCCATGAAAACCCCGCTGACGCCGGCGCGGGTCGTCGCCGGGATCGGCCAGCTGTTCGGCGGCCCCGGCTACAGCACCGATCCCTGCCCGCGCATCCGTCGCAACATCGGCAACCTGCGCACCGCGGGCGCGCAGGATGCGGCGCTGCAGGAAGAACTGCACCGGCATCGCCGGTTCTGCCAGTAGGAGTCGGTTTCAGCCGCGACCGGAGGTTCGAGGGCTTCGGCGGGTGGTCGCGCCCGAAGGCGCTCCTGCCACCTTGCGCCTGATCGCGCCCGGCTGTCGCAGCGGGCGCCCCGGACATCGGACGCGTGACGCGGTCGGCTTCCTCGCCGGGGATCGGCATGGCACCCTGCCGGTCGATTTCCGGGGAAGGGGGTTCGCATGCTACGTCCGTGGCCGGACGCGATCGCGCAGGTGCTGTCCGCCGCCGGATTCGGGCTGCTGCTGTGGCTGGGGATCTCGGTCGCGCTGATTACGCACGGAGCGAACATGGCGGCGCTGCGCGCGCCACAACTGTGGGCGCTGATCCTCGCCCTGGCCCTGCTCGCGATCGCCGCGGCCGTTGCCTTCTCCGGCACGCGCCCCGCCGGCGGCGTGCGGACCCGGCTGCGCGCCGCGACGCCCTGGCAGGCGCGGCGCAACGCGCTGGCGGCGGCGGCGGTCGTGCTGGCGTGCGCGGTCGGCGGCCTGGTGACGTGGGTGGCGCCGGGCGCGACCCGCGCGCTGCTGCTGGGCCTGGCCGGCATGCTGCTGTCGGCGACCTCGCTGGGCGCCGTCGCCGCGAACGCGATGGCGCAGGCGGCCGCACCCGGCGGCGGCGACCGGCAGCATCCGCTGGTCGTCCCGATCCAGCTGCTGTCGACGATGCAGACCGGGCTGGCGCTGATGTTCGCGCTGATGGCCAGCCTGCTCGCCATCGGACGCGACGGCGGCAGGATGCTGGGCATCGTGCTGGTGCTGTGCCTGCTGGTGGTGGCCGCGACCGCGCTGTACTGGCGCGATGCGGGGCGCGACCGAGACAAGGCCGCAGGTCCGCCGGCGCCGGCGCAGGCGCGGGCGGACCGCCGGCGCCACCGGCGCATCGCCGCCGCCCTGGTCGCCGGCGTCCCCGCGCTGGCATTGGCGCTGGCGGCGGCCGGGATCGGCGGCGTGACTCCGTGGCTGTGGACCATCGCCGTCGCGACCGTGCTCGGCACGGCGCTGGAGCGGCACGCCTTCCTCGAACGGCGCGCGGGCGATGCTCCCAGAGGCAGCGCGCTGAACGTTCAGGAAGGATCATGATGCGGCGCGGCATAATCGCCGCGTAAGCGCTTCCATCCCCGGAGCCCCGGATGCTCGCCAGTTGGTGGCTGGCCGTGGTCGGCCTGCCGGTCTTCATGCAACCCCTGCCCGAAGCGCCGGATCTCCCGGCGGCGGTCGCGGTCGCCTCGGGGCGGGTGTCGCTGCGCCAGCCCTGCTTCCGCTTGGCCTGCGCCGATGCCGAATGGGCGCCCGCCGCCGCGACGCCCGCGCGGCCCGACGCCCGCGCGCCGGGGACAGTGGTCGCGATCAGGTCGCAGCGCCTGCCGCGCCTGGCCACGCGCCGCTTCATCGGCCTGTATTCGCCCGCCTCGCGCCGCGACTGGTTCTACTCCACCGGCGGCGCCGCGCTCGTCGACACCCGCTACGGCCTGGAGGCGGTGCGCAGCCCGCAGACCCAGGTGGAGGTCGAACTCGGCACCGGCTACCGCCTGCAGCCCTACGCCAACTACGGCACGGCGGCGCAGGGGCCGGTGGCGACGGGCCAGCTGCGGCTGTCGCAGCGGCTGGGCGAGCGCGCTGAACTGAGCCAGCAGGTGCGGATGGAGCGCGGCCGCGAGAACGCCTTCATCCGCCAGACCGTCGGCCTCGACCTGCAGCTCGACCCGCAGTGGTCGCTGCTGGGCGATTTCGAACTGCGCCACGACACCGCCGGCAACGGCGGCGAAGGCCGCACCGACCGCGAAGGCTCCGTGCGCCTGCGCTACGCGTTCTGATCCGCACGCCCCCTGCGTTTCCGCGCGACGCCGCGTCCCCGCCCGCGCCGCGGCGGGCGCCTGCGCCCCATTCACCACCGACCACGAGGACCCTCCAGCATGCGCCACCGCACTCCCCTGCTCCTGCTCGCACTTGCCTGTGCGCCCGCCGCCTTCGCCCAGGAGGCCGACGAGGCGCCGCCCGCCGACGGCTGGACCGGCACCGGCGAGCTGGGCTTCGCCCTGTCGCGCGGCAACGCGCGCTCGGAGAGCCTCAACGCCAGGCTCGCCTTCGGCCGCGAGGACGAGCAGTGGAAGCACGCATGGCATGCCGCCGCGCTGCGCGCCAAGGGCGAGGTCAGCGGCGACTTCGACGGCGACGGCGTGGCCGAGGAACGCTACGAACTCAACGCCAACCGCTACGAGCTGGGCGCGTCCAGCGGCTACAAGTTCGACCCGCGCAATTCCGTCATTGGCAGCGTCCGCTACGAGAACGACGACTTCTCGCCCTACGAATACCAGGCGACCGCCTCGGTCAACTACGGCCGCGTGTTCGTCGACGGCGAGCGCACGACGTTCTCCGGCGAGATCGGCCCCGGCTACCGGCGCGCGCGCAGCCTCGAAACCGGCGAGGTCGAATCGGGCGCGATCCTGCGCGGCAAGCTCGACTTCGCGCATCGGCTCACCGCCAATACCGAGCTGTTCAACGTGCTGCTGGTGGAATCGGGCAGCGACAACACCTTCGCCCAGAACGACCTCGGCATTGCCGTGGCGATGAACGAGGCCTTCGCGCTCAAGGCCGGCCTGCAGGCGCGGCACAACACCGACGTCGACGCGGCGTCCGGGGTGAAGAAGACCGACACGCTGACCACGCTCAACCTGGTCTACAGCTTCCGCTGATCCGCGGCCGGACGGCACCCGCCATGCCCGTTCGCGATCATGACGCAGGTCGGCCCTACGTGGCCGACGCCTTGGCCGCCGAGCCGGGCGTCGGCCACGTAGGGCCGACCTACACCATTCCATATTCCTGATCGCGAAAAGGTATGAAGGCGCTCCTGCGATCGGTTTCCTGGGCGTCAGGCCGGCGCGCCAAGCAGTTCGCCCGCACCGGCGTCGAGCAGCCGGCGCGCGACCTCGCGCCCGAGCGCGTCGCCGTCGCCGCCGTGCGCTTCGGCGCGCAGCAGGCGACCATCGGCGACGCCGCCGACGAGCCCCTGCAGGTGCAGCCCGCCATCGCCGGCCTCGCGCGCGAACGCCGCCACCGGCACGTGGCAGCTGCCATGCAGGGCGCGGTTCATCGCCCGCTCGGCCTCGACGCAGCGGCGCGTCGGCGCGTCGTCGAGCAGCGACAGCAGCGCCTGCGCCGCGGCGTCGCCGTCGCGGCCCTCGATCGCGATCGCGCCCTGCGCCGGCGCCGGCAGCCAGTCCGGCGGCAGCAGGCGCGCGCGGATGCGCGCGTCCAGGCCGAGCCGCTGCAGCCCGGCGCAGGCGAGCACGATCGCGTCGTAGTCGCCGGCATCGAGTTTGGCCAGCCGCGTGTTGACGTTGCCGCGCAGGTCCGCCAGCCGCAAATCCGGGCGCCGCGCGCGCAGCTGCGCCTGCCGCCGCAGCGAGGAGGTGCCGACGCGCGCGCCCTGCGGCAACGCGTCGATGTTGTCGAAGCGGTTGCTGACAAAGGCGTCGGCCGGATCGGCGCGCGCCAGGATCGCCGGCAGCGCGAAACCCGGTTCGAGCTCCATCGGCACGTCCTTGAGCGAATGCACCGCGCAGTCGGCGTCACCGCGCTGCATCGCCAGCTCCAGCTCCTTGAGGAACAGGCCCTTGCCGCCGATCGCGGCCAGCGAACGGTCGAGCACCTCGTCGCCGCGCGTGCTCATCGGCACCAGCGTCACCTCGAGGCCGGGATGCGCCGCGCGCAGCCGCGCCGCCACGTGTTCGGTCTGCCACAGCGCCAGCGGGCTCTTGCGGGTGGCGATGCGCAGTCGGTCCATGCGCGGATTATCGCGCATCCGCCGCGGTGGGCGGCGCCGCGACCAAGGCAAATTCGGCTTGGACGTTTACATCTCGTCATCCCCGCGAAGGCGGGGACCCAGTGACTTTGCCCTGTGAATCAGGAAACAAGACGCTGGATCCCCGCCTTCGCGGGGATGGCGGAATGCTTGACACCGAAAACGCCCTAGAGGTGCCGGATCGTGTCGCGCAATTGCGCCACGCAGCGGCGGCTGACCTCCAGCGGCTTGTCGCCGTGGCGCAGGATCGCGTGCACGTGGCCGTCGAGCCCGCGCTTGAGCTCGACCAGCTCGTGGCGCGCGACCAGGCAGTTGCGGTGGATGCGCACGAAGCGGTCGCCGAACTCGTCCTCGAGCGACTTCAGCGATTCCTCGATCAGGTCCTCGCCGCGCGCGTGGTGGACCACGACGTACTTCTCCTCCGCCTGCAGATAGTGCACGTCCTCGATCGGGATCAGGCGCAGGCTGCCGCGCAGGCGCGCGCACAGGTGGGTGCGGCGCTTGCCGCCTTCCGCACCCTCGTCGACGTCGCCGGACTTGCGTCCCGCGGTCAGCACGCGCGCACGCTGCAGCGCGGACGCCAGCCGCTCCGGGCGCACCGGCTTGACCAGGTAGTCCACCGCCTCGGCATCGAACGCCGACAGCGCGTGCGCGTCGTAGGCGGTGCAGAACACCACCGCCGGGCGCGGCTCGAACGCCTGCAGGTGGCGCGCGACCTCGAGCCCATCGATGCCGGGCATGGCGATGTCGAGCAGCACCAGGTCCGGATCGTGCGCGGCGCAGGCGTGCAGCGCCTCGTGGCCGTCGCCGGCCTCGGCCACGACCTCCACGCCCGGCTGTTCCGCCAGCAGCATGCGCAGGCGTTCGCGGGCGAGCGGTTCGTCGTCGGCGATGACGATCTTCACTGGGACGTCCGCTCCAGCGGCAGCGCGATCTCGCAGGCATAGTAGCCGTCGTGCCAGCGCGACACCATCCGCGCGCGCGGGCCGAACATGTAGCCCAGGCGATGGCCGATGCTGCGCTGCGCATGGCCGGCGCCGTGCACGCCCGCCTGATCCGGCGGCAGCGAGGGGTTGCGCACCTGCAGCCGCAGCCAGTCGGGATCGGCCGCGACTTCGATCTCCACCGTGCCGCCCTGCGGCAGCCGCGAGATGCCGTGCAGCACGGCGTTCTCCAGCAGCGGCTGCAGCACCAGCCGCGGCATCGCCAGCGCCAGCGGCAGCGCTTCGTCCTTGCGCCATTCGACCCGCAGCCGCTCGCCCAGGCGCAGCTGTTCGATCGCGAGGTAGCGCTCGCTCAGGTCGATCTCCTCGGCCAGCGAGGAATGGCCTTCGCCGGCGCCCAGTGCGGCGCGGAACAGGTCCGACAGATCGAGCACCGCGCGCTCGGCGACGACCGGATCTCGCCGCAGCAGGCTCGCGATCATGTTCATGCTGTTGAACAGGAAGTGCGGCCGGATCCGCGCCTGCAGCGCGTCGGCCTCCGCGCGCGCGTGCGCGCCCACCTGCGCCTGCCAGCGGTCGATCACGTAGAAGTAGCGCAGCGCCAGCGCGGTCAGCAGCGCAACGACGGCCGCGCTGCCGCTGGTGAAGCGCCAGAACGTCGGCAAGCCTTCGGACTCGCGGACGCTCGCGAACAGGCCGTGCACGATCGCCGCGGCGATGCCCGCGACCAGGATCGCGATCGCGACCGCCGCCAGCGCGCCGCTGCGCATCGGCAGCGACGACAGCCAGCGCCGCGACACGCACAGCAGCGCCGACACCGACAGCGCCAGCCACAGCGCATAGCCGCTGGCGGTCAGGAAGCCGTGGACATCCCAGCTGCGGCTGCCGTCGGGCACCAGCGCCACCACCACCACCGCCAGCTGCGCCAGGCCCAGCATCGCGCCGATGCGCGGCAGCCGGCACAGGTCGGGCAGCCACGGTTCGTCGCGCTGCGCCTGCGCCATCGCTCAGCCCGCCGCGAGCCGGCGCGACATCCAGTCGCCGAGGTCGCGGATCTCCTCGGCGCAGACCGAATGCGGCATCGGGTAGCGGTGGAACTCGACCTCGAAGCCGTGCTGCCGCATCCACGCCGCGCTCTGTTCGCCGGCGGCGAACGGCACCACCGGGTCCTGGGTGCCGTGACCCATGAACAGCGGCTGCGACTTCGCCGCCTCGACCAGCGCCGCGCCCGCACTGCCCGCGGCCGGAACATAGGTGGACAGGCCGACCAGTCCGGCCAGCGGTTCGCGGCGGCGCAGCCCGGCCGCGAGGGTGATCGCGCCACCCTGCGAGAAGCCGGCCAGGAAGATGCGCGAGGCCGGGATGCCGCGCGCGATTTCGCGCTCGATCAGCGCGCCGACCTGCGCGACCGATTCCATGACGCCCTGCTCGTCGGCGCGATTGGCCAGGTCGAAGTCGCGGATGTCGTACCAGGCGCGCATGCGCATGCCGTTGTTGATCGTCACCCCGCGCACCGGCGCATGTGGGAACACGAAGCGCATCGCCGGCCAGTCGCGGCGCACCAGCTCCGGCAGGATCGGCACGAAGTCGTTGCCGTCGGCGCCGAGGCCGTGCAGCCAGAGCACGCTCCACTGCGGATCGGCGCCGGTGTCGCGCTCGATCGTTTCCAGCAAGGTTGCCGCGCCTTCCGCCATGTGGGGTTGCCCTTCCGGTCTCGGGTGCCGCGCACTATATCGTGCCGGGCGACGGCTTCGTGGGTGCGACGGGCCTGCTGTCATTTCGACCGAAGGGAGACATCCCGCCGCGTGCGGTCCGGTGCGGGGATTTCTCCCTTCGGTCGAAATGACAGCCATCGTCATCCCCGCGAAGGCGGGGATCCAGCGTCGTTGCGTAGAGCCAAATGGATCCCCGCTTTCGCGGGGATGACGATCTCTTCAATGTCGCGCCTGAAGGCGCTCCTGCATGTCCGCTGCTGCAGGCGCGTCTTCGGGTGCGACCAGGCGGGTCCACGCCGCGCGCACCGCGGCGCGCGCCGACGCCAGCGCGTCGTCGTCGGGCACGATCCTCGGGCGGCGGTCGAGCGTGCAGTCGAGTCCGGTGGCGACCAGCCGCGCGTGCGCGGCGCGCAGCGCGTCGGCGGTGTCCGCGTCGAGCGCGCCGGCCTGCGCCAGCGCGTCGACCAGCAGCGGCGTCGCCCGCGGCGACAGCAGCGCCGGATGCGCGGCGGCGTCGCGCAGCACGATGTACTGCAGCAGGAACTCGAGGTCGACGAGGCCGCCGTCACCCTGCTTGAGGTCGAACTGCCCCTCGCCGCCGCGATCGAGTTCGGCGCGCATGCGCGCGCGCATCGACACCACGTCCTCGCGCAGCTTCGCCTGCGCGCGCGCGCGGCCGAGGGTGTCGTCGCGGATGCGTTCGAAGGCTTCGCGCAGGGGCGCGTCGCCGGCGACGAAGCGCGCGCGCACCAGCGCCTGGTGCTCCCAGGTCCAGGCGCGTTCGCGCTGGTAGTCGCCGTAGCTGGCGATGGTCGAGACCAGCAGGCCCTGGCCGCCGTCCGGGCGCAGGCGCACGTCGATGTCGTAGAGGCGGCCGCCGCCGGTGACCGCACCGAGCAGGGCGACGATCTTCTGCGCCAGCCGCGCGAACCAGCGCGGGGCGTCGAGCGGCCGCACGCTGCCCGCCTGCGCGGGCGCGGGCGCGGACTGCGCCTCGGCCGGCGCGTCGTACAGGAACACCAGGTCGAGGTCGGAGCCGAAGCCGAGTTCCTCGCCGCCGAGGCTGCCGTAGCCGAGCACCGCGAAGCCCGAGCCCGCGATCACGCCGTGCGCCGATTCCAGCTCGCGCCGCGCCAGCGCCAGCACCGTGTCCACCACCGCGTCGGCCAGCCACGCCAGCTGCCGCGTGCTGTCCTGCGCCGGCTGGCGCCGGTCGAGCGTGGCCAGGGCGATGCGGAAGCTGAGCTGCTGGCGGATCTCGTTGAGGGCGAACAGCGCGGCCTCGGTATCGAGGTCGCGCACCGCGCGGCAGGCCTGCGCGAACAGTTCCCGGCGCGGCAGCGGGCCGTCGGCGCGCGCGTCGAGCAGCTCGTCGAGCAGCAGCGGGTGCGCGGCCAGCCGCTCGGCGAGCAGCGCGCTGCGCGTGACCACGTCGACCAGCCGCGCCAGCGCCGGCGGATGTTCGTCGAGCAGGGCGAGATAGCTGGCGCGGCGCAGGATGTTGTGCAGCAGCGCCAGCAGCCGGCGGATCGCCTGCAGCGGCTGCGACGCCGGCGCGGTCGCCTGCAGCAGCACCGGCATCACCCGGTCCAGGCGCGCGCGGGTGGCGTCGGACAGCTCGCGCACGCTCGGCGAACGCGCGAAGTCGCGCAGCGCGGCGTCCACGCCGGCGGCATCGCCGAAACCGGCCTGCGCCAGCGCCGCGGCGTCGCTGCCCTCGGGCAGCGCGCGCCAGTAGGCCGCGATGTCGTCGGCGACGGCCGGCTGCTGCTCGCGCTGCGACAGCAGTGCGTCGAACTCGCGCGAGACGCGGGTGCGGTGGCGTTCGACGATGGCGATGAACGCCTCCCAGTCGTCGTGTCCGAGCCCGCGCGCGATGCGCTCGCGGTCGACGGGCGCATCCGGCAGCGCATGCGTCTGCGCGTCGCGCAGCATCTGCAGCCGGTTCTCCAGCCGCCGCAGGAAGCGGTAATCCCCGGTCAATGCCTCCGCGGCCTCGGCGCTGACCTGTCCGGCCTCGCACAGGGCGCGCAGCGCCGGCAGCAGGCGCGGCTCGCGCAGCGCCGGCTCGCGGCCGCCGCGGATCAGCTGCAGCGCCTGGGCGAGGAATTCGATCTCGCGGATGCCGCCGGGCCCGCGCTTGATGTCGTCGGCCAGCTCCTTGCGCGCGACTTCGGCGGAGATCATCGCCTTCATCTCGCGCAGGCCGTCGAGCGCGCCGAAATCGAGGTAGCGCCGGTACACGAACGGGCGCAGCGCGGCGAGGAAGCGTCGGCCTGCGTCGATGTCGCCGGCGACCGGCCGCGCCTTCTGCCAGGCGTAGCGCTCCCAGTCGCGGCCCTCGCGCTGGAAGTAGACCTCCAGCGCCGCGAAGCTCAGCGCGACGCGGCCGGCGTTGCCGAACGGGCGCAGGCGCAGGTCGACGCGGTGGCAGAAGCCATCGACGGTGACCTCGTCGAGCAGCTTCGCCAGCTGCTGGCCGAGCCGGGCGAAGTAGTCCTCGGCCGCGAGCGGGCGCGCCCCGTCGCTTTCGCCCGCGGATTCGTAGGCGTAGACGAGGTCGATGTCGGAGCTGAAGTTGAGTTCGCCGCCGCCGAGCTTGCCCATGCCGAACACGACCAGACGCACGGCGTTGCCGTCGGCGTCATGGACGCTACCGTGGCGCCGGGCGAAGTCGCGCTCCAGCGCGTCGAGCGCGACCGTCAGGCACTGCTCCGCAAGCCACGTGGTGCCGGCGAGGGTGGCGTCGACGTCATCGAGGCCGAGCACGTCGCGCCACACCAGCCGCGCGGATTCCGCGGTGCGGAAGCGGCGCAGCAGGCGCGGCCAATCATCGCGGCTGTCGGGATCAAGTGCGGGCGGCGGCAGGGGCCCGGCGCCTTCGTCGGCGGTGAGCCGCGCGAGCAGGTCCGGCTGCCTGGCCAGCACGTCGATGGCGAAGTCGCTGGCGATGGCGACGCGGTGCAGACGGTCGCGCAGCGGGGCGTCGTCGGCGAGACCGGGGAAGCGGGCGAGCGCGCGCTCGGCGATGGCGTCGGATTCGTGGGCTGCGGGCATGGGGCGGATTGTGGCATCGCCGCGGGCGAGGCTTTGCGGTGGGGGCAAACGCGCAGCCATCGGCGGACCGGAGCACACGCTCCCTTCCACGCAATCCCGGAAAAAACCCGTAAAAAAGCCCGCTTGCAGTTGCCTGCCAGCGGGCTTTGCTCCCTCCCCCACGTCGGGTGCGGGGGCATCGTGAACGATTCGTTACCCCGGGTGCACGCTGCAGCGCAAAACGATACCGGCGGGTTCACTAAGCCGCGCCGGCCGGGGCCTGCACCGGGCCGCGGATGCAAACGATTTCATGACGGCCGCGGCCCGCGGCGCAGGTCGCGCAGGATCTCGCGCGCGGCGTTGCGCCCGGGCAGGCCGGTGACGCCGCCGCCCGGATGCGTGCCGGAGCCGCACAGGTACAGGCCCGGCAGCGCGCCGCGGTAGTCGCCCTGCCCCAGCAGCGGGCGCGCGCTGAACATCTGGTCGAGGCCGAGCGCGCCGTGGAAGATGTCGCCGCCGACCAGGCCGAACTCGCGTTCGAGGTCCAGCGGCGACAGCGCGCGGTAGCCGAGCACGCTGCGCCTGAAGTTCGGCGCACAGGCGTCGACGGTGTCGATCATCAGCTTCGCCACGGTGTCGCGGTGCGCGTCCCAGCCGCCGTCCACCTCGGGATGCACGTGCTGGCAGAACAGGCTGGCGACGTGCTGGCCGGGCGGCGCCAGGGTGTCGTCGAGCGTGGACGAGATCACCAGTTCGACGATCGGCGCGCGCGCCCAGCCGGGGTTGTGCGCCTTCGACTTCGCGTCGAAGTAGGCGGTCTCGAAATACCGCAGCGACGGGCCGACCAGGATGCCGCTCTGGTGGTGCGGCTGCAGCTGCGCACCGGGCGCGGCGGTGAAGTCGGGCAGCTCCGACAGCGCCACGTTCATGCGGAACGTGCCCGAGCCGCAGCGGTAGCGGGCGATGCGCTGCGCGGTGTCGTCGTCGAGGTGCTCGCGCGCGACCAGTTTCGTGTACAGCAGCTTCGGGTTGAGGTTGGAGACCACGGTCTTCGCGCGCAGCTCGCGGCCGTCGGCCAGCGCCACGCCGACCGCGCGGCCGTTGTCCACCAGCACGCGCTCGACCGCGGCGCCGCTGTGCACCTGCACGCCGCGCGCCGCGCATTCGGCCGCGATCGCCTGCGTGATCGCGCCCATGCCGCCGATCGCATGACCCCAGACGCCGGTCTTGCCGTTGACCTCGCCGAACACGTGGTGCAGCAGCACGTAGGCGCTGCCGGGCGTGTACGGGCTGGCGAAGTTGCCGACCACCGAGTCCCAGCCGAGCGCGGCCTTGAGCGGTTCGGATTCGAACCAGTGGTCGAGCAGTTCGCCGGCGGACTTGGTGAACAGGTCGAGCAGGTCGCGACGGCCACGCAGGTCGAGGCGCTTGAGCCGCTTCGCCACGTCGTACGAGGCCAGCCAGTCGGCCAGCGACAGCCGGTCGCCGAGGTTGGGCGGCGTGCGCTGCATCAGCTCGCGCAGCACGATGACGACGCGGGCGAGCATGGCGTTGTAGTCCGCGAGCCGCTCGAGGTCGCGCGGCGACCACTGCTGCAGCGAAGCGGCGGTGTGCTCGCCGCCGAGCCGGAACGCGCGCCCGTCCGGCAGCGGCAGGAAATTCGCGTAGGGCCGTTCGACCACGCGCAGGCCGTGTTCGGCCAGGCGCAGGTCGGCGATCACCTTCGGATTGAGCAGGCTGACGGTGTAGCTGGCGGTGGAGTTGCGGAAGCCGGGATGGAACTCCTCGGTGACCGCGGCGCCGCCGAGCACGCCGCGGCGCTCGAGCACCGTCACCTTCAGCCCGGCGCCGGCGAGGTAGGCGGCGCAGACGAGGCCGTTGTGGCCGCCGCCGATGATCAGGACGTCTTGGTTGTCGCGCATGGTGGTTCGATGGATGGGCGGTCGGTTGTTCCGGGTCGTCTGCATTGCCCCCGGAAGCTGTCATCCCGAGTGCAGCGAGGGATCTCGTTCAGCGCAACCGGAGGCAAGATCCCTCCCCCGGATCAAGTCCGGGGTCGGGATGACAGGTTGCGGGGTGACGGACTGCGGGACGACAGTCTGGAAGAGGGAGCGGGCAGGTTCAACCGGACCGCGCACGGGCCAGCAGGCGTTCGACCGCATCGGCGAGCCGCGACGCGGCGTCGGGGCGGCCGAGCGCTGCGGCGGCACGCGCGGCATCCGGCAGCCGCGTCGGCGATTCGAACGCCTCGCGCAGCACCTCCGCCAGCGATTCGGGCGTGAGCCCGGCTTCGTCCAGGTGCCAGCCCACGCCGGCCTGCGCCAGCGTCTGCGCGTTGCGGCGCTGCTCCTCGCGCGAGCCGCCGTGCGGCAGCGGCACGAAGATCGCGGGGCGGCCGATGGTCAGCAGGTCGGCGGCGGTGGTGGCGCCGGCGCGAGTGACGACCAGGTGCGCCTCGCGCAGGCGATCGCCCATGTCGTCGAAGAACGGGCGCACGCTGGCGTCGATGCCGGCGCCGCGCAGCTGCGCGACCAGCGCGTCGGCATCCTCGCCCCGGTACTGCAGCGACAGCTGCAGGCGATGGCGCAGCGCTTCGGGCAGCAGCGCCAGCGCCGGCGGCACCACGCGCCCGAACACCGCCGCGCTCTGGCTGCCGCCGACGACCAGCAGCCGCAGCGGGCCCTGCGTGTCGAACGGCGGGTAGTCGCCGCGTGCGTCGAGGATGGCGCGGCGCACCGGGTTGCCGGTTTCGACGATCTTCGCCGCGTCGAAGCCGTCCGCGCCCGCGACCGCCGGGAACGAGGTCGCCAGCGCGTCGGCGAAGCGCAGCAGCCGCGCATTGGCCTTGCTCAGCCGCGTCGCCTGCTCGTGCAGCAGCAGCGGCAGGCCGAGGCTCTTGGCCGCCAGCGCCGGGGCGAAGCTGGGATAGCCGCCGAAGCCGACCATCAGCGCGGCGCCGCGCTGCTTGAGGTCGCGGCGCGAGGACAGCACCGCGCGCAGGATGGTCAGCGCGGCCTGCGCCTTCTTCGCGATGCCGCCTTCGAGCGAACTGGCCGGCAGCACCACGTGCTCGATCCCGGCCAGCGCCTGCGCGTACTGCGCGCCGCGACGCTCGGTGTGGATCACCACACCGAAGCCGCGCGCCATCAGCTCGCGCGCCAGCGCCTCGGCGGGAAACAGGTGGCCGCCGGTGCCGCCGGCGGCGAGGGCGATGGTGGGGCGGGCGGCGGCAGGCGGCATGGGTGCGGGGGATTCGAAAACGGCGAAGCACTATAGAGCGTCGTCGCCGTGGCCGCAGCGGCGACGGACGCGCGCGCCGCCTTGTTCCCGCGGACCGGCGCTTCGCGCCCGCGTCGTCGTTCCTGCCGTCGTTCCTGCCGTCGTCCCTGTCATTTCGACCGCAGGGAGAAATCTGCTGTCCGGCTGCGGGAACAAGATTTCTCCCTGCGGTCGAAATGACAGGATTCTTCCGCGCAGGAACGATGGCGTTGCTTTTGGCGTGCACTGAGGCCCATCGCGCCTGGGCGAATCCAGGATGCAAAGACGCTGGGTCCCCGCCTTCGCGGGGATGACGGCTTTTGGGATCCTTGTGAACTCCGGCGATACGTTTCCGGTGCAACGTTGGCGCGAACGCGGGCGATGTCCGCGCGATGCGGCCACGATGACCGGCGCCCCATGACTTTCGTCATGGGGTCGCCCGCGCACGGTCTGTACCATATTCACGCCGGGCGCATCGCCACGTGTCAGCCAACCGCCCGCTCGCGCGTTTCCCTTCCCTCTTCCCCGACCGTCCGCCGCGACCGGTCGCTTCGCCTGCCCCACGGATCCCCGGATGAACCTCAAAGGCCTCGCCAAACCCGCCCTGATCGTCGCCGCCGTGCTCGTCGCGGGCCTGCTGCTGTGGCGCGGCTTCGGCGGCGGCGAGGATGCGGCGGCGCCGGGCGGGCGCGGCGGCTGGGGTCAGGACGGCGAACGCCCGCCAACGCCGGTGCGCGTGGCCGTCGCCGCGCGCGAGCCGCTCGCCGTCCAGGTCAAGGCGCTGGGCACGGTGACGCCGCTGCAGTCGGTGACCGTGCGCCCGCGCGTGGACGGCGAGCTGCTGCGCGTGGTGTTCGAGGAAGGCCAGCAGGTGCAGGCCGGGCAGCTGCTGGCGGAAATCGACCCCGCCCCGTTCCGCATCCAGCTGGCGCAGGCGCAGGGCCAGCAGAAGCAGAACCTGGCCGAACTGGAGAACGCGCGCATCCAGCTCAGGCGCTACCAGGACCTGTCGCAGGGTTCTTACGTGTCCGCGCAGGACGTGGCCAACCTGCAGGCGCAGGTGCGCCAGCTCGAAGGCCGCCGTGAGATCGACCAGGCCGCCGTCGACGAGGCCAAGCTGCAGCTGCAGTACACGCGCATCGTCGCGCCGGTGGGCGGCCGCGTCGGCCTGCGCGCGGTGGACGCCGGCAACCTCGTCAGCAGCAGCGACGCCGACGGCATCGCCACCATCGCGCAGACGCGCCCGATCAGCGTGCTGTTCTCGGTGCCCGAGAACGTGCTGGGTTCGGTCGTCGACGCGGTGCGCCGCAACCCGGGCCTGCCGGTGCAGGCCTGGGACCGCGAGGAGCGCCAGGTGCTGGCCAGCGGCAAGCTGTCGAGCGTGGACAACCGCATCGACACCGAAACCGGCACGCTGAAGCTGCGCGCGCTGTTCGACAACGGCGACGACGCCCTCTTTCCCAACCAGTTCGTCAACGCCCGCCTGCAGCTGGGCAACGACGAGACCCTGGTGATCCCCGACGCCGCGGTGCAGTTCGGCAGCCAGGGCACCTACGTGTACGTGGTCAACGACGACGACACCGCCGGCGTACGCCCGGTGGTGCTCGGCGGCAGCAACGACGGCCGCATCGCCGTGCTCGAAGGCCTGGAGGCCGGCACGCGCGTGGTGCTCGAGGGCATCGACCGCCTGCGCGAGGGTGCGAAGGTGGAGATCGTCGACGCCGACGCCACGCCCGACGCCGATGGAGAGACCACGCCCGACGCCGGCCCCGCGGCATGAACCTCTCGCGCCCGTTCATCCTGCGCCCGGTGGCGACCACGCTGCTGATGCTGGCGCTGCTGCTGTCGGGCCTGTTCGCCTACCGCCTGCTGCCGGTCGCGGCGCTGCCGCAGGTCGACTACCCGATCATCCAGGTGCTCACGCTCTACCCCGGCGCCAGCCCGTCGGTGACCACCAGCGCGGTGACCGCGCCGCTCGAACGCCGGCTCGGGCAGATCCCCGGCCTCAACCAGATGTCGTCGACCAGCTCCGGCGGCGCCTCGGTGATCACCCTGCAGTTCGCGCTGGAAGTCGACCTGGGCGTGGCCGAGCAGGAAGTGCAGGCCGCGATCAACTCCGCCTCCAGCTTCCTCCCGAACGACCTGCCGATGCCGCCGGTGTACCGCAAGGTCAACCCGGCCGACACGCCGATCATCACCCTCGCCATCACGTCGAAAACGATGGCGCTGCCCGCGGTCTACGACCTGGTCGACACGCGCATGGCGCAGCGGCTGTCGCAGCTGCCGGGCGTGGGCCTGGTGAGCCTGGCCGGCGGCCAGCGGCCGGCGGTGCGCATCCAGGTCAACCCGTCGGCGCTGGCCTCGGCCGGCGTCGGCATGGACGACATCCGCTCCGCGATTTCCGCGGCCAACGTCAACATGCCCAAGGGCAGCTTCGACGGCCCAACCCGCGCGATCATGCTCGACGCCAACGACCAGATGCGTTCGGCGCAGGAATACCGCCAGCTCGTGGTCAGCTGGCGCGACGGCGCGCCGCTGCGGCTGGGCGACGTGGCCACGGTCGAACAGGGCGCCGAGAACCGCCAGCTCGCGGCGTGGTCGGGCGAGGTGCCGGCGATCCTGGTCAACATCCAGCGCCAGCCCGGCGCCAACGTGATCGAGGTGGTCGACGGCATCCAGGCGCTGCTGCCGCAGCTGCGCGCGGCGATGCCGACCGCGGTCGAGGTGACCGTGCTCAGCGACCGCACCGAATCGATCCGCGCCTCGATCAAGGGCGTGCAGCACGAGCTGCTGCTGGCCATCGGCCTGGTCGTGCTGGTGACCTTCGTGTTCCTGCGCACGATCCCGGCGACGATCATCCCCAGCCTCGCCGTGCCGCTGTCGCTGGTGGCGACCTTCGGCTTCATGCTGCTGGCCGGGTTCTCGCTCAACAACCTCACCCTCATGGCGCTGACCATCGCCACCGGCTTCGTGGTCGACGACGCGATCGTGATGCTGGAGAACGTCGCGCGCCACCTGGAGGAAGGCAAGTCGAAGCTGCAGGCCGCGCTCGACGGCGCGAAGCAGATCGGCTTCACCCTGATCTCGCTGACCGTCTCGCTGATCGCGGTGCTGATCCCGCTGCTGTTCATGGGCGACGTGGTCGGCCGCCTGTTCCACGAGTTCGCGATCACGCTGGCGGTGGCGATCGCGATCTCGCTGGTGGTGTCGCTCACGCTCACGCCGATGCTGTGCGCGCGATTTCTCAGGGCCGGCCGCGACCACGGCATCGCCGAAGGCGACGAGGCCCGCGCCGCCGGCGCCGAAGGCGACATGTTCGACCGCATCATCGCCGGCTACAATCGCGCGCTGCACTGGACGCTGGCGCGGCAGCCGCTGATGCTCGGCATCACCGTGGCCACGCTGGCGCTCACCGTCGCACTGTACGCCGCGGTGCCCAAGGGCTTCTTTCCCTCGCAGGACGCGGGCCTGATCCAGGGCATCAGCGAGGCGCCGGCCTCGATCTCGTTCCAGGCGATGGCGCAGCGGCAGCAGGCGCTGGCGAGCGCGATCCTCGAGGACGAAAACGTGGCCTCGCTGTCCTCGTTCATCGGCGTCGACGGCAGCAACCCCACGCTCAACACCGGCCGCTTCCTGATCGAGCTCAAGCCGCACGCCGAGCGCGACGCCGGCGCGCACGCCATCATCGACCGGCTGCAGCGGCGCGCGAACGACGTGCCCGGCATCGCGCTGTACCTGCAGCCGGTGCAGGAGCTGAGCATCGAGGACCGCGTCAGCCGCGGCCAGTACCAGTTCGCGCTGACCAGCCCGGATTCGGCCGCGCTGGCGACCTGGACGCCGCGCATGATCGAGCACCTGCGCGACGCAGGCGCGCTGGCCGACGTTTCCGGCGACCTGCAGGACGACGGCCTGCAGGCCTTCGTCGACATCGACCGCGACGCCGCCGCGCGCCTGGGCATCCAGGCCTCCGACATCGCCGACGCGCTCTACGACGCCTTCGGCCAGCGCCAGATCTCGACCATCTTCACCCAGGCCAACCAGTACCGCGTGGTGCTGGAGGCGGACGCGCAGTTCCAGCTGGGGCCGGACGCGATCGAGCGCATCTACGTCGCCACCGCCGACGGCGGGCAGACGCCGCTGTCGGGCATCGCCCGCGTCAGCACGCGCACCGCGCCGCTGCTGGTCAGCCACATCGGCCAGTTCCCGGCGGCGACGGTGTCGTTCAACCTCGCGCCGGGCGCGTCGCTGGGCGAGGCGGTGGCGCAGGTCGAGGCCGCGCGCGAGGCGATCGGCCTGCCGGCCTCGGTCGAACTGCGCCTGCAGGGCGCGGCGCAGGCCTTCCGCAATTCGCTGTCGAGCACGCTGTGGCTGATCCTGGCCGCGGTGCTGGTGATGTACATCGTGCTGGGCGTGCTCTACGAGAGCTTCATCCACCCGGTGACGATCCTTTCCACCCTGCCCTCGGCCACCGTCGGCGCGTTCGCCGCGCTGCTGCTGAGCGGGCGCAGCCTCGACCTGATCGCGGTGATCGGCATCATCCTGCTGATCGGGCTGGTGAAGAAGAACGGCATCATGATGGTCGACTTCGCGCTCGAGGCCGAGCGCGAGCAGGGGCTGGCGCCGCAGCAGGCGATCCACCGCGCGGCGCTGCTGCGCTTCCGCCCGATCCTGATGACCACGCTGGCCGCGCTGTTCGCGGCGATCCCGATGATGCTGGCCAGCGGCTCGGGCGCGGAGCTGCGCCAGCCGCTGGGGCTGGTGATGGTCGGCGGACTGCTGGTGAGCCAGGTGCTGACGCTGTTCACCACGCCGGTGATCTACCTGTTCTTCGATCGCTTGACGCGCCCGAAGGCGCAGGCGACCAGCGCGGACGGCGAAGCGGTTGCCGGCTGATGGACGCGAAGGGACAAACCACACACGCTCTTCCCTTCCCCCGCTTGCGGGGGAAGAGCCTGCCCCGAGCCTGCCGAGGGGTGCCGAAGGCGGATGGGGGCGCGCCGCAGGCGCGCAAAAGCGCCCCCATCCGGCGCTTCGCGCCGACTTCCCCCGCAGGCGGGGGAAGTGAGTACGGGGCTCGCTGATGGACACCCAACGCGTCAACCTCTCGCGGATCTTCATCGAGCGCCCGGTCGCCACGATCCTGCTCGCGGTCGCGGTGGTGCTCGCCGGCCTGCTCGCCTACCGCATGCTGCCGGTGGCGCCACTGCCGCAGATCGACTATCCGGCGATCCAGGTCAGCGCAAGCCTGCCCGGCGCCAGCCCCGAGTCGATGGCCGCAACCGTGGCCACGCCGCTCGAGCGCGCGCTCGGCACCATTCCCGGCATCACCCGGATCAGCTCCAACAGCAGCCAGGGCTCGACCCGCATCGACCTGCAGTTCTCGCTCGACCGCAACGTCGACGAGGCCGCGCGCGAGGTGCAGGCGGCGATCAACGCCGCGCGCGCACAGCTGCCCTCGGGCATGCCGGGCATGCCGCAGTACCGCAAGATCAATCCCTCGCAGGCGCCGATCCTGGCGCTGGCGCTGAGTTCGTCGACGATGACGCCGGGGCAGGTCTACGACGTCGCCTCGACCATCATCGCGCAGAAGATCGCGCAGATCCCGGGCGTCGGCCAGGTCGAGGCCGGCGGCGCCTCGCTGCCGGCGGTGCGCGTGTCGCTCAATCCCAACGCGCTCAACCAGTACGGCATCGCGCTGGACGAGGTGGCCGGCGCGATCCGCAACGCCAACGCCCTGCGCCCGCTCGGCCACGTCGTGCGCGACGACCGGCAGTGGCAGGTCGAGGCCAGCCTGCAGCTGCGCACCGCGGACGAATACCGCGACCTGGTCGTGGCCTGGCGCAACGATCGCGCGGTGCACCTGCGCGACGTGGCCGAGGTCAACGAAGGCACCGAGAACCGCTACGCCGCCGGCTTCCACAACGACCGCAACGCGGTGCTGCTGGTGGTCAGCCGCCAGCCCGGCGCCAACATCATCCGCACCGTCGACGCGATCCACGCGCAGATGGACACGCTGCAGGCGCTGCTGCCGGCCGGCGTCGACATGAAGCTGGTGATGGACCGCTCGCCGGTGATCCGCGCCACCATGAACGAGGCCGAGACCACCCTGCTGCTCGCGGTGGCGCTGGTGGTGCTGGTGGTGCTGGCCTTCCTGGGCAGCTGGCGCGCGGCGCTGGTGCCCACGCTCGCCATCCCGGTGTCGCTGTTCGGCGCGTTGGCGATCATCTGGCTGCTCGGCTTCTCGCTCAACACCATGTCGCTGATGGCGCTGATCGTGGCCGCGGTGCTGGTGGTGGACGACGCGATCGTGGTGCTGGAGAACATCTCGCGCCACATCGACGCCGGCCTCTCGCCCTGGAACGCGGCGATGCGCGGCGCGGGCGAGGTCGGCACCACCCTGCTGTCGATGAACATCGCCCTGGGCGTGGTGTTCGTCTCGATCCTGTTCCTCGACGATTTCGTCGAGCGCCTGTTCCGCGAGTTCTCGCTCACGCTGGTCGCGGCGATGACGGTCTCGCTGCTGGTCTCGCTGAGCCTGACCCCGACGCTGTGCGCGCGCCTGCTCGGCGGCCACCGCCGCACCGCGGACGTGCCGAAGTGGCAGCGCCTGGGCACCCACGTCTCCGACAAGCTGCGCGGCCTGTACCTGCGCACGCTCGCCGGCACGCTCCGGCACACCACGCTGGCGCTGCTGATCCTGCTGGGCGCGATCGTGTTCAACGCCTTCCTGTTCGCCAAGGTGCCCAAGGGCACCGTGCCCGAACAGGACACCGGCCAGCTGCGCGGCTTCGCCCGCGGCGACGACGGCCTCTCGTTCCAGGTGATGCAGCCCAAGATCCAGGCCTACCGCGAACTGCTGACGGCCGACCCCGCGATCGCCGACATCTCCGGCTACATCGGCGGCGGCACCGGCGTGAACAACGCCTTCATCATGATCCAGATGAAGCCGCTGTCCGAACGCGGCGCGTCCAGCCGCGAAGTGATCGACCGGCTGCGCGAGAACATGCCCAAGGTGCCCGGCGGCGTCATGTGGCTTTGGGTCGACCAGGACATCCGCATCGGCGGGGGCGGCGGCAGCGGCGAAGGCAACTACGATCTGCAGCTGTTGGCGGGCGACATCGAACCGCTGCGCGAGTGGACGCCGCGCATCCGCGACGCCATCGAGGCGCTGCCGCAGCTGGTGGACGTGGACTCGGGCGGCGACGAGGGCATGCGCCAGGTCGCGCTGGAGATCGACCGGACCACCGCCGCCCAGCTCGGCGTGGACATGCGCACCGTCGCCACCGTACTCAACAACTCCTTCAGCCAGCGCCAGGTCGCCACGCTCTACGACAGCCTCAACCAGTACCGCGTGGTGATGGAGCTCGACCCGCGCTATACGCAGACGCCGGACACGCTCGACCAGGTGTTCGCGATCGGCGGCGACGGCCGGCGCGTGCCGCTGTCGGCCTTCGCCCGCTGGGACTACGGCATGGCGCCCGACCGCATCCAGCATCGCGAGCAGTTCGTGTCCACGCGCATCAGCTTCGCGCTCGCGCCCGGCGTCACCCTCGGCGAGGCGGTGGATGCGATCGACCAGGCGATGGCGAAGATCATGCTGCCCAGCGAAGTCCAGGCCAAGCTCGGCGAGGAAGCCGGCAGCCTGCAGGAGATGAAGGATCGCCAGGTGTGGATGATCCTCGGCGCGGTGCTGGCGGTGTACCTCGTGCTCGGTGTGCTGTACGAGAGCTACGTGCAGCCGCTGGCGATCCTGTCGATCCTGCCCTCGGCCGGCATCGGCGCGCTGCTGGCGCTGCTGCTGTTCGACAACGCGCTCGACCTGATCTCGCTGCTGGGCCTGTTCCTGCTGGTGGGCGTGGTGATGAAGAACACGATCCTGATGGTCGACTTCGCGCTGGCCGCGCAGCGCGAGCACGGCCTGTCGCCGGACGCGGCGATCCTCGAAGCGGCGAAGCTGCGCTTCCGCCCGATCCTGATGACCTCGCTGGCCGCGCTGCTGGGCATGCTGCCGCTGGTGCTCTCGACCGGCGAGGGCTGGGAGATGCGGCGGCCGCTGGGCCTGGCGATCGTCGGCGGCCTGCTGGTGAGCCAGTGGCTGACGCTGTACACCACGCCGGCGGCGTTCCTGGTGCTGGCGCGGGTGCGGGCGAGGTTTGCGCGTGCGCCGGAGACTGCGGCACAGGGCGTGTCCTGACGGAGATTTCTCCCTTCGGTCGAAATGACAATCGGACTGTCATTTCGACCGAAGGGAGAAATCTCCTTCACGGCTCCGCGAAAAACGCCAGCTTGCGCCCCTTCGGCAACCGCTTGAGCGCCCACTCCGCGCGCGACGCCGAAGCCCGGTCCGGATACGCGCGACTGGCAAGCAGCCGCAGCGGCGCCCGCCCGCGCGTATAGCGCGCGCCCTTGCCCGCCGCGTGCGCGCGCAGGCGTGCGTCGAGGTCGTTGCTGATTCCCGCATACCAGCTGCCGTCGCCGCATTCGAGCAGGTACAGCCACCAGCCGCCCGTGGCCGCAGGCGCATCCTCGCGGTCGATCCCCTCCGCCATCAGCGCAGCAGGTGCGGCCGGCCGTCGTACCACTCGCGCGCCTTGCGCAGATGCAGCTTGCGCTCGCCGCCCTGCAGTTCCACGCCGACGCCGAGCACGCCCCACTTCGCGTACAGGTCGCCACTGCGGTCGCGGCCCTGCAGCTTCATCCGCGCGTCGAGCTGGAAGCGCTCGTTCTCGGCGCGCATGCGGTCGAGCACCAGGGTGTCGCCGCGCCACTCCCAGCGGCCGTCGAGGCGCACTTCGCCTGCGTCGACCACCTTGCCGATCCAGGCGGGATAGTCGGCGCGGTCGGCGAACATCGCCAGCAGGAAGTCCACGTCCTTCATCCGCGCGCGCAGCTTGCCGCCCGCCGAGGACGGCTGCTTCCACGCGACGTGGCCGCCGTCGAGGTCGAGCGTGGCCCACCAGCCGGTGCGCGAGGTGCCGCGGTCGGTGAATGCGAGGTTGCGCGCCGACACGCGGGTGCCGCCGAGTTCGAAGTTGCCGCGTTCGAGGCTGCCGCGGCGCAGGCGGCCGTCGATGGCGACATCGCCGCGCAGGTCGATGCCGGCGACCGCCAGCCGCGCATTGCGGCCATCGACGCGCAGCGTGCCTTCGCCGACGTCGCCCTCGCCGTCCACGCGCAGATCGCCGGTCAGCGTGCCGCTGCCGCCGCCGAAGCGCAGCTTGTCGTTGGGCAGGTAGGGATTGAATACGGCGAGGTCGGGGATGCGCGCGCGGTTGAAGCGGATCCGCGCCTGCGAGGTTTCGCGCATGCGGTCCAGGCGGGCGTCGGAGACGAGGTCGACGCGCAGGTCGTTGCCTTCGACGTACGGCCTCGACGGCGCACTGCCCGGCGCCACGCCGAAGCGCTGCATCGCCAGGTTGACGCGCGAGCGCGCCTGCCCGTCTTCGCCCGCCTCGATCACCGCATCGGCCTGCGCGCGTCCGCTGAAGCGGTTGCCGAGCACGTCGGCATGCGCCTCGACGTCGCGCGCCTGCAGCCGGGAGCCCTCGACCAGCCTGCCGCCGGCCAGTCTGAGATCGGCCTCGACCGTGCCGCTGCCCTCCAGCGCCAGCCAGTCCGCCTGCGCGAACAGCCTGACCAGCGCACCGATCGACGGCACCTGCCAGCGGCCGCTCGCGGTTCCGGTCGCCTGCACCAGGCGCTGGCGCCAGTCCTGCAGCGGCAGCGCGCGGCCGGGCAACTGCAGGTCGAGGTCGAACGACATGTGCTCCGGTCGTTCCGGCACCTGCGCACGCAGATGCATGCCCTCGGCGACGTCCAGCGACAGCTCGAGTGCGTTGCTGCTTTCGACGCCCGCCGGATCGATCGCGTGCAGCGGCGCGTGCACGCGCAAGGTCCCGCCCTGCGCCAGCTCGCCTCCGCTCAAGGCCAGCGTGCCGGTGATCCGTCCCTCGCCGGGCACCGCGTCGAAGCGATAGCGTCCAGTCTCGTCCAGCGTCGAGCGCAGCACGACCGTCTTGCCGTCGATCTCGAGCGTCGCGCTGAACAGTGGCAGCTTCGCCAGGCCCGGATATTCGGCCGACAGGTGCCGGGCCAGCGCGAAGGTCGCGTCCACGCGCATGTCGCGCAGCCAGTCCTCGCCGTCGCGCGAGGCGGTGGTGTCGAGAAAATGCGCTTCCGACGCAAACAACTCCGCCGGTCCGCCGCGGAACTGCTTGCTGAAACCGACCTCGGCCCGGCCCTTGCCGGCGATCTTCCAGCCGAACACCTCGCCGCCGGCGATGCTGTCGCTGGCGATGCGGTCCATGCGCAGGGTCCAGCCGCCGGGGCGGGATTCGGGAGGCGGCAGTTCGGTCGGCGCACGCGCGACGCTGCCGGTCACGGACGTCGCATCGACGCGCGGCACCCGGATCTCCCGGCGCAGCAGCGGCCACAGCGCGATGCGCCCGCTCGCGCGCTGTGCCTGCACCGACCACAGCGTGCGGCGCACGTGGCCCTGCATGCGCACCTCGCGCAGCGTGACCACACCCGGCCACAGGGTGTGCCCACCGCTCCATGCCATGCGGAACTTCTCGGGCTTGCGGTTGGTGAGCTCGCGCGCGAGCTCCGAGTGCAGGAATGCGTTGCCGGCGAGCAGGTACAGCAGGTATGCGACGAGCAGCGCGATGCCGGCGCGGAACGTCCAGCGGCGGATGCGGGAGGGGGAAGCGGCCATGCGCGGAGCATGCACGAAGGCATCGGCGCGGGCGAGGGGCGGCGTCGCGTGCAAACACGCCGGATTGGGCGCCGGCGGCATCACCGGAAACCGCTCCGGTTTGCACCCCACGAACCCGGATGCTAGCGTCGCCGCGGCTCAACGGGTCGCAAGAAGTGTCCGGCGAAGACATCACACAGTTGCTCGCGCAGGCGCGCGATGGCGATTCTGCAGGCATGGACGCGGTGTTCGAAGCGCTGTATCCGGAGCTGCGGCGCCTGGCCAACTCGCGCATATCGGGCCGCGAATCCACGCTCACGCCCACCGTCCTCGTGCACGAGCTGTTCCTGCGCATCAGCCAGGGCGCGCCGCTGTCGGTGGTCGACCGCCAGCACTTCTTCGCCGCCTCGGCACGGGCGATGCGCTGGATCCTGGTCGAGCACGCGCGCCAGCGCGCCACCGACAAGCGCGGCGGCGGCCAGGCGATGGTCGAGCTCGACGACCGCATCCCCGACGCGCCGCCGGCGATGACCAGCGCGCTGCTGCTCGACCAGGGGCTGGAGGCGCTGGAGGCGATCAGCCCGCAGCGGCGCAGGATCGTCGAACTGCGCTGGTTCGCCGGCATGGAGTTCGCGGAGATCGCGGGGCTGCTCGAATGCTCCGAGCGCACCGTGTACCGCGAATGGGAGCGCGCCCGCGCCTTCCTGCAGGCGATGCTCGACGAGGACGGCGATGGATCCTGAGGAACTCGCGCACTGGCAGGCGGCCGACGCCGCCTTCGACCAGTGGCTGGACCTGCCTTGCGACGAACGCGAGCCGTGGCTGGCGGCACGAACGCTGCCCGAACCGGTGCGACGCCGGCTCGACCAGCTGATCGCGGCACACCAGCGGCCGCGCGCCTCGCTTGACCCGGCCGGCGGCAATCTCGCCGGCTGCCGCCTCGGCGACTGGACCCTGGAGGCCGAGCTGGGCCGCGGCGGCATGGCGGTGGTCTACCGCGCCTGGCGCGAACAGGGCATGGCGCGCCAGCAGGCGGCGGTCAAGATCCTGACCCTGGGCGCGCTCGGCGCCGCCGGGCACGAGCGGTTCCGGCGCGAGGCCGCGATCCTGGCGCGCCTGAACCACCCCAACGTCACCGCGCTGATCGACTCGGGCGTGGCCGACGACGGTACCTGCTGGCTGGCGATGCCGCTGGTCGACGGCGAGCGCATCGACCGCTGGTGCGAGACGAACTCGCCGGACGCGCGCGCGATCGTCCGGCTGTCCCTGCAGGTCTGCGATGCGGCGGCCTATGCGCACCGCAACCTGGTGATCCACCGCGACCTCAAGCCCTCGAACGTGCTGGTCGACGGCAATGGGCACGTGCACCTGCTCGACTTCGGCATCGGCCAGTACGTCGACGACCCCGGCGAACCCACGAAGACGATGTGGCGCGCGCTGACCCCGGGCTACGCCGCCCCCGAGCAGCTGCGCGGAGCGCCGCCGAGCACCGCCATCGACGTCTACGGCCTGGGCGCGCTGCTGCATCGGCTGCTGACCGGGCGCACGCCGCAGACGGCGACCGAAGGCACCGACACCACCCGCCCCTCGCTGCTGGTGCGCAACGCCGACGACGCCTACCACCGCCACTACGTCCCCCTGAAGAACGACCTCGACCGGGTGCTGCTCAAGGCCCTGTCCGAGGAGCCCGAACGCCGCTACCCCACCGCCGAAGCGCTGGCCGACGACCTGCGCCGCTGGCTCGACGGCCGGCCGGTGCTGGCGGAGAAGCCGACGCCGGGCTACCGGATGCGCAAGTTCATGGCGCGCAACAAGGCCGGCGTCGCCGCGGCGGCGCTGCTGGCGGTGACCTTGGCTGCCGGCATCGGCGCCACCCTGTGGCAGGCGGGCCTGGCGCGGCAGCAGGCCGAACTGGCCGGACAACAGGCCGAGCTGGCCCGGCAGGAGACGGACAAGGCGCGGATGCGGGCGCACCGCGCGGAGGAGGTCCGCGACTTCCTCGGCAGCATGTTCATCACCGTCCGCGCCGACGATGGCGGAAGCGCCCGCGTCGTCGACGTGATCGACGCCGCCGCCGAGGGCGCGCGCGGAAACTACATGCAGGCCAGGAAACCCGAACCGCTGACCGCCGCCGACATCCTGCTGTTGACCGGCACCGTGCGCTACAACCTCGGCGACCACGACCGCTCCCTGGCCGACCTGGAAGACGCGCTGGCGCTGCTGGCGCCGCACCGCGAGCAGGCCGCCGGCGAGCTGTCGCGCGCCCACTGGGAGCTCTCGCGCCACGCCAAGCGCCGCGGCAAGCTCGATGAGATGCTGGCCCACGCCCGCGAGGCGGTCGAACTCAACGAGCTCTGGGACGCCACCCCGAACGAGCGTGCACGCGCGCGGATCACGCTGGGCGAGGCACTGCTGTACTCCGACCGGCAGGAAGCCGAGCACGTGTTCCGGTCGTTGATCGCCGAGATCGAAGCGAGCGACCTCAAGGACACCGTTCGCCACATCAATGCGCTCAACGGCCTGTCGATCGCGCTCTCGGGACCGGAGCACGACCCGCGCCTGCGCCTGCCCATCCAGGAGGAGCGGCTGCGGATCGCACGGCTGATCTACCACGCCGACGGCGGCGGCCTGGCCCACACCCTGAGCGACGTCACCCACACCTTCCGCGACCTCGGGATGCTCGATCGCGCCGAGACCCTGGCGCGCGAGGCGGTGGAGGTGGCGGACCGCACGCTGCAGAGCCCCGTCATGTTCCAGGGCATGACCCGCTGCAACCTCGGGCTGGTGCTGCTGCAGCAGGGTCGCCACGCCGATGCGCTGGAGGTCCTGCAGCGGAGCAACGAGCTGTTGCGCGAATCCGGCGACAACCAGGTGTCGCGCGAACGCTGCTCGACCGGCCTGGCGTACGCCGCCGCAGTCCATGCGCGCCACGCGCAGGCGATCGCCGCGCTTGCGCGCAGCGACGAATTGCTGGCGACCAACGACAGGCGCGACCACCCCGACGCGGTCAAGGTCTGCGGACTGAAGGCCTCGGTGGAACTGCGCGGCAGAGACGCCGCGGCCGCCGGGCGCACCCTGGCCGCCTGCGCTCCGGCGGACGAGACCGACGCGCCGGCCGCCTACCTGCAGGCGCGCGCCGAATCGCTGGCGGCCGCCGGCGAGCACGCCGCGGCGAGCGCGCTCCTGGACACCCTGCGCGGCAGGCTCCCTCCTGCGGACAGCCAGCGCGAGTGGATGCGGCCGTGGATGCTGTCACTGCTGCTAGCCCACCGCATGGGCGACGCGGCGGGCGCAGCCGCGCTGGTTGGCGAGCTGGGGGACTTCGCGGGCACGGCGCCGCTGTCGCACTGCCTCGCCAGCCTTGGCGAAACGCAGTGCATGGCCCTGCCGTAGGCGGGACGGGCAGCCGAGAGGGGCTTTGCCCCCGGTCGGCCGGTCCGGCGACCCCGCCGCTGTTGCACTGCCCGGCGACTTCGGGCGAAAGCACCTGGCTCGCCCTTCCGCAGGGCCGGCCCTGATCCGGCAACAACAACGCGGCGTGCGGCCATGGCATGGAAAGCCGGATGCGCCGAACCGGACCGCCCTGCCCCACGCGCGCGGTGGCTGTCAGTTCCCGTCGCCGGATCGCGTGGATGATCCGCCCGGCGCCTGCGGACGGCCCGGCTCCCGTTGCAGTCCGCCGAGGTCCGATCCGATGCCTTCCTCCCCTTCCTTCCCGGCGGCCGCGCGCGCGGCCGGCTCCATCTTCCTGCTGGTCCTGCTCGCCGCCTGCGGCGATCGCACGCCCGCCGGAACGGCGCAGGCGCAAGCGCTGCTGGCCGACCCGCTCGAGGCCAGCTACCGCCAGTTCACCGAATCGGCGGCCGACACCAGCTGCAGCGAGGCGCCGGTGCTGGCCATGGCGCTGGACGGCTGGCTCCAGGCGGTGGAGGCGGCCGGCCTGCAGTCGCGATTCGCCGCGGAAACCGCCGAGGCGCGGCGGCGCGCGGCGGACATCCGGGTCCGCTGCGCCGACGCCATCGCGACGCTGGAGGCGGCCACCGCAGCAGGCGCCGCAAACCGCCCCGAACGCAATCGCGCGAAGGGCTCCAAGGACAGGTCGGCGAAGGCGCCACGGCCCGACATCACGCCGGACCTGCTCGACGCCTACGCCCGCGGAATCGAGGAAGAGATCGCGCTGATGCGCGCCAACGGCACCCACTTCGTGTCGCTGTCCAGGTACGACGAGCAGGGCCTGCAGGTGGCGGCAGTGGCCGGCCTGCCGCTGCCCGAGTACACCGATCTGCGGCAGGCCATGCACAAGGTGCTCCACGAACAGATGATGCACGACCGCTACGCAGGCGCCGCCGGCCAGGCGCGGCTGTCCCGGCTGGAGCCGCACAAGCGCAAGTACGCCGAGGAGGTGCTGGCGCGCGATCCCTTCGCCTCGCTCTCGCCCACCGAACGGGGTGCGGTGCGGGCACGGCTGGACGCGCTGCAGGCCGGCTACGACCGCTACCTGCGCCTCGCCGCCGTCGGCGACTGACGACACGCGCGCAAGGTCCCCGGCGGCTGTCAGTTGCCGCCGCCGGTTCTCGTGGATGGCAGACCCGGGCGCACCGGGCCCGGCCAGGCCGCCGCTTCGGCCCGTCTTCCCACGAGGCACAATCATGGCGACCCCTCACCTTGCCGCCGCGCGGCGCAAATCACCTCCGTCCGTCTCCCGCGAGCTGGCCGGCGACCCGGCACCGCGATCTCGCGGGACCGCCATGCGGCGGGTCTTGCGCACGTCGCTGATCGTCGCGGTCGCGGCGTTCGCGGTGGGCCTGCTGGCCGGCTGCACGCCCGGGGGCGGCAGCGGCGGCGCCGGCCCGGTCGAACTCGGCCACTACGAAGACGCGATCCGCGTGGTCCCGACGCTGGACGAAACCCGCGCCACCACCGGGACCATCGGCCTTGCCGGCGGCAGCATCAGCGCCACCGCTGCCGATGGCACCGTGTTCACCCTGGCCATCCCGGCCGACTCGCTGCGCCAGGCCACCCGCATCACCATGACGCCGGTGACGAAGCTCGACGGCCTGCCCTTCGGCAACGGCACCGACGTCACCGTCGACCTGCAGCCGTCCGGGCTGCTGTTCGACGTGCCGGCCACGCTGAGCATCGAACCAGCCACGCCGATCCCGCCCGGAGAGCGGATTCTCTATGGCTATTCGGAGGACAGGCTGACGTTTGCCGAACCGGCGCTCGAGGCAAGCGGCGTGGCCATCGTGGTCACGCACTTCAGCGGCTACGGCGCGGCAAAGGGGTTCATGGGCGATGTGGACGAAGCGCGCAGGCGCATCGGCGGGACGGCGGAGGAGCGGATCACCAGCGAGATGCGGGCGGTCATGCAGGCGGAGCACCAGGCGGCGCAGCGGGGCGAGCCGGGCGGGAACCTCAACGCCCTGCTCGATCCGTACTTCGAGCAGCTCGACCGCGAAGTGATCCAGCCACGCCTGGCGGCCGCGGGCCAGAGTTGCGCGGCCGGGCGCGCGGCCATCCTGACCGCGCTCGGCTACGCGCGCCAGCGCGACCTGCTCGGATACGAGGACCCACCAGGCACTTTCAACGAAGTCATCGAACTGATTGAAAACACCGTCGGTCCCAAGTGCATGGATGAGGAATACCAGATGTGCGTGGACGAACACATCGTCCACCGGATCGCCCGGGCCTATCTGGGGTTCGACAGACAGCTCGCTTTGCTTGGCATCGAAAACTCTCCGGTCCTGGAAAAGATGAAGAAGCAGGTCGATGGCTGCCTGCACTTCGACCTGGAGTTCAAGGTCGACACGCGGTTCGAGCTGGACACGCGATCCCTCAACGGCAGCTACCTGTCGTTCGCCGAAAGCAGCGAGCTGTCCACGGAAGTCGCGTTCAGCATCGATCGTTCGTTGAGCACCAACACGTCGTACTTCGAACCCTCCAGCGGACCGATGGAATCGCTCAAGCAGGTGTACCGGCAGAAGGCGCCCGGGTGCGTCCCGGGCACCGTGTCGAGCTGGACCGACACCGGGCATTTTCTCGGCATGGACCTCGGCATCGACTCCGGCGATCTCGACAAGGGCGGCGGCGGCGCCACCTCCATCCGCGTCTGGCTCGAACTGCCCTCGCCCCCGGTGACGATCTCCGGCATGTCCTGCGGCGGCGTGGCCGCCCCACCCGCGGCCGACCTGGTCGGCGCGCCGGGTGCCTACCTGGTGAACCATCGCGACGACCTAGTCGACGGCAAGGTGGTCATCGAGGACTGGGAGATCCACAACAGCGAGGTGTTCGCCACCGCCAAGTGGTCCTTCTTCAACGGACTCGGACCGATGGGATCGCTCGAGGACGTCGGCACCGCCACCCTGCGCCACACCCCGCGCTGACGCGCACCGTCATCCCGGCCCGCCCGCTCACGGGTCGCGACAGGCCTTGTTCCTCCTGTCAGGTGCCGTCGCGCTTTCTCGTGGATGGGACGCCCGGATGCACCGGGCACGACCGGACCGCGCTCCGGTCCGTTTTTCTCCTGCAAGGACACGACCATGCCTGTTATCCGTCTTCCCGCCGCGTCGGCCCTGGCGCTTGCGCTGTCCGTCGCCACCCTGTCCGCGCCCGCACAGGCGTCGCAGACCGAGCTCTACATCGACGTTGCCACCCACGCCATGCCGGGCATGCCCGGCACTGGCGCAATCGGCCGCCTGGCCGGCGCCATCGGCGGCCAGCGCCCCAGCTACGGCATGGCGCGACACCCGGGCATGCCCGGCAAGTACGCCGACATCGCGCTGTACAACCGCACCGCGCCTGGCCGGCCCGTCAGCCAGGCGGTGCCCAAGGGCCTGCAGCTGGGCAACAGCATCGACCTGCTGCCGCGCGAACGGCGCGAATCCCCCGTCGGCGGCGGCAACGACGGCACCGACGGCCTCGGCCTGGCCGACGGCGGTACCTACAGGATCCGCTACTACTGGGGCTGCGGCGAACAAGCGCGCAGCGGCCAGCCGGTCGAATACTCGATGACGGTCCGCAACGGAAAGGTGGTCCAGGGCGGACGCGCGATGGCGCCGCGCAAGGTACCGGACCAGGGCCCCGACATCACCCCGCAGCACGTGCTGTGGCCCAACCCCGCCGCCCGCCGCGCGATTCCCGACAAGGCCTCGCTCGTCGGCACGCACCAGGTCAGCGGCGACGGCCTGCCGGGTTCGATGCAGTTCGCGCTCGGCGACGGCGACGACTTCCTGCCCGCGCTGGAACTCGAAGGTTCCGGCAACCCCCGCGAGGGCATGACCCTGGAATGGAACGCCGTCGACGGCGCCCGCGCCTACTTCATCCACGCCATGGCCACGCATGGCGACACGGTGGTGATGTGGAGCAGTTCGGAAGACGGCTACGCCGGCCCGGAACTGATGAACTACCTGCCCGGGAACCTGGTGGCGCAGTGGACCGGCAAGCGCACCCTGCTCGGCGCCGACGCGCGCAGCTGCCGGATCCCGCGCGAGGTGTTCGCCGGCACCGAGGGCGCGCCGATGGTACAGATGATCGCCTATGGCAACGAACGCTCGATGGCGCAGCCGCGGCCGGCCGACGCCGCGCGCGACTGGGCCCCGGCCTGGAACGTGCGCGTGCGCAGCAAGTCCACCGCGATGCTGATGCCCGGGCTCGGCGCAGGCGCCGCGCGCGAAGCCGCGAAGCCGGCGGCCAAGGAGACGGCGAAGGGCATGCTGCGCGGCCTGCTGGGACGCTGACGCCCGCGGGGGCCCGTACCCAAAAGAAAACCCCGCCTCACGGCGGGGTTTTCCCTTATTGCATTGACGCGTGGCGGGGCCGGATCAGAAATCCATGCCGCCCATGCCACCCATGCCGCCACCGCCGTGGCCGCCGGCCGGCTCTTCCTTCTTCGGAAGCTCGGCCACCATCGCCTCGGTGGTGATCATCAGGCCGGCGATCGAGGCCGCGTTCTGCAGCGCAGAACGGGTGACCTTGGTCGGGTCCAGGATGCCGAACTCGATCATGTCGCCGTACTCGCCGGTCGCGGCGTTGTAGCCGTAGTTGCCCTTGCCGTCCTTGACCGCGTTGAGCACCACGCTCGGCTCTTCGCCGCAGTTGGTGACGATCTCGCGCAGCGGGGCTTCCATCGCGCGCAGGGCGATCTGGATGCCGTGGTTCTGGTCCTCGTTCGCGCCCTTGAGCTCGCCGATCGCCTGCAGCGCGCGCACCAGGGCCACGCCGCCGCCCGGGACCACGCCTTCTTCCACCGCCGCACGCGTGGCGTGCAGGGCGTCCTCGACGCGGGCCTTCTTTTCCTTCATCTCGATCTCGGTCGAGGCACCGACCTTGATCACCGCCACGCCGCCGGCCAGCTTGGCCACGCGCTCCTGCAGCTTCTCGCGGTCGTAGTCCGAAGAGGTCTCTTCGATCTGCGCCTTGATCTGCTTGATGCGCGCCTCGATGGCGGAGGTGTCGCCGGCGCCGTCGATGATCGTGGTGTTCTCCTTGGAGACCTGGATCTTCTTGGCGCGGCCGAGGTCGGCGATGGTCGCCTTCTCCAGCTGCAGGCCGACTTCCTCGGAGATCACAGTGCCGCCGGTCAGCACGGCCATGTCCTCGAGCATCGCCTTGCGACGGTCGCCGAAGCCCGGGGCCTTGACGGCGCAGACCTTGACGATGCCGCGGATGGTGTTGACCACCAGGGTCGCCAGCGCTTCGCCCTCGACTTCCTCGGCGACGATCAGCAGCGGCTTGCCGGCCTTGGCCACGCCTTCGAGCACGGGCAGCAGGTCGCGCACGTTCGAGATCTTCTTGTCGTGCAGCAGGATGAAGGGGTCATCCAGCTCGGCCGACATCGACTGCTGGTTGTTGATGAAGTACGGCGACAGGTAGCCGCGGTCGAACTGCATGCCCTCGACCACGTCCAGCTCGTTCTCCAGGCCCGAGCCTTCCTCGACCGTGATCACGCCTTCCTTGCCGACCTTCTTCATCGCGTCGGCGATGATGTTGCCGATCGACTCGTCGGAGTTGGCCGAGATCGTGCCGACCTGGGCGATGGCCTTGTCGTCGGCGGTGGGCTTGGACAGGTTCTTGAGCTCAGCGACGGCGGCGCTGACCGCCTTGTCGATGCCGCGCTTGAGGTCCATCGGGTTCATGCCGGCGGCGACCGCCTTGGAGCCTTCGCGGATGAAGGCCTGCGCCAGCACGGTGGCGGTGGTGGTGCCGTCGCCGGCATTGTCGGAGGTCTTGGACGCGACTTCCTTCACCATCTGCGCGCCCATGTTCTCGAACTTGTCGGACAGCTCGATTTCCTTGGCGACGGACACGCCGTCCTTGGTGATGGTCGGGGCGCCGAAGCTCTTCTCGAGCACGACGTTGCGGCCCTTCGGGCCGAGGGTGGCCTTGACGGCATTGGCGAGCGTGTTGACGCCGCGCACCATCTTCGCGCGCGCGTCTTCACCGAAACGGATTTCCTTGGCAGCCATGGCTGTTAACTCCGGAATTGGGGATTGGGGATTGGGGATTTGGAAAAGCGGAGCGACGGACTCGGAACCGGGTGGGACTTCAAGCGCTTCGCGCGCTCACGAATCCCCAATCCCCAATCCCGAATCCCGTCGCTGTGGTCGGCTCAGCCGAGCACAGCGAAGATGTCGTCTTCCTTCACCACCAGGTATTCGGTGCCGTCGAGCTTGACCTCGGTGCCGCTGTACTTGCCGAACAGCACCTTGTCGCCGGCCTTGACCTTGGGCGCGCGCACGCTGCCGTTGTCGAGGACCTTGCCCTCGCCCACGGCGACGACTTCACCCTTGATCGGCTTCTCGGTCGCCGAATCCGGGATCACGATGCCGCCGGCGGAGACCTTCTCTTCTTCCATGCGCTTGATGACCACGCGGTCGTACAGCGGCTTGATGTTGCTCATGTTCAACCCTCGCAAGTGATTGATTGGACTGGTAAAGGGGCGGCGATGTTAGCACTCGCACATGACGACTGCCAGCATCGCGGGCGCGAAAATCCCGGACGGGCCGGGAGGTGACGGGGACATGTGGCGGGGGGCGGGGGGTTTCAAGGGGGCGCGGGGAATTTCTTTCCGCGGCTTCGGTGGCCCCCACCCCAGCCCTCCCCCGCAAGCGGGGGAGGGGGCTTCGAGGCCCTCAATCCCCCACCGGCAGCTCCAGCGTCTCCTTCACCTCTTCCATCACGATGTAGCTCTTGGACTCGCGCACGTGCGGCAGGGTCAGCAGGGTGCTGCCGAGCAGCCTGCGGTAGGAGGCCATCTCCGAGATCCGCGCCTTGATCAGGTAGTCGAAGTCGCCCGAGACCAGGTGGCACTCCAGCACGTTGGGCAGCTTGAGCGCGGCGCGGCGGAACTCCTCGAAGATGTCGCCGGACTTGTAGGCCAGACTGATCTCGACGAAGACCAGCAGGCCGGCCTTGACCGCCGACGGTGCCACCCGCGCGTGGTAGCCGGTGATCACGCCGTCGCGCTCGAGCCGGCGCACGCGCTCGGTGCAGGGCGTGGTCGACAGGCCGACGCGCTCGCCCAGCTCGGTGAACGGGATCCGCCCCTCCTGCTGCAGGATGCGCAGGATGCGGCGGTCGATGCGGTCGAGTTCCTTGGTCTTCATGGGTACTGCCGCAGCAGGGTTTCACGGAAATATTAACTGCAAAATCAGTATTAATTGGCGAAATACCCTGCTTTTGTATTCCTATACTGGTGGAATTCCGGCGCTCAACCCGTCATTCCCGCGAAGGCGGGAACCCAGTGTCTTTGCGTCCGCTCCGGAAGACACTGGATCCCCGCCTTCGCGGGGATGACGGCATCATCTTGCGGACCGCGCCTCCCCAACCACTGCCTTCATATCGAGGCGAAAACGATGCGCATCCTGATCCTGGGTTCCGGCGTGATCGGCGTGACCAGCGCCTGGTACCTGCGCCAGCAGGGCCACGAGGTGGTCGTGATCGACCGCGAAGCCTTCCCCGCGATGGAGACGAGCTTCGCCAACGCCGGCCAGGTCTCGCCCGGCTACGCCTCGCCGTGGCCGGCGCCGGGGATCCCGCTCAAGGCGGTGAAGTGGCTGCTGTCGCGGCACGCGCCGCTGGCGATCAAGCCCAGCGCGGACCCGGCCCAGGTCCGCTGGCTGTGGCAGATGCTGCGCAACTGCACCCACCACCGCTACGCGATCAGCAAGGCGCGCATGGTGCGGCTGGCCGAGTACAGCCGCGACTGCCTGGAGGAACTGCGCCGCGACACCGGCATCGAGTACGAACAGCGCACCCTCGGCACCACCCAGCTGTTCCGCACCCAGGCCCAGCTCGACGGCGCGGGCAAGGACATCGCGATCCTGCGCGACTACGGCGTGCCCTACGAGTTGCTCGACCGCGCCGGCATCGTCCGCGCCGAGCCGGCGCTGGCCAAGGTCGCCGATACGCTGGCCGGCGCCCTGCGCCTGCCCGGCGACGAGACCGGCGACTGCCACCTGTTCACCACCCGGCTGGCGGCGCTGGCCGCGGCGCAGGGCGTGGAGTTCCGCCACGGGCAGACGATCGAGGCGCTGCAGGCCGACGGCGACCGCTTGGCCGGCGTGCGCATCGACGGCCGCGTCGAGACCGCCGACCGCTACGTGCTGGCGCTGGGCAGCTGGTCTCCGAAGCTGCTTGCACCGCTCGGCATCCGCCTGCCGGTCTACCCGCTCAAGGGCTATTCGCTGACCATCCCGATCACGCGGCCGGAGATGGCGCCGCACTCGACCGTGCTCGACGAGAGCTACAAGGTCGCCATCACCCGCTTCGACCAGCGCATCCGCGTCGGCGGCATGGCCGAAGTGGCCGGCTACGACCTGTCGCTGCCGCAGCGCCGGCGCGAGACGCTGGAGCTGGTGGTGCGCAGCCTGTATCCCGACGGCGGCGATCTTGCGAACGCGGTGTTCTGGACCGGCCTGCGCCCGTCCACGCCCGACGGCCCGCCGGTGGTCGGCGCGACGAAGTACCGCAACCTGCTGCTCAACACCGGCCACGGCACGCTGGGCTGGACCATGGCCTGCGGCTCGGCGCGCTATCTGGCCGATCTCGTCGACGGTCGCACGCCGGCGATCGATACCGAGGGCCTCGACATCTCCCGCTACGACCGCCCCTGGCCGGCGGCGCCAACCGGACTGCGCTGATGCGTCCCTCGCGCGCCACCATCGACCTCGACGCCCTGCGCCACAACTACCGTCACGCACGCACGCTCGGCGACGGCAAGGCGCTGGCGGTGGTCAAGGCCGACGCCTACGGCCACGGCGCCGTCGCCTGCGCCCGCGCGCTCGAAGCCGAGGCCGACGGCTTCGGCGTGGCCTGCATCGAGGAGGCGCTGGAGCTGCGCGAGGCCGGCATCCGCGCGCCGGTCGTGCTGCTGGAAGGCTTCTTCGACGCGGACGAGCTGGCGCTGGTCGAGCGCCACGACCTGTGGACGGTGGTCGCGTCGCCGTGGCAGGTCGACGCGCTCGAACGCCACCGCGCCGCGCGCCCGTGGCAGGTCTGGCTGAAGCTCGACTCGGGCATGCACCGGCTCGGCCTGTCGCCGGACGAATACCTCGACGCCTGGCGCCGCCTGCGCGCGCTGTCGTGGATCGAGGGCATGGTGGCGATGAGCCATTTCTCGCGCGCCGACGAACTCTCGCATCCCAGCACCCGCGACCAGCTCGCGGCCTTCGACGCCGCGCTCGCGCAGCTGCCGGCCGGCACGCCCGCGAGCATCGCCAATTCCGCCGCGCTGATGGCCTGGCCCGGCACGCGCCGCGACTGGGTGCGCCCGGGGCTGATGCTGTACGGCTCGCACATGCTCGACGCGCCCCGCGCCGAGGCCGACGCGCTGCGCGCGGTGATGCGACTCGAATCGAAGGTGATCGCGGTGCGCGAACTCGCCGCGGGCGAACCGATCGGCTACGCCGGCACCTTCATCACCACCCGTCCCACGCGCGTGGGCGTGGTCGCGGCGGGCTACGCCGACGGCTATCCGCAGTACGCCACCTCGGGCACGCCGGTCATCATCGACGGCCGCCCGGGCGAACTGATCGGCCGCGTGTCGATGGACATGCTGACCGTGGACCTGACCGACCATCCCGCGGCCGGGCTCGGCAGCCGGATCGAACTGTGGGGACCGGGCCTGCCGGTGGCCGAGGTCGCCGCGCGCAGCGGTAACAGTCCGTATCGCCTGCTGACGGGGCTCAAGCGGGTGCCGCGGCGGTACATCGGGGGCGGTTAGGAAAATTGCCGTCATCCCGGCGAAAGCCGGGATCCATTTTGATCTTGCGGTCCGCGAGCCGAATCGAGCGTGCAACTGCAAACTGGATCCCGGCTTTCGCCGGGATGACGAGCAAAAAGCAGCCCTATTCGCTGTGCACGGAATGCCTGCCCCGATTCGCCAGGTTGCCGCCTGCCGCCGCCGAAGGCGCCTGGAACAGCGCCCCTAGAACCGCCACGCCCCCTGCAGCATCGTCTCGCCGTCGTTGGGCTGGTGCAGGCTGGCGTTGGAGATGTGCCGCGCCAGCAGCGAGAACCGGCCCCAGCGCCAGCCGAAGGTGCTGATGAACTGCGGGTCGCCCGACAGCGCCTCGGTCCAGCCGCTCTGCACGCCGATGCCGAAGCCGCCGACCATCCCGCTGGGACGCTCGTAGCGCAGCCCGCCGTGCAAGAGGGTCACGTCGTCGTCGTTGTCGTAGGCCGAATCGCTGCGCCCGCGCACGTGCATCGCGCCGACTTCCCAGCGCAGCGTGCCGCCATGGAACTCCCGCCACTCCGGCAGCCAGGCCACGGCCGCGACCGGCGTGTCCTCGTTGTCTCGGGTGAACGACATGCCGGCGCCGACCTCGACCTGGGCGGCGGCGGTGGCGCTCCAGCCGCAGGAGGCCAGCAGCATGAGGATGGCGAGGCGGCGCGAGGCGGCACGAAACGATCGCGACATGGGGAAAAGGGGCCGTGGGGGACGGCGGAAGGATAAGACCAGCCGGGCGAGAACGCAGCGGCCGCGAGGCCCGATGCCCCGGCACGCTGCGTTCCATGCCGCGGCCGCGGTTACGCTATCGGCCACCCCACCGGGACGCGCCGCTTGAACGCAACGCCGCCGCCACGCCTGTCCGCCCTCGCCGACGCCGGCTTCGCGCTCGACACCGGCGCCCGCGCCGGCGCGCTGCAGGTCCGCGCCTCGACCCGCGGCGGCGAGGTGTTCGACCGCTTCTTCGCCGCCTACGACGGCGCCTTCGTGCTGCCGGACGAGAAGGAGGGCCGCGCGGGCTTCCTCGAATGCCTTGCGCTCAACCACGGCCAAGCGCAGGCGCGGCTGCTGCAGCGCTTCGGCCCCTTCCGCGAATGGGTGCTGGTGGCCGAACGCGACGGCGACGTGGTCGGCGGCGCCAACTTCATCTGCCACGCGGTCGCCGCGCACGACGGTGCAACCGTGCTGGCGATGAACCTCAACTACGTCTTTGTCGCGCCCGGCCACCGCGGCCGCGGCCACCTGCGCGACATGGTGGCGGCGAGCCGGCGACTGGCGCGGATGTCGTTCGACGGCGACGCGGCCGGCGCGCTGCCGCTGCTGGTGTTCATCGAACTCAACGACCCGCTGCTGATGAGCGCGCAGGACTATGCGCTGGACAACGCCGTCGCCGGCGTCGACCAGTTCGACCGGGTCGCGATCTGGGCGCGTCTGGGCGCGCGCATCCTCGACTTCCCCTACCTGCAGCCGCCGCTGTCGGCGGAGCAGGCGGCCGACGACGGCCTGATGCTGGGCGTGCTCGACGATGGCGAGGCCCTCGACGCCTGCGTGCTCGGCGGCCACCTCGAACGCTTCTTCGCGATCTCGGTGCTCAAGGACGGCGACCCGCTCGCCGATGCCGCGGCCCGCGCGCAGCTCGACCGCTGCGCGCAAGGCTGCGCGGCCGGCGGCGGATTTGCATTGCTCGACCCGCTGCCGCATCTTCCCGCCTTGCGCGCCGCGGCCGACGCCGCGCGCGACGAGGCGCCGCGCAGGGGGTTGCGCGAACGGCTCGCGGGCCTCGGGAACCACTGAGCAACTGTCATTTCGAACAACGACTGTCATTTCGAGCGTAGCGAGAAATCTGCTCTTGACCCCCGGGATTCCTCACTGCGTTCGGAATGACACACCGGCCCTGCGGCATTGCCCCGGGGCGCGCCAGACGACGGGGACTCCATGACCGCGACCGAACCCGCAACGGACGGCCTGCTGGACGAAGCGCTGGCCCTGCGCGCCGGCGACGGCCGCCTGCACCTCACGCTCTCCTTCCTGATCGACGAGCGGCGCATGCAGGCCCTGGTCGCCGACCGCGAGGGCCGCTGCTACTGGAACCGGAAGCTGCTCGCGGCGCTGCGCGGCGACGAAGCGCAGGACGACGGCGACTACCAGGACAGCCGCCGCCTGGGCCAGGCGATCGAGCCGCTGTTCAACGACATCGCCGACCGCCAGCGCGGCCTGTTCATCCAGGACTTCCTGCTCGACACGCCGAGCGAGCCGCGCCGCGCCGGCGACAGCGACGGCGAGAACGTCTGCGACGAAATCGAGGTCTCGTTCCCCGCCGACGTGCGCTGGGAGACCGAGGGCGACCGCTTCTCGCTGGCGCTGTCCTCGCCGGTGCGGCTGGCGGCGCGCTGCCGCGCGTTCTGGGTGGCGCATTCGAACACCTCGCTGACCTACCACCTGTCGCTGGAGCTGCCCTACCGCCACGACCACGCGCACTACTACGCGTTGTCGCTGCTGCAGAAGGCGGTGTTCCCGACCGAGGGAACGCGCTGGGTGGACGCCGCGGACGCGGGCGGGCTGCGCCTGCATTCGCCGAAGTCGGACCGGCCGCTGTCGCTGCACGACTACGTGGCGGCCACCTTCGAGCGCCACGCCGCGAGCCTGCTGTCGGGCATCCGCGTGATGCTGGGCCGCCGCGCGATCGAACTCGCCGCGCCCGCGCGCGAACGCAGCCTGTGGCAGCGCCTGCTGCTCGACCCCGATCCGGAAGCCGAAACTGCCGCGACGCCATCCGCGGCCACCGACAGGCGACCGCTGGGCGAACTGCAGTGCCGCACGGTATTCCTGCTGCAGGACCCCTACTTCTTCGCGCTGCTCAGGCCGCCGTTGCGCACCGGCCTGCGCGACATGGCCGCGGTCCGCCCCGGGCGCGGCGACGACGGCCGCAACCGCTACGACGAGACCGACCTGCAGCCGCCGCACTGCCCGCCCGCGCACCTGGACTACTACTTCCTGTCCGGCTTCCTGCAGAACATCGTGGACTTCCTGCGCCAGGACGTGTCGGAGATCCAGGACGGCACCGACCCGATTTACCCGCCGGCCGGCATCGAGGACGACGACAGCCACTTCCTGGTCTACGCCACCCAGAGCTCGGTCTACGAGGTGGTCTCGGGCTCGCGCAGCCTCGAAGTCGGGCGCGGCTGGATCGGCACCTGCCCCTATCTGTTCCTCGTGCACCTGATGACGATGCACAACGAGTCGCTGGTACGCAAATACGAGGGCATGGTGCGCCGGCTGATCGTCAAGCTGGAAGACGACGGCCTGCTGCACGCCGACGCGGTGAACAACCACCGCGCCTACTCCACCCACGTCGCCGACGAGGCGTTCGAGGCCTTCCGCCGCTTCCGGCTGGAGACCTTCAACCACATCGCCAAGCACCGCTACTTCAACGTGCTGCGCTACGACACCGAGCGCGAGTTCTACGAATCGATCGAGACCGTACGCGGCATCAACCAGCGCGAGGAGTACTGGGCGAAGGTGGTCGGCGAACTCGAGCAGACGGTCGACGACCTGCGCGACAACGAGCGGCAGAAGGCGGAGAAGTTCCTCGAGCGCGTGCTGTTCTACGTTGCCTTCCTCGGCATGCTGCAGGTGGTGTTCCAGCTGATTGACTTCGGCTTCGACGGCGCGTGGGGCAAGCTGCGCTACGCGGTGATCGCCAGCGTCGCCACGGTGGCGGTGATGCTGGCGCTGTTCCATTCGCGCGGCCTGATCAACGGCCGCCGCTGGCGGCAGGCGCTGCGGTTCCGGCGCACGAAGCGCCCCGAGGAACTGCCGCCGCAGCGCTGAGCGCCGCCGGAACGCTGCATCCCGGCGGCGCGCGGCGGCGTCGGCTACCCTATCCGGCCGAACTCCCGTCCCCGCGCCCACGCCGTGACCGCCATCGCCTGCTTCTGCACCTGTCCGGACGCCGGGACGGCACGCCGCCTCGCCGAGGCGCTCGTGGGCGAACGGCTGGCGGCCTGCGTCAACGTGCTGCCCGGCATCACCTCCGTGTACCGCTGGCAGGGCGCCGTGGAGCGCGCCGACGAGGTGCTGTTGCTGGCCAAGACGACGAAGGCGCGGCTGGCCGCCCTCACCGAACGGATCATCGCCCTGCATCCCCACGAACTTCCCGAAGTGATCGCGGTCGACATCGACGGCGGACTGCCCGGCTATCTCGCCTGGATCGCCGACGAAACCCGCACCGGAGCCGACGCTTGAATCCGACCGCATCGTGGTGGCGCCGCCTCGCATCGATCGCCCTGCTCGCGGCGGCGCTGCCGGCGCTGGCCGCGACCGACCAGGACGAGCTGCTGCCGGTCGACGAAGCCTTCGCGCTCGGCGCACGCGCGGTGGCGCGCGACCGCATCGAGATCGACTGGGCGATCGCCGAGGGCTATTACCTGTACCGCCACCGCATCGCGGTGCAGGAGACCGGCGGCCGCTTCAAGGCCAACCCGCTGCAGCTGCCGGCGGGGAAGAAGCACACCGACGAGTTCTTCGGCGAAGTCGAGACCTACCGCAGCCACCTCACCGCCGTGCAGACCGGCGCCGCCGCAGACGGCACCGAGACCCTGACGCTGCAGGTGAAGTACCAGGGCTGCGCCGACATCGGCATCTGCTATCCGCCGCAGACGCGCACGCTGCAGGTCGCCCTGCCTGCTGCAGGAGCGCCTTCAGGCGCGACCACTTCATCGCCCGATCCAGCGGTCGCGCCTGAAGGCGCTCCTGCAGGGAGCGACTCCGGATTCGCGGCGCTCGGACGCAGCCTGTCCGGCGCGCCGGCCACATCGACGACGCCCGGCATCGGCCGCGACGGCAGCGCGCAGGCCCTGCCGCTGCCGCCGGAGCAGGCCTTCGGCTTCGAGGCCATCGCCGGCGACGGCAACACCCTGCTGCTGCGCTTCACGCCGGCCAAGGGCTACTACCTGTACCGTGACCGCAGCCGCTTCCGCCTCGATGGCGCGGAGGGCATCGAGGCCGGCACGCCGCGCTGGCCGAAGGGCGTGGCGCATCGCGACGAGCACTTCGGTGAGGTCGTCGTCTACTTCGACCAGGTCGACGTGCCGCTGCCGCTGCGCAGGCAGGTGGCGGAGGCCGCGACGGTCACGCTCACCGCGACCTTCCAGGGCTGCCAGGACGAGGGCATCTGCTATCCGCCGATGACGCGCACGCTGGACGTGGCGCTGCCGGCGGGACGCGTCGAGACGGCGGGCGAGACCGCGCGTGCGCTGGCGGAGGCCGAGGCGGCGCCTGCGTCGCTTGCCGAAGGGTCGGGAAAGCCGGGGTCGGAGTCGATTTCCGCATCGGCGATCGACCCGGCGTCAGACATGCCCGGGGCGGAAATCGACTCCGACCCCTCGCGCGGAACCGACTCCGCGACCGGCGTTGCCTCCGACGCCACCGCCGACAACGCCGCCCGCACGCGCCCGCCCGGCACGGCGCTGCCGAAGGGCGGCATCCTCGGTGCGCTGCTGCTCGCCCTGCTCGGCGGACTGGTGCTGAACCTGATGCCCTGCGTGCTGCCGATCCTGTCGCTGAAGGTGCTGGGCGTGGCGCAAAGCGGCGAGAGCCGCGCCCACGCGCGCCGCCATGCGCTCTGGTACACGCTGGGCGTACTCAGTGCCTTCGCCGCGATCGGCCTGCTGGTGGTCGCGCTGCGCGCCGGCGGGCAGGCGCTGGGCTGGGGCTTCCAGCTGCAACAGCCGTGGTTCGTGGCGGCGCTGGTGTACCTGATGTTCGCGGTCGGGCTGAGCCTGTCGGGCGTGTTCACGCTCGGCGGCGGCATCGGCAACCTCGGCCAGTCGCTGGTGGCGAAGACCGGGCCGGCCGGCGACTTCTTCACCGGCGTGCTGGCCTGCGTGGTCGCCAGCCCCTGCATCGCACCGTTCATGGGCAGCGCGCTGGCGTTCGCGTTCACCGCCTCGCCGCTGCTGGCGCTGCTGGTGTTCCTGCTGCTGGGCCTGGGCCTCGCCCTGCCGTTCCTGCTGATCGGCTTCGTGCCGGCGCTGGCCGACCGGCTGCCCAGGCCCGGCGCGTGGATGGAGACGCTCAAGCAGGTACTGGCGTTCCCGATGTACCTGACCGCGATCTGGCTGCTGTGGGTGCTGGGCAAGCAGCGCGGCGCGGATGCGATGGCGCTGGTCGCCGCGGGCCTGGCGGTGTTCGCGCTGGCGCTGTGGTGGCACGAGCGCCGGCGCTGGACCGGCGGCTCGCTCGGTCGCGTGCTGGCCCTGCTGCTGGCGGTGCTGGCGCTGACGCCGGTGTGGAAGGTGGGCTCGCTGCCGCCGCCGACGCGCGCGGTGCAGGCCGCGGACGGCGAACGCGCGGCATGGACACCCGAAGGCTTGCAGGCGCTGCGCGACGAGGGCCGCGTCGTGTTCGTCAACATGACCGCCGATTGGTGCGTGACCTGCAAGGCGAACGAGCGGCGCGTGCTGTCAAAGGAGGCCTTCCGCAATGCGCTGGCCGAGGCCGACGCCGCCTACCTCGTCGGCGACTACACCAACACCGATCCTGCGATCACCGCCTTCCTCGACGCCCACAAGGCCGTCGGCGTGCCGCTGTACGTGGTCTATCCGGCCGGCGGCGGCGAGGGCGAGGTACTACCGGCGCTGCTGAGCGACGACATCGTGGTCTCGGCGCTGCAGCGCGCGGCGCGATGAGGGTCACTCCGCTGCGGATCGTGCTCGCGGCGGCGGTGGCCGGCGCACTCGGGATCGCCGCCAGCCTCGCGCTCAACGGCCCGGGGCCACTGCTCGGCACCGAGGCCGGCCAGCGCATGCTCAACGACGCCCTCGTCGCCGCCACGCCAACGCCTGAGGGCGTGGCCGTCGCCCGCCGCGGCGAAACGCTGCCGGCGATCCGGCTGGCCGCGCTCGACGGCGACCCGATCCAGCTCCCGGACGACTTCGCCGGCCGCCCGCTGCTGGTCAACGTCTGGGCCAGCTGGTGCGGCCCCTGCATCAAGGAAATGCCCGAACTCGACCGCTACGCCCGCGAGCAGGGCGAGAGTGGCGTGCAGGTGCTCGGCCTGGCGCTGGACGAGCCGCAGGCCGTGCGCGATTTCCTGCAGCGCATCCCGGTGGCCTATCCGATCGCCATCGACGCCCCCGGCCCGGCGGACGCCGGCGTCCGCCTCGGCAACCCCCGGGGCGTGCTGCCCTACACCGTGCTGGTCGCAGCCGACGGGCGGCTGCTGAAGCAGAAGATCGGCCCGTTCGAGGAGGGCGAGATCGACGGCTGGGCGGTTCCATAGCACCCCGAGCCCCAGCAGGAGCCGCGGGAATCCCAAAACCAGTCACGAATTAGAGCGTCAACTCCAACAATGGCTTAACTTCAGGCAACGTCGGCGAACTGGACAGCATTCGCCGATTCCCCCAGACTGCGCGCCATTCCGTCCGCGATGTCCCGATGGCCCAGCTGCTGCTCCTGCACGGCCCCAACCTCAACCTGCTCGGCACGCGCGAGCCGGAGGTCTACGGGCACGCCACGCTGACCGATATCGACGCCGACCTCCAGGCCCGCGCCGCCGAAGCCGGCCACGCGCTGGACAGCCTGCAGTCCAACGCCGAGCACGTGCTGGTCGAGCGCATCCAGGCCGCGCGGACCGACGGCACCGCCTTCATCCTGATCAACCCGGCCGCCTTCACCCACACCAGCGTCGCGATCCGCGACGCGCTGGCGGCGGTGGCGATCCCGTTCATCGAGATCCACCTGTCCAACCCGCACGCCCGCGAGCCGTTCCGCCAGCACAGCTACTTCAGCGACAAGGCGGTCGGCGTGGTCTGCGGCTTCGGCGCCGACAGCTACCGCTACGCGCTCGACGCCGCGCTGCAGCGGCTGCCGGCGGGCGCCTGACCCCTTTCCCGTTCCGCAACGCCGAATACATCAAGAGGCCACCCCATGGACCTTCGCAAGCTGAAGAAGCTCATCGAGCTGCTCGAGGAATCGAACCTCGCCGAAATCGAGATCAAGGAAGGCGAGGAGTCGGTGCGGCTGTCGCGCGGCACCAGCGGCGCCGCGCCGGTGGTCTACGCGCAGGCGCCCGCCGCCGCACACGCGGCCCCGCGCAGCGCCGAGCCGGTGATGCCGATGCTGTCGCCGGTCGACGGCCCCACCGGCGGCCGCGCCGCGGCCGAGAGCGCTGGCTCCGGCCTGCCCGACGGCCATGTCGTGACCTCGCCGATGGTCGGCACCTTCTACGCCTCGCCTGCGCCGGACAAGCCGGCCTTCGTCAGCGTCGGCCAGTCGGTGAAGGCCGGCGACACCCTCGGCATCATCGAGGCGATGAAGATGTTCAACCCGATCGAGGCCGACGCCTCCGGCACCGTACTCGCGATCGTCTGCGAGAGCGGGCAGCCGGTGGAGTTCGACCAGCCCCTGTTCGTGATCGGCTGAGGTGAGCGGGGATTTCGAGTGCCGAAGGCACGAGCCCGCGAACGCCCGCGGGCCGACAGGCCCGTGGGCGGTGTGGTGAACGACTTGAGACCAGAACATGCTCGATAAAGTAGTGATCGCCAACCGCGGTGAGATCGCGCTGCGCATCCTGCGCGCGTGCCACGCGCTGGGCATCCGCACGGTCGCGGTGCACTCCACCGTCGACCGCAACCTCAAGCACGTGGCGATGGCCGACGAGTCGGTGTGCATCGGCCCGGCGCCGTCCAACCGCAGCTACCTCGACATGCCGGCGATCATCGCCGCGGCCGAGGTCACCGACGCGCAGGCGATCCATCCCGGCTACGGCTTCCTGAGCGAGAACGCCGACTTCGCCGAGCGCGTCGAACAGTCCGGCTTCGTCTTCATCGGGCCCAAGGCCGACACCATCCGCCTGATGGGCGACAAGGTCGAGGCGATCCGTGCGATGAAGGACGCCGGCGTGCCCTGCGTGCCCGGCAGCGGCGGGCCGCTGGGCGACGATGTCGAGACCAACCTGAAGATCGCGCGCGAGATCGGCTATCCGGTGATCGTGAAGGCGGCCGGCGGCGGTGGCGGCCGCGGCATGCGCGTGGTGCACACCGAGGCCGCGCTGGCCAACGCCGTCGCTACCACCAAGACCGAGGCCAAGGCCGCGTTCGGCAACGACATGGTCTACATGGAGAAGTTCCTGGAGAACCCGCGCCACGTGGAGATCCAGGTGCTCGCCGACGGCCAGGGCAACGCCATCCACCTCGGCGAACGCGACTGCTCGATGCAGCGCCGCCACCAGAAGGTGGTCGAGGAGGCGCCGGCGCCGGGCATCACCGACGCGCAGCGTGCGGAGATCGGCAAGGTCTGCGTGGAAGCCTGCATCCGCATCGGCTACCGCGGCGCCGGCACCTTCGAGTTCCTCTACGAAAACGGGCGCTTCTACTTCATCGAGATGAACACCCGCATCCAGGTCGAGCATCCGGTCACCGAGATGGTCACCGGCATCGACCTGGTGCGCGAGCAGCTGAAGATCGCGTCGGGGCAGAAGCTCTCGATCAGGCAGGAAGACGTGGTGCTGCGCGGCCACGCCATCGAATGCCGCATCAACGCCGAGGACCCGGACACCTTCCTGCCCTCGCCCGGCCTGATCCAGCACTTCCACTCGCCCGGCGGCCCCGGTGTGCGCGTCGACTCGCACATCTACGAGGGCTATGCGGTGCCGCCGAACTACGACTCGATGGTCGGCAAGCTGATCGTGCACGGCGCCGACCGCGAACAGGCGATCGCGCGCATGCGCGTGGCGCTCTCCGAGATGGTGGTCGACGGCATCAAGACCAACATCCCGCTGCAGCAGCGGATCATGGCCGACGACGGCTTCCAGGCCGGCGGCCAGAACATCCACTACCTCGAGAAGCGGCTGGCCGAGCGCAAGGACAAGGGCCTGTCGATCGGCTGATGCGGCGAATCGGCCGGGGCGGCGAACCGGCCGGGATCATTTCAAAGGCGACTGGAACACCTCCCAGGCAAGACCCGTCATCCCAGCGAAAGCTGGGATCCATTTTGATCTTTGCGAAGACGCTGGATCCCCGCTTTCGCGGGAATGACGACTCAGGGCCCCCAGCGGTCACAGACCGCCCGACAGGTCCGCATGCAGCAGCAGGTGGAACAGGTGTTCTCCGGCCTCGCGGCGGATCGACAGCCGGCCGGTGTCGTAGGCGCGCGACTGCAGGCCGCGCTGCACCGACTTGCAGATCGCCATGTCCTCGTCCTGGACGATGTTGCCGACGGCGATGCTGGCCTCGTTGCGCTCGCGCGCGGCATCGGACACGTCCTCGAACCAGAAGTCGAAGATCACCTCGGTGCGGTCCACGCCCAGCGGCAGCACGAGGTTGGTGTCCATCATGCCCTCGTACCAGTTGAACATGAAGTTCGGATGGAACCAGTAGTAGTTCGCGCGCGCGCCGCCGCGCACGGACGCGAACTCCTCGATCTCGCCCTGCACCATCGGCGCCGACTGCAGGCAGTGGTGGCGACCGTTCTCGATCGTGTACTGCCTGAAATCCAGCACGCTGTTCAGCCCCTTGTGCAGGTGCGGGACGTGGTAGCCGCCGTCGAGGTAGTTGTCGACGAACACCTTCCAGTTGCAGTCGAACAGGTAGTGCTGGCGCGCGAACCAGTGCAGCCGGTCCAGGCGCAGCGCCTTCACTTCGGCGATGACCCGTTCGCCGAGGAATTCCTCCAGCGTCGGCCCTTCGCGGTCGAGCCGCACGAACACCCACTGCTCCCAGGTCGCGATGTCGACCGGCACCAGCCCGTGCGCGCCGCGGTCGAAGTGACATTCGTCGACGAAGCTGGGCGTGCCCTTGAGCGCGCCTTCGAGGGTGTAGGTCCAACCGTGGTAGGGGCAGCGCAGGTTCTTCGCGCAGCCCTGTGGCTGCGTCATCACCGCCGCGGCATGGTGGCGGCAGACGTTGAAGAAGCCGCGCAGCACGCCGTCGCCGCCGCGCACGACCAGGATCGGTTCGCCCGCGATCTCGCAGGTCACGTAGTCGCCGGGTGCGCGCAGCTGGTCCAGCCGCCCGGCGAACTGCCAGGTGCGGGCGAACACCGTGCGCCGCTCCAGCTCGGCGATCCGCGGATCGATGTACCACGCGGCCGGCGGCGTGCTGGCTTCGGCCAGCGGCAGCGAAGGGTCGTACTGGCCGATCAGGTCGGCGACCGATGCAGTCATGCGGGGCTTCGCGCCTGCGGGCGCGTGGCGGCGACGAGGCCGCCATCGTAGCGCAGGAGGTTCCGGCGTCATGTCCTGCAGGAGCGGCTTCAGCCGCGACCGGACGCTCGACCGGTTCGGGAAAGCGGTCGCGCCTGAAGGCGCTCCTACGGGAATCGTCCTCCGCTTGCGGGTGGGAGAATCCTTCCCGGTGAACGCACGCGCCGGACGCCGTCGCTGCGGTATCCTGCCGCTTCCCGCCACGTCGCCCGAAGCCGCCTTCGTGTTCCCGGTCCTGCTCCGCCTGCTGCTGTGCCTGTGCCTGCTGCTCGACGCCGTCGCGCCGACGGTGGCCGCGACGCGCATGGCGATGGCGATGCCCGGTGCCGGCCACGCCGTGCCGGCCGCAACCGACGCCGACGCGGCCGACCGCCGCGATCACGGCGCCATGGCCGACTGCCACACGCCGGACGATGCCACGCCGGTCCGCGAGGCGCCGCCCGTGCCGGACGACGGGGATTGCCTGCAGCGCTGCCTGGACCTGTGCCTGCAGCACGGATTCGCGATGCTGTCTGCGATGACGTCGCTGCCATCGACAGGCCCCGCGTCCGCGCCGGCCAGGGCCGCGCGCGCGCAGGTCCCCGCCCTGCACGCGTTCCCGCCGCTGCGCCCTCCGATCGCCTGAGCCCCTGCCGCGACCGCGGCCCGGAAGCCTCGTCGCGCGCATCCCGCCGCGCGACGCCTGTCCCGATGCCACCACTGGGCGGACGCGCACGCGCGCCTTCGCCAGGGAGCACAGCATGATCCACCCGAGTCCACGACTCCCCGCGTCCGCGCCGGCCTCCGCCTCGCGCCGGACCTTCGTCCAGGGCCTGTTCCTCGGCGGCGCCGCGCTCGCCGCCGGGACCCTGCGCCGGCCCGCGCACGCGCGCGATGCCGCCGTCGCGCGCCCGGGCGCCGAACTCGCCGGCACCGATTTCCGGCTCGACATCGGCGCCACGCCGGTCAACTTCACCGGCCGCACGCGCCCGGCGATCACGGTCAACGGCGCCCTGCCCGCGCCGACCCTGCGCTGGCGCGAGGGCGACACCGTCACCCTGCGCGTCGCCAACCGCCTGCCGCCGGGCGTCCAGACCTCGATCCACTGGCACGGCATCCTGCTGCCGGCGAACATGGACGGCGTGCCGGGCATCAGCTTCGACGGCATCATGCCCGGCGAGTCGTACCTGTACCGGTTCACGCTCCGGCAGTCGGGCACCTACTGGTACCACAGCCACTCGCTGCAGCAGGAGCAGGCCGGGCTGTACGGCGCGATCATCGTCGACCCGCGCGAACCCGCGCCCTACCGCTGGGACCGCGAGCACGTGGTGCTGCTGTCGGACTGGACCGACCTCGCGCCCGAATCGCTGTTCCTGCGGCTGAAGAAATCACCGCACCACGACAACTGGTACAAGCCCACCGTCGCCGATTTCTTCCGCGACCTGCGCCGCGACGGACTCGCGGCAACGCTCGCCGACCGTCGCGCCTGGGGCGAGATGCGGATGACGCCGACCGACCTGTCCGACGTCAATGCGCACACCTATACCTACCTGATGAACGGAGTGACGCCGGCCAACAACTGGACCGGCGGGTTCCGCCCCGGCGAAAAGGTGCTGCTGCGCTTCATCAACGCCTCGGCGATGACCCACTTCGACGTGCGCATCCCCGGGCTGAAGATGACCGTGGTCGCGGCCGACGGCCAGTACGTGCATCCGGTCGGCGTCGACGAGCTGCGCATGGGCGCGGCCGAGACCTTCGACGTGATCGTCGAACCGTCCGGCCAGGATGCCTACACGATCTTCGCGCAGGACATGGGCCGAACCGGGTTCGCGCGCGGCACGCTGTCCGCGCGCGCGGGACTGGAGGCGCCCGTGCCCACGGTCGACCCGCGGCCTCGGCTGACGATGGAGGACATGGGCCACGGCGGCCACGATACCCACGGCAAGGCGATGGAAGGCGGCTGCGGCGCGAAGATGGGCATGGAGGGCGGCTGCGGCGCGGCGATGCACGCGCCGTCCGCGCACGCAGGACACGGCAACGGCGTCGGCATGCAGGCGCATCCGGCCAGCGAAAGCCGCAACCCGCTGGTCGACATGCAGACGATGACGCCAACGCCCAGGCTCGACGACCCCGGCATCGGCCTGCGCGAGAACGGCCGGCGCGCGCTCGCCTATGCCGACCTCAGGAGCCTCTTCGACGATCCCGACGGCCGCGATCCGGGGCGCACGATCGAGCTGCACCTCACCGGCCACATGGAGAAGTTCTCCTGGTCGTTCGACGGCATTCCCTTCGCCGGCGCCGAGCCGCTGCGCCTGAACTACGGCGAGCGCCTGCGCATCGTGCTGGTCAACGACACGATGATGCAGCACCCGATCCACCTGCACGGGATGTGGAGCGACTTGGAGGACGCCGACGGCGGCTTCATGGTGCGCAAGCACACCGTCGACATGCCACCCGGCACGAAGCGCGGCTTCCGCGTGCGCGCCGACGCGCTCGGCCGCTGGGCCTTCCACTGCCACCTGCTCTATCACATGGACGCGGGCATGATGCGCGAGGTGCGCGTGGAGGAAGGCGCATGAGGATCCCGCCACGGCTGCCGCTCCTGTCCTGCGCGATCGCGCTGGCGCTCGCGATGCCGGCCCGCGCGCAGCACGCGGGACATGCCCGGCACGCATCGTCCCCGGCCTGCACGGCCGAACACGCGGCCATGGGCCACTGCACGCCGGAGGCGACACCGCCGGACGACGGCTGCCCGCCCGGACACGCCGCGATGGGACACTGCACGCCGGCACGCGGCGAGCAGGCGCCGCGCGAACCGATCCCGCCGCTCACCGACGAAGACCGCGCCGCCGCATTCCCGGTGCTGTCGCACGCGGGCATGGCGCACGGCCCCGCGATCTACGGGCGGGTGAAGCTCGACCGGCTCGAAGCCTGGGACGGCCGGCATGCGCGCGGACAGTCCTGGGAAGGCAGCGCCTCGATCGGCGGCGACATCCATCGCCTGTGGTTGCGCGGCAGCGGCCATCGCGAATCGGGCCGCACTGGCTCGTCCAGCGCCGAATTGCGCTGGTCGCGCGCCGTCGCGCGCTGGTGGGACGTCGTCGCCGGCGTGCGCCACGACTTCCGGCCGGCGCCCTCGCGCACGCGCGCGGCAGTCGGCGTGCAGGGCATCGCGCCCTACCTGTTCGAGGTGTCCGCGGTTGCCTACGTCGGCGATGGCGGCGGCGTGTCGGCGAAGCTGGAGGCCGAGTACGACATGCGCCTGAGCAACCGGCTGATCCTGCAGCCGTTGCTGGAAGTCGAGCTCGAGTCGAAGGACGATCCGCGGCGCGGGACCGGCAGCGGGCTGTCGAAGGCGGAGGCCGGACTGCGGCTGCGCTACGAGGTCACGCGGCGGTTCGCGCCCTACGTCGGCGTCGTGCACGAACGCAGTTTCGGGCAAACCGCGCGCTTCCATGAAGCCGACGGCGAGGCCTCGCGCGATACCCGCATGGTGGCGGGGGTGCGCATCTGGTTCTGAAGGCCCGATGCCGGGGCGCGCTTCCCCGCGCGGCCCCTCCGCATTGTCATCTCGACCGAAGGGAGAGATCCGCCGTCATGCCCGTTGGCGCAGGATTTCTCCCTGCGGTCGAAATGACAGACGTTTGACCCGTAGGTCGGGGCTACGCCCCCGACGCCCGGACGGCGGCGATTGCCAGGCGTCGGGGGCGTAGCCCCGACCTACGGATTCGTGCTCCTGTAGGCGCGACCGGGGATCAGGCGTCCAGCGCCGCCCGCGGCGGCAGCGACCAGTCGATCGGCGTCTGGCCGTGACGCGCGAGGTACTCGTTCGCCGCGGAGAAATGCCCGCAACCGAGGAAGCCGCGGTGCGCCGACAGCGGCGAGGGATGCGTGGTGCGCAGCACCCGGTGCCGGCGCGGATCGACGATGCCGCCCTTCTTCTGCGCGTAGCTGCCCCAGAGCATGAACACCAGCCCTTCGCGCTCGCGATTGAGCACATCGACCACGTGGTCGGTGAAGCCTTCCCAGCCCTTGCCCTGGTGCGCGCCGGCGCGGCCGTCCTCGACCGTCAGCACCGCGTTGAGCAGCAGCACGCCCTGCTTCGCCCACGGCATCAGGTAGCCGTGGTCGGGGCGCGCGATGCCGAGGTCGCGCTGGATCTCCTTGAACATGTTGTCCAGCGACGGCGGCACCGGCACGCCGGGCAGCACCGAGAAGCACAGGCCATGCGCCTGTCCGTAGCCGTGGTACGGGTCCTGCCCCAGCACCACCACCTTCACCGCGTCGAACGGCGTGGCGTCGAACGCGGCGAAGATCCGCGGACCCGGCGGATAGATGCGCGCGCCGGCCAGCTTGCGCTCGCGCAGGAAGCCCGACAGCGCCTGCATGTCCTCGCGCGCGAACCAGTCGCCGACGCGCGCCTTCCACGAGGGTTCGAGCCTGACGCGATCTCCGCTCATGGCTCCGGCGGCACGGGTGCGGTCGGCAGCCGCGACAGGCGCAGCTGGAACAGGGCTTTCGTCGCCAGCAAACGCTCCTCGATCGGCTTGAGCACGAGGTCGTTGGCGCCGTGGCGCAGCAGGGTGGCCTGGTTGTCGCGGTTGTCGTCGCCGGTCATCACCAGCACCGGCAGCCGTCGCTTGCCGTAGCCCAGGCCGTTGCGCACCTTGTTGAGCACGTCGCGGCCGTCGAGCTCGCCCTTGAGGTAGAGGTCGGTCAGCACCAGGTCGGCGCCGGGCGCGCCGTCGGTGTCGGCATAGGCCTCGAGGTAGGCGATCGCGTCCTCGGCGTTGGTGACGTGGGTGACGCGCATCTGGTGCGCCTCGAGCATGCGCCGGATCGCGACCGCGACCGTGCGGCTGTCCTCGATGTAGAGCACGTGCGCGTCCGGGATCGGCTGCGGCTGCACGTAGCCACGGATGAACGCGGCCAGCGCGTTGTGGCCGAGGCTCTTGTCGAAATAGTCGGTGACGTCCTCGGTGAAGCGGCGGTCCTCCAGGTGCGACTGCACGTCGCCGGAGATCACGATCACCGGCACGTAGCGCTGGCCGCCGGCCTCGCGCACCGCGCGCGCGACCTGCAGGCCGTCGCCGTCGGGCAGCACCAGCGCGGTGGTGACCAGGTCGACCGGCTCGCCGGCCAGCACCTCGCGCGCCTCGGCCAGGCTGCCGCCCTCGGCCACGCGCACGCCGGGCAGTTCCTTCTCCAGCACCGCGTGGATCAGCTTGCGCACGAGCTTCGAGCCGTCCACGACCAGCACGCGCGGCTTGTCGCTCTCGAGATGGCGGAGGTCGTGCGGATTCATTTCGTCGTCAGGTCTCGGTGGGGCGCGTCTGGCGCAGGAAATGGCCGGTGACCAGCCCGGCGCCGATCCAGCCGAGCCCGGTCGAACCGGCCAGCACCGCGAGCGCCCAGCGCAGGTCGATGCCCGACAGCGCGAAGCGGCTGCCGTAGCTGGCGGCGAGTTCGGCCAGCGGCTCGCGCAGTGCGAGTCCAGTCGCCACCAGCAGCGCGATCGCCAGCGCGCCGGCGGCCATTCCGTACCACGCGCCGAGGTACAGGAACGGGCGGCGGATGAAGCCGTCGGTCGCGCCGAGCAGCTGCAGAACGCCGATTTCCTCGCGCCGCGACTGGATGTCCAGGCGCACGGTGTTGCCGACCACCAGCAGCGCACCGAGGCCGAGCAGCAACGCCAGCACCAGGGCCACACGGCCGCCGAAGCGCAGCCAGCCGTCGAGGCGCTCGCGCCACTGCGCGTCGTGCTGCACCAGTTCGGTCTCGGGCAGCTGCTGCAGGGACGAGGCCACCAGCAGTTCGTCGCCGCCCGGGGTGACCACCAGCACGTGCGGCAGCGGGTTGTCGTCGCCGGCGGCGTCGATGATGCCGGCCAGCGCGCCGTCGGCGCGCAGCGTTTCCATGCCCTGCTGCGGCGTGACGTGCTCGACGCTGCCGATGTTGCCGCGCGCGCGCAGTTCGTCTGCGAGCTGCGCTGCGCGCCCGGCGTCGACGTCCTGCCTGAGGAATACGCTGATCTCGCGCGAGCGCTCGACGTTGCCGGCCAGCCGCTCGACGTTGCCCAGCACCAGCCACAGGCCGAGCGGCAGCGCCAGCGCCAGCGCCATCACCGCGATCGTGAGCAGCGCCGCCCACGGCTTGCGGAACACGCGGCCGAGGCTGGCGACAAGACTGTAGAGGTGGTGGTCGATCCAGGTCCCGACCGGCGACGGCGGCCTCGCCGTCGCGGCGGCGCGCGGCTCACTCATCGGCCAGGTCCTCCGGCGCGATGTCGTCGACCAGCTGGCCGTGGTCGAGCACCAGCACGCGCTTCTTCATGCGCTTGACCAGGCCGAGGTCGTGGCTGGCCACCAGCACGCTGGTGCCGCGCTCGGGCAGCGAGGCGAACAGCGCCATGATCTCGGCCGACAGGGTGGGATCGAGGTTGCCGGTCGGCTCGTCGGCGACCAGCAGCCGCGGCTCGCCGACCACCGCGCGGGCGATGCCCACGCGCTGCTGCTCGCCGGCCGACAGCTGCGTCGGCAGCGAGCGCTCGCGATCGCCCAGGCCCAGCCGATCGAGCACGCTGCGCACGCGCTTGCCGATCTCGCCGCGGCGCAAGCCGCGCAGGATCAGCGGCAGCGCGACGTTGTCGAACACGCTGCGGTCGGTGAGCAGGCGATGGTCCTGGAACACGACGCCGACCTCGCGCCGGTGCAGCGCGACGCGGCGGCCGCGCACCTTGAGCAGGTTGCGCTCGTTGAACACCACCGCGCCGCGGCTCGGCCGCTCGGCGAGGTGGACCAGCTTGAGCAGGGTGCTCTTGCCGGCGCCGGAATGACCGGTGAGGAACAGCATCTCGCCGGCGGCGACGTCGAAGCTGACCTCGGACAGCGCCACGCGCCCGCCGGCGTACTGTTTGCTGACGTTGTCGAAGCGCAGGACGGCCATGGCTGCGGAGTATCGCAGAAGTGGCAAATGGCGAACGCGACGGTGCGCGCAACCCGCCAATCGCTCAGTGCTGGCTCTGCGGCGCCCGCGTCACCAGCTTGCGCAGGCGCGCACCGATGCGCGACAGCAGCGAAGACTCCGACGCCGCCGGCGCATCGCCGCCGCGGGGCGCCGCCTGCGCGCGCGGCGGCTTCGCGGCGGCCTTCGCTTCGCGCGGCTGGCCGCGGCCTTCGCCATGACCGTTGCCGTTCGCCGCCACTTCCGGCGCCCCCTCGACCCGCTGCCCGCGACGCCGGCGACGGCGCTTGCGCGGCGGACGCGATTCGTCCGGCGTCGCCGCGGCGACCGCACCGGCGGCGTCGACCACCGGCGGCGCTGCGGCGGCAGCCGCCGGCACCGCCTCGCCTTCCGGCTTCGGACGCGGCGTGCGCGGACGGCGCGGGCGTTCACCGCCCTCGCCCGCGCGCGCGCCGCTGCGCGGACCGCGACCCTCGCCCGAACGCCCGCCGCGGCCGCCGCCGCGCCTGGCGTCCTCGGCGGCGCGCGCCTCGCGCACTTCGCGATAGATCTCGCCGATGCTGTCGCCGTCGCCATCGTCGCCCGCGTTCGCGGCGAGGTCGGGGCGCGGCTGCCGCGGCAGCGGCACCAGCAGCTCCGGCGTCACCGGCTCGGACGGGATCTTCTGCTCGATGTAGGCCTCGATGTCGGGCAGGCCCATCGCGTAGCGCTCGCAGGCGAAGCTGATCGCGTCGCCCTCGGCGCCCAGGCGCGCGGTGCGGCCGATGCGGTGGACGTAGTCCTCGGCGTCGAACGGCAGGTCGTAGTTGTAAACGTGGCTGACGCCGTCGATGTGCAGGCCGCGCGCGGCGACGTCGGTGGCGACCAGGATCTCGAGCTGGCCGGCCTGGAACTTCTTGAGCAGACTCTCGCGCTTCTTCTGCGGCACGTCGCCCGAGAGCACGCCGACGCGGTAGCCGGCGCGCTCGAGCGAACGCGCCACGCGCTCGACGAAGGCCTTTGTGTTGACGAACACCATCGTCCGCGCGCCCTCGCTGCGCGAGAGCAGGCCGATCAGCAGCGGCAGCTTCTCCTCGTCGGACGGGTAGTACAGCCGCTGGCGCACGCGCGCGGCGGTGATCGTCTCGGTCTCGACGACGATCTTCTCCGGCTCGTTCATGTGCTCGTAGGCGAGCTCGAGCACGCGATGGCTGAGCGTGGCGCTGAACAGCAGCGTCTGCCGCTCGGTGCGAATCGGCATGCGCCGCAGCAGGAAGCGGATGTCCTTGATGAAGCCGAGGTCGAACATGCGGTCGGCCTCGTCCAGCACGCACACCTCGCAGGCGTGCAGCGAGACCACCTTGTGCTGCTTGACGTAGTCGATCAGGCGGCCGGGCGTGGCGATGATGACGTCGGCGCCGTCCTGCAGCATCTGCCGCTGCTTGTCGTAGTCGACGCCGCCGTAGACCAGGGCGAACTTGAGGCCGAGCTCGGGCGCGAGCTTCATCGCGTCCTTGTGGATCTGGATCGCCAGCTCGCGGGTCGGCGCCAGGATCAGCGCGCGCGGGTCCTCGGGCTTGCGTTCGGCCAGCGCCGGCTTCGACAGCAGGCGGTGGATGACGGTCACGAGGAAGGCCAGGGTCTTGCCGGTGCCGGTCTGCGCCTGGCCGGCGACGTCGCGCCCGGCGAGCGTGATCGGCAGGGTCAGCGCCTGGATCGGCGTGCAGCGGGTGAATCCCGCGCCCTCGAGGCCGGCCTGCAGCGCCGGGTGCAGCTCGAAGCTGGAGAAGGTGATGTCGGTAAGGGGTTTGTCGCTCATGAACGAGATGATCCGTGCAGCGTCGGGCGCTTGCGTGGGTGGCGCCCGCATCGCAGACTGCCTGTGGTCGGGTGCGTGCGCCGATGGCGCGGGTTCCCGGGACGGTCGCGGGCAGGGGCGCATGGGGTCGCCCGGGGTTCCCTGACGGGAGGCCCCTTGAATCGGGCCGCGAATCGCCCAAGTTTACCATTCATCCCGGCGCGGCCGCCCCGTCCAGGCCACGCCCCATCCAGGAGCCCTTTCCGTGAGCGAACACGTCATCCACGCCACCGACGCCGATTTCGACGCCGCGGTCCTGCAGTCCGCCGAGCCGGTGCTGGTCGACTTCTGGGCGCCCTGGTGCGGACCGTGCAAGATGATCGCCCCGGCCCTGGACGAGCTGGCCGACGACTACGCCGGCAAGGTCAAGATCGCCAAGGTCAACGTCGACGAGAACCGCGCCACGGCGCTGAAGTACCACGTGCGCTCGATCCCGATGCTGCTGCTGTTCAAGGACGGCCAGGTGCAGGCGACCCAGATCGGCGCGGTCGGCAAGGCGCAGCTGGCGCAGCTGATCGACAAGGCCATCTGACGCCCGGCACCGGCCCCCGGAACCTGCCGGGATCCACCGAAAACCCGTGGGAGCGGCTTCAGCCGCGATGCTTTTGGCCGCGATGCTTTTGGCTCGGCCCCCGGGATCCGGGACGAAGGGCATCGCGGCTCAAGCCGCTCCCATAGACGTGATCGTGCATGAATGCCGCCGCATCCGGCGCTTGCGGGCGCACCGGCCGCGGTGTTAGCTTTGATCCATCCGGCGTGGAACACGGCGCCGCACCCCGTCTGAAAGACTCCCTCAACAGACCTCCCCGCCCGCTTCCGGGCGCTCGCAGCAAGCGAGGAATTCGCACTTGTCCGACAACACTCCCGAGTCCGGCGACACCGCCGTGAAGCGCGTGCGCAAGACCGCCACGCGCACCCCCAAGGCCAGCAAGACCGAGACCGCCGTCGCCGACGCGCCCGCACCCGCGGCGCCGACGCCTCCGCCCGCTCCACCTGCCCCGCCCGCCGCACCGCCGCCCCCGCCGGCCGCCCCGCGCGCCGCGGACACCGCCGACGCCGGTAGCGCCTCCGGCGGCTCCGAAGGCGCCAGCCAGCCCCCCGCGGGCGAAGGCGGCGAACCGCAGCGCCAGTCCTCCGACGGCAACCGCAACAACCCCAACAACCCACAGAACAACAACCGCCGCGACCGCTTCCGCAACCGCCGCGACCGCCAGCGCGACCGCCACCGCGACGGCGGCCTGCCGCAGGACGACGGCGGCAACGGCCAGGACCAGCAAGCCCACCGCCTGCCGCCGCCGAACATCCCCGAAGGCTTCCCGCAGTATTCGCTGGGCGACCTCAAGCGCATGCCGGCGCACAAGCTGCTCGACATCGCCGAACAGCTCAACATCCACGAAGGCGTCGCCCGCGCCCGCAAGCAGGACGTGATCTTCGCCCTGCTCAAGGTGCTCACCCGCACCGGCGAGGGCGTGCAGGCCGACGGCGTGCTCGAGATCCTGCCCGACGGCTTCGGCTTCCTGCGCGGCGCCGAGGCGAGCTACCTCGCCGGTCCCGACGACACCTACATCTCGCCCAGCCAGATCCGCCGCTTCAACCTGCGCACCGGCGACCACCTCTCCGGCCGCATCCGCTGGCCCAAGGACGGCGAGCGCTACTTCGCGCTGAACGTGGTCGACACCATCAACGGCGAGCCGCCGGAAGCGAGCAAGGGCAAGGTGCTGTTCGAGAACCTGACCCCGCTGTTCCCGCGCAAGCGCTTCAGGCTCGAGCGCGGCGACGGCTCCACCGAGGACATCACTGGCCGCATCCTCGACCTGATGGCGCCGCAGGGCAAGGGCCAGCGCGCGCTGATCGTCTCGCCGCCCAAGGCGGGCAAGACGATGATGATGCAGCAGATCGCCACCGCCATCACCACCAACCATCCGGAAGTGCATCTGATCGTGCTGCTCGTCGACGAGCGTCCGGAGGAAGTGACCGAGATGCAGCGCACCGTGCGCGGCGAAGTCGTCAGCTCGACCTTCGACGAGCCGGCCGCGCGCCACGTGCAGGTCGCCGAGATGGTGATCGAGCGCGCCAAGCGCCTGGTCGAGCACAAGAAGGACGTGGTGATCCTGCTCGACTCGATCACCCGCCTCGCCCGCGCCTACAACAACGTCGTGCCGAGCTCGGGCAAGGTGCTGACCGGCGGCGTCGACGCCAATGCCCTGCACCGTCCGAAGCGCTTCTTCGGCGCCGCGCGCAACGTCGAGGAAGGCGGCTCGCTGACCATCATCGCCACCGCCCTGGTCGACACCGGCAGCGCGATGGACAAGGTGATCTACGAGGAGTTCAAGGGCACCGGCAACTCCGAAATCCACCTCGACCGCCGCATCACCGAGAAGCGCGTCTACCCGGCGATCGGCGTCAACCTCTCCGGCACCCGCCGCGAGGACCTGCTGATCGAACCGGAGCTGCTGCAGAAGATCTGGATCCTGCGCAAGCTGCTGCACCCGATGGACGAGATCGCGGCGATGGAATTTTTGCTCGACAAGATGAAGAGCACGAAGTCCAACGACGAGTTCTTTGCCTCGATGCGGCGCTGAGCACCAAAAGCGCCGACTCTCCGGGAGTCGGCTTGGAAGCCCTGCTGGGGCCTTGATTTCAAGGCTTTTTCACCAGCAGGGCTTTTTTGTGGGCGCTAGTTTCTTTCATCCTACGCAATTTCCTGAATGGGCGGCGACGATTCGCTTCTTTCCGCTTCGGAGCGCAGATTGTTGGCGCGCACCTAAATCTGACCCGGTGTGCGCGTTGAACTTTGACCCACCCTGTGGACGGGGTTGAGGGTATCAGTTGGCGGTCTGGGTCGCGGCCTCCTTTGCCCTGATTCTGGCTTTGGCCTTGTTGGCGGCGGTGCTGTTGCGCAGGCGCCAGGAGTCGTTGCCGGTCTCGAGGATGTGGCAGTGGTGGGTGATGCGGTCGAGCAGCGCGGTGGTCATCTTGGCGTCGCCGAACACCTGCGCCCATTCGGAGAAGGCCAGGTTGGTGGTGATGGCCAGGCTTTCGTCGAGGATGACCAGGTCGGCATAGGTCAGGCGCAGGGCGATCTGCCCGGCCTTGCCCTGGGCCTGCTCCTTCTCCAGGGCGTTGACCAGCTCGATGGTGGAGAAGAACCGCACGCGCAGGCGATGCTGGCGCACGGCCTGGATGCCGATGGCGGTGGCCAGATGGGTCTTGCCGGTGCCGGGCCCGCCGACGAGGACGAGGTTCTCGGCGGTGTGGAGGAAGTCACCCTGGTGCAGGCGTTCGACGAGCGATCGGTCGACGGGACTGGCGGTGAAGTCGAACCCGAGCAGGTCGCGGTGGACAGGGAAGCGTGCCGCCTTCATCTGGTTGGCCTGGGCACGGACCTGCCGTTCGGCGGACTCGGCCTGCAGCAGTTCGGCCATCCAGTGTTCGGGGTCCATGGCGTGCAGGCGCATCTTGGCCAGCAGTTCGGGCCACTGGCTGGCCATGCCGTACAGCTTGAGCTGCTGCATGCGCAGCGGCAGGTCAGGCGTCGACATGATCTGCCTCCCGCAGGGCGTCGTAGCGGGCCGGATCGGACACCGGCGGATGACGCAGCGTCACTCGCGAGGCGACCGTCTCGATCGTGCGGTCCGGATGCTGCAATCGCCCCAGCACGTTGAGCACGTGGTCGGCGCGCACCAGGCCGGACTCGAGTGCCAGTTCCACCGCCACCAGTACCGCTTCGAGCCCGTGCACGGGTACGGCGGCCAGCACCTGGGCCATGGCGCGGTCGCCGTGAGGCTGGCGCAGCAACACCTGCTGCAGCTTGCGCAGCGGATCGGGCATGGACAGGAACGGGGCGCCATCGCGCAGTGCCCCCGGCTTGCGCTGGACTAGGGCGATGTAGTGCTGCCAGTCGTAGTGGACCCGATCACGCTCGAAGCTGCGCCGGTGGCGGGCGACCTCGGCCTCGCCGACCACCACGGCCAGTTCGAAGGGATACACGCGCAGGCTGGCGACGGCGTGGGCGTGTTCGCACGGCACGCTGTAGCGGTTGCGCTGGAAGCTGACCAGCGCGGTCGAACTGACCCGCACCGGCCGCTCGATGTAGCCGTCGAAGGGCGCGGGCATCGGCATCAGGTGGGGCTGTTCGTCCTCCAGCGCTTCGGCCACGGTGATGTCGGCGGCATCCGGATGCGCCTGCATCGGCCAAGCAGCGCGGCACTCGCTGGCGAGCCAGGCGTTGAGGGTGTCCAGGTCCGGCCAGTGGCGGGCACCGGCCTCGATCCAGATCTGCCGGCGCCGGTCCTGCACGTTCTTCTCCACGCGCCCCTTCTCCCAGCCGGCCGCCCGGTTGCAGAACTCGGCGGCGAACAGGTAGTGGCTGGTCATGGCGTGGAAGCGGGCGTTGACCCGCCGTTCCCGGTGTTGGCTGATCCCGTCCACGGCCGTCTTCATGTTGTCGTAGATGCCGCGGCGGGGCACGCCACCGAAGGCGGCGAAGGCCCGGGTGTGGGCGTCGAACAGCATCTCGTGGCTCTGGGTGGGATAGGCCACCAGCCAGAAGGCGCGGCTGCAGGCCAGCTTCACGTGTGCCACCTCCAGTGGCATCTTCGCGTGACTGCCGATGAAGGCGTACTCGCGGCTCCAGTCGAACTGGAACGCCTCGCCCGGAGGAAAGTGCAACGGCACGAAGGCCGGGCGGCGGCTGGCGCCGCCGGCCGCCTTCCACTGGCGGATGAAGGCGGTGACGCGGGTGTAGGTGCCCGGATAGCCGATCGCCTGCAACTGCGAGAACAGCACCTTGGCGGTGCGCTGATCGCGACGGGGGCGTTGGCTGTCGGCACGCAGCCAGGTCTCCAACTGCGACCGATAGGGATCGAGCCGGGAGGGCGAGGCGCGCCTGGGATAGACCGGCTCGGACTGGCCGCTGCGCAGCCAGCGCCTGATGGTGTTGCGGGAAAGACCGGTGCGCTTGGCGATCTCGCGCAACGGCAGGCCATCGCGGAAATGCATCCGCCGGATCTTGGCCAACATGACCATGGTGATCACTCCTGAAATCCCACGAGCAAAAGATGCTCAGGATGTGGGCTTCAGGTGGGTCAGTTTTACCCGCGCATCACCCTCGAAAGTGGGTCAGTTCTGGATGCGCGCCAACAAGACTATGGTTTCGGAAGTCGGCGCTCGTACCAAGGCCGGGATCGATTAACGATCCTGACCACCGACAGCATCACCGGCACCTCGATCAAAACGCCCACCACGGTGGCCAGCGCCGCACCGGAATGCACACCGAACAGAGCCACGGCCGTGGCGACTGCCAGCTCGAAGAAGTTGCTGGCACCGATCAGCGCCGAAGGCCCGGCGACACAATGAGCCACGCCAAGCCTGCGATTGAGTAGGTAGGCCAGGCCGGAGTTGAAATACACCTGGATCAGGATGGGTACGGCCAAGATCGCGATGATCAATGGCTGCTCGATGATCTGTCTGCCCTGGAATCCGAACAGCAACACGAGCGTCGCCAGCAGCGCGATCAACGATATCGGTCCCAGACGGGCAAGGACGGCCTCCAGTCTTGCCTGACCACCACGGGAAAGCAGCCAGCGGCGCAGCAGGACGGCGACTGCGACCGGCACCAGGATGTACAGCGCAACCGACAGCGCCAAGGTGTCCCAAGGCACCGTGATCGACGACAACCCCAGCAATAGGGCTACCAGCGGCGCGAAGGCCACCACCATGATGGCGTCGTTGAGCGCGACCTGGCTCAGGGTGAAGTTCGCATCGCCACGGCACAGGTTGCTCCACACGAACACCATCGCGGTGCAGGGCGCCGCGGCCAGCAGGATCAGGCCCGCCATGTAGGAATCGATCTGGTCTGGTGGCAGCCAGTCGGCGAATACATGCCGGAGGAAGAACCATCCCAGCAGGGCCATCGAGAACGGCTTGACGGCCCAGTTGACGAACAGGGTGACGCCAATGCCGCGCCAGTGCTTGCCGACTTCCCGCATGGCGCCGAAGTCGACCTTCAACAGCATCGGGATGATCATCAGCCAGATCAGGACAGCCACCGGCAGGTTGACCTTGGCCACTTCCATGCGGCCAAGGCTCGCGAAGACGTCGGGTAGGACGTGCCCCAGGCCGGTGCCCACCAGGATGCACAGCCCGACCCAGAGGGTGAGGTAGCGTTCGAACAGCCCCATGCGGGGCGCCACCTCAGCCATCGACGGACGCATCGTCTTCAGGCTGTACGAAACCGATGCGATCAAGCGAGTCCTTCAGGGCGGCACTGTCGTCCCACGCCTCGGCTGGCAGCGCCAGCAGCGCCTGCAGGCGCGCCTTCACGATGCGATGGGCCTGGCGGAACGCTTCACGCTTGTCCTCGTCATCGCCCTCCACCGCGGCCGGATCCGGAAGCCCCCAGTGCGCCCGCAGGAAGTCACCGAATACGACGGGGCAGGTTTCGGCTGCCGCTGAGTCGCAGACCGTCACGACAAGATCCATCGATGCCGCACCCGGCGTCGCGAACTCGTCCCAAGACTTGCTGCGTAGGCCCACGGTGGCGATGCCCTCGGCTGCCAGTTGACCCAGCGCGTAGGGGTTGATGGTGCCGGCCGGCTGGCTGCCCGCGCTGAACACTTCGAAGCGATGACCGGCCCAGGCCCGCAGCGTGGCCTCGGCTAGAACGCTGCGGGCGGAGTTGCCGGTACAAAGGAAGAGGACGCGACGCTTCATCAGGCGGGTTCCTGGAGAGGCAACAATCTGTGGGTGACGATCAGCAGGCGCAGGCGGCGGCGGGGGTGCAGCTCTCGTCCGGAGAGCCTGCGCAGCAGTTGTGGGTCAGGTAGGCGACCAGCGCGTTCATGGCATCGAAGTTGGCGCGGTAACAGACGTTGCGCCCCCGGCTCTCGCCGCCGATCAGGCCGGCATGCACCAACTCCTTCAGGTGGAAGGACAGGGTGGCGCCGGGTACCGCCAGCGCCTCGCCGATCTCACCGGCCATACGGCCGTTGGGGCCGGCCTCGACCAGCAGCCGGAAGATGGCCAGCCGAGTGGCGTGGCCGAGCGCGGTCAGCGCGGTGATTGCGTGTTTCGTTTCCATTCTTCTAGAATAATCGAATGAATATCGAACGGCAATCACCCCTGACTCAAGAGCTTCCCCATCTGGCCACCGATCTACTCCCCGGCCCCCGGCACGATGACCTGGGCTCGGGCGGAAGTGCGCACGCGCCACGCATCCTGCTGCTCTATGGCTCCCTGCGTCCGCAGTCGTACAGCCGCAAGCTCGCGCTGGAGGCCGAGCGCATCCTGAAGCATCTCGGCGCCGAGACCCGGATATTCGATCCGCACGGCCTGCCACTGCTGGACAGCGTCGACAGCGATCATCCGAAGGTTCAACAGCTGCGCGAATGGTCGCAGTGGTCGGAAGGGCAGGTCTGGGTGTCGCCGGAACGCCACGGCACGATCACGGGCGTGTTCAAGAACCAGATCGACTGGCTGCCGCTCGAGGACGGGAGCGTGCGACCCACCCAGGGAAGGACGCTGGCGGTGATGCAGGTCTGTGGCGGCTCGCAGTCGTTCAATGTGGTCAACGCGCTGCGGGTGCTTGGGCGCTGGATGCGGATGGTGACGATCCCGAACCAGTCATCGGTGGCCAAAGCGTGGCAGGAGTTCGACGACGCCGGACGCATGCGCGCCTCGCCGTTCTACGACCGTGTCGTGGACGTCATGGAGGAACTCGTGAAGTTCACGTTGCTGGTGCGCGGACGGAGCGAGTACCTCGTTGATCGCTACAGCGAGAGGAAGGGTGCCGACGAGGCCAGGCGGTTGGCCAGAGAGTCGGGAGTTCTCGAGAAGGACGCAGCAGCACTCTCCTGACTTCGTGGTCCGGATTGCCGTAGGGATGGGGTGGTTACCGAGGCTGGTTGAGTGATCATCTCGTTCCGTTCCAGGTGATCAATCTCGTTGGTACCCGCAGATGGCCAGGTGCGACAAAAGATGGGCTTTTCTTGTGCCAGGCAGGAGACTCAGCTATACGTACAGCTAGTTCCTAGGGATCTTTCGGGTTCCCCAGCTGAGCCGCCATCGCATCGCGACACGAAGGCGCCGGGCAACCTTTTGTCTGGGGCCGACGGGGATCGGTGGCGACACTCGCCCCCCGGTGACGGCTCCCTGGCCGGACAGCCACATCCAGAACTTGCCCGATTGGACTTGCCTCCGACATGGTCGCACCCCGTGTCTTCCGGGCACGGGCCATTGCCCACGCTCCGACGCGGACACCTCCCCAGGACCCTGCCGACGTCCCGAGTCGCCGCCACCATCCTTGCGAGCGCGACGGCTGCAGGTGCTGGCGGGAGGCCCGCCGCGCTGAGCGCCGGGCAGACGCTGCGCCCGCTCAACTCCGCTGCAGCGGAGTCAGCAGCTTCAGCCCCTTGCCGACCTCGTACACGCCACCGGCGACCATCGCGTCCGGACTCTCGCCGGAGTCCGGATCCTCCCCCACCCAGGGCACCTCTTGCCGCGGGCCGGGGATATAGGCCTGCCATTCGCCGTATTTCTGCTTCTCGCCGGCGAACTGGTAGTCGACCGGAACGCGGACCGACCAGTATTCGTTGTCGGCAGACTCGCCCGTGGTGGGGACCTCGAACGTCCACCTGCGCGCGGCCACGAGCGCCGGCTTGGCCAGCGTGTTCCGCATTGCATTCATCTGCCTTTCGGTACCGATGACCCGCAGGTCCACCTGCTCGACCGCGACATCGGCGACGGCGCCCTGGCGGTTGACCCGCACCACCAGGTACACGGTCCCCCGCACGCCCTCAACGAGTGCATCCATCGGATATTTCGGCGGCGCCAGCTTCAGCGACCGGATCTCGTCGCTCGCCGTTTGCCGCCAGCGCTCCCTGGGGTCGGAAATCGCGTCCTTGCCGAAATATCCGCTCTGGATCGCGATCCGGTAGTTGCCCTCGTCGAGCCGGTTCGCCACCACGCGCAGGCTCATCAGCGCCTTGGCCTTGCGCGGCTGGCCGTCCACCAACACCGGTTCGAAGCGCCAGACGGGCGCCGAGTTCTCGATCAGGTTGACGACGAAGTCCGGCAGCTTCTCGCGCTGGTCGATCTCCCAGCCGGACACGCTGCCGTCGGGCTCCACCAGCACCATGCCCGTGACCAGCATGCTCAACTCGGCCTGCTCGGGAATCTCGACGGGCTTCTTCGCGAACGCGCCGGCGCCGACCAGCGCCAGCAGCAGTCCCATCCAGAACCTGGCGGTCATGCCGCACCTCCCTGTTGGTATCGCGCCGATCCTACTACAGGAAAATCCGCGCCGATCGCGCAGGAACCGCGCCATCGACACGCCGGCCTGACCGGCACGTACTCATGGGCGACGTCGACGAAACCGCGTATCACCGTGCTCCCGCGCACCGCCGCGCGGTCAACCCTCCTGCCCCGCGTCCACCACCACCCACATGCGCGGCAGCACCGGCTGCACGCCCGTCGACGCCATTGCGCCGACACTGCCCGGGGCACCGGATGTCCATGGCGACGTCCCGCGCACGCCACGGACAAGGTATTCCCACTGGCCATAGGCCACCGGGCGCGTCAGGAATGTGATCGGAACGCGCACCGCCTGCCGTGCGCGCGCATACGGCCCGTCGGCCGGCAGCTTGAACCGCCACCGGCGCGCGGCGGCGGCGGCACTGGCGATGAATTCGAGCTGGAAGCGCGGCAGGTCGGCGGGATCCGCCGGCACCGCAGTCAGGTCGACCTGTTCGGCGAACACGTCCTCGACGTTTCCGTCGGCATCCAGCAGGAGCTGCATGTAGACGATGCCGCTGGCGCCGATGCGGAGCATGCTCCTCGGGTATTCGGGCGGCCCCATGCGCGACGCGCGCAGTCGCTGCGCCGCCGGCAGCGGCTCGTCCAGGTGCACGCCGTCCAGCCACAGCCGGTAGAGGCCATCGCCGATGGGCGAGGCGCGCAGCCGGACGGTGAAGCGCACCGCACCGCTCGGCGGCGCGACATCGGCATCGAACTCGACGCGCCAGTTCGCGACCTGCCTGGCGAGGAACGCCGCCGCCTTATCCGGCACCTGCGCCGCACGGTCGATCGCGTAGCCGGACACGCGCCGGTCCGCGCCGACCTCGATCCGTCCGGTCAGCAGCATGAAACCTTCGACCGGGACGGCGTACTCGGCTGCGGCGACGGTGGCCGGTTCGCCGTCCTTCGCCTGCACTCCGGCGGCGGCTGCCAGCGGCGACAGCAGCGCCAGGCAAGCTCCAGCGGCAAGGGCGAGGCAATGTTCACGGACCCTTCGAACCATGCCCCTGCTCCTTTCCCGTACGTCGCCAATCGTAGCGCGCCGGAGGAACGCGCAGCGTCTCAGCCCCGATCGCGCAGGAACCGCGCCATCGACACCCCGGCCTGGGCCGGGACGTACTCGTGGGCGACGTCGACGAAGCCGCGCATCACCGCGATCTCGCGCGGGGTGCGGTTGAGGGCGTCGCGCGCTTCGGGATCGGCACCGGCGCGCAGCAGGCGCTGGGTGACGCGCAGCAGGCCGTGCAGCGCGGCCAGGTGCAGGGGGCCGAAGCCGCGCGGGTCGCGGGCGTCGAGCGAGGCGTCCTCGTCGAGCAGGTGTTCGATCACGGCCAGCAGCACGTCCTCGTCGCAGGCGGTGCCGGGTTCGGCGCGCGCGCCGATCAGCAGCAGCAGCGGGGTGACGCCGCCGGCCGCGACCGCGTCGACTTCGGCGCCCGCGAGCAGCAGCGTGTCGAACAGCGCGAGCAGGCGCGAGCGGTCGCGCGCGGTGAAGCCGTACAGCGCGGCGCAGTGCAGCGGCGTGAGGCCCTGCGCGTCGGTGGCGTGGACGTTGGCGCCGGCGGTCATCAACCGCGCGCACAGTTCGGGCAGGCCCAGCGCGGCGGCCAGCATCAGCACGGTGACTTCGCCGGGCAGTCGCTGTTCGAGCTTGGCGCCGGCGGCGAGCAGGCGGTCGACGATCTCCGCGTGGCGCATGCTCACCGCGGCCGACAGCGGCGTGGCGCCGGTGTGGGCGACGTGCTGCGGATCGGCGCCGCGTTCGAGCAGCAGTTCGACCACGGCGCGATGGCCGCCGCCGCTGGCGCGCAGCAGGGCGCTGCAGCCCTGCGCGTCGACGGCGTCGACCGGCAGGCCGAGGTCGATCAGGCGGCGCACGGCGTCGGCGTCGCCGGCCATCGCCGCGGCCGGCACGTCGGACGCCTGCAGCACGCGCCGCGGCAGCGTCCAGCCGCGCCAGTCGAGCCAGTCGGCGAGGTCGCGGCGACCGCTGGCCAGGGCCACGCCGAGCGGCGTCTGCCCGTCCTGCGCGCGCACGTCGATCGCGGCGCCGTGCCGCACCAGCGCCTTGAGCACATGTTCGCGCGCGAGCGCGGCGGCCAGGTGCAGGGCGGTCATGCCGCGCGCGTCGCGGGCGTCGGCATCGACGCCGATCGCGAGCAGGCGTTCGATCAGCCGGTCCCAGCCCAGGTGCACGGCGAGCGACAGCGCCGGATCGCCGGCGGGCGACGATGCGAAGGGGTCGGCGCCGCGTTCGACCAGATCCAGCGCGCACTGCTCCAGCGCGCGCCCGGCCTGGTCGCCGGTCACGCACGCGGCCAGGAAACGGGCCAGTCCGCCACTGCCGGCCGGCGAGGCGCCGTGGCGCAGCAGCGCCTGCAGCGCGGGCACCGCGGCGGGGACGCGCGCGAGCAGGCGGAAGGCCGCGGTCTCGCCGTCGCCGTCGCGCGCTTCGAGGTCGGCGCCCTGCGCCACCAGCCAGTCGATGCGCGCCAGCGAGGGCGCCGCGTCATCGTCGAGCAGCAGGCCGCCGAGCTCGGCGGGCGTGACCAGGGCGGCGACGCGCTCCAGGTCCTCGTAGCGGCCGGCGTCGAGGCCCTCGCGCAGCAGCAGCATCGGCGCGCGGTCCTCGGGCGGCGCCTCGCCGGCTTCGGACTGCACGCTGGCCGGCAGCGCGTAGGCCGGATCGAGCAGCGCGACCAGGCGCCAGCGGCCCGCCTCGGCGGCGAGTTCGGCGGCGCGCCGGCCGTCGTTCCCCGGCGTCTGCGGGTCCAGGCCCAGTTCCAGCAGGCGCGCGACCAGCGCCGACGACGGCGCCTCGGCCAGGCAGGCGAGCAGCAACGCATGGCGGCCGTCCGCGTCGACCTCGCGTGGATCGGCCTTCGCCGCGAGCAGCGCCTCGAAGGCCGATGCATGCGCGCCGCGCGCGGCTTCGAGCAACGGCGTGGCCTCGCGCCCGTCGCGCGCGTGCACGTCGGCGCCGGCGTCGAGCAGCGCGGCGACGATCGCGGCGTGGCCCTGGAAGGCGGCGATATGCAGCGCGGTGCGCCCGTCGCGATCGCGCGCATCCACCTTGGCCTTGTGCCGCAGCAGCAGCTGCACGCCGGCCGGATCGTCCTCGTCGCTGCCGGCCGCGGCCAGCAGCGCCGGGGTGCCGTCGTCCACGCCCGGCTTCGCGCCGCGTTCGAGCAGGAAGCGCGCGAGCCGCCAGTTGCCCGCGGCGCAGGCGACGCCGAGCGGGGTCAGGCCTTCGCGGTTCTGCACATCGAGCTCGGCCGAGGCGTCGCGCAGCAGCGCGGCGACGCCGGGATCGGAGCTGCGCGCGGCGTGGTGCAGCGGGGTGTTGCCGTCGGCGTCGGCGACGCGCGGGTCGGCGCCGTTGGCAAGCAGGGTCATCACCGCCTCGGGGCGGCCGTGCCAGCTGTCGCGCGTGGCCGCCAGCAGCGGCGTCAGGCCGGCGTGCGCGGTGTTGACGCCGACGCCGCGGGCGATCAGGGCGCGCAGCAGGCGCAGGTCGGGCAGCACCGCGGCCAGCACCGGCAGGCCGCGCTGGTCGCGATCCTCGTCCAGCGGCAGTGCGTGCACGTCGGCGCCGGCTTCGACCAAGGCCAGCGCCTGGTCGACGCGGCCGGCGCGCGCGGCCGCATAGAGTGCGCGATCGAGGTCGCCTTCCGGCAGCAGCGGCGGCGCCGGCAGGCTCGAGGCGTCGCCCGCCATCTCGATCACCGGGATCGCCAGCACCCCGGGCGCGGGCAGGCGCTGCAGCAGCCAGTGCAGCAGCGGCCACGCGAACGCGGATGCACCGGCCAGCGTCCAGCGCGCCGACGACGGCAGCCACTGCGGCCAGGCCAGCAGCACGATGCCGGCGAGGATCGCCGCCACGCAGGCGGCCGCGGCGACGCCGTGCCAGCCGGAGGCATCGCGCTCGCCGAGCGCCTGCCAGTGCCGCGCCAGCGCCCCGCCCTCGCGCTCGGCCGCATGCCACAGCGGCCAGGTCCGCCACAGTCCCAGCACGCAGATGCCGACCACCGCGCTCAGCGCCAGCACCGCGCCGAGGCCGTTGCTCTGCAGCACCGCCAGCAGCGGCCACGCCACCAGCCCGGCCGCGAGCAGCGCGCCGCCGACCCACAGCGCCAGCAGCGCGCGCGCGTCGCGCAGCAGGACCGCGCGATCCAGCGTGCGGCGTTCGCACCAGCCGCGCACGGCCAGCGCCAGCAGCGGCTGCGCCAGCACGCCCGCCAGCGCCGCGACCGCGCCGCCGATGCCGGCGGCCAGGGCCAGCGCGATGCCGATCGCGGCGGCGACGGCGGCCTGTCGTCGTGTCGCCGGGGCGTCAGGCATCGGTGCCCCAGCCCTCGCTCATCGGGTCGACGTCCAGCGTCGGCGGGAACTGCAGGTGGAATCCGCGCGCGGCCAGGTTGGCGCGCACGTCCTCGGGATTCTCGCGGGCCAGCTTGCGCCCCGGGGTCAGCGCCACGTCGAGCACGAACTGCAGGGCGCCGAGCTGGGTGCGCAAGGGTTCGGGCAGGCGGGAAAAATCGTCGCGAGCGGCAAGATAGACGTAGGTATCGGCCCGGCGCTGGCTCTTGTAGACGTAGGCGTGCATGTCCGCGCGGTGTCGTGGATCACGGAATTGTGCGGGATTTCCGCGCTGCGGGGAATGTCGGTGGCGTTCAGGCGACGCCGGCGCGATCCGGTTCGCATGCATTTGCCGCACGCAAGGGCTGTTTTGCGATGCCGCGACCAAGGCCACGGACACCGTGACCCCCGGCAGGTGCCGCGCGCGGGGCAACTGCTAGGCTGTCCCGACTTCAGCCCTTCGCCCTGGTTCCAGATGCTTCGACTGCTTCCGCTGTCCTGCCTGCTGCTCGCCGGCCTCGCCCACGCCCAACCCGCGCAACCGCTGACGATGGACCGGATCATGGCCGATCCCGACTGGATCGGCCCGCCGGTGGAGCAGGCCTGGTGGTCCTGGGACGGCCAGCGCGCCTATTACCCGCTCAGGCGCGAGGGCAGCAGCGTGCGCGACCTGTACGTGCAGGACATCGCCGGCGGCGAGGCGCAGCGGGTCGACGGTCCGTCGCTCGCGGGCGTCGACGCGATCGATCCGGTCATCGATCCGCAGCGCACGCGCATGGCCTTCGTCCGCAACGGCGACGTGTTCGTGCGCGACCTGCGCAGCGGCGCGCTCACCCAGCTCACCCGCAGCGAGGCCACCGAGGCCACGCCGCGCTGGGGCAGCGACGGCGCCCTGGTCTGGCGCAGCGGCCAGGACTGGTTCCGCTGGACCGCGCAGGACGGCACGCCGACGCAGGCGGCGATGCCGAAGGCGGAGGACGACCCCTCGGCGCCGCCCAAGGCCGACCTGCTGCGCGAGGACCAGCTGCGCCTGGTCGATACGCTGCGCAGCGAACGCGCGCGGCGCGAAGCCGCGCGCGCGCAGGAAGCGCAGTGGCGCCGCGCCGATCCGACGCGCGCGCCGGCGCCGGTGTACCTCGGCAAGGACGTCGAGATCGCCGCCACCGCGCTGTCGCCGGACGGCCGCTGGCTGTTCGTGGCCACCGAACGCAGGCAGGACGAGCGCGGCCAGGGCGGCAGGATGCCGAAGTACGTCACCGAATCGGGCTACGAGGAATTCGAGGACGTGCGCACGCGCGTCGGCCGAAACGCGCCGCGGGCACAGGCGCTGTGGCTGATCGACCTGCGCGACGGTTCGCGCCGCGAGCTCAAGCCCGACGCACTGCCCGGCATCGGCGTCGACCCGCTGGCGGCGCTGCGCAAGGCCGCGGGCAAGGAGCCGCTGAAGGGCCCGCGCGCGCTGCGCGTGGAGGACGGCGGCGACCGCGGCGTCCGCTGGAGCGCGGACGGCCGCTACCTCGCGCTGATGCTGCACGCGGTCGACAACAAGGACCGCTGGCTGGCGACCGTCGAACCTTCCTCGGCGACGCTGCAGGCGCGCCACCGCCTCACCGACGCGGCGTGGATCAACTGGGACTACAACGATTTCGGCTGGCTCCCCGACCAGCGCAGGCTGTGGCTGCTGTCGGAGGAAAGCGGCTGGTCGCACCTGTACACCGTCGACGCCGCGCGCGGCCGTGCGCAGGCGCTGACGTCCGGGCGCTGGGAAGTGTCGCAGCCGGCGCTGTCGCCGGACGGCGCGCGCTTCTACTTCACCTGCAACCGCGCGCGCCCGGGCGACTACGAGCTGTGCACGGTGCCGGCCGGCGGCGGCGAGACGCGCGAGCTGACCGATCTCGGCGGCATCGAGGGCTTCACCGTCTCGCCCGACGGCACGCGCCTGCTGCTGCGGCATTCGTCGAGCTACGTGCCGCCGCAGCTGGCGGTGGTCGGCGCCGACGGCAGCGGCCTGCGCACGCTCACCGACACCCGCAGGCCCGAATACCGCGCCCACGACTGGCTGCAGCCCGAAACCGTGCAGGTGCCGTCGAAACACGGCGCCGGCACGATCTGGGGCAAGTACTACGGGCCGAAGACGCTGGAGCCCGGCCGCAGGTATCCGGTGGTGCTGTTCGTGCACGGCGCCGGCTACCTGCAGAACGTCAGCGATCGCTACCCGAACTACTTCCGCGAACAGATGTTCCACAACCTGCTGGTGCAGCGCGGCTACCTCGTGCTCGACCTCGACTACCGCGCCTCCGAAGGCTACGGCCGCGACTGGCGCACCGCGATCTATCGCAACATGGGCCATCCCGAACTCGAGGACTACCTCGACGGCATCGACTGGCTGGTCGAGGCCAAGCAGGCCGACCGCGACCGCGTCGGCATCTACGGCGGCAGCTACGGCGGCTTCATGACCTTCATGGCGCTGTTCCGCGAGCCCGGGAAGTTCAAGGCCGGCGCCGCGCTGCGCCCGGTCGCCGACTGGACCCAGTACAACCACGGCTACACCAGCAACATCCTCAACACGCCCGACCTCGATCCCGAGGCCTACCGCGTGTCCTCGCCGATCGAATACGCCGCCGGCCTGCAGGACCACCTGCTGATCGCGCACGGCATGATCGACGACAACGTGTTCTACCGCGACTCGGTGGTGCTGGCGCAGAAGCTGATCGAACTGCGCAAGGACAAGTGGGAGATGGCGAGCTATCCACTCGAACGCCACGCCTACCAGCACGCGGATTCGTGGTACGACCAGTACCGCCGCATCCTCGAACTGTTCGAGCGCACCCTGAAGTGAGCGGCGCCGGGGCGGTCGAAACGCTGCGACCGTCGCCGGTGAAATGGCTGGCGATGGTCGCGATTTCCGTCGCCTTCGTCTGGATCGGCCTCGTGCTCCGCGCCCAGGAGCCGCTGGTGGCGTGGGCCTGCATCGTGTTCTTCGGCCTGTGCGGTGCGATCGGCCTGCTCAACCTGCTGCCGGGCGCCAGCCGGCTGCTGCTGGACGACGACGGCTTCGAGATCGTCTCGCTGTTCCGCCGCTCGCGCATGCGCTGGTCCGACATCGCGCGCTTCGGCACCTACCGCGTCGGCGCGAACGTCATGGTGGGCTTCGATTTCGTCGACGGCTACCGCGGCAGCGACCGCCTGCGCCGGGTCAACCACAGCCTGTCGGGTTTCCAGGGGGCGTTGCCCGATACCTATGGGTTGAAGGCGGGCGAGCTTGCGGCGCGCATGGAGGCGCGGCTCGTTGCGTGGAGGCAAGGCTCCGCGGCGCGCAATTGATCCGATGGCATGAAGCCTGAACTTGTCATCCCGAACACGCCGGGCTTGTCATCCCGAACGCAGTGAGGGATCTCCTGTCCGCAAGCCTAAGAAAGCAGACCCCTCACGGAGCTTGCCCTGAGCGCAGCCGAAGGGTTCGGGATGACAAGTCCAAATCAATCGCGCACAAGGGCCGACCGACCGTACGACTCACACGCTCTTGAGCCGCAGCTTCTCCTGCCGGTACAGCCGCCCCTCGATGTGCGCGTAGCGGCGCACTTCCTCCAGCTGCCGGCCATACACGTGCAGCGACACCGCCACCTGTCGCGTGCCGACGTTGCGGCAGGCGTGCAGGTCGTGCGGCGGCAGCAGGCTGATCACGTTGCCGGGCAGCAGCCGGTGCAGATCGCTGGGCACCAGTTCGCTGAGCGCCTCGTACTCGCGCACGCTGCGGAAGTCGACGACTTCCAGCTCGCCGTGCAGCACCGCCTCGATGCCCCAGGTGTCGGCATGGTCGTGGATCGGGCTGGACTGTCCCGGCCCCCAGGTGATCGCGAACACGCGGTAGCCGAACGCCGGCGAGCGATACAGCTCGCGGCGCACGTACTCGCGGGCGCCCGGCTGCAGCAGCGACGGCGGCAGTTCGCCGATGTTGCCCAGCAGCCCCTGCAGGTTCTCGACCAGGCGCGGCACGATCTTCGACGGCTTGCCGGCCTTCATCGCCGCGTCGCTCAGCACGACGATGTCGTCGAGCAGCGGGAAGGGTTCCTGTTGGACGGCTTCCAGACGATGGCCCATGACACGCTCCTGTCCCCGCGGTTCGCGCAACGTTGCCCGCGGCTGCGTTAGAGGGCGGTTAATCCGAAGTGATACGGATGCAACACTGCGACGGCAGGAACGGAATGCCGACCAGCGACCTGCCTGCCGCGCCCCTGCGCCACTAGAATTGGCGCCATGGACAGCTTCGACGACATCCGCACCTACCTCACCGGCCTGCAGGACCGCATCTGCGCCGCGATCGAAACCGCCGACGGCCAGGCGCGCTTCGTCGAGGACGCCTGGCAGCGCGACCCGGCCGATGCGACCACCCACCTGCGCGGCGGCGGTCGCACGCGCGTGCTGCGCGACGGCGCGGTGTTCGAGCAGGCGGGCATCGGCTTTTCCGACGTTTCCGGCGATACCCTGCCGCCCTCGGCCACCGCCGCGCGACCGGAACTGGCCGGCGCCTCGTGGCGCGCGGTCGGCGTGTCGCTGGTGTTCCATCCGCGCAACCCGTACCTGCCGACCACCCACGCCAACGTCCGCCACTTCCGCGCGCAGCGCGATGGCGAGACCGTGGCCTGGTGGTTCGGCGGCGGCTTCGACCTGACGCCGTTCTACCCCTTCGACGAGGACGTGCGGCACTGGCACCGTACCGCGCGCGCGCTGTGCGAACCCTTCGGCGGGCAGGCGCGCTACGACGCGCACAAGCGCTGGTGCGACGAATACTTCTTCCTCAAGCACCGCAACGAGACGCGCGGTATCGGCGGCCTGTTCTTCGACGACCTGCAGGAGGACATGGAACAGGACTTCGCCTACCTGCGCGCGGTCGGCGACGGCTTCCTCGACGCCTACCTGCCGATCGTCGAACGCCGCAGGGACACGCCCTGGGGCGAGCGCGAACGCGCGTTCCAGCTCTATCGCCGCGGCCGCTACGTCGAGTTCAACCTGGTCTACGACCGCGGCACCCACTTCGGCCTGCAGAGCGGCGGCCGCGCCGAATCGATCCTGATGAGCCTGCCACCGCTGGTGCGCTGGGAATACGGCTACGCGCCGGAACCGGGCAGCGCCGAGGCGCGGCTGCACGACTACCTGGTGCCGCGCGACTGGCTGGCCGGGACGTGAGCGACGTGGACGCCGTCGCGCACCTGCGCGCCAACCTCGACGCGATCCGCGCGCGCATCGACGCCGCCTGCCGCGGTGCCGGCCGCGAGCCGGCCGAAGTACGCCTGCTGCCGGTCAGCAAGACCGTCGACGAGGCGCGGCTGCGCGCCGCCTACGCCATCGGCCTGCGCGAACTGGGCGAGAACAAGGTGCAGGAGGCGATGGGCAAGTGGGAAGCGATGGCCGACCTGCCCGACCTGCGCTGGGTGCTGATCGGCCACCTGCAGACCAACAAGGCCAAATACGCCGCGCGCTTCGCCGGCGAGTTCCAGGCGCTCGACAGCCTGCGCGTGGCCGAGGCGCTGGACCGGCAGCTGCAGGCGCGCGGCCGCGCGCTCGACGTGCTGGTGCAGGTCAACACCTCGAACGAGGCCAGCAAGTTCGGCCTGCCGCCCGACGAGGTCGAAGCCTTCGTGAAGCAGCTGCCGGCGTTCTCGTCGCTGCGCGTGCGCGGATTGATGACGCTGGCGCTGTTCTCGGAGGACGAGGCGCGGGTGCGGCCCTGCTTCGTGCGCCTGCGCGAGCTGCGCGACCGCCTGCGGCAAGCCGCGCCCGACGGCATCGCGATGGACGAACTGTCGATGGGCATGTCCGGCGATTTCGAACTCGCGATCGCCGAGGGCGCGACCACGGTGCGCGTGGGCACCGCCCTCTTCGGCATGCGCGGCACGCCCGACAGCGACTACTGGCCCGGGTTCGCCGGCGGCGCGGGCGATCCGGCGCGATGAACAGCGAGGCCGCGTTCGCGCCCGCCGCGGGCGCCCGCGTGGTCGACGTGGTCTCGGTGCAGTCGCAGGTCGCCTACGGCGGCGTCGGCAACTCGATCGCGGTGCCGGTGCTGCAGGCGCTGGGGCTGCAGGTGGCGCCCGTGCCGACCGTGGTGCTGGGCAACACGCCGCACTACCCGACGATGCACGGCGGCGCGCTGCCGCAGGACTGGTTCGAAGGCCTGCTCGACGATCTCGAGGCGCGCGAGGTCGCCACCCGCGCGCGCCACCTGCTGGTCGGCTACCTCGGCTCGCCGCAGCAGGGCCTCGCGCTCGCGTGCTGGCTGGACCGCGTGCGCGAGGCCAACCCGGCGCTGACCGTGCAGATCGACCCGGTGATCGGCGACCACGACACCGGCGCCTACACCGATCCGGCGCTGGTACCGGTGTGGCGCGACCACCTGCTTCCGCGCGCGCACGGACTGACGCCGAACCATTTCGAGCTGGAGCAGCTGTGCGGCCGCGCGCTGCGCACGCTCGACGACTGTGCGGAGGCGGCCACGGGCCTGCTCGGCGACACCACGCGCTGGGTGGTGGTGACCAGTGCGGCACCGGAGGCCTGTCCGCCGGGAACGCTGCAGGTCGTCGCGGTCTCGTCCGACGGGCGCGAGACGTTCGAGCACGCGCTGGTGCCGCATCCGGTGAAGGGCGTCGGCGACCTGTTCGCCGCGCTCGTGGGTGGACGCATGGTCAACGGCGCATCGCTGCACGAGGCCGTGCGCCGCGCCTGCGACGATGCGGTCGCGGTATTGCGCCACGTGCAGGCGCAGGGCTGGCAGGAACTCGCCCTGCCCCGTCACCTCGCGCGCAACTTCGCCTGAAACCACCCCGCAGGAGCGCCTTCAGGCGCGACCCCGCTCGCGCAACGGGAATCCGCATCCATGGATCGCACCACCCCCTCAGGCACGTCATCCCGGCGAAAGCCGGGGTCCATCTTGATCTTGACGTTCGTTTTGCGTGGGAAGAACGAAGGCCAACCGCAACATGGATCCCGGCTTTCGCCGGGATGACGGTCTGATTTTCTGACAGGTGACGGTCGGTCCGGCGATTACCGCCCGGCAATTTCGAATCAGAACGAGGCGTTGAGCTTGACCCACGCCGTGCGCCCCGGCTCATGGATCCGCACCGGGTCGGCGGGATAGCCGAAGGCGCTGTTGCCGGCGAGGTTGAGGTGTTCGCTGTAGTCGCGGTCGAACAGGTTGTCGATGCCGGCGGCCAGACGCAGGTGGTCGCTGAGGCGGTAGCCGGCGTTGAGCGAGAACACCGCGAAGCCGCCGCTCGGGCCGAGGTCGCGGCCGACGACGTTGCCGAGCGACGGGCTAACGCGATCCTGCGCCGCCACCAGCCGCAGCAATGCACCGGCCGACCAGCGCTTGTTGTCGAAGCTCGCGCTCAGCCGCGATTCCAGCGGCGGCATCTGCGGCAGCGCCTGCCCGGCATCGGCCAGTTCGCCCCATGAGTACGCGAGCGTGCCGCCCAGCTTCCAGTGCTCGGCCACGCGCCATTCGACGCCGGCCTCGCCGCCGCGGATGTCCGCATCGGCGTTGCGCGCGCGGGTGGTCGCGCCCGTCATCGCGTCCATGTAGTCGAACGCGATGTAGTCCTGCATGCGCCCGGCATAGGCCGACACCCACGCGTCCACCCGCTTGCCGGCGTAGCGCAGGCCGACGTCCAGCTGCGTGGTGCGCTCCGGGCGCAGGCCGGCGAAGGCATTGGCGGCGCCGTCGGGCCCGCGGTTCGGCGAGAACAGCTCCCAGTAGTCGGGCATGCGCTGCGTGTGGCCGATGCCCGCGTACCAGCGCAGCGGCTTGCCGGCCGCGTCCTGCTCGAAGCGCACGAAGGCCGACGGCAGCGTTTCGCTGCGCACCTGGCCGAAGCTCGGATTCGGCATCGGCATCATGCCGCCGCTCGTGCGGCGCAGGTCCTCGGCCTCGGCACGGTCGACGCGCAGGCCACCGATCAGGTGCCGGCGCCCGGCGAGGTGCCAGTGGAGTTCGGCGAAGGCACCGACCTGGCGGAAGCGCGCGTCGACGCTCCACGGCTGCGCGAGGTACTGGCCGCGCCCCATCGCGCTGCGCTGCGCGTGGCGGCTGCGGCGCGCGTCGACGCCGGTGGTCAGGTCCCAGCCCTCGCCGCGCCATTCCAGCGCCACGCGCCCGCCCGTGGTGCGATGCGCGACGTTGCTGGCCATCGGCATCGGCATCATGCCGGCGGGATCGGGATCGCGCAGGGTGTAGTTGTCCATCACGTGGTCGACGTCGTTGTAGTAGACGTTGGCCGCGATCCCGTCCAGCGCGCCGCCGATGGCCTTCTTCTCGAAGCGCAGCCCGTAGCTGGTGCGCTCGAACTGCGCGCCATCCATGCCGCGGCCGGCGTAGCGCGCCTCGCCGTCGCCGCCGCCGAGGCTGGCTTCGAGCACCGTGTCGGGATCCGGCGTCCAGCCGATGGCGGCATCGGCGTTCCACTTCTCCCAGGCCGACGGCACGCGCGCGCCGCCGCCGTCGCGGTAGTCGTCGGCTTCGGAGCGGCTGGCGGTCAGCCGCGCGTAGGCGCGGGGATTGCCGGCCGCGGCGTTGAGCACCTGGTCGTTGCGGCCGTGGCTGCCGGCCAGCAGGCTGCCGTCGAGCCGCAGGCCCGGCTGGTCGAAGTACGGGATCTCGCGCTCGAAGCGCACCGTGCCCGCCGACGCGCCGCCGCCCCAGAGCACCGTCTGCGGCCCCTTGACGATGGTCAGGCGGTCGTAGGTTTCCGGCGACACGTAGGACATCGCGTTGTCCATGCGCGACGGGCACGCGCCCATCAGCGCGCCATCGCCCGCCAGCAGGTTCAGGCGCGAACCGAACTGGCCGCGCAGCACCGGATCGCCGTTCGTCCCGCCGCTGCGCAGCGTGGCGAAGCCGGGCACCGTCTTGAGATAGTCGGCGCCGTCGCTGGCCGGCACCGGCTGCCGCGGCAGGCGCGGGTCGGTCACCCAGGTCAGCGACGCCACCGGCGCCACGCCGGTCACGACCAGCGTATCGAGATTGACCACGCGCTCGGCGCGCGATGCCGGCGCTCCCTCTTCGGCCAGTGCGCCGCCGGCGACCATCTGCATCAGCACCAGCGCCACGGCTGCCTGCAAGGCCCTGCTTTTCATGTCGTCTCCTCCGTTCACGGCGCCATTGCAGCGCCGCAGCGCGCGCGGCGGAAGGGACAAAATGTCCTGATCGCATGCCGGCTTGACCTGCATCAGGCGCGTTGCGCAACCGGCCGCTCCCCTGACCCAGGTCAAGGCGGCAGCATGCACCGCCGCACGATAGTGGAGGCGTCATCGGCCTCGCCGCGGCGCATCGCAGGCGATGCCTGCACGGAGCCGACATCCACCCTTCCGGGAGCACGACGATGCAATTCAACATTCCGCTCGATACCGGCCGCATCGACATCGCGGCGCTGGAACGGCAGCTGCAGGCACTGGACCCGGCCGCACTCGCCGACCTCGACGCGCTCAACCGCAGGCTGCGCATCTCGACCAGCCTGGACGAGCACGACATCGCCGCCAGCCTCTCGGGCATCGGCCATCCGGTCGATGCCTCGCGGATCGAACGCGAACCCTCGACCTGCTGCGGCGGCTGCGGCGGCTGACCGCCGCGGCGGACCACGTCGCCCGGCCGGAATGCCGGCGTGATCGCCCCCTCCCGGAGCGGAACCGGCCGGCCGCGAGTCCGGTTCCGGCGCCGAATTCCGTGTCTGGACCCCTCTGACTGACGCCGATAGTCTCGCGACCCGAGGGGACTCAGGGGGCGGATCGACGGATGTCGCACATCCCGATGATGGCCGGACACTGGAAACGGATGTCGGCCGCGCAGTCGACGCTGTTCCAGCAGCGCCTGCCCGACGCCGGCGCCGGGGGAACGGGCAGCCTGCAGTCGATCGCGGACGCGATCCGCGGACCGGTGCGCTACCTGCCGCTGGCGTGTTATCCGGGCTGGGTCCTGACCGAGGCCGACCTGGCCACGGGCCACGGCGAGATCGGCACGGTCAACATCATGTACGGCCCGGGCGCGATGTGGCTGGTGGACGGCACGTCCACGACCATCCACATGCTCAACGCCGGCGAGCTCCGGCCTGCCGCGGACAAGGCGCCGCTCGCGCCCGCGCTGGCGCCGCTCGACAGCGAGGTCACCGGCCCGCAGTACCTGCGCTTCTTCTGCGGCGCCGTGTGGGGCGCCGATGGTCCGTTCACGATCATCGAGGATGGCGACCACCCCGCGCTCGCCGGCGCGACCGGCGACCGCGCATGGCTCGGGCAGGTCGGGCCGCTGGCCATGCGCGCGGACGGAAGCGACTTCGTCGCCGGCGCGGTCGTGAACTACGGGCAGGACGTGTTCCGCGCCCGCTTCCGCGTATCGCAGGGAATGATCTCGATGGAGGACGACGAGATGCTCGCGCAGGGCGTGCTGCCGCCGCGCAGGCATCGTCCGCCGCTGCGCGACCTGCGCCCCGCCGTGCCGGCCACCCCGGAGTCCTGACGCATGCCGTTCGTGACCTCGTCGCACCTGAGGCTTCCCGATACGGTGTCCGACAGCGGCCTGCTGGTGGGATGGTCGCTGGAGGCGCAGCGGCAGCGGCAGCCGTTCGGCTTCTCGTTCGGACACTCGCTCAAGACGGTGGCGACCGGCTACCTCGACCCGATCGTGCTCAGCGGCGAAGGCCACCTGATGACGATCGCGCCGACCGGCGCCGGCAAGGGCACCGGCTGCGTGATCCCGGCGCTGCTGCGCCACGAAGGACCGGTGATCGTGATCGACCCCAAGGGCGAGAACGCCGCCGTCACCGCACGCCGGCGCAGGGAGATGGGCCATCGCATCGTGGTGATCGACCCGATGGGCGTCACCGACCTGCCAAGCGACACGCTCAACCCCCTGGACCTGATCGACATCCACGACGCCAGCGCCGTGGACGAGGTCGCCGTCATCGCCGGGACGCTCTACCACGCCGTCCGCGACCCGCGCGACACTTTCTGGATCAGCCGCGCGACGCACCTGGTCGTCGGCGCGATCCTGCACGTGCTGAGCGAGGATCTGGGCGGCGGCGCCAGCCTGCTCGACGCCAGCGACCTGGTCAACCGCGCCGCGACGAATCCGGCCGACGTCGCCAGCGAACTCCTGCTGTCGAACCACCCGGAAGCGCGGCGCATCGCGCGCATGCTGGAAATCGGCGCGAACGAAACCATCGGCGGGATCGTCTCCTTCGCCCAGGAAATGCTCAGTTTCCTGCGCGGCGCCCGCGTCCAGGCCAGCATCGCGCGCACCTCGTTCGACCTGGACGAGGTCACCACCGGCGCGCCGCTCTCGATCTTCCTCGTGCTGCCGCCGCACATGCTCGAATCGCACGGCCGCCTGCTGCGCCTGTGGATCGGCACCCTGATGTCGTGCATCACCCGCCGCCGCGCGCGCCCGAAGCAGCCGACCCTGCTGATCCTCGACGAGGCGGCGCAGCTGGGCGAACTGCCGCAGCTGCGCCAGGCCATCACCCTGCTGCGCGGCTACGGCGTGCAGACCTGGAGCTTCTGGCAGGACGTGAGCCAGCTGCAGCTGCTGTACCCGCGCGACTGGCAGACCATGGTCAACAACTGCAGCGTGCTGCAGTGCTTCGGCGCGCTGAACCAGATCGCCGCCAGCGGCATGTCCACGCTCACCGGCTTCTCCGACGGGCTGGGCGTGCTCGACCTGCAGCGCGACGAGATGGTGCTGCAGATCGCCGGCGACCAGGCCGTGGTCGCGCGCGTGCCGAGCTACCTCGCCGACCCCTCGTTCGCCGGACAGTTCGATCCCAACCCGCTGCACGACAGCAGCCGGCCGATCCTGCCGGCGCGCAGCGTGCCGCAGCGGCTGTATGCGCGGCCGCAGGCCGGATGGCCGACTGGAACAACGTGGCCTGCGCCGGAGCATGACCCTCTGCTGCAAGCACTACTTCCGGGCAAGTGAAAGCGACAAGTGGAGAAATCTGCGTGGACAGCATCGAGAAGGACATTTTCGACAACGCCAGGCGCGGAGAATGGTACGGGGAGGATCGCTCGGGACCGCCCGGCCTCGGGGATGACGCACCCCGTGTCAGCGCCGGGTTCCTGCGCAGCCTGCTGCTCGGAACGCATGACGGCGGCGGGCAATTGCCGCTGGGTGTGCGCCTGCGCGGGGTCATCATTGACGGATGCTTGGACCTGCGCGACGCCTGCGGGCCCGGCGACTCGGGACTTCCGCCTCTCCTGCTCAGAAACTGCGTCCTTCCCGGCAGGCAAGAAAACGAAGGCGGGAGAGCATCTGGCGAGAGGACCGATTCAGACGACGAAGTGACACAGACACGCGATGATTCGTGGTGCATCCTGGCCGATCATGCCATGCTCTCCAGATTCTCTCTGCATGATTGCAGAAGTACGCGTATCAGCCTCAAGGACGCAAGTGTCCAAAGCGAACTGGAGCTGATCAGGGTTGCGCCGCTGGATGCGCACGGCGAATGCCAGTTCCACGCGCCCGGCATCCGCGTGGACGGGTCGATCAGGATCTGTGGCACGCACCTTCAGATTCGCGACGACAGACAGGCCGAGATTCTCGGCAATGTCTGGCAATACGCCTGCCATCTGACCGACGCTGAAATCAACGGCGATTTACTCCTGCAGCCCAACTTCAAGGCTGTCGGCGGTATCAACCTTTCCGGCGCCCGCATCGACGGCAGCATATGGGGAAACAAAGCTGAGTTTGACGCCGCAGGTCTCCCGGCGGGCACCACTTCGGTTGCGAAGGCAGAGGGAGACGAGCCCAGATGCGCATTCCGCGCCCAGAGATTGAGATGCACCAGCGCCATCGTGTTGACGGGCGGGAGATTCGCCGGAGGCATCGACTTCCTGACGGCAGACGTGGGATGGCTTCAACTGAAGGACGTCGCAATCCCATCGGGCGGCTTCATCGGCGCGTCGAACGCCCGCGTCACTGCGAACATCGAGGTTTCGGTCAAGCCGCAGGACAACCTGATCGGATTCACCGTGAAGAACTCGTGTATCGGCGATGACCTCATCATCCAGAACCTCCCGGGCGACATCGATGCTTCGCTGGCGCACGTAGGCGGCGACCTCAAGCTGACACTAGGTGCCACCTCGGCCCTGCGGGCAAATATCGATGCGACGAGCATTGAAGTCATGGGGAAGGCGAGCCTCGATGGCATGGTCATTCCACGCTCCACGGATTCAAGTGACTCGGATAATCTTCGTCCGCCGATCTGCTTCAATGGCGGCAAGTTCCATGGCGGCTTCGTGATCAAGGGACTGACCATCTTCAACGATTCGAGCGCGGCAACAACACTCAGCCTGGACGACGCCACGATCAGCCGGGCATTCCAGTCGAAGGGAACCATCGTCCTTCAAACGCGCTCGTTGGAGCACCAGGTCAAGCACTTCGAAGTGGAGAAATGGAGGGATCAAAACCTGTCGTTCTATGGCCGCGATTGGCACCTCCTCGAAGTGCTCGGCGCCAGCCATGAACACGGCAGGGCCATCGTTTCGTTCCTGCGAAAAAAAGGCACCGACCAGATCACGGTACTCGATGGCGGTTCGCACCGGATCTACGCTGTGAATAAAAGCAGCGGGCTGGCCCTTTGTTCGGATGACATGGCCAAGGACTACCTGAAGTTCTTCTGCGCCCATGTTTGGGGAGATCTCGGTGCATTCCACATCGAGAAGATCAAATCCTGCACGTCGATTGATGCCGACTGCAGGGAAGTCAAGGCCGACGTGCACTATGGCGAGTTCGTATACGAGTCAGATTTCCGGGTCCACAGGAACGGCTTCATCGAGATGACCTCCGACGCCCCCCTTGAGAAGAAGGCGCCGCAGTTCCGGTTCAAGCCCCCTTACCGCATCGTCACTTCGGACGCAGCCGATCCCATCTGGATAGGCCCCGGGCAAAGCGTGATCGATGAAAGAGAAGTTCTGGAGACCATACGCGGGAGGTTGGGGCCGAGCGGCAAGGCGAAGGTCTCGCTGCGAGGCGTTCACGCGGGCGTGATCAACCACTCGAAGGACTCATTCGGTGATGGGGTGACACTGGCACTGGAAGGACTGGTGTACGGCTCGTTGAGACCGAGCGAGGAAATGATGGGAGACCGGAACGATCAGGACCGCTACAAGAACGATCTGGACTACTACAAGGATGTGTTTCTCAACCGCCAGTTCAGTGGCGGGAAACCGAACAAGGCCGAGTACAAGCCGCAACCCTACGAGCAACTATCCAGGGTTCTCCGGGACCACGGCGAGTTCGAGAATGCTCGCGACGTTACCCTTGAGAAGCTGAAACTGGATCGAGAGTTCGTGCACAAGGGGCTCTACAAACTTGGGCATTGGCTCCTCGAAGTCGGTTTCAAACACGGACTGGGCGCGCTGCGGGGGGCCAGCACCTGTTTGCTGTTCTGGTTTGTTGGTGTGATTTTCTTCAATTTCCTCAATCAGGGAGGAATCGGGATTCCGCTGGGCCCACTGAAAGCAATGACAATTCCGGTCTTACGGGATCCTGTCGGGTATCCCCGGATGGTCGTAGACGCCATCCCGGTCAGTCCGCTCGTTCTGGACAATGGAGGGGCCGCCCGGGAAATCGCCCGCGACCCGGGCAATGCATATGGAGAAACCTGGTGTGGTGACCAGATGGATCCCCTCTGGTTCGCACTTGATGTAATGGTTCCCCTTCTGGACCTGAAACACGAGGGCAAATGCGACGTGTCCGGGCGCGACGACGCCTGGGTCTGGAGGTTCCTCAAATCCCTCTACGCGATTGTTGGCGCCATCGTGACGTCGATCTTCCTCCTTGCCATCTCCGGAGTCCTTCGGCGACGAGTGGAAACCTGACGCCCTACTCCACCGTCACCGCTTTCGCCAGATTCCGCGGCTTGTCGACGTCGGTACCGCGCGACAGGGCGGCGTGGTAGGCGAGCAACTGCACCGGGATGGTGTGCACGATCGGGCTGAGCACGCCGACGTGGCGCGGGGTGCGGATCACGTGCACGCCCTCGGATTCGGCGAAGTGGCTGTCCTGGTCGGTGAACACGAACAATTCGCCGCCGCGCGCGCGCACTTCCTGCATGTTCGACTTCACCTTCTCCAGCAGGTTGTCGTTGGGCGCAATCACCACCACCGGCATCGCCGCGTCGACCAGCGCCAGCGGGCCGTGCTTGAGCTCGCCGGCCGGATAGGCCTCGGCGTGGATGTAGGAGATTTCCTTGAGCTTGAGCGCGCCTTCGAGCGCGATCGGGTAGTGCACGCCGCGGCCGAGGAACAGCGCATTCTGCTTCGGCGCGAAGCTTTCGGCCCATGAGGCGATCTGCGGCTCGAGGTTGAGCGCGTGCTGCACGCTGCCGGGCAGGTGGCGCAGCGCCTCGATATGCTCGGCTTCCTGCTCCGCGTCGAGCCGGCCGTGCAGCTTGGCCAGCGTCGCGGCCAGAGCGAACAGGCCGACCAGCTGGGTGGTGAAGGCCTTGGTCGAGGCGACGCCGATCTCGGCGCCGGCGCGGGTGTAGAACACGAGCCGGCTGGCGCGCGGGATCGCGCTCTCGGGCACGTTGCAGATCGACAGGGTCTTGTCGTGCCCCAGCGACTTCGCGTACTTGAGCGCCTCCATCGTGTCGAGCGTTTCGCCCGACTGCGAGATGGTGACGATCAGGTGGTTCGGGTTCGCCACCGCCTTGCGGTAGCGGTACTCGCTGGCGATCTCGACGCTGCACGGCAGGCCGCTGATCGCCTCGATCCAGTAGCGCGCCACCGAGCCGGCGTAGAAGCTGGTGCCGCAGGCGAGGATCTGCACGCCGTCAACTTCGCGCAGCACTTCGCCCGCATCCTTGCCGAACAGCGCCGGCTCGAAGGCATTGGCGTCGATGATCGCCTCGAGCGTGTCGCCGATCGCGCGCGGCTGCTCGTGGATCTCCTTCTGCATGAAGTGCCGGTAGGGGCCGAGCTCCAGCGAGGCCAGCGAGACGTCCGACAGATGTTCGTCGCGCCGGACCTCGGCGTTGTCCGCGTCGAACACGCGCACGCCGTCGCGGGTGAGTTCGGCGGTGTCGCCTTCCTCCAGGAAGATCACCCGGCGCGTGGACTGGACGATGGCGGACACGTCGGAGGCGACGAAGTTCTCGCCCTCGCCCAGGCCCACCAGCAGCGGGCAGCCCATGCGCGCCACCACCATGCGGCCCGGCTCCTTGCGGCTGACCACGGCCAGCGCGTAGGCGCCGTGCAGCTCCTTGACCACGCGCTGCAGGGCGCCGAGCAGGCCACGCCCCGGACCTGATCCGGGGTCATCGCCCTGCTTGAGGTAGTGGTGGATCAGGTGGGCGATGACCTCGGTGTCGGTCTGCGACTCGAACTGGTAGCCGAGTTGCTGCAGCCGCTCGCGCTGCTGCTCGTGGTTCTCGATGATGCCGTTGTGCACCAGCGCCACGCCGTGGCTGATGTGCGGGTGCGCGTTGGCCTCGGTGACGCCGCCGTGCGTGGCCCAGCGGGTGTGGCCGATGCCGAGCCGGGCCTGCACGCCCTCGCCCTGCGCCGCGGCTTCCATCTCCGCCACGCGCCCGGTGCGGCGCACGCGGCGCACGTCGCCGTCGGCGACGACCGCAATCCCCGCCGAGTCGTAACCCCGGTATTCCAGCCGTTTCAGCCCATCGATCAGGACCGGGACCACATCGCGATCCGCGATCGCGCCGACGATGCCGCACATGGATTCGCTACTCCTCCGAATGTCCGCCAAGTGTACGGGAAAGCACTGTCCGACCGGACAGCCGGAGTGTCCGGGCGGACACTTCACTGCGTCATTTTTTTCATGCAATTCAATTGGTTGCAGGTTGGCACGCGGATTGCATGCAACCCTTGCGAGCCCTTCGTCATCCAAGTCCCTGTCCATGGAATCCAACGCCCGCATCCGCGACACCTCCGCACAGGACCAGGTCCTGGCACGGCCTTCCGGGCTGCGCCGGCTGCCGAAGGCCTGGCTGCTCGGCGGCGGCGCGGCGCTGGTCGTGCTCGCGCTGGCGGCCTGGGTGGTCGCGGGCTGGGCCTCGGGCTCGAGTTCGTTCGACGCCTCGCGCGTGCGCATCGCCCAGGTCACCCGCGGCGACCTGGTTCGCGACCTCTCCGCCGACGGCCGCGTCATCACCGCCAACAGCCCGACGCTGTACGCGATCGCCGGCGGCACGGTGGCGCTGAAGGTGGTCGCCGGCGACGTGGTCGAGCAGGGCCAGGAGCTGGCGGTGATCGACAGCCCGGAGCTGCGCAGCAAGCTGGTGCAGGAGGAATCCACGCTGGCCAGCCTGCAGGGCGAGGCCAACCGCGCGATGCTCGACGCCCAGCTCACGCGCTCGGACGCGCAGAAGCTGCTCGACCAGGCGCAGATCGAGCACACCGCCGCGCAGCGCGACGTCGAGCGCTACCAGCGCGCCTTCGACGGCGGCGCGGTCTCGAAGAACGAATACGACCGCGCGCTCGACGGCCTGAAGAAGGCCGACATCGGCCTCGCCGCGGCGCGCAAGGACTTCTCGCTGCAGGGCCGGGGCGCCGGCATCGACGCGCGCAACAAGCGCCTGCTCGCCGACCGCCAGCAGGCGGTGGTGGACGAACTGCAGCGCCAGGTCGAGGCGCTGACGCTGCGCGCGCCGTTCGACGGCCAGGTCGGCCAGGTGCAGATCGCGCAGGGCACCAACGTCGCGATCAACGCGCCGATCCTGAGCGTGGTCGACCTGAGCGTGTTCGAGGTCGAAATCCGGGTGCCGGAAAGCTTCGCCCGCGATCTCGCCATCGGCGTGCCCGGCCAGATCAGCAGCGGCGGCAACCGCTACGCCGCGAAGGTGTCGGCGGTGTCGCCGGAAGTCGTCAACGGCGAGGTCACCGCGCGGCTGCGCTTCGACGACGGCCAGCAGCCGCCGGGCCTGCGCCAGAACCAGCGCCTGTCCGCGCGCATCGTGCTCGATACGCGCGAGAACGTGCTGATGGTCGAGCGCGGCCCGTTCCTGGAGCAGGACGGCGGCCGCTTCGCCTACGTCGTCGACGGCAGCAGCGCCGTACGGCGGCCGATCCAGGCCGGGGCCAGCAGCCTCAACGCCGTGGAAATCGTGTCGGGCCTGCAGGAAGGCGAGCGCATCGTCGTCTCCGGCACCGACCAGTTCGCCAACGCGGACCGCGTCCGCATCTCGGGACAATGACATGAACGCCTTCGCCCACTTCCCCTCCCGCCTGCACTGGACCGCGCAGCAGCTGGCCGACGCCGTGCCGCTGCGCCTGCACGAGCTGTTCGCCTTCGACGCCGCGCGCGACGAGGGCTGCCGCGCCGCCGCCAACGGCGGACGGCGGCGCGCGCGCAGCGACGGCGGCTATGTCGCGCGCTCGGCCCTGCCGTCGCGTTTCGGCATCGGCTGAGGCCGGCCACGCTTTTCCATCCCGGTTCCGCACTGCCCCGCCCGGCTCTCTCTCCGGACGGGACTGGCCGCAGGACCGGGGTGGCTCCTCCCTCCATTGCGCCATCGCGCCGAAGGAAAGCCACCATGCTCGACATGCGCCAGGTCACCAAGGTCTACCGCACCGAACTCGTCGAAACCCACGCCCTGCGCTCGCTGGACCTGCACGTGGCCGACGGCGAGTTCGTCGCCGTCACCGGTCCGTCGGGTTCGGGCAAGACCACCTTCCTCAACATCGCGGGATTGCTGGAAACCTTCACCGGCGGCGAGTACCACCTCGACGGCGTCGACGTGAAGGGGCTCAGCGACAATGCGCGCTCGCGCCTGCGCAACGAGAAGATCGGTTTCATCTTCCAGAGCTTCAACCTGATCCCCGACCTGAACCTGTTCGACAATTGCGACGTACCGCTGCGCTACCGCGGCATGCCGGGCAACGAGCGCAGGATGCGGATCGAGGAAGCGCTGTCGCAGGTCGGCCTGGGCTCGCGCATGAAGCACTATCCGGCCGAGCTCTCCGGCGGCCAGCAGCAGCGCGCTGCCATCGCGCGCGCGCTCGCGGGAAGCCCGCGCCTGCTGCTCGCCGACGAACCCACCGGCAACCTCGACTCGCAGATGGCGCGCAGCGTGATGGAGCTGCTGGAGGACATCAACAGCCGTGGCACGACCATCGTGATGGTGACCCACGACCCGGAGCTGGCCGCGCGCGCGCAGCGCAACGTGCACATCGTCGACGGCATGGCCACCGACCTGTCGGTCGAGCCGAGCCTGGCGCGCGCCGCCAGGACCACCGATCCAGCCACGGTCTCCGCGTAGGTCGGGGCTACGCCCCGACACCCGGAACTCCGCCCCGCCTCCCGCCTCCATCGCCACCCTCATCGTCGGGCACGCAGGCCCGACCCACAGGACACCGCCATGTTCGGCTACTACCTCAACCTCGCCCTGCGCAGCTTCCGGCGCAACCGGGTGCTCACCGCGCTGATGGTGCTGGCGATCGCGCTCGGCATCGGCGCCTGCATGACCACGCTGACGGTGTTCACCGTGCTGTCCGGCGATCCGATCCCGGGCAAGAGCAAGCAGTTGTTCTACGTGCAGCTCGACCCCGAAACCATGCAGGGCTACGTCGCCGGCGAGGAACCGAACGACCAGTCGACCCGCTTCGACGCCGAAGCCCTGCTGCGCGAGAAGCGCGGCGACCGCCAGGCGATGATGACCGGCGGCGGGCTGTCGGTCACGCCCGAGCAGTCGGGCATGGCGCCGTTCACCACCGACGCGCGCTATACCAGCGCCGATTTCTTCCCGATGTTCGAGGTGCCGTTCCTGTTCGGCAACGGCTGGTCCGCGAAGGAGGACGAGGCCCATGCGCGCATCGCGGTGATCTCCAGGGCGCTCAACGAACGCCTGTTCGGCGGCGGCAACAGCGTCGGCAAGCAGGTGCGGTTCGACCAGGCCGACTTCACCATCGTCGGCGTGGTCGACGAGTGGCGCCCGACGCCCCGCTTCTACGACATGTACAGCGACCGCTACGGCGAACTGGAAGACGTGTTCCTGCCGTTCTCCACCTCGCGCGACCTCGACATGGGCCGCAACGGCAGCATGAACTGCTGGGGCGACAGCCGCGGCGACTCCACCAGCGTCAGCGCCCCCTGCGCATGGATCCAGTACTGGGTGCAGCTCGACAGCGCGGAGAAGGTGGCCGGCTACCGCAACTACCTGGCCAACTATTCCGAGCAGCAGCGCGCGTCCGGCCGCTTCGAGCGCCCCACCAACGTGCGCCTGCGCAACGTGATGGAGTGGCTGGATTTCAACCGCGTGGTCCCCAACGACGTGGTGATGCAGCTGTGGCTGGGCTTCGGCTTCCTGCTGGTGTGCCTGCTCAACACCGTGGGCCTGCTGCTGGCCAAGTTCCTGCGCCGCAGCAGCGAGATCGGCGTGCGCCGCGCGCTGGGCGCCTCGCGCATGGAGATCTTCAAGCAGTGCCTGGTCGAGGCCGGCACGATCGGCCTGGCCGGCGGCGTCCTCGGCCTGGGACTGTCGCTGCTCGGCCTGTGGGCGGTGCGGCAGCAGCCGTCGAGCTACGCCGAACTCGCGCACCTCAACCTCGGCATGCTGTTGACCACGTTCGCGCTGGCAGTCGTCGCGAGCCTGTTCGCCGGCCTGCTGCCGGCGTGGCGCGCGATGCAGGTGACGCCGGCGCTGCAGCTCAAATCCCAGTGACCAAGGAAGGTTGTTCCCTCAAGTGAGGGAACAACCCCAGAGAACCTGTCATTTCGACCGCAGGGAGAAATCTTCCCTCCCCTGCACCGGAGACGAGATTTCTCCCTGCGGTCGAAATGACAAAAGAAGAAGCCCCCGGAGACCACCATGGAATTCCGCCCCATCCTGTCCACGCTGCTGCGCCACAAGACCGCCGCGACCCTGATCGTGCTGGAGATCGCGCTGACCTGCGCGATCATCTGCAACGCCCTGTTCATGATCGGCGAGCGGATCACCCAGGTGCGCGAGGTCAGCGGCCTGGCCGAGAACGAACTGGTCCGCGTGCAGCTCACCGGCATCGGCAGCGACGACAACGCCGAGGCGCAGACCAAGGCCGACCTCGCCACGCTGCGCGGCCTGCCGGGCGTCACCGCCGCCACCGCGATGAACCAGGTGCCGTTCGTGAACTCGTCCTGGAACAGCGGCGTGCGGCTGGCCCAGGAGCAGCCGCGGTCGACGCTCAACGCCAGCGTCTACATGGCCGAGGACCAGTTCGTCGAGACCCTCGGGCTGAAGCTGGTCGCCGGGCGCGACTTCCTGCCCGACGAATACCTGGAGTTCGCCGCCGTCGACAGCGGCGCCGCGGACAATATCGGCGCGACGATCATCACGCGCAAGATGGCCGAGCAGCTGTTCCCCGGCGAGGACGCCGTGGGCAAAACGTTCTACAGCTGGGGCGATGCGCCGATCCGCGTCGTCGGCGTGGTCGAGCACCTCGTGCGCCCGAGCATGCAGGGCGGCCCCGCCGCGCGCGAGTACACGATGGTGTTCCCGATCCGCCCGCACTACAGCGTCGGCGGCAACTACGTGATCCGCACCGATCCGGCGCGCCGCGACGAGGTGCTGAAGGCCTCCGTGGCCGCGCTGCGCGCCAATGCGCCCAACCGCATCATCCTCGAAGACAACACCAAGACCTTCGAGCAGCTGCGCAACGAGTTCTACCAGGCCCCGCGGGCGATGGCCTGGCTGCTGGGCATCGTCTGCATCAGCCTGCTGTTCATCACCGCGCTGGGCATCGTCGGCCTGGCCAGCTTCTGGGTGCAGCAGCGCACCAAGCAGATCGGCGTGCGCCGCGCGCTGGGCGCGACCAAGGGCCAGATCCTGCGCTACTTCCAGACCGAGAACTTCCTGCTCGCGACCATCGGCATCGTGCTGGGCATGCTGCTGGCCTTCGGCATCAACCAGGTGCTGATGGGCAAGTACGAACTGCCGCGGCTGCCGCTGTACTACCTGCCGATCGGCGCGGTCGCGCTGTGGCTGCTCGGGCAGGTCGCCGTGTTCGGCCCCGCCCGCCGCGCCGCGGCGGTGCCGCCGGCGATCGCGACGCGGAGCGTGTAGGGGGTCAGGGATTGGAGTCTAGGGGTTAGACTGGGGCTGGATCGCCTGGATGGGTGGACATGGAACGTCGGAAGGCAGTCGTCCTCAGCCATGAGGACCTGGAAGTGTGGCGACTGTCCATGTCGATCGCCGAATCGGTGTACGCCGCTTCGGTGGCCTTTCCGCCCGGTGAACGCTTCGGCTTGACCGCGCAGGTTCGCCGGGCAGCGGTGTCCGTTCCATCCAACATCGCGGAGGGACACGCTCGTGCCAGCACCCGTGATTTCCTGCGCTTCCTGTCGATGAGCATGGGCTCCATCGCCGAACTGAAGACGCAGCTCACACTCGCGCAACGACTCGGCTTCCTCCCCGCCGACGCCACGTCGAAGCTCATGCCACAGCTGGACGAAGCCGGCCGCATGCTCCGCGGTCTCATGAAATCCCTGAACTCCAGGCTTCCCCAACCCCCAACCCCCAACCCCCAGCCCCTAGCCCCTCCACATGCCCACCGTCCTCGTCATCGACGACAACCCCTCCGTCGCCACCGCGCTCGACCTGCTGTTCTCGCTGCACGACATCCACGTCCTGCGCGCGGAAACGCCGGAGGCCGGGCTGGAAGTGCTGCAGCGCGGCGGCGTCGACCTCGTTATCCAGGACATGAACTTCCGCGCCGACACCACCTCCGGCGACGAGGGCGTGGCCCTGTTCCGCGAGATCCGCGCGCAGCATCCGGACATGCCGGTGATCCTGCTGACGGCGTGGACGCGGCTGGAATCGGCGGTGGACCTGGTCAAGGCGGGTGCGGCGGACTACGTCGGCAAGCCCTGGGACGACCACAAGCTGCTGGCCACGGTGAACAACCTGCTCGAACTGTCCGAGACCCGGCGCGAGCTGGCCGCGCGCAGCGGCGAGGAGCGCCGCCGACGGGGTGCGCTCGCGCAGCAGCACGACCTGCGCGGCCTGGTCTACGACGACGTCGCCAGCGAAACCGTGCTGGCGCTGGCGCTGCAGGTGGCGCGCTCGGAGCTGCCGGTGCTGGTCACCGGCCCCAACGGCGCCGGCAAGGAAAAATACGCCGAGATCATCCACTACAACTCGGCGGCGCGCGCCGGTCCGTTCATCGCGGTGAACTGCGGCGCACTGCCGAACGAGCTGATCGAGGCCGAGCTGTTCGGCGCCGAACCCGGCGCCTACACCGGCGCGGGCAACAAGGCGCGCGCCGGCAAGTTCGAGGCGGCCGACGGCGGCACGCTGTTCCTCGACGAGATCGGCACGCTGCCGCCCGCGGGGCAGGTGAAGCTGCTGCGCGTGCTCGAGACCGGCCGCTTCCAGCGCCTGGGCGGCCACGCCGAGCGCAGCGTCAAGGTGCGCGTGGTCAGCGCGACCAACGCCGACCTGCCGGCGATGATCGCCGGCGGGCAGTTCCGCGAGGACCTGTTCTACCGGCTCAACGGCATCGAGCTGCGCCTGCCGCCGCTGGCCAGGCGGCCGCGCGACATCCTGCCGCTGGCGCGCCATTTCCTGCCCCCCGGCAAGCGGTTCGGCGAGGGCGCGGAGCGCGCGCTGCTGCGCCATGCCTGGCCGGGCAACGTGCGCGAGCTGCGCAACGCGGTGCAGCGCGCGGCGCTGCTGTCGGGCGAGCGCATCGACGCCGAGGCGCTGGGCCTGCAGGCGCTCGCGTCGGCCTCGCCCGCGCATCCCGGCGACGAGCCCGACCGCGCCGCGATCGAGGCCGCCCTGCAGCGCAGCGGCGGCGTGCTCGCGCAGGCGGCGGCCGAGCTCGGCCTGTCGCGCCAGGCGCTGTACCGGCGCCTCGACCGCTACGGCATCCCGCGCGGCTGATGCGCATCCTCCGCGTCCTGCCGCTGGCGATCCGGATGGTCGCGCTGGTCCTGCTGGGCGTGTTCGCGACCGCCGCGCTCACCGCGCTGCTGGCGCGCTGGCTGCCGCCGTGGCAGGCCGCCGCGATCGCGGCGCTCGTCGCCGGCACGGCCATGGGGCTCGTCGTCTGGCGCACGTTCGTGCCGCTGCGCGCGCTGTTCCGCGCGCTCGCCGGCACCGTGGCCGGCTACCGCGACGGCGATTTCAGCTTCGGCATCACCTGGGACCGCTACGGCGACCTGATCGAGCTGGTCGACGCCCACAACGAACTCGGCCAGACCCTGCGCGACCAGCGCCTGTCGCTGGTGCAGCGCGAACTGCTGCTCGACACCATGGTGCAGAACACGCCGGTGGCGATGCTGCTGCTCGATCCCTCGCGGCGCGTGGTGCTCGGCAACCTCGCCGCGCGCAGGATGCTGGGCGACGGGCGACGGCTCGAAGGACACTCCCTCGACGACCTGCTGCAGGCCGCGCCGCCCGCGGTGGGCGAAGCCTTCGCGCGCGGCGGCGATGGCATGTTCACCGTCGGCGACGAGGACCGCGAGGACATCTACCACCTCGCGCGGCGCATGTTCCGGCTCAACGGCCGCCTGCACGAACTGGTGCTGCTGCGGCAGATGACCGCCGAACTGCGGCGGCAGGAAGTGCAGACCTGGAAGAAAGTGATCCGCGTGATCAGCCACGAGCTCAACAACTCGCTGGCACCGATCGCCTCGCTCGCGCACTCGGGCGCCGAGCTGTTGCGCCGCGGCCAGCACGAAAAGCTGCCGATCGCGCTGTCCACGATCGAGGAACGCGCGCGCCACCTCGAAGGCTTCCTGCGCGACTACGCGCGCTTCGCCAAGCTGCCGGCGCCGCGCAACGAACCGACGCGCCTGCCGCCGTTCGTCGAGAAGCTGCGCAACCAGGTGGACTTCGCCGTCGACGGCACGATCCCCGACGAGATCGTGCGCTTCGATCCCGGCCAGCTGGAGCAGGCGCTGCTGAACCTGCTCAAGAACGCGCACGAGTCCGGCACCGCCGCGGACACGGTGTCGCTCGCCGTGCGCCGGATCGCCGACGGCTGGCGCATCGACGTACTCGACCGCGGCAGCGGCATGAACGAGGCGGTACTGGCGAACGCGCTGCTGCCCTTCTATTCGACCAAGCGCAGCGGCACCGGCCTCGGCCTGGCGCTGGCGCGCGAGATCGCCGAAGCGCACGGCGGCCGCATCGCCCTGCTCAACCGCGACGGCGGCGGGCTGTGCGTGTCGATCGTGCTGCCCGCGCAGGGCGGCCCCTGATCTGTTGCCCGCAGGAGCGCCGACAGGCGCGGTCCTGCGCTTGCCCCATCATGCGATTGCGCCTGAAGCGCCTGCAAGCGGACGCCCTCCCCCGCGTGCGGGGGAAGGAGCAGACAGTTGTTCCTACGACTTCTTTTGCGGGCGCTGCCAACCCTCGATCGTCACCTGCCTCGCGCGCGCGACGGTCAGCTCGCCTCCGGGCGCATCGTGGCTGATCACCGAGCCGGCGCCGATCGTCGCGCCGGCGCCGATCGCAACCGGTGCCACGAGCGCGCTGTTGGAGCCGATGAAGGCGCCGTCGCCGATCGTGGTGGTCGACTTGTTGGCGCCGTCGTAGTTGCAGGTGATGGTGCCGGCGCCGATGTTGGCCTTGGCGCCGACCACCGCGTCGCCGAGGTAGCTCAGGTGGTTGGCCTTGCTGCCGACGCCGAGCGTCGCGTTCTTGGTCTCGACGAAGTTGCCCACGTGCACGCCGTCGGCGAGCACGGTGCCCGGGCGCAGGCGCGCGAACGGGCCGATGGTAACCGCGCCTTCCGCACGCGCACCCTCGAGGTCGCAGTGCGCGCGCACCCGGGTACCGGCGCCGAGCACCACGTCCCTGAGCCGCGTGAACGGCCCGATGCGGACGCCGTCGCCGAGTTCGACCCGGCCCTCGAACACCACGTCCACGTCGATCTCGACGTCGCGGCCGGCGACCACCTCTCCGCGGATGTCGATGCGCGCCGGATCGGCGACGCGCGCGCCCTGCAGGCACAGCGCGCGCACCGCGCGCAGCTGGAACGCGCGCTCGAGCTGGGCCAGCTGCCAGGGATCGTTGGCGCCTTCGGTCTCGCGCGGGTCGTCGACCTTGACGATCTCCGCGGCGGTGAAATCCGCCGAGGCCATGCCGGCGACGTCGGTCAGGTAGTACTCGCCCTGCGCGTTGTCGTTCGACAGCCGCGACAGCCAGTCCTTCAGCGCGGTCGAGTCGGCGACGATGACGCCGGTGTTGACCAGCCGCAGCGCGCGCTGCTCGTCGCTGGCATCCTTCTCCTCGACCACGGCGGCCACGCGTCCCTCGGCGTCGCGCAGGATGCGGCCGTAGCCGGTGGGGTTGTCGAGTTCCGCGGCCAGCAGCGCGAGCCGGCCTTCGGCCGCCAGCAGCCGGCGCAGCGTGTGCGCGGTGAACAGCGGCGCGTCGCCGTACATCACCAGCACGCGCGCGTCGTCGGGCACGCCGGGCATCGCCTGCTGCACGGCGTGGCCGGTGCCGAGCTGGCGCGCCTGCTCGGCCCAGGTCAGCTCCGGCTGGTCGGCGAAGGCCGCGCGCACCTGGTCGCCGCCGTGGCCGTAGACCACGTGGATGCCGGCCGGCTGCAGTTGGCGCGCGGTGTCGATCACGTGCGCCAGCATCGGCCGGCCGGCGATCTTCTGCAGTACCTTGGGCAGGTCCGATTTCATGCGCTTGCCCTCGCCGGCGGCGAGGATGACGACGTGCAGGGGCGTACTCATGGGATTTCCGCTGGATCGAAGGCTGGGATTCTAAGAGCATCTAACAGAATGTCATCCCGAGCGCAGCGAGGGATCTCGCTTTTCTGGCTCCGGAGACAAGGTCCCTCGCTGCGCTCGGGATGACAGAATTCATTTTGCTGGATGCTCCAAGGGCTTCGCCGGGATGATGATCGCTTCGGCGGGTACCCCACCCCGCCGCCGATGTTCCATTCACCCCGAACCCATTAGGCTTGCGGTCCATGACCGCTCCCGCACCCCTGCCGAATCCCAGCCACGGGTGCGCCCCATGAGCCTGCGCCGCCAGGGCAGCCATTACCTCGCCATCGGCGGCCTGCAGTGGCTGGTCGACTGGGGCGTGACCGTCTGGCTCTCGCACATGGGCATGCTGATCGAGCCGGCCAACGTCAGCGGCCGCGTCAGCGGCGCGCTGCTGGGCTACTGGCTCAACGGCAAGTTCACCTTCGCCGGCGAGGGCTCGGCGATGGGCCGCGTGCAGTTCCAGCGCTTCGCGCTGATGTGGCTGTGCACGACCGCGGCCAGCACCCTCGCCATGGGTGCGATCGACGACGTGCTCGGGTTGAAGTGGGCGTGGCTGGCGAAGCCCGTGCTCGAGATCGCCCTCGGGCTCGTCGGCTTCGTGCTGTCGCGGCACTGGATCTACAAGCGCTGACGCACCGGTCCGGTACGCGCAGGCGAATCATCGCGCGATCGTTTCGGCCGCGCCCTGCCGACGCAGCAGCGGGAGCACGCGCGCCAGCGGCAGCGCCTGCACCGTGCCGCGATGGCCCGAGGTCGTCTCCGCGCGGAACAGCGAGTTGACGATCGCCTCCTCGGTCGCCTCGGCGACCGCATCGAACAGCGGCGTCATCGCGTCGTTGGCCAGGACCTGCTGTGCATGGCGATCCGATCCCGGCGTCCTGCGCACCTCGCGCGCGGTCGAGAACGCGATCACGTAATCGCCCGAGCCATTGCTCATCGATGAGCCGGTGCGTCCCACGCCCAGCAGCGCGCGCGTCGCCAGCCGCCGCAGCAGGCGGTCGTCCAGCGGCGCGTCGGTGGCGACCACGATCATGATGCTGCCGTCGCCGGTGGCGGGCGGCGCATCGCCGGCATTCCGCGCGGAGGTCCTGTCCGGGCGCACCCCGTCGAGGGCGACGCCGTCGATGGTCAGCCGCCCGCCGTAGTTGCTCTGCACCAGCACGCCGACCGTATGCCCGCCCCGCGCCGGATCGAGCCGTCGCGAGCTGGTGCCGATGCCGCCCTTCCAGCCGAACGCGACCGTGCCGGTGCCCGCACCGATCGCGCCCTCGTCGACGTTGTCGGCGGAGGCCGTGTCCAGCGCCCGGCGCACGTGTTCCGGCCGCAGCGGACGCGCGCGGATGTCGTTGAGGAAGCCGTCGTTGGTCTCGCCCACGACCGGGTTGAGCGAGCGCACCTGCTCCATCCCCGGCAACGCCAGCTGCCGTTCGACCAGCGCGTCGGCCGCGCGCCAGACGCCGAGCGTGCCGGTCAGCAGGATCGGCGTTTCCAGTTCGCCCAGCTCCTCGACCTGGGTGACGCCGAGCAGCTTGCCGTAGCCGTTGCCGACCACGATCGCCGCGGGGACGCGTTCGCGGTAGAGGTCGCCGGGATGCGGCACGATCGCGGTGACGCCGGTGCGGATGGCGTCGCCTTCGACCACGGTGGCATGCCCAACCGCGACGCCCGACACGTCGACGATCGCGTTGCGCGGGCCGGGGGGCAGCGTGCCGATGATGACGCCGGCCTCGCGTGCGCGAGGGCGCTCGGCCGTGTCAGCCTGCGGTTCCGCCGCACCCGCGGCACTGGCGATCATCGCCGCCAGCAGCCAACCGCTTCGCCAGTTCGCCATTGCGCGCTCCCGGGAGTTGTGTCGCGCCATTGTGTCGCAATCGCCACCGCCGTACTGCGCGAGCGGCAATCCACGCTCCGATCTTCCGTCATCCCCGCGAAGGCGGGGACCCAGCGTCTTTGCATCTACGGCGACAAAAGACACTGGGTTCCCGCCTTCGCGGGAATGACGGAGATCGAGGCCGGCGGGAAAGCGCGGCAAAACGCAAAACGCCGGCACGAGGCCGGCGTTTCGGAGCGACGCAGAGTGCGCGTCTCAGTGCTTGAGGTTCTTGCGCAGCCGCTCCAGCGCCGACAGCTGGGCCATGACCTCGGCCAGCTTCTGCTGCGCCTCGGCAACTTCCATCGCCTCGCCGCGGCCGGCCAGCACGCGCTCGGCCTCTTCCTTGGCCGCACGCACCTTGGCCTCGTCGATGTCGTCGGCGCGGATCGCGGTGTCGGCCAGGATCGTCACCAGCTGCGGCTGCACCTCGAGGATGCCGCCGCCGATGGCGAAGTCGAGCTGGCTGCCGTCGGCCTGGGTCACCACGACCTTGCCGGGCTTGAGCCGCGTGATCAGCGGCGCGTGGCGCGGCGCGATGCCGAGCTCGCCCATCTCGCCGGTGGCCACGACCAAGGTCGCTTCACCCTGGAAGATCTCGGCTTCGGCGCTGACGATGTCGCAACGGATGGTGGATGCCATGTCTTCGCTTCCCGAACCGGCTTACGCCGCGAGCTTCTTGGCCTTCTCGACCGCCTCGTCGATGCCGCCGACCATGTAGAACGCCTGCTCCGGCAGGTGGTCGTACTCGCCGTCGACGATGCCCTTGAAGCCGCGGATCGTCTCCTTCAGCGACACGTACTTGCCCGGCGAGCCGGTGAACACCTGCGCCACCGTGAACGGCTGCGAGAAGAAGCGCTCGATCTTGCGCGCGCGGGCCACGGCCAGCTTGTCTTCTTCCGACAGCTCGTCCATGCCCAGGATCGCGATGATGTCCTTGAGCTCCTTGTACTTCTGCAGCGTCGCCTGCACCCGGCGCGCGGTGTCGTAGTGCTCGTGGCCGATGACGTTCGGGTCGAGCTGGCGCGAGGTCGAGTCCAGCGGGTCCACCGCCGGGTAGATGCCCAGCGAGGCGATGTTGCGCGACAGCACGACGGTGGCGTCGAGGTGGGCAAAGGTGGTCGCCGGCGACGGGTCGGTCAGGTCATCCGCGGGGACGTACACGGCCTGGATCGAGGTGATCGAACCAGTCTTGGTCGAGGTGATGCGCTCCTGCAGCACGCCCATTTCCTCGGCCAACGTCGGCTGGTAGCCCACCGCCGACGGCATGCGGCCCAGCAGCGCCGAGACTTCGGTGCCGGCCAGGGTGTAGCGGTAGATGTTGTCGACGAACAGCAGCACGTCGCGGCCCTCGTCGCGGAAGTACTCGGCCATGGTCAGGCCGGTCAGCGCCACGCGCAGGCGGTTGCCCGGCGGCTCGTTCATCTGGCCGTAGACCATCGCCACCTTGGACTTGGCGTGCTCCTCGACGTTGACGACGCCCGACTCCTGCATCTCGTGGTAGAAGTCGTTGCCCTCGCGGGTGCGCTCGCCGACGCCGGCGAACACCGACAGGCCCGAGTGTTCGGTCGCGATGTTGTTGATCAGCTCCATCATGTTGACGGTCTTGCCGACGCCGGCGCCGCCGAACAGGCCGACCTTGCCGCCCTTGGCGAACGGGCACATCAGGTCGATGACCTTGATGCCGGTCTCCAGCAGCTCGGTGGTCGAGGACTGGTCCTCGTAGGACGGTGCGGCGCGGTGGATTTCCCACGTGGTGTCGGACTGCACCGGGCCGGCCTCGTCGATCGGCCTGCCGAGCACGTCCATGATGCGGCCCAGCGTGCCGGCGCCGACCGGCACCGAGATCGCGCGGCCGGTGTTGTCGGCCAGCAGGTTGCGCTTGAGGCCGTCGGTGGAGCCGAGCGCGATCGTGCGCACGACGCCGTCGCCGAGCTGCTGCTGCACCTCGAGCGTGATCTCCGTGTCCTGCACCTTCAGCGCGTCGTACACCTTCGGCACTTCGCTGCGCGGGAACTCCACGTCGACGACCGCGCCGATGATCTGAACGATCTTGCCCTGACTCATTTTCGTTTCCTCTGAACTCTCTAATGCTTTCGTAGGAGCGGCTTCAGCCGCGATCTGGTGCAGTCGCGGCTGAAGCCGCTCCTACATAGGATGTCAAACTGCCGCCGCGCCGCCGACGATCTCGGAAATTTCCTGGGTGATCGCCGCCTGGCGGGCCTTGTTGTAGACCAGGTTCAGCGTGTCGATCAGCTTGGTGGCGTTGTCGCTGGCGGACTTCATCGCGACCATGCGCGCGGCGTGCTCGGAGGCGACGTTCTCCATCACCGCCTGGTACACCAGCGATTCGACGTAGCGGGTGAGCACGTGCTCGAGCACGCTCTCGGCGTCGGGTTCGTAGATGTAGTCCCAGTCGTGCGCGGCGACCTCCGTGTCCGAGGCCGGCAGCGGCAGCAGTTGGTCGAACGCCGCGCGCTGGGTCATGGTGTTGACGAAGTCGTTGTAGACGAGGAAGACCCGGTCGGCCTCGCCCTGGTCGTACGCGTCGAGCATGACCTTGACCACGCCCACCAGCTGCTCGACCTGCGGCCGGTCGCCGAGGTGGGTGACGCTGGCGCGCATCTGCACCTTCAGGCGGCGGAAGAACACCGTCGCCTTCTGGCCGATGGTGACCACGTCGACCTCGACGCCCTGCTCCTGCCACTTGCGGATCTCACCGAGCAGCTTGCGGAACAGATTGTTGTTGAGGCCGCCGGCGAGACCGCGGTCGGACGAGACGATGATGTAGCCGACCCGCTTCACGTCCTTGCGCTCGACCAGGTACGGATGCTGGAACTCGGAATTCGCCTGCGCGAGATGCCCGATCAGCTGCTTCATCGCCCGTGCGTACGGGCGCGAGGCCTTCATCCGCTCCTGTGCCTTGCGGATCTTCGAGGCCGAGACCATCTCCAGCGCGCGCGTCACCTTGCGGGTGTTCTGCACGCTCTTGATCTTGGTCTTGATTTCCCTGCCGCCTGCCATCTAGCTCGCTCCGCTCGCGGTGATTCGTGATTGGTGATTCGAAAAACGAACCCCATCCCATCACTCACCTGCTGTTGCTGTTACGAATCACCAATCACGAATCACCAATCACACGGACTCAGAACGAGCCCGTCTTCTTGAACTCCTCGATGCCGTTCTTGTACGCGGCCTCGATCTCGTCGTTCCAGTTGCCGCTGGCGTTGATCTCGTCGATCAGCGCGCCCTGGGTGTTGGCGAAGTGGGCGTGCAGCGCTTCCTCGAACGCGAGGATCTTGCTGACCGGCACGTCGTCCATGTAGCCCTTGTCGACGGCGTAGATCGACAGCGCCTGGTAGGCGATCGACATCGGCTGGTACTGCTTCTGCTTCATCAGCTCGGTCACGCGCTGGCCGCGCTCGAGCTGCTTGCGGGTGGCTTCGTCCAGGTCCGAGGCGAACTGCGCGAACGCCGCCAGCTCGCGGTACTGCGCCAGCGCGATGCGGATGCCGCCCGAGAGCTTCTTGATGATCTTGGTCTGCGCCGCGCCGCCGACGCGCGACACCGAGATGCCGGCGTTCACGGCCGGGCGGATGCCGGCGTTGAACAGGTCGGTCTCGAGGAAGATCTGGCCGTCGGTGATCGAGATCACGTTGGTCGGCACGAACGCGGACACGTCGCCGGCCTGGGTCTCGATGATCGGCAGCGCGGTCAGCGAACCGGTCTTGCCCTTGACCTCGCCGTTGGTGAACTTCTCGACGTACTCCTCGGACACGCGCGCGGCGCGCTCGAGCAGGCGGCTGTGCAGGTAGAACACGTCGCCCGGATAGGCTTCGCGGCCAGGCGGGCGCTTGAGCAGCAGCGAGATCTGGCGGTAGGCCACGGCCTGCTTGGACAGGTCGTCGTACACGATCAGCGCGTCTTCGCCGCGGTCCATGAAGTACTCGCCCATGGTGCAGCCGGAGTAGGCGCTGATGTACTGCATCGCGGCCGACTCGGACGCGGTCGCGGCCACCACGATGGTGTGCGCCAGCGCGCCGTTCTCCTCGAGCTTGCGCACGATGTTGGCCACGGTCGAGGCCTTCTGGCCGATCGCGACGTACACGCACTTGATGCCGGTGCCCTTCTGGTTGATCACCGCGTCGATCGCCATCGCGGTCTTGCCGGTCTGGCGGTCGCCGATGACCAGCTCGCGCTGGCCGCGGCCGATCGGGATCATCGCGTCGACCGACTTGTAGCCGGTCTGCACCGGCTGGTCGACCGACTTGCGCCAGATCACGCCCGGCGCCACGCGCTCGACCGGCGCCGACAGCCTGGCCTCGATCGGACCCTTGCCGTCGATCGGCTCGCCCAGCGCGTTGACCACGCGGCCGAGCAGTTCCGGACCGATCGGCACCGAGAGGATCTGGCCGGTGGTCTTGGCGGTATCGCCCTCGCGCAGGTGCTCGTAGTCGCCGAGCACCACCGCGCCGACCGAGTCGCGCTCGAGGTTCAGCGCCAGCGCGTAGGTGGCGGTACCGCCGGGAGCGGGCGGCAGCTCGATCATTTCGCCCTGCATCGCGTCGGCGAGGCCGTAGATGCGCACGATGCCGTCGGACACCGAGGTGACGGTGCCTTCGTTGCGTGCCTCGGCGGCCAGCTTGACCTTCTCGATGCGGTTCTTGATCAGCTCGCTGATTTCGGACGGGTTGAGCGTGGTGGTTGCCATTGCTTCGTTTCCTGGTCGCATGCCGTGGTGTGCGGCATTCGGATTTCTGTTGTTTTTCGTGATTGGTGATTCGTGATCGGTGATTGGGAAGAGCGGCTCAGTGCCTGCTTTTTCGAATCACGAATGACCAATCACGAATCACGGCTTCATCCCGCCAGCGCCGACTGCAGCCGCGCCAGCTTCCCGCGCAGCGAGCCGTCGATGACCACGTCGCCGGCCGCGATCACCGCGCCGCCGATCAGGGCCTCGTCGACCGCCGCCTCGACCTCGACCTCGCGGCCGAAGCGCTTGCGCAGCGCGGCCTTGATGGTGTCGAGCTCGCCGGCCGGCAGCGCGGCGGCCGAAGTCACCTTCGCCTTGACGACGCGTTCGGCGTCCGCGCGCAGTTCCTCGTACAGGCCCGCGATCTCCGGCAGCAGCGCCAGCCGACGGTTGTCGGCCAGCAGCGCGAGGAAATCGCGGAACCCGGTCGAGGCGCCGTCGGGCGAGAGCAGCTCGACCGCCTGTTCGCGGGCCAGCGCCGGATGGCCGAGCAGCGTCGCCGCCTGCGGATCGACCGCCACGCGCGCGGCGAAGCCGAGCGCGTCGGACCACGGCGCGAACGCGCCGGCATCCTTCGCGATCGCGAACGCGGCGCGGGCGTAGGGACGGGCGAGGGTGAGGGCCTGGCTCATCGGGTCAGGCCGCCTTGCCCGCCAGCTCGGACGCCAGCTCGTCGAGCAGCGCCTTGTGGGCGTTGGCGTCGATCTCGCGGCGCAGCAGCTTCTCGGCGCCGGCCACCGCCAGCGACGACACCTGCCTGCGCAGGTCCTCGCGGGCGCGGTTGGCGGACGCCGCGATCTCGGCCTCGACCAGCGCCTTCTGGCGATCGCCTTCGGCAATCGCCTCGGCCTTGGCGGCGTCGACGATCTGGTTCGCGCGCTGATGCGCCTGCTCGATGATCTCGTTGGCCTTGGCGCGGGCCGCCTTCAGCTCGTCGGCGACCTTCTCCTCGGCCTGCGCCAGGTTCTTCTGCGCGTTGTCGGCGGCGGCGAGGCCTTCGGCGATCTTGCGCTGGCGTTCCTCGATGGCCGCCATGATGTGCGGCCAGCCGTACTTCATCACCAGCCAGGCGACCGCGAAGAACGCGAGGCCCTGGATGATGAAAGTCAGGTTGATATCCATGACGTGCTCCGTGCGCCGACGCACGATGCGCCGGCGCTAGCCAAGACCGGTGATCAGCCCGCGATCGCGGACAGGAACGGGTTGGCGAAGATCAGCAGCAGCGCGATGGCGACGCCGATGATCGGCACGGCGTCGAGCAGGCCGGCGACGATGAACATCTTGGTCTGCAGCATCGGGGTCAGTTCCGGCTGGCGGGCCGAACCCTCGATGAACTTGCCGCCGAGGATGGCGAAGCCGATGGCGGTGCCGAGCGCGCCGAGGCCGATCAGCAGGCCGGCCGCGATCACCGTGAACTTGGCGATTTCGGCGTAGAGGGCGATGTTTTCCATGGTGGTCTCTCCGTACAGCGTCAGGTGTTGGGATAAGGGATGGGAGGGTGGAAACGGGGCGCGGCGGTCAGTGGCTCTCGGCCGCCATGCTGAGGTAGACGATGGTCAGCATCATGAAGATGAAGGCCTGCAGCGTGATCACGAGGACGTGGAACGCGGTCCACACGAAGCCGGAAATGAACTGCAGCGGCGCCAGCACCCAGGTCAGGCCGCTGCCGAAGGCCGCGTTCCAGGTCATCAGCGCGATCAGGATGAAGATCAGCTCGCCGGCGTACATGTTGCCGAACAGTCGCAGGGTGAGCGAAAGCGGACGCACCAGCTCCTCGATCACGCGCAGCAGCAGGTTGGCCGGCGCGAGCAGGATCTTCATCACCAGGCTCTCGGCGTGGAACGGCGCGGTGAACGCCTCGCCGATGAACTTGCCCGGGCCCTTGTGCGACACGCCGAAGACCTGGATCAGCAGGAACACCATCAGCGACAGGCCGAGGGTCACGTTGAGGTCGGCGGTGGGCACCACGCGCAGGTAGGCGTGGTGCGGGTCGTGGCCGGCCAGCTCGTTGGCCTTCATCCACGCGCCCGGGATCCAGTCCACGGGAATCATGTCCATGAAGTTCATCAGGAACACGACGCAGAAGATGGTGATGGCCAGCGGCGCGATCAGCTTGCTGCGGCCGTGGAAGGTCTCGCGCACGAGGCCGTCGACGAAGCCGACGACCATCTCGACGAAGGTCTGGAACTTGCCCGGCACGCCGGCGGTGGCCTTGCGCGCGGTGCGCAGGAAGAAGAACAGGAACACGGCGCAGGCCAGCAGCGAGAACAGCACGCTGTCGACGTTGATCTTCATGAAGCTGCCTTCGCCGACCTGCCACTGCAGGTGCTGCAGGTGGTGCTGGATGTAGGCGGTGCTATCGCCGGAGGCGGCTTCGGTACCGGTGCTGTCAGCGCTCACGATCGACCCTTGGATGTCCTGTTTCCACACGCAGATTCAATGCCGCCAGGTAGGCCAGCAGTCCCGCCGCCAGCCCCGCCAGCATCGGCAGCCCCGGCAACCGCCAGACTCCCACGCCGACCACGAAGACCATCCCCGCGACCAGCCACTTCAGCGCCGTCCCCAGCAGCAGCCTGGCGAAGGCCACGCGCGCCGGGACGATTCCGCCGAGCGCCATCCCGGCCGCCAGCGCATTGCCGGCGACCATCGCCAGCCCGCCGACCAGTGCCGCCAGCGCGGCGGCCCCTCCCCGGGGAAGGAACGCCAGTGCCACCAGCCCGACGACGACCGCCTGGACGACCACCGCGCGCAGGACTGCGCGCCGGCTCGTGGCGATGGGATCGTGCACGCGCCCAACCTCGGCAGTCTGCGGGGGTGGGCCATTCAGAAAACGGCCCGACGAAGCAGCGGAAGTATAGCAGTGGGGGTTTTTCGGCGGCAACCTTGTGCATCGCACAATTTCCGGTTCCGGGGCCCGGCGGCGGTCCGCGGCGCCATTCCGGGGAACCTTTCGCGACCGGGCCGGTCAGTCCTTGCGAGTTCGCCGTTCTTCCTCGTCGATCCACGGCGGATTCCCCCATGAAGCCCCGGCCCGCGCCGGGGCTTCATGCCGTTGGCGGAACGGTTGCCGGTTTGCTGGCGGGGGCGGGCGCTGCGCTTCCGGCGCCCTCCCCCGCGCAGCGGGGGAGGGTTGGGGTGGGGGCCAACCGCGGCGGCGAACCTACTTCTTCTTCGGAAGGTAGAGGTCGGTGATGGTGCCGTCGTAGACCTCGGCCGCCATCGCGACGGATTCGCTCAGCGTCGGGTGCGGATGGATGGTGTGGCCGATGTCCTCGACCTCGCAGCCCATCTCGATCGCCAGCGCGGCCTCGGCGATCAGCTCGCCCGCGTGCACGCCGACGATGCCGGCGCCGATGATCCGGTGCGTGGCCTCGTCGAATACCAGCTTGGTGAAGCCTTCGGTGCGCGACAGGCCGATGGCGCGGCCCGACGCCGCCCATGGGAACTTGCCGACGCCGACCTTCAGGCCCTTGGCCTTCGCCTCGGTCTCGGTGACGCCGACCCAGGCGATCTCCGGGTCGGTGTAGGCCACCGACGGGATCACCCGCGCCACCCACTCCTTCTTCTCGCCGGCGGCGACTTCCGCCGCGAGCTTGCCCTCGTGCGTGGCCTTGTGCGCCAGCATCGGCTGGCCGATGACGTCGCCGATGGCGAAGATGTGCGGGACGTTGGTGCGCATCTGCGCGTCGACGTCGATGAAGCCGCGCGCGCCCACGCGCACGCCGGCCTTCTCCGCGTCGATCTTCCTGCCGTTCGGCGAACGACCCACGGCGACCAGCACGCGATCGTAGACCTTGCCCTCGGGGATGTTCTCGCCGTCGAACGTGACGTCGACGCCCTTCTTGCCGGCCTTGGCTTCCACCACCTTGGTCTTGAGGTGGGTGGACACGCCCTGCTTCTTCAGGCGGTCGGCCAGCGGCTTGACCAGGTCCTTGTCGGCGCCCGGCATCAGCTGGTCGGCGAGTTCGACCACGGTGACTTCGCTGCCGAGGCCGCGGTACACCGTCGCCATCTCCAGGCCGATGATGCCGCCGCCGACGACGAGCAGCTTTTTCGGCACGTCGGCGAGGTCGAGCGCATCGGTCGAATCCATGATCCGCGGGTCGTCCCACGGGAAACCCGGCAGCTTCAGCGCCTGGCTGCCCGCGGCGATGATGCACTGCTCGAAGCGCAGCAGCTGGGTCTTGCCGTCGTCGCCCGCGACTTCCAGCTCGTTCGCCGAGACGAACCTGCCGGTGCCCTGCACGACGCGCACCTTGCGCTGCTTCGCCATGCCCGCCAGGCCCTTGGTGAGCTGGCCGACGACCTTCTCCTTGTAGCCACGCAGGGTGTCGATGTTGATCTTCGGCTTGCCGAAGTCGACGCCGTACTCGCTGGCGTGGCCGGCCTGCTCGATCACGTCGGCCGCGTGCAGCAGCGCCTTCGACGGGATGCAGCCGACGTTGAGGCAGACGCCGCCGAGGCTGGGATAGCGCTCGACCAGCACGGTGTCGAGGCCGAGGTCGGCGGCGCGGAAGGCAGCGGTGTAGCCGCCGGGGCCGGCGCCGAGCACGACGATGCGGCATTCGACGTCGGCCTTGCGCCCGCTGGCGGCCGCAGCCTGCGGCGCGGGCTCGACCGGCTCGACCGGCGCGCGGTGCGAGGTGGCCACCGGCGGCTTGCTGCCCGGCGCGACCTTGTCGGGCGTGCGCGCATAGGCGGGCGCGCCGCCTTCGGCCTCGATGATCGCGACCACCGCGCCTTCCGACAGCGTGTCACCGACCTTGACCTTCACTTCCTTCACCACGCCGGCGACCGACGAGGGCACTTCCATCGTCGCCTTGTCCGATTCCAGCGTGACCAGGCCCTGGTCCTGCTTCACCGTGTCGCCGACCGACACCAGCACCTCGATCACCGGCACGTCGCTGTAGCCGCCGATGTCGGGCACCTTCGCTTCGACCGTGCCGCCGGAGGTCGCTTGGCTCCCTCCCCCGCTCGCGGGGGGTGAAGAGGCGCGCTCATGGACCACCGGTCCATGCGCCTCTGAACGCCCGTCGGCTGTGCCGACGGGCTGGGCGGGTTGGGGTGGGGGCGACGCCGCGGAAGCCTTGCCGCCACCCGACGCGCTGCGCGCGTCGACCTCCCCCGCAGGCGGGGGAGGTGCAACAGCAGCGCCTTCGGCTTCGAGGATCAACACCACGCCGCCTTCCGACAGCGTATCGCCGACCTTGACCTTCAGCTCTTTGACCACGCCGGCATGCGAGGACGGCACTTCCATCGTCGCCTTGTCCGACTCCAGCGTGACCAGCCCCTGGTCCTTCGCGACCGTGTCGCCGACCGCGACCAGCACCTCGATCACCGGCACGTCGTCGTAGCCGCCGATGTCGGGGACCTTCACTTCAATGGTGTTCGCCATCGTCCGTTCCCCTGCGTCAGAGCAGCACGCGGCGCATGTCCGCGAGCAGCTGGGCGAGGTAGGCGGTGAAACGCGCGGCGGCGGCGCCGTCGATCACGCGGTGGTCGTAGCTCAGCGACAGCGGCAGGACGAGCCGCGGCACGAACTGCTTGCCGTCCCAGACCGGCTTCATCGACGACTTCGACACGCCCAGGATCGCCACTTCCGGCGCGTTGACGATCGGCGTGAACGCGGTGCCGCCGATGCCGCCGAGCGAGCTGATCGAGAAGCAGCCGCCGGACATCTCGGCCGGGCCGAGCTTGCCGTCGCGCGCCTTTTTCGCCAGTTCGCCGGTTTCGCGCGCGATCTCGATCACGCCCTTCCTGTCGACGTCGCGGATCACGGGGACGACCAGGCCGTTGGGCGTGTCTGCGGCGAAGCCGATGTGGAAATACTTCTTCAGCGTCAGCGTCTCGCCGCTGGCGTCGAGCGAGGCGTTGAAGTCGGGGTACTTCTTCAGCGCGTTGGCGCTGGCCTTGATCAGGAAGGCGAGCATGGTCAGCTTGATGCCCGCCTTCTCGTTCTCCTTGTTGAGCTGCACGCGCAGCGCTTCGAGGTCGGTGATGTCGGCGTCGTCGTGCTGGGTGACGTGCGGGATCATCGCCCAGTTGCGCGCGAGGTTGGCGCCGGAGATCTTCTTGATCCGCGACAGCGGCTTTTCCTCGACCTCGCCGAACTTGCTGAAGTCGACCTTGGGCCACGGCAGGAGGCTGAGGCCCGCGCCGCCGCCGCCGGCCACCGCGGCCGGCGCCGCATTCGCGCCCGAGAGCACGCCCTTGACGTACTTCTGCACGTCTTCCCTGGTGATCCGCCCGCCCTTCTCGCTGCCGGTGACCTGCGACAGGTCCACGCCCAGCTCGCGCGCGAACAGGCGCACCGCGGGACTGGCGTAGGGCACCTTGCCCGGGATCAACGCGTCGGCCTCGAAGCGCACCGGCGGCTGGCCCTGCGCGGGCGCCTTGCCGGCCTGCGCGTCGATCGACGCCTGCGCCAGCCTGTCCGGCGCCGCCGCAACCGCCACCGGCTCGACGACCGGATCGGGCTCCTTCGGCTTCGCGGGCGCGGGCGCCGGTGCGGGCGCGGCCTTCGCGGCCTCCTTCGGCGCTTCCGCCGCGGCATCGGCGGTCTCGATGATCGCCACCACGCCGCCCTCCGACAGCGTGTCGCCGACCTTGACCTTCAGCTCCTTCACCACGCCGGCGACCGACGAGGGCACTTCCATCGTCGCCTTGTCCGACTCCAGCGTGACCAGGCCCTGGTCGACCGCGACCGTATCGCCGACCGCGACCAGCACCTCGATGACGGGGACATCGTCGTAGCCGCCGATATCGGGGACTCGTGCTTCCTTCAGGTCGGCCATGCGGCGCTCCGCGGTACAGGGAGGGAGAACGCCTATTGTGGCCGCATGCGCCGGTCCCGCCAACCGGCAGGAAGGTCCGTTGCCCGAGCGCGGGCCGCTCGGCGCCCGCCCCGCCATGCAAGGGCGGGAGGCGGCAGATCCTGCCCCCTCGTCCGCGCCTCCGGGGCGAAGAACCCGGAAAAGCAAAGCGTTGTCATTTCGACCGCAGGGAGAAATCCCGTCTCCGGCGCAGGGGAAAGTGAGGATTTCTCCCTGCGGTCGACATGACAGGCTCCTCCCGGATCGCCTCGCCGAATTCGTCTCCGTTGAAACGATTGCTGGCGCATCGTCCCGTTGCCGGGAATTCACCTTCACAACATGCGCATCACAGGCGATCGACACCACGCGTCGAACCCGCCTGCGATCACGCCTGCGCGGCGAATGCGATGCGAACGCGACAGGCCGCCTGCCGTCACGCCGATGAACGCACGCCACACGGGCCAGGACATTCAGATTCCTGCCACGCGGCGATTCATGCGGCCGTGGCTACGGTGTGCGCGCCCACCTCAAGGGCGAATGCAACACCGACAACAACCACATGAGGAGTCCCCCATGCTGTCCTTGCGTACTTTCGGTCTTTCCGCCGCCATCGCCTCGCTCCTGATCGCCCCGTCCGCGTTCGCGCAGGACGGCGACACCGCCTCCGGCAAGCGCTTCTCGGTGGTCGGCAGCGCCACGATCCTGCAGCCCGATTCCGATCCGCTGCCCGGCGCGCGCATCGACGCCGACGGCGACGTCGCGCCGACCCTGAGCGCCACGTACCACATCACCGACAACATCGGCGTCGAGCTCTGGGGCGCCGCGGACAAGTTCAACCATCGCGTGCGCGGCGACGCCGGCAAGCTCGGCACCGTCGATTCGCAGCCGATCGCGCTGAGCGGCCAGTACCACTTCGGCGCCGCGGACAACACCTTCCGCCCGTTCGTGGGCCTGGGCTACCACCAGACCAACATCAGCGACGAGGACATCGCCACCGCGGACGGCGCCCACGTCGGCCTGACCTCGCCCAAGGGCGCGATCGGCACCGTCGGCGTCGACATGAACATCACCCCGACCTGGTTCGCCCGCGCCGACGCGCGCTACCTGCACGGCGAGGCGGACGCGAAGCTGGGTGGCCAGACGGTGGAACGCGACGTCAAGTTCAATCCCTGGACGGTGGGCGTGGGTGTCGGCGCGCGATTCTGATGCCGCCGGGCTGGACGCCAGCCGACGCGCTTCATGCAACGGGCCCGCGAGGGTCCGTTGTTTTTTGAGCCGCCAACTCGAAGTTGTCATTCCGAGCGCAGCGAGGAATCTGCTTCTTCATTGTGAGCAGCAGCAGAAGCAGATTCCTCGCTGCGCTCGGAATGACATTCGATTGAGGTGTACGGTCGCAAGCACGCGATCAGCGGAGACGAAGCATCCCGAGCCGGCGCAGCTGGCGCCGCAGCCCCCATTCGAAGGCCAGGTGGTAGCCGAGCAGCAACCCGGCCATCGCCAGCAGGCTGGCGTGGTCGGCCAGCCAGGGCCACGGCACCGGCGCCGGCACGCCCTCCCATGCGCGATGCCAGGCCTGCCAGGCGGCCAGGGCAACGCGCAGCCCGACCAGCAGGGTCAGGGCCAGCACCAGCCATGCGTTCGCGGTGTAGTGCAGTTGCCCGTTGCCGGCCTCGAAGCGCGCCAACCACAGTCCGACGCCGCCCAGCACGACGCCCGCCAGCAGGCCCGCGCAGGCATTCCACGGCGCGCCGTCGATCCAGATTCCGCCGATCCACGCGCCGAGCAGGAACAGCAGCGCCGACAGCAGCAGCCCGATCGCGTTGAACGTCACCCAGCCCGGCCGCGCCCGGCGCCGCGCGCGGCCAAGGCGGTAGCGCTGCCACAGGCCCAGCGGCCACAGCAGCAGCGCCAGCGCGAGGAACAGCAGGAGCAGGAACGGGATCAGCAGCAGGGGCATGGTGTGTTTTGTCCGTCATTCCGGCGAACGCCGGAAGCGCTTTACAACAGCGCGAAGCGCTGGTCATCCATTTTGCCGTTGGTCTTTCTCGGGAATATCGACAATGAAAAAGCAAAATGGATCCCAGCTTTCGCTGGGATGACGGTACTCAGGTTGTAAAGGACGTGAGACAAGAACGCTCGGGATGACATTGTCCCCGCATGCCCCCGCCCCGCCGTTCAGGGCGGCGGCGTCTGCGCCCCGTCCGGGTCCCGCGGCACGCCCACCGCGCGTTCGCGCCGGATCAGGTACAGCCCGCTGGCGATGATGATCGCCGCGCCGAGCCAGGTCATGCGGTCGGGCAGCGCCTGCCACAGCGCGAGGTCGAGCAGTACCACCCACACCAGCGCCGCGTACTCCAGCGGCGCGATCTGGCTGGCCTCGCCGAGGCGGAAGGCATGGGTCAACGCGACCTGCCCGAGCGCACCGGTCAGGCCGACGATCGCGATCACGCCCAGATGTCCCGGCTGCACCGGCCGCCAGTCGAACGCCGCCACCGCGCCGGCGAACACCGCCAGCAGGACGAGAAACCAGAACACCATCGCCTCGGGGCTGTCGCGCAGCGCCAGCTTGCGCACGGTGATCGCAGCGATCGAGTAGCACAGCGCCGCCAGCAGCACGACCAGCCCCGCCAGCGTCGCCACGCCCTCGCCGGTCGGACGCAGCACCACGATCACCCCGAGCAGTCCGACCACGATCGCGATCCAGCGCCGCGGCCCGACCTTCTCGCCGAGGAACGGCACCGCCAGCGCCGTGACCAGCAGCGGCGCCACGAACACGATGGTGTACGCGGTCGACAGCGGCATCCGCGCCAGCCCGTAGACGAAGCCGGCCATCATCCCCACGCCCAGCACGCCGCGCAGCAGGTGCAGCGGCCAGTGCACCCTGAGCAGGGTGCCGGCCTTGCCGCGCAGCACGATCCACAGCGCGACCAGCGGCAGCGCCGACACGCTGCGCAGCACCGCCACCTGGAACGGCGAGTAGTCGCCGGAGATCCACTTCATCCCGGCGTCCATGCCCGCGAACAGCAGTCCGGCAAGCAGCATCCAGGCCGCCGCCGCGCGCGGTTTCGTTTCCGCGCCCGGGCTCATCCGCCGCGCAGGCTGGCGATGTCGATGACGAAGCGGTAGCGCACGTCGCCCCTGAGCATCCGCTCGTACGCCGTGTTGATGGCGTCGATGCCGATCAGTTCGATGTCCGCGGCGATGCCGTGCGCGGCGCAGAACTCCAGCATCTCCCGGGTCTCGGCGATGCCGCCGATCATCGAGCCGGCCAGCCGGCGCCGCTTCGACACCAGCGGGAACGCCGACACCGCGGTCGGGTCCGGGAGGCCGAGCAGCACCATCGTGCCGTCGACCTGCAGCAGGCCGAGGTAGGCGTCGTAGTCGTGCTGGGCCGAAACGGTGTCGATGATGAAGTCGAACTGCCCGCGATGGCTCTTGAACACCTTGCCGTCGCCGGTGGCGGCGAAATCCTGCGCACCGAGCGCCAGCGCGTCGTCGCGCTTGGATTCGCTGGTGCTGAGCACGGTCACGTCCGCGCCCATCGCCACCGCCAGCTTCACCGCCATGTGGCCGAGGCCGCCGAGGCCGACCACGGCGACCCTGTCGCCGGCGGTGACGCCGAAGTGGCGCAGCGGCGAGTAGGTGGTGATGCCGGCGCACAGCAGGGGCGCGGCGCGGTCGGGCGGCAGGCCGTCCGGGATGCGCAGCACGTAGTCCTCGTCGACGACGATGCGCGTGGAATAGCCGCCGTGGGTCGGCGCGCCGGTGCCGCGCTCGCGGGCGTTGTAGGTACCGGTCATGCCCTCGTCGCAGTACTGCTCCAGCCCGGCCCGGCACTGCCGGCATTCGCGGCAGGAGTCGACGAAGCAGCCGACGCCGACCAGGTCGCCGACCGCATGCTTCGACACCTCACCGCCGACCGCGGACACGCGGCCGACGATCTCGTGTCCCGGCACCATCGGGAAGAGGCCCGCGCCCCACTCGTCACGCACCTGGTGGATGTCGGTGTGGCAGACGCCGCAGTAGAGGATGTCGATCTGCACGTCGTGCGGACCGGGGTCGCGGCGCTCGATCGCGAACGGCGCCAGTGGCGATCCGGCGGCCGGGGCGGCATAGGCGGGAATGGTCGACATGGCGCGTCCTCGGGGGCGGAGCGCGCATGATGCCGCATCCGCGCGGCGATGCCGCGTCAGCCGCTCTCGAGCACGCGGCCGATGCCGCTGTCGTCGATCTCGGCCACCGCCGCCGCCAGCGTCGCCGCATCGGTGCCGCGGACGAAACCGATGCGGAAATGCACCTCGCCGCCGGGGGTGCGCGAGGAGTGGATCGACTCCAGGCTGACCCCGTGGCGCTCGAACACGTGCAGCAGCGTGCGCAGCGAGCCGGGGCGATCCTCGGGCAGGTGCACGCTGGCAAACCGGCGCCCGGCGAGGTCGGCGAGCAGGTAGCCGACGCGCTCGTAAGCGTAGTTGCCCTCGGCCAGCGCCTGCGCGCCGAAGGCCTCGCGGCTTTGCAGGAAGCGCGCGCGGAAGCGGGCGCGGGCCGCGTCGTCGCCCCGGCGGACGAGGTCGCGCAGTTCGGACAGGCGCGCCAGCAGGCGGTCGAGCATGTCGGCCGAATGCGTGTTGCCGAACTGGATCTCCTCGTAGATCTCCGGGTTCAGCGACAGGATGCGCGCGGCGATCGCGGCGTCGAGCTCGAACGAGGCCGAGCGGAACGGCATGATCGCCGCCAGCCCGCCGACGTCCCCGGCGTACTCCTCGAGCACGCCGGCCTGGGCGAGGTGGGACGCGTGCACCATCGCCTGCACCAGCGCCATCATCCGGTCGTGGCGCTCGGCGCTGGCGTGCACGCACTCGCCCTCCAGCGCGTCGAGCAGCCCCTGCAGCCACGGCCGCCAGCGGTCGATGCGCGCCTCGCAGACCACGACCACGCGGCCCTTCATCGTCGGCGCCTTCGGCGGCGCGGTCATCGGGTGCAGGCCGACCACCTCGGCCCGCGAACGCAGCATCGCGTCCACCGCGCCCTGCTTGATCGAGGTCACGTCCAGCCACAGCCGCCCCGCCTCGCGGCCGGCGGACAGGCGCACGTAGTCGTCCACCAGCGCCGCGGTCAGGCGGATCGGGGTCGCGAACAGCAGCACGTCGGCCTGCTCCAGCAGCACCTCCGGCGCATCGCTGCCGGCGTCGCCCGGATCGTGGCCGACCACGCGCAGTCCCATGCGACGTTCGAAGAAACCGCACAGCCAGCGGCCGTAGGTGCCCGCGCTGCCGACGATGCCGATGACGGGGAATGGCTTCACGCAACGACCTGCGACGCGCCCACGGCGGGCGCCGCGACACGGTAAGGGCTGGCACGCCCGCGCGCATCCGTTGCGTGCGCAACCATGGGGTAACCTAGTGCGCGATCTTCCCGTCGTTCCCGCGCAGGCGGGAATCCAGTGTCTTCAAGTCGTTCCGCACCAAAGACACTGGATCCCCGCCTCCGCGGGGATGACGATTCCCACCCATTCAAGCAACCGGACCACCATGCCTTCCTTCGACATCGTCTCCGAAGTGGACACCCACGAACTCATCAACGCCGTCGACCAGGCCAACCGCGAGCTGTCCACGCGCTTCGACTTCAAGGGTGTGGACGCGAGCTTCGCGCGCGAGGACGCGGTGATCACCCAGTCCGCGCCGAGCGAGTTCCAGCTGCAGCAGATGACCGACATCCTGCGCGCGCGGCTGATCGCGCGGAAGATCGACGCGCGCTGCCTGGAGTTCGGCGACGTCGACACCAACGTCGCCGGCGCGCGGCAGAAGGTCACCGTCCGCCAGGGCATCGAGCGCGAGCTGGCGAAGAAGATCCAGGGCAAGCTCAAGGACGCGAAGATCAAGGTCGACAGCCAGATCAACGGCGACAAGCTGCGCGTGAACGGCAAGAAGCGCGACGATCTGCAGGCCGCGATCGCCCTGCTGCGCGGCGAGGACTTCGGCCTGCCGCTGCAGTTCGACAACTTCCGCGACTGAGCGCATCGCCGCGATGACGACGAACACGCCGCGCGAGCCGCAGGCCGTCGCCGACACCCGGCGCTGGCTGGAGCGTGCGGTGATCGGCCTGAACCTGTGCCCGTTCGCCAAGGCGGTGTACGCGAAGGACCAGGTGCGCATCGCGTGCAGCGACGCCACCACGCCCGCGGCGCTGCTGGCGGAGCTGGGCGAGGAACTGCTGCACCTGCGCGACACGCCCGCCGACACCACCGACACCACCCTGCTGGTGCACCCGGACGTGCTGCAGGACTTCCTCGACTACAACGACTTCCTCGACGAGGCCGAAGCACTGCTCGAGTCGCTCGGCCTGGAGGGCGTGCTGCAGGTGGCCAGCTTCCACCCGGACTACCGGTTCGCCGGCAGCGATCCGGACGACGTCGCCAACTGCACCAACCGCTCGCCCTACCCCACCCTGCACCTGCTGCGCGAGGCCAGCATCGACCGCGCGGTGGAAGCCTTCCCCGATCCCGACGCGATCGTCGAGCGCAACATCGCCACGCTGCAGGCGCTCGGCCGTGAAGGCTGGAACGCGTTGCTTGTGTAGAAGCGCCTTCACGGTCTCTTGAAGACTACGATTCGCAGCCGACCAGCAGACTGTCATTCCGAGCGTAGCGAGGAATCTGCTTCTGACCGAGGAGCAACAGTCAAAGCAGATTCCTCGCTACGCTCGGAATGACAATCCGTCGCGCGGGAGGTTCGTGCAAATGAACCCTCGGCTGCATCGAATCAAACGGCATCGAACAGACGCGCGCGATCCTCGTCGCCCGCGATACGCCATTCGCCTTCCGCGAGCCCGTCCAGCGCCAGCCCGCCGACGCGGCTGCGGTGCAGCGCCTCGACGTGGTTGCCGACCGCCGCGAACATGCGCCGCACCTGGTGGTAGCGGCCTTCGCCGATCGTCAGGCGTGCATGGGTGGCGTCGATGACTTCGAGCCGCGCCGGCTTCAGCGGCGTGGTCTCCGATTCGAGCAGCAGCGTGCCGCTGGCGAACACGTCGGCCTCGTCGCCGCGCAGCGGGCGCGCCAGCGTCGCCTCGTAGGTCTTGGGCAGGTTCGCCTTCGGCGAGATGATCCGGTGCAGCAGCTGGCCGTCGTCGGTCAGCAGCAGCAGGCCGCTGGTGTCGCGGTCGAGGCGGCCGACCGTGGACAGCACCGGATCGCGCAGGCGGAAGCGCGGCGGCAGCAGGTCGTAGACCAGGCGCCCGGCATCCTTCGTCGAACAGGTGTAGCCGACCGGCTTGTGCAGCACCAGCAGCAGGCCCGGCGGCGGGTCCAGCGGCTCGCCGTCGATGCACACAGCCTCGTGCGCGACCCGGTCGTCGGCGTACAGCACCTCGCCGGCGGAATCGGTGACGCGGCCCTCGCGGAACATCCACTGCACCTGCCTGCGGCTGCCGTAGCCGAGGTTGGCGATGTGCTTGACCAGCTTCATCGTGCAGGTGCCCCGCATGTCACCTCGCGGCCCCAGACTGTCATTTCTCCCCCGGACTCGATCCGGGGGAGAAATCTGCTTGTAGCGCGATGTGATACGAACGGCAGATTTCTCCCCCGGATCGAGTCCGGGGTCGAAATGACAACGAAGGGCAACGCGATCGTTGGCCTCACCACGCTCATTGCCCCTTCACCGCCTCGATCACCTTGAATCCCTCCCGCTGCGCCACGATGCGCACGCTCGCGAAGCGCGCGCCGAGCGCGTCCTCGTAGGGCAGCTGCCGGTTCGCGACCAGCCACAGCGCGCCGCGCGGTTTCAGCGCCTCCGCCGCCGCGGCGATGAAGGCGCGCCCGATCTCCGGCCGCGCCTCGCCGCGCAGCGCGTGGAACGGCGGATTGGTGACGATGAAGTCGTAGCGCCCGGGCAGGCCCGCGCTGACGTCGTGCCACTGGAAGTCCAGCGTCACGCGCGCGGCATGCGGCGCGAGGTTGGCCCGGGCGCAGTCCAGCGCGCGCAGCTCGGCCTCGACCACGTCGAGCGCCGCCACGCCCTTGCTGCGCGCCAGCACTTCGGACGAGAGGTAACCCCAGCCGGCGCCGAGGTCGGCGCCGTGGCCCGACAGCGTGGCCGGCAGGTGCGCGGCGAGCAGCGTCGAGGCCGCGTCGATGCGGTCCCAGGCGAAGATGCCGGGCCGGCTGGTGAAGCGGCCATCGAGGATCGGGCGCGGCGCATCCAGCCTGCGCCACGCATCGGCCAGCGCCGCGTCCGCGCGCTCGGGAGTCGACCAGAACACGCGGCACTTGTGCTTGCTCAGCGCCGACGTGCCACCGAACAGCGCCTCGAAGTCGGCCTGCCCGGATTTCGCGCCGGCGTCGTTGGCCATCGCCGCGACCACGGTGCCGCCGGGTCGCACGCGCGACAGCGCCGCGGCGAACAGCGCGCGCGCCTCGTCGCGTTGGCGCGGCGGCAGCACCAGCACCCGCGCGAAGGCATCGTCGCCGGACGCGCGCGTCTGGAAGCCCGCGCGCTGCAGCGCATCGTGCGCGGGCCGGAACGACTGCTCGCATACCAGCGTGCGCGGCGCATGCGCGTGCAGGGCGGCGCCTTCGCGCGCGCGCAGGAACACGGCGCCATCCGCCGGCCAGCCGAGCTGGCCGGACGCGAACGGCAGCAGCAGCGCGTCGAGGGCGGGATCGGGCATCGGCGGTTCGGCGAGGGGGATCGCGGGGATTCTAACGGCGTGTTCACGTTCGCGGCCGCCGACCACCCGCCATGCACGCCGCGTCGACCGGGCGGGAACATTCCCGCGGGCAGGCTGTCCACAAGAGGGAGAGGGCCCCATGCCACACAAGGAGAACACCCCCATGCGCGCACTGTTCGTCGGCGGCGTCATCGACAACAACGAACTCGACCTCGACGGCGGCGAGCCGCCCCGGCACTACCCGCCGCAAACCGGCAGCGGCCAGTCGCGCTATCGCCTGCACGCAGTGGGCCACGGCAACGGCGGCATCGCCTGCGCGGTCTACGGCGCGCCGGACTTCGATCCGGACGAGGTCCTGCGCATCAGCGGCGAGCGCGGCTATGCGCGGCGGTTCGGGACGGAGCTGCAGGCCGTGGATTGAACGCGGCCGGGTCGCGCCTGTTGGTCCGGCTCACCAACGCCCGGATCCGTAGGTCGGGGCTACGCCCCCGACGCCCGGTCATCGGCAGGCAAGGCGTCGGCCACGTAGAGCCGACCTACGCCATTCCTCTTGATCGCGAAAAGGTATCAGGCGGCCTGCACCACGCGCGTCGCCTCGTACAGCCGCCGCGCGCCGCCCGGCAGCCAGGACAGCAGCAGGCAGGCGCCGGCGGCCAGCGCCCATTGCGCGGCGCCGCGGCCGAGGCCCTCGCTCGCCATTGCCCACCACTGGCCGCCGTACATCGCCGCGACCACGACGATCGCCAGCGCGAACACCGCCAGCAGGCCGTTGAACAGCATGCGTTCGAGCTTCGAATCCACGCCGCTGGCCGCGGCCGTCGCGCCGGAGGCGGCCAGCGCCGCGACCGCGGCGGCGAAATCCGCCGGCGGCTGCGACACCGGCATCGTGCGCAGTGCGCGCGCGAGCAGCGCGTCGCGACGGTCGCCGGCCGGATGCGCCAGCGCGCGCTCCTGCGCGAGCCAGTCGCGCTCTTCGACGCTGCGCGGGTCGGCGGGACGGGGCGGGCGCGGGCTGTTCATGCGGCGAAGACTCCCATGGTCGGCTCCAGCAGTCCGCGCAGCTGGCGGCGGCTGCGGAACAGGTGGCTCTTGATCGTGCCCTCGGCAAGCCCGGTGACGCGTGAAATCTCGCCGATCGGCATCTCTTCCAGGTGATACAGGGTCAGCAGCGTCCGCTGCAGCGGCGGCAGGCGCGCGATCGCGGCGTGCAGCAGGGCGACGGCCTCGTCGTCCGCGGTCGCGCCTTCCAGGTCGAAGCCGTCGCCCACGCTTTCGACCAGCGACAGGCCGTCGCCCTCGCCCGCGGTGTCGGCGATCGGGATGCGCCGCCTCTCCAGGTGCCGCTTGGCCACCGAATACGCAACCTGCGCGATCCACGACTTGAGCGCGCTCTCGCCGCGGTACTGGTGCAGGGCCTGGTGCACGCGCAGGAAGGTGTCCTGGCACAGCTCGCGGGTGTCCTCGGGGTGGCGCACCATGCGGTCGATCACGTGCCAGCACAGGCCCTGGTAGTCGCGCACCAGCCGCTCGAACGCGCCCGGCGCGCCCGCCAGCACGGCATCGGCCAGCGCGCGGTCGGCGCGCAGCGCGTCTTCGGGGCGGTCGGGCGGCGTCGGCATCGCGGACAGGGATACGCCCGGGGAGGCAGCGGTTGCAAGGCCGGGCGCAGGCATCCTCCCGGCCGACCGCTGCAACCGCTCCGCCACAGGCGGTATCTCCTGAGCCAAGACCCCGCTCCATCCGCCCCGACCACACACCGGAACCCGCCATCATGCAACTCGAATACATGATCCCGATCGTCCTGTTCGTCTGCATCTACCTGACCATCAAGGCGGTCGTCGACGCCGACGCACGCAAGCGCATGATCCAGTCCAACGGCTCGGAGGACATGCTTCGCACCCTCATCGAAGGCGAGGAGATCCGCCGCCGCCAGGCTTCGCTGCGCTGGGGCGTGATCCTGCTCGCGCTGGCCGTCGGCTTCGGCCTGCTCGAAGGCTTCGACTGGAAGGAACCGTCGCCCGCGCTGTTCGCGATCCTGCTGGGCGCCACGGGCCTGGGCAACCTCGCCGCCTACTACCTCGGCCGGCGGGCGAAATAGCGACCCGACCCGTGTCCCGTGGGAGCGCCTTCAGGCGCGATGCCATTCGCGCGACTTCGCGGCCGGACGAACAGCTTCGCGCCTGAAGGCGCTCCCACGGACACGGGCCGGGCCGGACCGGCAGCCGGGCGCACCTGCGACTTTGGTCGAAATCCCGCCCGCCCGAGACCGGAACCTACCCTTGCGTACGGGCTCCGTGCCGCAATTCCGCGATACTTGTCGGCCTTGTCCGAGAAACGCGAGTCGCCCGGCCCGATGAAGGATTCATTCAGTCGCGAACAACTGATCGCCTCCGGTGAAGGCCGGCTCTTCGAACCGGGCAGCGGCCGCCTGCCGCTGCCGCCGATGCTGATGTTCGACCGCATCACCCACATCGACGACGACGGTGGCGCGCACGGGCTGGGCCGGGTCGAGGCCGAGCTCGACATCCGCCCGGACCTGTGGTTCTTCCAGTGCCATTTCCAGGGCGATCCGGTGATGCCCGGCTGCCTCGGGCTGGACGCGATGTGGCAGTTGGTCGGGTTCTTCATGACCTGGCAGCGTCTGCCCGGCCGCGGCCGCGCGCTCGGCTCGGGCGAGGTCAAGTTCACCGGCGAGGTCGGCCCGGACGCGAAGCTGGTGCGCTACGAGATCGACATCAAGCGCCTGATCAAGCGCCGCCTGATCATGGCCATCGCCGACGCGCGCATGTACTGCGACGGCAAGGAGATCTACGCCGCCAGCGACCTGCGCGTGGGGCTGTTCCAGAAGCAGGAAGGCGACGCATGAGCCTGAACGCCGGCGGGCGCCGCGTGGTGGTCACGGGCATGGGCATCGTCTCGTGCCTGGGCAACGATCTCGACACCGTGGCGTCGGCGCTGCGCGAGGGCCGTTCCGGCATCCGCGGCGATGCGTCCTACGCCGAAAAGGGCCTGCGCAGCCAGGTCTCCGGCGTGCCGCAGGTTGACCTCGAGGCCTCGATCGACCGCAAGCTCAAGCGTTTCATGGGCGACGCCGCGGCCTACGCCTACCTGTCGCTGCGCGACGCGATCGCGCAGTCCGGCCTCGACGGATCGCAGGTCTCGAACCCGCGCACCGGCCTGATCATGGGTTCGGGCGGCGGTTCGCCGACCAACCAGATCGAATCGGCCGACACCCTGCGCGAGCGCGGCATCCGTCGCGTCGGACCGTACCAGGTCACGCGCACGATGAGTTCGACGGTGTCGGCCTGCCTCGCCACCGCGTTCGGCATCAAGGGCCTGAACTATTCGATTTCCTCGGCCTGCGCGACCTCCGCGCACTGCATCGGCGTGGCCGCGCAGCAGATCCAGGCCGGGCTGCAGGACGTGGTCTTCGCCGGCGGCGGCGAGGAAGTCAGCTGGGGCATGGCGATGCTGTTCGACGGCATGGGCGCACTGTCAAGCAATTACAACGACACGCCCGAGCGCGCCTCGCGCGCCTACGACGCCGACCGCGACGGCTTCGTCATCTCCGGCGGCGGCGGTGCGGTAGTGCTGGAAAGCCTGGAGCACGCGCAGGCGCGCGGCGCGACCATCCTCGGCGAACTGGTCGGCTTCGGCGCCAGCTCCGACGGCGTGGACATGGTCGCGCCCTCGGGCGACGGCGCCATCGCCTGCATGCGCATGGCGATCGACGGGCTCGACGGCGGCATCGACTACGTCAACACCCACGGTACTTCGACCCCGGTGGGCGACGTCAGCGAACTGCGCGCGATGCGCGAAGTCTTCGGCGACGCGGTGCCGCCGTTCTCCTCGACAAAATCGCTGACCGGCCATTCGCTCGGCGCGACCAGCGTGCAGGAGGCGATCTTCTGCCTGCTGATGCTGCAGCGCGGCTTCATCGCCGGCTCGATCAACGTCGACAACGTCGATCCCGAAGCCGCCGACCTGCCGCTGGTGCGCGAAAGCCGCGACGCCGGGCTGCGCACCGTGCTGTCGAACAGCTTCGGCTTCGGCGGCACCAACGCCAGCCTGGTGCTGCGGCGCTGGGAGGACTGAGCGCGCGGATCACGGTCCGCCGCCCTCTGGAGCGCCTGTGACCCCGCCGCGGGATTCAGGCGCCGTCGCCCGCCACGGTGATGCGCACGTCCCCGACCTCCACCACCTGCCCCGCATGGATCTTGCAGGTCCGCCGCAGCTCCACCTCGCCGTCCACACGCACCGCGCCGCTCGACACCAGCGCCTTGCCGGCGCCGCCGCTGTCGACGATGCCGCAGAGCTTGAGCAGCTGGTTGAGTTCGACGTGGTCGCGTTCGAGCTGGAAGTCGATGTCCTGCATGTCTTGTGATGCCTTTTGATTCGTCATCCCAGCGCAAGCTGGGATCCATTTTCAACGACGGCAAAGACACAATGGATCCCAGCTTTCGCTGGGATGACGAGCCTCGGGGTCTTCAGAGTGCCGGCTACCCCTGCAGTTCGCGCAGCGTCGCCGACGGCGGCGCATCCAGTACCCTGCGGGTCGCGAACAGCCCCGCCAGCAGCGTCACCGCCACGCCCACCGCGCTGCCGACCACCGCCAGCGTCCAGTTCGCCCGCCACGGCAGGTCGAACACCTGCTCGGCGACCACGCCGGCCAGCACCGAAGCCGCGATCGCCGCGACCAGCCCGGCCAGCAGCCCGATCGCCGCGAACTCCGACACCTGCGCCATCCGCAGCTGCCCGCGCCGTCCGCCGAGCGCGCGCATCACGCCGCCTTCGAGCAGGCGCTCGTCCTGGCTGGCGCTGACCGCCGCCAGCAGCACCAGCACGCCCGCCAGCAGCGAGAACCAGAACACCACCTGGACCACGGTCGAGACCTGGTCGGCGGTGGAGCGCACCTGCGCCAGCACCGCGTCGACGTCGATCACCGACAGGTTCGGGAAGCGCTGCACGAGGTCGGCGGTGAAGCGCGTCGCCTCCGGCGGCACCTGCACCGCGGTGATGTGGCTGGCCGGATAGCCGTCGAGCGCGCCGGGCGAGGCCAGCACGAAGAAGTTCGGCTGGAAGCTCTCCCAGTCCACGCTGCGCAGGCTGGTGATCGGCGCCTCCAGGCGCTGGCCGGCGATGTCGAAGGCGATGCGGTCGCCGACCTTCCAGCCGAGGTCGGCGGCGAATTCCTCTTCCACCGACAGTTCCGGCGCCGCCGGCCGGCCGGTCCAGAAGGCGCCGGCGGTGACCTTGTTGTCGTCGCGCAGCGTGGCCGCCATCGACAGGTTGAACTCGCGCTCGGCGCGCCGCTGCGCCTGCCGGTCCTGCTCGGCGTCGCCGCTGCGATTGGCGTAGTCGGCGCCGGTCACCGGCTGGCCGTTGCGCTCGACCAGGCGCGCGCGGACCATCGGGAACAGCACCGGTTCGGCCACCCCCTGCGAGGCGATGAAGTCGCGTACCGGCGCGATCTGGTCCGACTGCACGTTGACGATGAAGCGGTTGGGCGCATTCTCGGCCAGCGACAGCTGCCAGCGGTCGAGCAGGTCGGTGCGCACGAAGGTCAGCAGCAGCAGCGCCATCAAGCCGAGACCGAGGGCGCTGACCTGGGCGATGCTGGTGCCGGCGCGGCGGCTGACGTTGGCCAGTCCGTAGCGCAGCGCGCCACGCAGCCTCGAACGCAGCCCGCGCACGGCGAGGATCAGGCCCCACGCCAGCAGCGCCAGCACCGCCAGCGTCGCCGCGATGCCCACCAGCATCGCGATCGCCAGCGTCGCCGACCCCGCCTGCCACCACAGCAGCGCCGCGAGCCCACCCAGGGCGGCGAGCGCGACGATCCACGCGGAAGGCTCGCTGCCGTCGAGGTCGCGGCGCAGCACGCGCAGCGCCGGCACGCGCCGCAGCGCCAGCACCGGAGGCGCGCCGAACGCGAGCAGGACGACGAGGCCGACGCCATAGCCGCGCAGCGCCGGCCACACGCCGGCCGGCGGGATCTCCACTTGCAGCGCCTGCGCCAGCCAGCCCGCGACCGACCACTGCAGCGCGAACGCGATCGCGACGCCGATGCTGCAGGCGATCAATCCGAGCAGCAGCAGCTCGCCGACGTGGATGCCGACCAGGGTGCGCTGCTGCGCGCCGAGGCAGCGCATCACCGCCACGCCCGACAGGTGCCGCTCGCTGTGCCGGCGCGCGGCCATCGCCACCGCGACCGCGGCGAGGATCACCGACACCAGCGCGGCGAGGCCGAGGAAGCGACCGGCGCGATCGAGCGCCGAGCGCACTTCCGGGCGCGCGTCGGTGATCGTCTCGATGCGCTGACCGCGCGCGAGGTTGGCCTTGGCCGTGGTCGCGAAGCGCTCGATCGCCGCGGCATCGCCCGCGACCACCAGCCGGTAGCGAAGGCGGCTGCCTTCCTGCACCAGTCCGGTGGACGGCAGGTCGGCGAGGTTGAGGAAGGCCTTGGGCGCGACGTTGAAATAGTCGATCGAGGCGTCGGGCTCCTGCGCCACCAGCGCGGCGAGGCGGAACTCGCGCGTGCCGATGCCGACGCGGTCGCCGATCCGCGCGCCGAGCGTGTCGGCGCCGGCGCGGCTGAGCCAGAGCGTGCCCGGTTCCGGAACCGAACCCGCATCGCGTTCGACGCCGTCGTCGCCGACGATGCGGAACGCGCCGCGCAGCGGGAAACGCTCGCCCAGCGCGCGCAGGTCGCCCAGGCGCAACTGCGCGTCGCCGCCGCTGCCGACGCGGATCATGCTGTCGAGCTCGACGGTTTCGGTGCGCTGCAGGTCCGGCGCGTTCGCCGCCTCCAGCACCGCGCCGCCGATCGGCGCGTCGCCGCGCACCAGTGCGTCGCCGCCGAGCAGGCGGTTGGCCTCCATCGCCAGCGCGCGCCCGGCGCGGTCGGTGACGAAGCCGACCGAGGTCACCGCCACCACCGCCAGCACCAGCGCCGCGAACAGGATGCGGATGTCGCCGGCGGCCAGGTCACGGCGCAACTGCCGCCAGGCGAGCGAAAGCGTCCTCATGCGGGGGCCCCTTCAGGCAATCGGGCTTCTTGCCCGTCATTCCCGCGAAAGCGGGGATCCATGGACGTTGTGCTCCTGAAAAGCAGGATCCATGGATTCCCGCTTTCGCGGGAATGACGGATTTTCCCGGGTTCCTGCAAGCGACTCAACGCACTTCGTCCGCGACCAGCCGGCCGCCGTCCAGCCGCAGCGTGCGGTGGCAGCGCGCGGCGAGGTGGTCGTCGTGCGTCACCAGCACCAGGGTGGTGCCGGCATCCGCGTTCATCGCGAACAGCAGCTCGATGATCGCCTGCCCGGTGTTCGTGTCGAGGTTGCCGGTCGGTTCGTCGGCGAACAGCAGCGAGGGTTTCGTCACGAACGCGCGCGCCAGCGCCACGCGCTGCTGCTCGCCGCCGGACAGCTGCTTCGGATAGTGGTCCAGGCGTTCGCCGAGGCCGACCTTGCCCAGCATCTCGCGCGCCGGCGCCTGCGCATCGGCATCGCCACGCAGCTCCAGCGGCAGCATCACGTTCTCCAGCGCGGTCAGCGAGGGCAGCAGCTGGAAGTTCTGGAACACGAAGCCGACCTTGTCGCCGCGCACGCGGGCGCGGCCGTCCTCGTCCAGGGTCGAGATCGTATCGCCGTCGATCGCGACCGCGCCGGCGCTGGGCACGTCGAGCCCGGCCAGCAGCGACAGCAGGGTGCTCTTGCCCGAGCCGGACGCGCCGACGATGGCGACCACCTCGCCGGGCGAGACCGCGAAGCCGACGCCGTCGAGGATCGTCAGCTCGCCCGAGGGCAGGGTCACGCGCTTGCCCAGGCCCTGCGCAAGCAGGGCGGGCATGGTGGGACGGGCATGGGAATCGGCGGCGTGGGGGCCAGCGACATGCGGCGCGGGGGCGTCGGCCATGTTCATTCCGGATTGGGTATCGTGGACCGCAGGCGCCACCAGTGCGCGCGACGGATGAGGATTCGACAGATGAAGCAAGGTTATGCGGCCTGCGGGCGCCCGATGCAATGGGCCATCGGTTTACTCGTGCTGCTGGCGCTGCTGCCCGCCTTCGCCCGGCCCGCGCCCACCGGCACGCCGCAGCCGCGCACGGTGCTGGTGATGGGCGATTCGCTGTCGGCCGGCTACGGCATGGCCGCGCACGAGGGCTGGGTGGCATTGCTCGGCGATCGCCTGGCGAAGGAGAAACCGGGCTGGCGCGTGGTCAACGCCAGCATCAGCGGCGAAACCACGGCGGGCGGCTCGTCGCGGATCGTCGCCGAGGTGCTGCGCCACCGGCCGGACGTGGTGGTCATCGCGCTCGGCGCCAACGACGGCCTGCGCGGCCTGCCGCTCGCCGAGGCACGGCGCAATCTCGCGCGCATGATCGGCGCGTCGCGGCACGTCGGCGCGAAGGTGCTGCTGGTCGGCATGCGCATGCCGCCCAACCTCGGCGCCGACTACACCGCCGGCTTCGAGCGCAACTACCGCGACCTGTCGAAGCTGTTCGACACGGCGCTCGTACCGTTCCTGCTCGAACCGATCGCGCTCGACCGCGACGCCTACCAGGACGACAACCTGCACCCCACCATTGGGGCGCAGCCGAAGCTGCTCGAACATGTCTGGCCTGCGCTGGTGCCGCTGCTCGACCACTGATCCGGCCACCTCCTGCAGCAGGTGGCCGGGATCGACGCCGATCGCCGGACCGATGCGCGCGGGCGCGCTCAGCGCGTATCCGCACCCCGCAGCAGCGGATAGGGATTGACCGCCGCACCCGTCCACCACTGCTTCTCCGGCGTCAGCGCGAACACCGCGAAATGCAGGTGCGGCGCGGCCGGATCGGCGTTGCCGGTGCTGCCGACGAAGCCGATCACGTCGCCCTGCTTCACCTGTGCGCCTTCGGCGAGGCCGGGCGCGTACGACTGCAGGTGCGCGTAGTAGTAGCACCAGGTCCCCGTCGGTTCGAACTGGTAGATCGTCAGGCCGCCGCGCTCGCTGTCGAACAGTTTCTCGACGTGACCATCGGCCACCGCCAGCACCGGCGTGCCGGCAGGCGCCATGATGTCGAGCGCTTCGTGCGTGCGTTCGCCGCTGCGCGAATCGCCGAAGGTGTCCTGCAGGTCGGCGGCGCGAATGCCCCGTACGGGCACGATCAGGCCCGGGGGCGAAGGCCTGGCGGAGGCCGCGACCGGCGCACGCCCTCCTGCCGCGGCGGCGGACACCCGCGGATCGTCGGCGTCGGTCGGCGGCAAGGCCTCCGGCGCCTGCGCGACAGGCGGTACATCCGCGTTTCCCGGCCACGAGGGAACATCGGGCGCGGGCGCCGCTTCGGCCACGGCCGCTTCCGGAACACCGGCACCGGCCCGCAATCCGACGGACGCACGATCGCCTTCGCCCGCCACCGCTGCCGGCGTGCGCTTCCACAACGGCGCTTCGTCGCCGCGCAGCAACCGCCAGCCGACGTTCGCGGCCAGCAGCCCCAGCGCCAGGATCAGCAGCGCGCGCACGAACATCGACCTACTCCTGCAGCAGCGCCGGCGTGCCCGGCTTCACCGCCCGGGCCACGGCACGCGCGCTCCAGTTGGTCAGGCGGATGCAGCCGTAGGATTCGGTCTTGCCGATTTCCGCCGGTTCGGGCGTGCCGTGGATGCCATAGTGCTCTTTCGACAGGTCGATCCAGACCGTGCCGACGGGATTGTTCGGCCCCGGCTGCAGCGTCGCCTTCGCTTCGCTCCCGTCGGCATCCCAGAACAGTTCCGGGTTGTAGTGGAAGGTCGGATCGGTGGCCACGCCGGTGATCTTCCATTCGCCGATGGGCAGCGGATCGTGCCCGCTGCCGGTGGATGCCGGGAACTGTGCGTAGACCTCTCCCGCGTCGTCGAGCAGGCGCAGCACCGAATCGGACTTGTCGACCACCACCGTTGCCGCGGCGGCCAGCGCGGGCAGGCCTGCGACATTCGGCACCACGATCGTCGTGCCCGCGGCCAGCGTCTTGCCGGGATTGAGGCGCGCGATCAGCGCCGGCGCGGCGTGGAACTGCTCGCCGATGGCCTCCTCGACGGAGGCGTAGCCGAGCGCCGGCAGCTTCGCCTTCTCCGCCGTGTCGTCCGGGATCTCGTGGAACGGGCCGGCGACGTCCTCGTCGGTGAGCGTGTGGGTCACCAGCGCCGGGGCGGCGCCGTCGGACAGCGCGCGCCAGGTCGCCTCGTCGAGCGTGCCGGTGGGTTCGATCCCCTTCGCGCGCTGGAAGCCGGCGACGGCGCGCGCGGTGTTCGCGCCGCCGCGGCCGTCGATCTCGCCGGGCGAATAGCGCGCGCGTTCGAGCAGCACCTGTGCGCGCAGCAGGGCGTTGCTGCCTTCGCCGGTGGCGGCATTGACGGACTCCGGCCCGGGCGCATCGGTTTCGCCGGCCGACAGCGGTCCGGCGAGGAACAACGAGAGGGCGAGGAACGAAAGGGGGAAGGCGGTCGCGCTGCGCATCATCGGCATGTCCGTAGGGAGGGATGACCGCATCATGGCCAGCACCGGTGCGCACGGCGTGAAACGGGCGGCCTCGACACGGGGAAATTCAGCCCGTCTCGCAGGTGGCGCGCCATCCGTCGGAGACCGGGCATCGCCCCTCCCGGATCGGCCACCTGCTTTTCTGGACCGTTAAGCCTGCGGCGCGCAAACTGCCGTGGCCTCCCCCGGAGTCATGGCCATGAAACACGCCGCACGCCTCCTCTTGATCGTCGCCGTCCTGCTGGCGACCGCGACGGCGACCGCAAAGGTCCGCAACGTCACCGATCCCGATGCGCCCCGCAGCCTGCCGGACGAAGGCCCGGTGAGCGTGCAGTGGGCCGACCCGGCCGAATTCACCGACCTCAAGTTCAGCGGCAACCGCTGGAAGGCGCGCGAGGGCAACTGGGTCTACCAACTGGCCGACCACCTGCGCGGCTCCGCGGCCAAGCGCCTGCCCGAGGGTGACCGCCTCGAGGTCACGATCACCGACTTCAACCGCGCCGGCCGCTACGAGCCCTGGCGCGGCATGCAGATGCAGGACGTGCGGATCCTGCGCGACATCTATCCGCCGTCGATGACGCTGGAGTTCCGCCACTATGGCGCCGACGGGCAGGTGCTCGCCGAAGGCAGCCGCGAGGTGCGCGACACCGGCTTCCTGATGGGCGGCAGCAACTTCGGCAGCCGCAACGACAACCTCTACTACGAGAAGCGGATGATCGACGACTGGGTGCGCGACGAACTGCGCAAGCCGGCGGTCGCGAGCAACTGAACCGGCGACAAGGACGAAGCCCCGGCCAGGCCGGGGCTTTTTTCGTTCCATCGAGGGAAGGAAGGGCTGTTTGTCGGTTGGCCGGTGGGCATCTGCCGCCAACCGCGCATTGCCACACCCACCGGTTGCGGGCACGATCCCGCGCATGACCGTCTACGTCGACGATGCCGTCACCCTGTGGCGCGGCCAGCGCTGGGCGCACCTGATGGCGGACACGCTGGAGGAACTGCACGCGTTCGCCGCACGGCTCGGCCTGCCGCGCCGCGCCTTCCAGGACAAGACCAGCGGCGCGCACTACGACGTCACCGCGGACCTGCGCGAACGCGCGATCGCGCTCGGCGCCATGCCGATCTCGCGCCACGCCGATCGCGAACTCGTGCGCCGCGTGATCGCGCGCGCCAGGGCGCAGGGGCGGCGCGAGGCGCCCTGAGCCCTCTTCCGCACGCGCCGGCGCGGCGACGCGGCTATGCTTGTCCGGCCATGCCGCGCACCGTCCACGTCACCCGCTATGTCACGCCGCTGCGCGAGGGCGGTTCGATGCCGGCCGTGGTCGAGGCCGACGACGACGGCATGTACGTGCTCAAGTTCCGCGGCGCCGGCCAGGGGCCGCGCGCGCTGGTCGCGGAGTGGATCGTCGGCAGCCTCGCCCGCGCGCTCGGCTTCGACGTGCCGGAGATCGTGTTCGCCGAACTCGACCCGGTGCTCGCGCGCACCGAGGGCGACCCCGAGATCCAGGCCCTGATCCGCGCCAGCGACGGTCTCAACCTCGCGCTCGACTACCTGCCCGGCGCGGCCAACTTCGACCCGCTGGCCTGGGAGCCCGATCCCGCGCTGGCCTCGCGCATCGTCTGGTTCGACGCCTTCGCCAGCAACGTCGACCGCAGCACGCGCAACCCCAACCTGATGCTGTGGCACCGGCGGCTGTACCTGATCGACCACGGCGCGGCGCTGTACTTCCACCACGGCTGGGACGGCGACCCCGCGCGCGCCGACGCCGCCTTCCCGCTGGTCCGCGACCACGTGCTGCTGCCCTGGGCGGATGCGGTGGCGCAGGCCGACGCCGAACTCGCGCCGCAGCTGACACCGGCGCTGATCGCCGGCATCGTCGCGCAGGTGCCGGACGCCTGGCTTGGCGGGCCGGATGCGTTCACCGACGCCGACGGCCAGCGCGCGGCCTACGTCGACTACCTGGTGCGCCGCGTGCGGAACCGCGCCGCCTTCGTCGAGGGCATCGCCGATGCACGCGGCTGAGTTCTACGACTATGCCGTCCTGCGGCTGGTGCCGCGGGTTGAGCGCGGCGAGTTCATCAACGTCGGCATCCTGCTCTCGTGCGCGGCGCGCGGCCACCTCGACGTGCGCATCGAACTGGACGAGGCACGCGCGCTGGCGCTCGATCCCGCGCTCGACCTGGCGCTGGTGCGGCGCCTGCTCGATGCGGTCGAAGCGGTGTGCCGTGGCGGCGCCGACGCCGGGCCGATCGGGCTGCTGCCGCCGCGCGCGCGCTTCCACTGGCTGACCGCGCAGCGCAGCGCGATCCTGCAGACCTCGCCGGTGCACGGCGGCAAGTGCGCCGACCTCGACGCGACGATGGAGCACCTGCTGCGGCGCATGGTGCGCGTCGCCGGGCGCGGCTGAGCGCTCGGCTACAATGCGGCACGTTCTCCGCCGCCAGTCCCGCCATGACCGAAACCCCGCCCGACCGCCTGTCCAACGACCCGCGCAGCCCGCACTACGACGCCGCCCTGCTCGAGCGCGGCATCGGCATCCGCTTCAAGGGCGTGGAGCGGCGCGACGTCGAGGAGTACTGCATCAGCGAGGGCTGGATCCGCGTCGCAGCCGGCAAGGCGCTCGACCGCCGAGGCCAGCCGCTGACGATCAAGCTCAAGGGCGAGGTGGAGGCCTGGTTCAAGCTGCCCGACGCGGAGTAGGCCTGGGGAGCGGCCCCGCCTTCACGGGCGCAGGCGCTTGCTCGCGATGCCTTGGAGCACCCCACAGAGTGTCATCCCGAGCGTAGCGAGGGATCTTGCTCGTTGCCCGCAGTGGCGCGCGGGAGCAGATCCCTCGCTACGCTCGGGATGACACTCTGTTGAGTGCTGTTGGAAAAACTGTCAGGCGCTCCCGGAAAACTTCGCAGAAACTTCGCGACCAAGCGCGCTCCCACGATTCACACCCGGTAGCGCGCTTCCAGCAGGTCGATCTCGCGCACCACGCGGCGCGCGACCTCGTCGGAGATCGCGTACTGGCGCGCGAGTTCGAACACGCGGCGGCGCTCGGCCTCGAGCCCGGCCAGCCGCAGTTCGCGCTCGGCGCGATCGGCCTTGTGCAGGGTCGTGGCCTCGACCGCGGTGCCGAAACGCTCGCCGATCCGGTGCTCGTACAGCGCCATCACCCGCACCGCCGCCTGCGCGTACAGGTCGGTGTCGGCGGAGTCGTCCGGGATCGCGTGCTGCGCGCGGTCGATGGCGGCGATCGCGGCGGTCGCGCCCTCGCGCCGGGCCAGATCGAGCTGCCGCTGGTCGTCGCTGTCCTCGGGCAGCCGCAGGCCCACCAGCAGCCGCGGCAGGCCGATGCTGGCCAGCACCAGCGACAGCAGGATCACGCTGGTGGCGAGGAAGATCGCCAGGTCGCGCGCCGGGAACTCGCGACCATTGGGCAGCAGCAGCGGCAGCGACAGCACGCCCGCCAGCGTGATCGCGCCGCGCACGCCCGCCAGCGACGCCGCCGCGACCACGCGCCAGTGCGGATTGCCGCGCGCCTCGCCGCGCCGGCGCGCCGCGCGCGCGTCGATCCGCAGCGACACCCACACCCACAGCATCCGCAGCGCGACCAGGCCCGCGTTCAGCGCCAGCGCATAGACCACCAGCCACCACGGATTGAGGTGCCCGGCCTCCTGCACCGACTCGGCCGCCTCGCGCAGGATCCCCGGCAGCTGTTCGCCGAGCAGCACGAACACCACGCCGTTGAGGGTGAACTGCAGCATGTCCCAGACCGCTGTGCGCTGCACCCGCGTGGTCGCCAGCACGCGGCCGGTCAGTTCGACGTAGCTCATGGTGATGCCCGCGGCGACCGCGGCGAGGATGCCCGAGGCATGGGCCTCCTCGGCGATCATATAGGCGCCGAACGGGATCAGCAGGCTGACCAGGATCGGCGTGCCGCTCTCCTCGCCGAAGCGGCGCGACAGCGCGTTCTGCGCGCGGCTCACCAGCAGGGTGAAGCCGACGCCGAGTGCGACGCCGACCGCCGCCACCCACAGGAAGGTCATCGACGCCTTCGCCAGCGAGAAGCTGCCGGTCATCGCCGCCGCGACCGCGAAGCGGAAGCAGACCAGGCCCGAGGCGTCGTTGAGCAGCGACTCGCCCTCGAGGATGTGCATCAGCCGTCTGGGCACCGGCGCGCGCTTGGCGATCGAGGACACCGCCACCGGATCGGTCGGCGACAGGATCGCCGCCAGCGCGAACGCCACCGCCGCCGGCATCGCCGGGATCATCCAGTGGATCAGCAGGCCGGCGCCGACCACGGTGAACACCACCAGCCCGAACGCCAGCGGCAGGATCACGCCGCGGTCGCGGAACAGCCCGTCCTTGGGGATGCGCCAGCCGTCCAGGAACAGCAGCGGCGGCAGGAACAGCAGGAAGAAGATGTCGGGGTCGAGCGTGGCACCCTCGTGGAACACGCCCGAGATCACCGCGCCCAGCGCGATCTGCACCAGCGGCAGCGGCACCGACCACGGCAGCATGCGCTGCAGGTAGCCGCTGGCCAGCACCGCCAGCAGCATCGCCAGGACCAGTTCGATCGACGCCATCTACGTTCGTTGCCGCCTCGGGTCCGGCCCGTGCGCCGGTCGTGCCGATACGATACCGCGCCGTGCGCGCGGAGCCTGTCACGATTCCCGGATCGGACGACATCCCGGCAACGAACTGATCGTCATCCCGGCGAAAGCCGGGATCCATCTTGATCTTGTTGGTCGTTCTGCACGAAGGAAGCCGCAGGCCAACTGCAAAATGGATCCCGGCTTTCGCCGGGATGACGTCTTCTGTGGGGATGACGTCTTCTGTGGGGATGACGTCTTCTGTGGGGATGACGTCTTCTGTGGGGATGAGGTCTTCCTGGGGATGACGTCATCGAATATCGGGATGACGTCATCGAAGATCCCCGCCCCGCTACAAGGATCGTGAACAGGCGCTTGCGCGCGCGTGGCGGGAAGCTGGCACACTCTCCACCCCGCGATCCGGCACGCCGAGGAGTCCATCCATGTCCGGCTTCGACCTGACGCCCCCCAATGCCGTCCAGCGCGCTGCGCTCGAAGCCACGCTGGACGAGGCCGAGCGCCGCGTGTTGCTGGCGCACGGCACCGAGGCGCCGTTCTGCGGCGTGTTCCTCGACAACAAGCGCGACGGCGTCTACAGCTGCCGCCTGTGCGGGCTGCCGCTGTTCCGCTCGAACGCCAAGTTCGACTCCGGCACCGGCTGGCCGAGCTTCTTCGCGCCGTACGCGCCCGGGCACGTGCGCTACGTGCGCGACACCAGCCACGGCATGGTCCGCACCGAGGAGGTCTGCGCGCGCTGCGGCAGCCACCTCGGCCACGTCTTCCCCGACGGCCCGCCGCCGACGCACGAGCGCCACTGCCTCAATTCGGTGTCGCTGTCCTTCACCGCGCGCGGCGACGCGCTGCCCGACCCGCTCGGCCGCGGCGGCGCGGAAGCGGCCGCCGCGGACTGACGCCCTGCCGTCGCCCCGAACGAACGAGGATCCTGCCGATGCAATACCTGCTGCTGGTCTACACCGACGAAACGCTGCTCGAGGCGCTGCCCGAGGGCGAGTACGACCGGCGCATGCGCCATTGCCTGGAAAACGCCGACGAACTGAAGGAAGCCGGCACCCTGCTCGGCTTCCAGCAGCTCGAAGCGGCGAGTACCGCCAAGTCGGTGCGCAGGCGCGGCGGCAAGGTCGCCGTGGTCGACGGCCCCTTCGCCGAGACCAAGGAAATGCTGGCCGGCTTCAACCTGATCGAGGCCGACAGCCTGGAAGATGCGATCCGCCTCGCCGAGCAGCTGCCCTGGGCCGAGACCGGCTGCATCGAGGTGCGCCCGGTGCGCGACGTCGACGCGGTACGGCGGCGGGTGGGCGCGCCGGCGCGGGCGGTGGCGGGCTGATCCGGTACGGAATGCGTCCATCGACGCCGTTGCGGCGACCCCGCGCCGCAACACTTCTACCTGATCCGCACCGCGTCATCTGCTTCGAAGATGTCATCCCGAGCGAAGCGAGGGATCCTGTCGGGGGCGCCGTGAAAACAGATCCCTCGCTTCGCTCGGGATGACAGCTTTCGAGATGACCGCCTTCGAGATGGCAGCCCTCGAGGAACGTTGCCACCGGATCTGCAACATGCCTCGCTGCAGAGATCGAGTCAGGTCTGCGCGCCCTCGACCTCGCTGCGCGCCAGGTTCCAGCAGGCCACGCGGTTGCGGCCCCGCACCTTGGCTGCATACAGCGCGCGGTCGGCGCCCGAGAGCAGGCGCGCCGGCGAACGCGCGGCCTGTCCGGGCCCGGCCACGAACACCCCCACGCTGACCGTCATCCACGGCGCGACGATCGAGGTCGGATGCGCCATCGCCGCTTCCTCCACCCGCGCGCGCAGGCGTTCGGCGATCGCCATCGCCTCGGCCTCCGAACGCCCCGGCAGCAACAGCGCCAGTTCGTCGCCGCCGTAGCGCGCGGCCAGGTCGTGCTCGCCGCCGGCGAAATCGCCGCAGATCCGCGCCAGCCGGCGCAGGCATTCGTCGCCGTGCAGGTGGCCGAGCGCGTCGTTGAGCTGCTTGAAGCAGTCCGCGTCGACCAGCAGCAGGGCCAGCGAACCGCCCTGCTCGGCGTGCGTCGCGCACTCCCCGGCCAGCCGCTCGTCGAAGCGCCTGCGGTTGGCGATCCCGGTCAGCCCGTCGACCGTCGACAGCTCGCGCAGCTTGCGGTTGGCCGCCTCCAGTTCGGCGACCACGCGCGCGAGGTGGATCGCGCCGCCGATCTGGTGGGCGATCGCGTCGAACACGGCGCAGGCCTGCGCGGTGAAGAATTCCTCGTCGGTGCTCTCGATGTTGAGCACGCCGTGCAGGCGGTCGCGGTGCCGGATCGGCACCACGTACTCCGACCTGACCGCGGCGTTGCCCATCACGTAGTCCGGATCGGAGGCCACGTCGGCGATCAGCTGTGGCCGGCCGGTGCGCGCGCAGCGGCCGGAAACGCCGACCGACACGTCCCAGATCGCCAGGTCCATCTCGGCCAGCGGGATGTCGCCGGCCCAGACTTCCTTGACGAAGCGGGTGCGGGCGTCGTCGAGCAGGACGATGCTCGCGATCGAGACCGGCAGCCGGCGCACGACGCAGTCGACGATCCGCTGCAGCACGGCGTCCAGCCCCTCGGCCTGCAGCGCCTCGCGCGAGACCTGGGCCAGCACCTCGGCCAGGCGCGCGCCGTGGCCGGGCAGATCCGGCGCCTGCGCCGGTCTGTCCCGGTCCCATGCCGATTGCCAACCGAAATCGGGCATCCGCACCTCCTGACGACGCGGCAGTGTAGCCCGGCCCGCGCCGCCGGCAATACGATCAGCGGCCGGTCGCGCCGCCGAGGTGTTCGGCCAGGAAGCCCAGCAGGCGCAGGTAGTACTCGCGCCGGTGTGCTTCCCTGCGGAAGCCGTGGCCTTCGCTGTCGATGTACAGCGTCTGCACCGGCACGCCCGCCGCCTTGAGCGCGCGCTCCATCCTGCGGCTGTGCGAGATCGGCGCGATGTCGTCGGCGCCGCCGGCGGCAAGGAACACCGGCGCCTTGATCCGGTCGGCCAGGTTCACCCGCGACTTGTCCGCCAGCGAGCCGCGCGCGCCGAGCCAGTCGTTGGCCCAGTGCCGCAGCCAGGCAGCCGAGCGCGCGCGATCGGCGTGCATCGCCTGCAGGTCGTAGACGCCGACATAGCCCACCGCGCAGCGGTACAGCGACGGTTCCCTGGCCACGCCCATCAGCGCCGCGTAGCCGCCGTAGCTGGCGCCGACGATGCAGATGCGCTCCGGGTCGGCGATGCCCTGCTCGATCGCCCAGCGGGTGGCGTCGGTGAGGTCGTCCTGCATGGTGCCGCCCCATTCCTGCGCGCCCAGCGCCCGGAACGCGCGCCCGTAGTTGCCCGAGCCGCGGTAGTTCAGCCGCAGCACCGCGTAGCCGGCGGCGGCGAGCAGCTGCGCGTCGAGGTCGAAGTCCCAGGCGTCGTGGATCCCGTAGGGGCCGCCGTGCGGCATGACCACCAGCGGTCGCGCCGCGTCCTCGTCGCCGGCCGGCAGCGTGAGGTAGCCGTGCAGCGCCACGCCGTCGCGGGCCTTCGTTTCGATCTTGCGCGTGGCCGCCATCGCCTCGGGCTGGAACCACTCCATGCGCGCGAACACGCCGTTGGCGGTTCTGGCCTCGGTATCGAACAGGAAGTACTCGCCGGCGATGCGGTCGCTCCAGACCCGCACCAGCGCCAGCCGGCCGTCGCGCGTGGTGGACGTGATCGCGACGCCGGCACCGGGGAACGCGTTCTCCAGCGTGCGGTAGCGGCGCGCCATCGCCGACGATTCATCGAAGAAGCGCATGCGCACGCCGTCGTCCATGTAGCGCGCGCCGATCGGCGTGCGCCCGTCGACGTCGTGGAGGATCCTGTCCGGATCGACCACCGGATCGCGCAGCAGCGGCTCGCGCGCCAGCGTGCGCATGTCCCAGGCCTCGATCGCGTCCGGGCCTTCCTTCCGGCTGACGCGCACGTAGGCGGTGAAGCCGTCGGCGGCCATGCCCAGGGCGTCGGCGATGAAGCCGCTCTGCGCCGAGTCGTTGACCAGCCGCCAGGGCGAATCGGCGTCCTCGCGGTAGTAGAGCTTGCGGTAGTTGCGCTCGTCCAGGCCGTCGGCGAAGCGCACGCCGCCGGAAGGATCGAGGGTGAAGCCGGCGCGCCGGACCGGCGCGGACGCGACCACGTTGCGCCGACCGCTGCGCATGTTGAGCGTCTCCACCTGGGTCTTCGGCGCCGCTCCCGGCACCCAGGTCGCGATCATCACCGTACCCGGCTGCTCGTGCAGCGGATCGATGACCGTCGCCAGCTCCACCGAATCGGCCGCGCCGTAGCGCTGGACCAGGCCGACGTCGTCCTCGCGCCCGAACAGCCGCTTGACGCGGCTCGCGCCGATCTCCAGCGCATGCAGTTCGCCGGTGGCGTACAGCGGATCCTTGCTGCCGAGCGACTGCGCCATCGAGATGACGATGCGCTCGTCGTCGACCCACCAGAAATCCCAGACCGCGGAATTCTTCACGCCCATGCCGCCGCTGACGATCCTGCGGTCGGCGCGGTTCACCACGACCAGGACGGTGCGGTCCTCCAGCGGCATCGTCGCCGCGAGGTGCGCGCCGTCGGGCGAGATCTTGATGGTCTCGTAGGTGTCGCGCTTGACGAACGGGGTCAGGTCGACCTGCGCCCGCGCCGGTGCGCCTGCGATCGCGACGGCCACGGCCAGCCACCACGCGATGCCTCGTGCTCCGTGCATGCCCCGTCCCCGCGCCGCGCACCGGGCGGCGTTCCCGGCGCGCATCCTAGCGCGACTTCCGGTCCGGCCACGGCGGCCGCGGGCGGGTCAGGGCACCACGAACACCACCGCGGTCCGGGCGGGAACGTGGAAGGTGCCGCTGGCGCGGTCGTAGCGCGCGGCGGCGGCGCGGCGGTCGGCGGCGTCGCGCGCCCGGTGGACCGGGTGCAGGCGGTAGGCCTTGCCCGCCTCGGCCGCGATCGGCAGCGCGTGCGCGCGCTTGTCGACGTTGATCAGGTAGACCAGGTCGCGGAAGCCGGCGCCGTCGTAGTCGCGGCCGTCGAGGTGCGCCACCAGCACCGTCGGCTCCTGCGCGCTGCCGGTGTTGTGGAAGCGCAGGCGCTGCTCGATGTCGGCGGCGGTGCGCATGCGCAGCAGCGTGGTGCTGGCGCGGATGCGCACCAGGTCGCGGAAGGCGTCGCGGGTCCAGCGGATGTCGGCGGCCATCGGCCGGATCGCGGGGTCGGCCAGCAGCGGCGCCATCACCGGCCAGTTGTCGCCGTTGTCGGACTGCAGCGGCAGGCCGACGCCGAAGTTGTTGCTGCGATAGGTCCAGTCGAGCGCGTTGAACCAGTCGCCGCTGTCGTAGCTGTTGCGATCCAGCGACTTGCTGCGCAGCGTGTCGAGGCCGGCGTGGTAATAGGCCACGCCCTGGCTGAGGCTGGTGATCGCGGCGCCGAGGATCTGCACGCGCGCGCGGTCCTCGCGGCTGGTGGAGCGCGGCAATTTGTAGGCGTTGGCGTCGAACAGGGTCGGGTTGTCGTGGTTGTCGACGTAGTTCACGACCTCCTGCGGATCGACCACGTAGCCGGCCGGCTGGCCGTTGTAGTCGATCTGCTCCAGCGGCAGGGTCGCATCCCAGTGCGTGGTCAACCGGTAGCTGCGGATCGAGCCGGCGAGCCCGACCTTGACGATGTCGCCCGACCACATCAGCGCGTTGCGCGTGTGGTGGCCGCCGCTGCCGTTGTCGTCGTAATACAGGCCGTTGAGGAAGCCCTGCGTGCGCATCAGGTCGACGCCGCTGTCGAAACCCGAGCCGCCGCGCGCATGATCGCGCGCGCGGTCGCTGAAGGTGCCGATGCCGGTGCCGTTGAGCGAAAGCTGCGAGGCCTGCACGAAGCGCGCGCCGTCGGCGACCTCGCCGAAGTTCCAGCCCTCGCCGATCAGCTGCACCGGGCGCCCGACCGCGGCGTTCACTTCATCCTGCAGCCGCTCCATCACCGCGCGCGGCTGGTGGCCCATCAGGTCGAAGCGGAACGAATCGACGTGGTACTGCGTCGCCCACAGCTTGACCGAGTCGATCATGAGCTTGCCCATCATCATGTGTTCGGTGGCGGTGTTCTCGCAGCAGGTCGAGCGCTCGACGTCGCCTTCGGCGTTCAGGCGGTGGTAGTAGCCGGGCACGATGCGGTCGAGCACCGAGCGCGCGTCCTGTCCCGAGGCGCTGGTGTGGTTGTAGACCACGTCCATGCCCACGCGTAGGCCGGCCTCGTGCAGGGCCATCACCATCGCGCGGAACTCGCGCACGCGCGCGGCGCCGTCGGCGGCGTCGCTGGCGTAGCTGCCCTCGGGCGCGTTGAAGTGCCAGGGGTCGTAGCCCCAGTTGAAGCAGTCGCTGCCGCGGGTAGCGGCGACGGCGGCCTGCTGCGCGTCGGAGTCCGGCGCGGCGTCGGGCACGGCGGGCGTGCTGCAGCCGACCTCCGGCACGCTGGCGAAATCGAACACCGGCAGCAGGTGCACGTCGGTCAGCCCTGCCTGCGCCAGCGCGCGCAGGTGGCGCATGCCGTCGCTGTTGTACTGCGCGAAGGCGAGATACTTGCCGCGCAGCGGCGCGCGCACGCTGGCATCGTTGATCGAGAAGTCGCGCACGTGCAGTTCGTAGATCGACATGTCCTCCTGCTCGCGCACCGCTTCGGGCGTGCGGTCGCGCGCCCAGCCCGGCGGCATCAGCGCCGGCGAGGACAGGTCGCCGACGTAGCTGCGCTGCGAATCCGCGTCGAGGCTGATCGAGTAAGGGTCGGTGACGAGGTTGCGCACCACGCCCACGCCGCGCACGAACACCTGCACCGCGTAGCGGTAGGAGTCACCGGCGCGCAGGTCGCCGCGCGATGCCGTCCAGCTGCCGGTCGCGGCGTCGAATGCCATCTCCGCGAGCACCGGCGCGCCGCCGCGCGCGCGATGGCCGCACAGCCAGACCTTCTGCGCGGTCGGCGCCCACAGCCGGAAGTGCGCCTGGCCGCGATCGATCCGCACGCCGAGATCGTCCAGATCGTCGGCCACGGAGTAACGTTCGTCCAGGTAGCCGGGCAGCTGCGTCGTGGTCGCGCCGATCACGCGACCTGCCTCGTCCTCCTGCACCAGCACCAGCTGCTGCCGCACCCGTCCGGTGAGCGCTGCATCGTCGCCGGCGGCGACCGCGAGCACCGCGCCGGCGCCGACCCACCTGAAGCGTTCGGCCACCTCGGCCGGCACGGCGTGCGCCACCTGCAGCGTGAGTGCGCCGTCGGCGCCGGAGACGGGCGCACCCTTGCGCGCGACGATCTGGCCGCTGGCCGAGTGGTACAGCCGGAACCTGCCCGAGGTGCCGGTCCGCGGCCACTGCAGCAGGCGCCGCGACAGCCACACCGCGCGCGCGTCGACGGTCGAGGCGCGTGTCGTGTCCGGCGGCGCCGTGAACACCTGCGGTTCCTGCTGCACCAGCCAGGCGTGGCCGGTGCGGTCTGCGATCGACAGCGCGGCAAGACTCACGCGGATGTCGGAGGTCCAGCCGTCCTTGTTGTCCACGCCGCCGTCCGGGTTCGACGCCAGGCCGTGCAGCACGAAGTCGACGTGCGTGCGCGCCGCGTCGCCCTGCGGATTGAGCACCGGCAGGTCGAACGCCACCTCCGAACCGTCGGCCGCTGCCGCGTAGTTCGGCAGCGCCGACAGCGGCACCGGGTTGTTCCAGTCGCCCAGCGCGAGGCCCGGCAGGCGCGAGGCGTCGATGCCGCTGCCGTCCCACAGGTGCAGGCCCCAGTGCGCATAGCCGTTGTCGTAGCGCCGGTAGTGCACGCGCACGGTGTCGATGTCCGGCGTGCCTGCCAGCGGATTGCTGCGGTAGACCGTCGCGTCGCCCGAGCGCAGCCAGAACGCGCCGCCGTCGGCGAAGTGCCAGATGCGATCCATGCCGGGATCGCCGCCCTGCCCCGGCGGATGCACGATGAAGCCGAAGCCGGTGGCGGATGGATGCGTGAAGGCTGCGGCCCCGACGTCGAAATACGCGCCGTAGTCGTGGACGCCGGCGCGCGGCAGCGGCGCGTCCCAGCTCACGCCGGGATAGTCGGCGACGTACTGACCCGACGCATCCACCTGCCACAGGTGCAGGCCCCAATCACCGTACGCGCCGTCGGGCCGGTGGTAGTGCACGCGCACGTCGACCGCGCTGCCGCCCTCGCCGCCGGCGGGCACCGGCACCAGCACGGTGGTCGGCGGCGCCTCGCAGAGGCCGGCGGGCGCCGGCAGCGGAGCGCTGCCGCGCGCGGGAACCTTGGCCGCGACCGGCGCAGAGGCCGATGCCGGCGCCGAGGCATTCGCCTCCCGGATCGCGAGCGGCTCGTCGCAGGCCGCGACGCAAACCGCGAAGGCGACGAGGACGGCGACGCGCAGCGCGCGCAGGCAGGCGGCGAATGGCTGGTCCATGATCTGCTCCGGAACGGGGGTCGGCATCGCCGGCGATCGCGTGCGCGCAGCGCGATATCCGATGCGAATCACATCGCGGAAGACGACATCGCGACTCTGCCGCCCGCGTGCGTGGACGACAAGGCGTGAACGCGTGTTCGCATACGTATTCAACGCAGGTGCAGCATGGAATCCGTCGATCGCGATGCGGCATCGAATGGTGCCGTCTCCCGGGGACACCCGATGTCACCCTGCTCGTCATCCCGGCGAAAGCCGGGATCCATTTGGCCATTGCTGTTGCGAGCGAACGGCAAGATCAAGATGGATCCCGGCTTTCGCCGGGATGACGATCTGTGGGGATGACGATCTACGGGGATGACGATCTGTGGGGATGACGATTTGCGGGATGACGATTGGTCGGGATGACGGACAGGGCGACGGGCATTCCGCGCACCGCACCAACCATGGCCACTTGGCCGTGCCCGGCTGGCCCACTACCCTCGGAGCGACGTCGTCCCTGGAGAACCGCATGCCCACGGCCCTGCACCGCGCACTGCCGCTCATCCTCGTCATCGCACTGGCCGGCATCGCCCACGCCGGCGAACCGGTCGCGACCGTGCGCGTCGCCTTCGACCGCGACGGCATCACCGCGACGCACACGGAAGGCCTGGCCGACATCGCCGCGCAGCGCGCGATCACCGCCGACGATCCGGTACGCATCGCCTCGATCTCCAAGCTCGTCGTCGCCATCGGCGTGCTGCGCCTGGTCGAATCCGGCACGCTCGACCTCGACGCCGATGTCTCCGACGCGCTCGGCTGGCGCCTGCGCCACCCGCAGTGGCCGGACGCGCCGATCACGTTGCGCCTGCTGCTCTCGCACCGCAGCAGCCTCACCGACGGCGCCGGCTACTGGCAGGTGCCGCTCGACGGCGAACTGCAGGCGCTGCTCGACGATGCGCGCGCGTGGGACGCGGAGCACGCGCCCGGAACCTTCTTCCGCTACGCCAACCTCAACTTCCCGCTGGTCGCGTCCGTCATGGAACGCGCGACCGGCGAGCGCTTCGACCGGCTGATGGACCGCCTCGTGCTGCGCCCGCTCGGCATCGCCGGCTGCTACAACTGGGAGACCTGCGACGAGGCCACCGCCGCGCGCGCGGTCGTGCTCTACGACGCCGGGCGCCAGCCGGTGCGCGACGACCACCACGGCCGCAAGCCGGCGTGCAGCGTCGCGCCGGCCGCGGACGGCGGCTGCGACCTGTCGCTGTGGCGCGCGGGCCGCAACGGCGCGACGTTCTCGCCGCAGGGCGGACTGCGCATCTCCGCCAACGGACTGGCGAAGATCGGCCGACTGCTGCTCGGCGACGGCGAGGTCGACGGCGTGCGCCTGCTGGCGCCCGGATCGGTGGAGATGCTCGCGACACCACTGTGGACCTGGGCCCCCGGCAACGGCATCGGCCACGAGGAAGACACCGGCACCGGCCAGGCGAGGATGTTCTTCTGCCGCTACGGCCTCGCCGCGCAGACGCTCGCCAGCGCGCATCCCGACTGCGGCGACGATCCGTTCGGCGACGGCGTCGCACGCGTGGGCCATTCGGGCGATGCCTACGGACTGAAATCCGGCCTGTGGCTCGACCGCGAGGCCGGCACCGGCGTCGCCTTCTTCGCGACCGGCGTCGATCCGGCCACACCCGGTGCGCATTCGGCGTTCACCGCGATCGAGGAGCAACTTGCGCGCGGCCGGCCGGCGGCTGCCGGAGCCAACGACAACGAAGATTGAATCTCTTCGCCCCCCCCGCGCTCCCGCAATCCCGTGAAGACGTGTGGCAAACATCCCGGCAAAGCCGGATGAAGTTCCCGCAGGAGCAATGACGGAACCCGTGCGATGCCCCGGAGATGCGGTTCCGGTTCTGAATCCGGATACTCCCCGGGCATGCAGGACACCACGACCGGCGCACCGCGCCTTTCCCCGCTGTGGCCGCGGCTGGCCCTCGCCGGCATCGCCTGCTTCCTCGTCGCGGCGACGGCGCTGCACCTGCTGCGGCCGGAGCTCGATCCCGTCGACAGCCAGATGAGCCTCTACCTGATCGGCGCCTGGGGCCCGCTGCTGCAGGGCGCATACGTCATGCTCGGCATCGCGATGACCGGGCTCGCGATCGGTCTGTATCGCGGCATGCCGCCCGCGGCACGCAGCGCGGCGCCCCTGCTGATGTTCGCGCTCGGCGGCCTGTCGCTGGCCATCACCGCCTACGCCTGGATGGACCTGCCCGGCCTCGACGCGACGATGGAAGGCCTGGTCCACGGCATCAGCGCGCAGGGCGCGTTCCTGTTCGCCACCACCGGCCTCGTGCTGCAGGCGCTGCGGCTGCGCCTCGACCCGCACTGGCGGCGCCACGTCCGCTGGCTGCTGCCCTGGGCCATCGCCTGCTTCGCCGCGATCTGGGTGCTGGCGCTGTGGCGCGAGCTGCCGCGCGGGCTGGCGCAGAAGGCGGTGATCGCGATGATCGTCGGCTGGCTGGCCGCAGTCGCGATGCTGCTGGGGCGACAGGCGCGCGCGGCGCTGGGCGATCCGCGCTGATCCCCATCTTCGTTGTTGATCCGGCTTTTGTTCTGCGGGAGCGGATTCAACCGCGGGCGCTCGTTCGACCATGCCGCGCGGGCGGTCACGCCCGAACGCGCTCCTGCATTGCACGGGCCGGATCAATGCGGCAACACGAGATCCCGCGGCGCCGGCACGAATCCGGCGCCGCTGCCGCGCGCTCCGCCGCCTCAGGCGTCCTCGCGCCGATACACCAGCACCGGGATCTGCGAATGCGTCAGCACCTTGGCCGTCACGCTGCCGATCACCAGCGCCTTCACGCCGCGGCGGCCGTGCGAGGCCATCGCGATCAGGTCGCAGCCACGCTCGTTCGCGGTCGCGATGATCGCTTCGTGCGGATCGCCGCTGCTCACGATCGCGGTCTCGCAGCCGACGTTGCGCGCCCGGGCCTTCGCTTCGCCGTCCTGCATGCGGCGCTCGGCCTCCTGCCGCATGTGGCGGTCGTAGGCGTCGCGCGTCTCGACGATCTGCTCCGGCACGTAGGCGATGACGTGGAACGGCTCGATCACGGTCAGCAGGGTGACCCGTGCGCCCAGGCTCGCGGCGAGCGACAGGGATTCGTCGATCGCGTGTCCCGAGAGCGGCGAACCATCGGTGGGAACCAGGATGCTCTTGTACATGGCGAATCCTCCGCCGGGACTTCGCACTCTCCTCCCATCGAATGGCAGGGGCATTGATCCAGGTCAATTGCCGCGCGCCTTCTTCCGGCCGGCCCTGCGGCCCGCCTCCTGCCTGCACGCCCCCGGGCGCGGCCGCCTGCCCGGGGCTTCACCCGCGCGCGGTCGCCGCCGGAGCCGATTGCGCAGGGAAGGCGGCGATTCCCGTCAGTACACCGCCGGCACGAACATCTCCTCCGGCACCGGATTGCGCAGGTAGTCCGGGTGGTGCTCGCGCGCCGGCAGTTCGATCTGCGGATGCGCGACCTCGCTGTACGGGATCTGCGTCAGCAGGTGATGGATGCAGTTGAGCCGCGCGCGCTTCTTGTCGTTGCCTTCCACGATCCACCACGGCGCCTCGGGGATGTGCGAGCGCTCGATCATCTCTTCCTTGGCCTTGGTGTACAGCTCCCAGCGACGGCGCGACTCCAGGTCCATCGGCGAGAGCTTCCACTGCTTGAGCGGATCGTGGATGCGCGTCTGGAACCGCAGGTGCTGCTCGTCGTCGCTGATCGAGAACCAGTACTTGACCAGGATGATGCCCGAGCGGATCAGCATCTTCTCGAACTCCGGCACGCTGCGGAAGAACTCCTCGCGCTCGTCGTCGGTGCAGAACCCCATCACCCGCTCCACGCCGGCGCGGTTGTACCAGCTGCGGTCGAACAGCACGATCTCGCCGCCCGCCGGCAGGTGCGTCACGTAGCGCTGGAAGTACCACTGCGTGCGCTCGCGCTCGTTCGGCGCCGGCAGCGCGGCCACGCGGCAAATGCGTGGATTGAGGCGCTGGGTGATGCGCTTGATCGCGCCGCCCTTGCCGGCCGCGTCGCGCCCCTCGAACAGCACCACCACCTTCAGCCTGCGGTCGACCACCCAGTCCTGCAGCTTGACCAGCTCGCCCTGCAGGCGCAGCAGCTCGCGGAAGTACTGCACGCGCGGGAGCGCGGGGCCGTCGCTGTCGACGCCGTCGCCATCCGCATCGCGGAGCAACTGGTCCAGGCGCGTGTCGTCGAGCTCCAGTTCGATCTCCTCGTCGAGGTCGTCGATGATCTCGGCCTGCAGCCGCGAGACATGGCCGGCCAAGGTGCTGTCGCGGGATTCGCTGGTCATGGGATCGCCTCGAAAGACACCCATCGTCGGGGCCGCATGTGACAGCTCGTTGACCCGGCGCGCCGGCCTTGCCGTGTCTCCCCTAACGCGGCTCGGACCGGCCGCCGGTCGGGCACCACAGGCTGTCATTCCGAGCGCGGCGAGGAATGACAGTCCAGCTTTCTCCAGAAGCAGGCGTTCCAGTCCCCGGTCGATGCGTCAAAGCTGAACAGAATCCCGGTCCCTGCCTTGCCATGCCTTTCTTTCGATGCAGTCAAGATATATCGTGACCGCACTTGAAAGGAGATTCCCATGAAACACCACCACACCCACCGCGGCCACGGCCGGGGCCGCCCGCACCGCTTCGAGGAAGGCGCCGCCTCCCCGCCCGACTTCCGCCCCCGTCACGGCCGCCGCGAGCGCCTGTTCGAGCCGGGCCACATCCGCCTGCTCGCCCTGCACCTGCTCGACCAGCAGCCGCGCCACGGCTACGAGATCATCCGCGCCATCGCCGACCTCGTCGGCGGCGACTACAGCCCCAGCCCCGGCACGGTCTACCCGACCCTGGCCCTGCTGGAGGACACCGGCCTCGCCACCGCCGCTACGCTGGAGAACGGCCGCAAGCAGTACGCCATCACCGACGAAGGCCGCGCCGCCCTGGACGAACAGCGCGAGCACGCCGAACGCCTGGTCGCGCGGCTCGAGCAGGGCCGCCACCGCGCCCGCACGCGCGGCGTGCCCGACATCCGCCGCGCGATGGAAAACCTCAAGACCGCGCTGCGCATCCGCTTCGGCGACGAACTGCCGGACGAAGACACGATCCGCCGCATCGCCGAACTGATCGACAAGACCGCGGTCGACATCGGCCGCGCCTGAGCTGCGTGTCGTCCCTCCCCCGGACTCGGTCCGGGGAAGGGATTTGTCTGGTTCTTCTCCCGAATGAGGGAACAACCCGGGAACCCCCCTGTCATTTCGACCGCAGGGAGAAATCTGCTTTCCTCGCGCCGGACAGGAGATTTCTCCCTGCGGTCGAAATGACAAGGATTTTGTTTTGCCAGGTACCGTCATTCCCGCGAAGGCGGGAATGACGATCTGTCAGGGCCCGTCGGGCCCGTAGCGCAGCCACACGCTGGCCCGGTGCTCGTCCTCGAACACCTGCGCCTCCAGTCCGGAATCGATCGCCGACAGCACGCAGTATTCGACCGTGTCCAGTCCGCGCGGCTTGACGTGCGCGATGCGCAGCTGGCCCAGGCGCGGGCCGACCTCCGCCACCAGCGCCGCCCAGTCCGCGGCCGCCAGCGATGGCCCCACCAGTTCGTCCACCAGCAGCAGCTGGCGCGACGGCTGCGCCTGGAGCGCATCGGCGATCGCGCGCCAGTAGGCCAACGTGTTCTCCAGCGTCGCCCGACCACCTACGTGCGCGTACAGCCTGCCGGCCGACTCGCGGCGCAATTCGAGGTGGAAGTCGTCATCCATCAGGATCTTCGCCGACCCATGACAGGAGTCCCGGCGCGATTATGACGACGACGCCCTTCGCCCTGTCAAATCGGCAACCGCGGCCACTGCGCGAACGCCGGCAGCGCCTGCCGCGCTCGCCACGAGCGCCTGGTGAACATCGAAACCGGCATGGCGCGCATGGGGGACCTGCTGGAATGGGAACTGCAGGTCCTCGGCTTCACCGTCACCCGCCATCCCGCGACGGCGCTACCTGGCCGCGCAGGTGATCATGGACGTCGCGCAGGACGAGTAACCGGGACTCGTCATCCCGGCGAACGCCGGGATCCAGCTTTGGAGCGCTTTTTTTTGCGCAAACCCTTCATATCCGTCGTCCCCGCGAAGGCGGGGATCCAGTGTCTTTGCCGTTGATTTCAAGGATCAAGACACTGGGTCCCCGCCTTCGCGGGGACGACGGAAACGTCAACATCAGAGTCGAAAATGTTCTAGCCTGCCGAGACAGGACGCCCGCCGAACGAAAAGCTGGATCCCGGCGTTCGCCGGGATGACGTGCGGGTTTCGATCATTTGAACAGGCGCTCAGCCGGCGTCCCGACCGGCCACCGCCTCCGCGATCTCCTGCAGCCGCGACTGGATCTCCTCCTCCGGCCACCACCGTCCGCCCACCATCACGCCCGCGCGCCGCTGCACGTTCGCCAGGTCGTCGAGCGGATTGGCCTCGAGCAGGACCAGATCGGCGCGCCGGCCGGGTTCGACCGTGCCGAACGCCTCCGGCGTACCGAAATAGCGCGCCGGTTCGCGCGTGCCCGTGGCCAGCACCTCATAGGGCGTGAGTCCGGCCGCGGCCATCATCCGCATCTCGTGGTGGATCGAGAAACCGGGCACGTTGAAGAACTGCGGCGCATCCGAACCCAGCGCGATCGGCGCATCCGCCTCGTGCAGCGCCTTGAGCAGGCGCTGGCGCACCTCGACCAACCGCTGCGCGGCCGCCGGCTGGAAGGTGTCGCGCGACTGGAACCCGCGCTTGGCGGCCACCCAGCCGTCGCGCACGTCCTTGGGCATGTAGCGCATCTCCGGCCACTCGATCATCGACTCGGCCGGTTCGGGCGAGGCCAGGTGCTCGACCAGGCTCAGCGTCGGCACGTTCCACGTCCCGGCCGCGAGCGTCCGCGCCACCGCATCCGGGATGCGGTCGGCATCGATCAGGTCGGCCACGCCGCTGCCGAAGAAGCCCTTGTCGCGCGCCGCGAAGCCGGCGCCTTCCGCAGCGAGGAACTCGGCGTAGCTGTCGAAGTGGTCGATCGACGCCTGCCGCGCATCGAGCGCACCGACCAGCCCGACCTCGCCCGGCACGTGCCCGGCGAACGGCATGCCGAGCGCGTGCGCGGTCTGCGCCATGCGCGCATAGGCATCGGGCGGGATGCCGCCGATCTTGAGCAGGTCGAAGCCCGCCGCGTGGTACTCGCGCACCGCCTGTTCGGCGCGCTCCGGCGTACCGGCCTTCTCGTCGCTCAACCACGGGCTGGCCGCATGCAGGGTCGGCCCGGGCAGTTCGCCGTTCGCGATCCGTTCGCGCAGCGCCAGGTGCGACGCGTTCCCGGCCATGTTGCGCACCGTGGTCACGCCGTTGGACACGTACAGGAACAGCACGTCTTCGGCGTAGGCGGCATCGTCCGGACCCGGCACGTGACCGTGCATCTCCGCCAGCCCCGGCATCAGCCAGCGCCCGGCGCCGTCGATGCGCTGCGCGCCCTCCGGCACCTGCGCCTCGCCTGCGGGCGCGACCGATACGATCTTCCCGTCCTCGACGACCACCGTGTGATCCTCCAGCACGGTCTCGCGGTCCATCGGCACGACGTTGACGCCGACGAAGGCGACGGCCTGCGAAACCGGCTCCGGCGAGCGCGCGGGATCGGCAGTGGCCGCATCGCTTGTCGATGGCGAACACGCCGCCAGCAGCAGGCCGATCGTGGCGGTGGACAGGATCGCGCGCAACTGCGCGCCACGGGCAGCGAAGGAATGCATGAGTCCATCTCCCGGAAGGAATGCGTGACCCTACCAAAAAACCGGATCACCGTTCGTGCAGGCGCGATGACCACCCCGCGGCAAGCCATGGGGTCCCTCCCGCCGCGATGCGTGGCGGGGCCGCGGCCGAAAGCCGCGCCTGCGGTATGCCGCGGGCTTCGGAGAATGGATCCGGAGAGATCCACATGCTTGCCGCGCACGCCGCGCGTCCACTGGCGACACGCGGCGACGGCTTCCATACTGCGGACCGACGCGATGACGGGAGTTCCTGCATGCACTGGTCACGACGCGAGTTCCTGGCCGCGATCGCCGCGGGCACGGCATCGGCCTGCCTGCCTTCCGGCGCACGCGCCAGCTCCACGACCGCACTGCTGATCCGCGACGTGCGCCTGGTCGACGGCACCGGCGCGCCCGCGCGCACGGCCGATCTGCTGGTGCGCGGCGACCGCATCGAACGCATCGGCCGCATCGTGGCCCGTTCGGCGCGCGGCGCGCGCATCGTCGAAGGCGGCGGCCGCGTGCTGGCGCCCGGCTTCATCGACCTGCATGCGCACGGCAACCCGCTCGAACAGTCCTACGCCAGCCACCTCGCGATGGGCGCGACCACCATCGTGCTGGGGCAGGACGGCGGCAGCCCGTCGGCCGGCGAAGATGCCACCGCAGGCCTGCCCGCCTGGTTCGAAGCGATGTCACGCGCGACGCCCGACATCAACGTCGCCACCACCTCCGGCCACGGCACGCTGCGCCGCCTCGCGGGCATCGACGACGGCACCCGCCAACCCTCCGCCGCGCAGATGGCGCGACTGGTCGAACTGCTGGAAGCCGACCTCGCCGCCGGCGCGTTCGGCCTGTCCACCGGGCTCGAATACGTGCCCGGCCGCTACGCCGCGACCGCCGAACTCGCCGCGCTCGGCCGCGTGGTCGCGCGTCACGACGGCGTCGCCATGAGCCACATGCGTTCGGAAGACGACGACCGCGTCGAGGACGCGATCCGCGAGCACATCGAAGCCAGCCGGCCCGCGCGCACCCACGTCTCCCACCTCAAGGTTGTCTACGGCAAGGGCGAGGACCGCGCCGAGCGCCTGCTCGCCGAACTGCGGCGACAGCGCGACGCCGGCGTGCCGCTGACCGCGGACATGTATCCCTACGCCGCCAGCTACACCGGCATCGCCATCCTGTTCCCGGAATGGGCGCTGCCACCGACCGACTACGCGCAGGTGCTCGCCGCCCGCCGCGCCGAACTGCGCGACGCCCTCGAATGGCGCATGACCCGTCGCGGCGGCCCCGAGGCCCTGCTGTTCGGCAGCGGACCCCATGCCGGCAAGACCCTCGCCCAGGTCGCGGAAGCCGCCGGAGAGGCGTATCCCGACGTGCTGCTCTCGCTCGGCCCCCGCGGCGGCAGCGCCGCCCACTTCGTGATGGACGAAGCGCTGCAGGCGCGACTGATGCAGGACCCGTTCGTGGCCATCGCCACCGACGGCTCACCCACCACCCGCCATCCGCGCGGCCACGGCACCTTCGCGAAATGGATCGAGGAATTCGTCGTGCGCGACCGGCGCGTATCGATCGAGGAAGCCGTGCGCAAGGCCACCGGCCTGCCCGCCTCGATCCTCGGCCTGACCGACCGCGGCATCCTGCGCGAAGGCGCGAAGGCCGACCTCGTGCTGTTCGACCCGGCGCGGGTACGGGCGCGGGCCGACTACGTCGATCCGTTCCGACGCGCGGAAGGGTTCGACCTGGTGGTGGTCAATGGCGTACCTGCCTACGAGGACGGCGAGCGGACCGGCATTGCCGGCCGGCTGTTGCGACATCACGCGCCCCCCGGGAAGTGAACCCGACCCGTCCTCGCTGACGGAAGAAGTCGACCTTGCCCCCTGCTCTCCGCCATCGACGCCAACCCTGATTGGAAATCAAGAACACCTGACAGGATGTCATCCCGAGCGCAGCGAGGGACCCTGCTTGTCGCCCGAACCTGACGCGCGAACGCAGATCCCCCGCTGCGCCCGGGATGACAGGGTCCATGTTGTCGGGTGCTTGGAAGTCAGGTTCCCGGCTTTACCGGCAACGGCATCCGCAACAGGTAGTAGCCGACAAGGCGATCCGCAGCAGGCGGATCGACATTCGCCAGCCCCACCACCACCACGCCCAGGTCCGGATAGACGCGCAGATCACCGTTCATGCCGGGCGCGCCGCCGGCATGGCCGAACATGCGCACGCCCTCCTGCTCGCGCGCCATGAATCCGTAGCCGTACCACGGCGTCTGGTTGCGCGTGGCCTCGGCCAGCAGCTCCGGCGACAGCAGCTTGCCCGCGAGCAATGCACGCGCGAACTTCAGCAGGTCGCCGGCGGTGCTGTAGCCGCCGCCGGCCGCCGTGCCGCGGTAAGGCAGGGTGTCGGCGGCGTCGATCCACGCGCCCTCCTTGCGCATGTACGCGACCGCGCGGCCCGGAACCGCCACGTCCTCGGGCAATGAGCCGCTGTCGTGCATGCCGGCGGGCGCGAACACGTGCGCGTCGACGTAGTCGTAGTAGGACTGTCCGCTCACGCGCTCGATGATCGCGCCGAGCAGCAGGAAGCCGTAGTTCGAATAGCGCTGCTCGGTGCCCGGCGGATGCGTCGGGCCGCGCGCGCCGAACAGGCGGACGTAGTCGTCGTGCGTCTTCAGCGACAGCCGCTGCGCGTCGAACTCGGGGCCGAAGAAATCGCCGGTACCGCCCGAGTGCGTCAACATCTGCCGGATCGTCGCCTTCGCAACCTCCGCGTTCGGATAACCGAACAGGTACTGGCCGACCGTCCCGTCCAGCGACAACTTGCCGGCCTGCACCAGCTGCAGCGTGGCGACGGCGGTGAACATCTTGTTCATCGAGCCCAGGCGGAACTTCGTGTCCAGCGCGACCGGCGTACCGGCCGCACGGTCGGCCTGGCCCCACGCGCGCTGCAGCAGCACCTCGTCGCCACGCGCGACCAGCAGCACGCCCGAGAATGCGTCCTTCGCCGCCTGTTCGTCGGCCTTCGCCATGAGTGCTTCGATGGCCCCGCCCGCGCTCATGCGCGACACGCGCAGGTCTTCCGGCGGATCGATCGGTCGGATGCCAAAGCGCACAGGTTCCCCGGACTTCACGATCATCTCCATGCGAACGACCGTGTCCGATTCCAGCTCCTGCAGCAGCGCCTGCGCCGTGCCCGGCTCCGAGGGCTCGTGCCGTACCAGCCGGAGCCCGCCGGTTTCCACGTGGAGCTCGAGCATCCGGTCCACGTCCATGTCCGGCTTCCAGCGGTCGCGGAAGGCTTCCAGCGGTTTTCGCTCACCGGAGTTGAAGGCCGAAAGCCAGGCGTCCAGCGCCTGCCGGGACGGGTCATCGGCTGGCGTGGCGGCATCGGCTGCCGGCTTCGGCGCGGATTGCGCGACGGCCAGCAGCGGCAGGCAGCACAGGAGGAACAGGACGATCGATCGGGTCATGGCGGCAGGCTCGCGAGGTCGCTGGTCCCAGGAAGATGCGGGCGATGCGAGATCGGTTGCAGCCACGGGCAAGGGATCGTTCCATGGCCGGGCAGGCAACGGGGCTTTGGCCAGCCCTTTCCCACCACTGTTCAACACAACCCGAAGCCCGATACCCTGGCACGACCAAACGGTGGGGACGGTACGTGGCGACGGGTGAAGACTGGTCTCGCGTGGAGGTAGAGGCATGCGTAGCCGACTACCTGCAGATGCTGGAGCTTGAGCTCAACGGCCAGCAGTTCAACAAGTCCGCGCGGATCCGCGCGCTGATGCAGCTACTCGATGGACGCAGCAAGGCCTCGGTCGAGTACAAGTTCCGCAACATCAGCGCGGTGATGCAGGCGTTGCAGTGGCCCACGGTCGGTGGCTACAAGGCGCTGGAGAATTACCAGTTGCTGCTGCTGGAGGTGCTGGAAACGCAGCTAAGGAATAGGCCAGCGCTGCAAGCCGCGGCGGAACACGCGGTGACGCGACCGGCAGCCGTCGCCGAGGCCGTGATCGATGCCCAGGCCTGGGTACCGAAACCCAAACCCCAAGGGCTGAGGGAAGCGCCGCCACAGTATGCCTCGCGCTTCTCCCCGGCACGCCGCGACTACCTCGCCCGCGAATCGCACAACCGCTCACTCGGCAAGGCGGGCGAACTGTTCGTGATGGAACTGGAGGCACAGCGACTGCATGCGGCCGGCCGCAAGGCGCTGGCCGACCGCATCGAGCAGGTGTCTGAAACACAGGGCGATGGCCTCGGCTTCGACGTGCTGTCGTTCGAGACCAGCGGCCGCGAGCGGCTGATCGAGGTCAAGACCACTGCCTTCGGCGAACTCACACCCTTCTTCGTATCCCGCAACGAACTCGCTCGCTCCAACGCCGACGCTGAGCGTTACCAGCTCTATCGCGTCTTCGACTTCCGCAAGCGCCCGCGCGTATTCAACTTGCCCGGGGCCATCGAAGCCCATTGCCAGCTGGATGCGACGACGTTCCTCGCACAGTTGGCGGGATAGGCGTCGCCCCAGGAGCGGCGATGCCGCCGGAAAATGAACCTGATCCCTTTTGCGGACCAGAAAGCCTGTCATTTCGACCGCAGGGAGAAATCTTCTTTCCGTGCGCCGGATGGGAGATTTCTCCCTGCGGTCGAAATGACACGGGTAGGGGACACGGGTAGGGACACGAACGTAGGCACAGACGAAGACACGGACGGCAGGAATGCGCTGAACGCATCAGCCGCCGGTGTCGGTGGCGGTGATCCGTCCTGGACCGGGTCGCCGACCACAGGGCGTTCACCACTCGAACAAGCGACGAATCAGGAAGCAAGCGACCTTTCGGCCGCCTTCTCTCCCCGCCTTCGGCACCCTCTCCCGCTGGCGGGAGAAGGGGCATCCGGGCCTCGATGCATCAGGCGCCCAGCGGGTTCGGCTTCTCCTGATCCAGCTTGTAAAGCTTGATCGCCCGCGCCGCATCCTTCGCCGTCATCTTCCCGTCCTTCGCCAGCGCATCGATCGCCGCATGCGCGATGTAGTAGCGGTCCACCTCGAAATGCCGGCGCAGGTTGGCGCGGGTGTCGCTGCGGCCGAAGCCGTCGGTGCCGAGCACGGTGTAGGTGGCCGGGATGAAGGCGCGGATCTGGTCGGTGAAGTTGCGGACGTAGTCGGTCGCGGCGATCACCGGGCCCTGGCGGCCTTCGAGGCACTGGGTGACGTAGGCCTTGCGCGGCCTGGATTCGGGATGCAGGCGGTTCCAGCGTTCGACGTCGTAGCCGTCGCGGCGCAGTTCGGTGAAGCTGGGGCAGGACCAGATGTCGGCGGTGACGCCGAAGTCCTTGTCCAGCAGCTCTGCCGCCGCGATGGCCTCGCGCAGGATGGTGCCGCTGCCGAGCAGCTGCACGCGCAGCTCGCCCTTCTTCGCCTTGCCGGCGTCCTTGAGCAGGTACATGCCCTTGATGACGCCCTCGGCCGCGCCTTCGGGCAGGTCCGGGTGCGGGTAGTTCTCGTTCATCAGGGTCAGGTAGTAGTACTCGTCCTCCTGCTCCTCGATCATGCGCTTCATGCCGTGCTGCAGGATCACCGCGACCTCGCCGGCGAAGGTCGGGTCGTAGCTGCGGCAGTTGGGAATGGCGCCCGAGAGCAGGTGCGAATGGCCGTCCTCGTGCTGCAGGCCTTCGCCGTTGAGCGTGGTGCGGCCGGCGGTGCCGCCGAGCAGGAAGCCGCGCGCGCGCATGTCGGCGGCCTGCCACGCGGCGTCGCCGACGCGCTGGAAGCCGAACATCGAGTAGTAGATGTAGAACGGCAGCAGCTGCAGGTTGTTGGTGCTGTAGCTGGTGGCCGCGGCCATCCACGAGGCGAAGGCGCCGGCCTCGGTGATGCCTTCCTGCAGCACCTGGCCGGTGGAGTCCTCGCGGTAGTACATCAGCTGGTCGCGGTCGACCGGCTTGTACTTCTGGCCTTCGGGGGCGTAGATGCCGATCTGGCGGAACAGACCCTCCATGCCGAAGGTGCGGGCCTCGTCGCAGACGATCGGCACGGCGCGCGGGCCGACCTGCTTGTCGCGCAGGATGATGTTGAGCGACTGCACGAAGGCCATCGTGGTCGACATCTCGCGCTCGCCGGTGCTCTTGAGCAGGCGGTCGAAGGCTTCGAGCTTCGGGGTGGCGATCTTCTCGTCGGCCTTGCGCCGGCGCTGCGGCAGGAAGCCGCCCAGCGCGTTGCGGCGCTCGAGCAGGTACTGCACTTCCTCGGACTTCTCGCCGGGGTGGTAGAACGGGATGTTGCCGTCCTTGAGCTGGTCGTCGTCGACCGGGATCTTGAAGCGGTCGCGGAAGGCGCGCACCGCGTCGTCGTCGAGCTTCTTGGTGTTGTGGGTGGGGTTGAGCGCCTCGCCGGCGCTGCCCAGGCCGTAGCCCTTCACCGTCTTGGCGAGGATGACGGTGGGCTGGCCGGTGGTCTTCATCGCCGCGTCGTAGGCGGCGTAGACCTTGTGCGGGTCGTGGCCGCCGCGGTTGAGGCGCCAGATGTCGTCGTCGGAGAGGCTGGCGACCATCGCCAGCGTCTCCGGCGTCTTGCCGAAGAAGTTCTCGCGGGTGTAGGCGCCGCCGAAGGCCTTGCAGTTCTGGTATTCGCCGTCGACGGTTTCCATCATCACCTTCTTGAGCAGGCCCTGGTGGTCCTTGGCCAGCAGCGGGTCCCAGTAGCTGCCCCAGATGGTCTTGACGACGTTCCAGCCGGCGCCGCGGAACTGGCTCTCCAGCTCCTGGATGATCTTGCCGTTGCCGCGCACCGGGCCGTCGAGGCGCTGCAGGTTGCAGTTGATGACGAAGACGAGATTGTCCAGGCCCTCGCGGCCGGCGATCGACAGCGCGCCCAGGCTCTCGGGCTCGTCGGTCTCGCCGTCGCCCATGAAGCACCAGACCTTGCGGTCGGACTTGGGCATCAGGCCGCGATGTTCGAGGTATTTCCAGTTGCGCGCCTGGTAGATCGCGGCGATGGGGCCGAGGCCCATCGACACCGTCGGCACCTGCCAGAAGTCGGGCATCAGCCAGGGGTGCGGATAGGAGGAGATGCCGCGGCCGTCGACCTCCATGCGGAAGTGGTCGATCTGCGATTCGCTGATGCGGCCCTCGAGGAAGGCGCGGGCGTAGATGCCCGGCGAGCTGTGGCCCTGCGGGGCGATCAGGTCGCCCGGGTGGTCGGCGCTCGGGGCGCGGAAGAAGTGGTTGAAGCCGACGTCGTAGAGCGTGGCCGAGCTGGCGAAGCTGGCGATGTGGCCGCCGAGGTCGCCGGGCTTGCGGTTGGCGCGCACCACCATCGCCATCGCGTTCCAGCGGATGATCGAGCGGATCTTCCACTCCAGGGTCTGGTCGCCGGGGATCTTCGGCTCCAGGTGGGGCGGGATGGTGTTGATGTACTCGGTGGTCGGGGCGAACGGCAGGTGGGCGCCGGCGCGGCGGGTCAGTTCGACCATGTCCTCCAGCAGCTGGTGCGCGCGCTCCGGCCCTCCGTGGTCGATGACCGCCTTCAGCGATTCGATCCACTCCCGGGTCTCGGTGGGGTTGGGGTCGTTCTGCAGCACGTCGTTCAGCCAGTTCATCGCCTTGCTCCGCTCGCGGCCCGCCGGCCGCGCTGTTCGTGGGGGTTTTAGAGTCCGGATTCTAGCAGCGGGCTCGTCCGGCGAGGCCGCAACGCAGCGTTGTCCGCCGGGACATCCGCACTGCCTTCGCGCTGCGTGCACGGATCGGTGTCAAGATGGGCGACCGCTGGACCGGGGGGCGGCGGTCGGCTGCCGGCAGGTCCGCGGCCCGGTCCGCCCGCCCGGACCGCGACCGTCCATCCGCCAACCGCACCGCCCGATGTCATCTTCCGCCCTGCCGCAACCGCTGTCGAACTGGCGCCTGCCCGCGCTCGGGCTCGCGATCGCATTGATCGTGGTGACGCCGTTCCTGCTGCTGCGCGGCGCGGCGCAGGACAACGACGCGGCGCAGGAGATGGTTGCGCACAGCTATCGGGTGGAGGCGCGCGTGCACGCACTGGCGTCCGACATGCGCAACCTGGAAGCGGGGGCGCTGTCGCTGGCGGCCGGCGTGGACAACCCGGCGCTGCGCGCGCGCGTGGGCGAGAGCCGCGCCCGGCTCCTGCCCACGCTGCAGGAACTCCAGCACCTGACGCGGGACCATCCGGACCAGCAACGGCGCATCGACGCGCTGCAATCCAACATCGTGTTGCGCAAGGCCCGGGCCGACAGCATCATCGACTCGGACACGGTCGTGACCGCCGCAGAGATCGACGCGATGGTGGCGCGCTACCCGATCCACGAGCTGATCACCGCGATCATCGGCGAGGAACAGCGCCTGCTGGCAATCCGCCAGGCAAGGGCCGAGCGCGTGGAGCGGCGCACCCGGATCGGCGCCTGGACGGCGATGTTCGCCCAGCTGCTGCTGCTCGGCGGACTGTTCGCGTACTCGACGCGCCAGGTGTCGCACCGCTTGCGCGCGGAGCACGACGCGCTGCGCGCCAGCGCGCGCGCCAGCGTGGTGCTCGACACCGTGCGCGAACCGATCGTGCTCGCCGACCACGACCTGCGCGTGGTGATGCACAACGCCGCCTTCGCCGAACTCTACGGCGTGTCGGGCGACGCGCGCGGCCAGCGGCTCGCGGACATCGGCGGCGGCGCCTGGCGCGACGAGCGCACCCTGCGGCGCCTGGGCGACGTGCTCGCGCGCGGCCGCGAGCTGTGGGACCACGAGCAGGTCCAGCGCACCGCCGACGAGGTCGAGCGCACCATGCTGATCAACGCCCGTCCGATGCCCCTGCCCGACCGGGACGACGCCGTGGCCCTGATCACCGCCAGCGACGTCAGCGTGCAGAAGGCCAGCGACCGCCAGATCCGCGAGCTCAACCGCCAGCTGGAGGGCAAGGTCGAGCAGGTCTCGGACGTGAACCGCGAGCTGGAGGCCTTCAGCTATTCGGTCTCGCACGACCTGCGCGCGCCGCTGCGCCACATCGCCGGCTTCGGCGACAAGCTCGAGCGCCACCTGGGCGAGGGCATCGACGACAAGTCGAAGCACTACCTCGAGGTGATGGTGTCGTCGGCCAGGCGCATGTCGGCGCTGATCGACGACCTGCTGGTGTACTCGCGCCTGGGCCGCAGCGCGCTGCGCCTGCAGACGGTGGACATGCAGTCGCTGGTCGACGAGACGCGCGCGATGCTGGATTCGAACAACACCACCGAGGCCCCGGGCCATGCGATCGAATGGCGCGTCGCGCCGCTGCCGGTGGTGGCGGGCGACGAGAACATGCTGCGCCAGGTGTGGCTGAACCTGCTCGGCAACGCGGTCAAGTACAGCCGCGGCAGCGAGCCTGCGCGGATCGAGGTCGCCTGCCAGCGCACCGACGACGGGCACCACTTCCAGGTGCGCGACAATGGCGCCGGCTTCGACATGCGCTATGCCGGCAAGCTGTTCGGCGTGTTCCAGCGCCTGCACGCGGCCAGCGAGTTCCCGGGCACCGGGATCGGGCTGGCCAGCGTGCGCCGGGTGCTGGCGCGCCACGGCGGCCGCATCTGGGCCGAGGCAGAACCCGGCGCCGGCGCCACCTTCCACTTCACCCTGCCCGTCATGGGCGACATGCCTGGACCGAACGAGAGCTCGACATGACCGAACTGCGCACCATCCTGCTGGCCGAAGACAGTCCGCACGACGCCGAGATGGCGATCGACGCCCTGCGCGACGCCCACCTGGCCAACCCCATCGTCCACGTCGAGGACGGCGTCGAGGCGCTGGACTACCTGCTGCGCCGCGGCAGGTTCGCCGACCGTGGCGAGGGCGATCCGGCGGTCCTGCTGCTCGACATCAAGATGCCGCGCATGGATGGCCTGGAAGTGCTGACCGAGCTGCGCAAGGAGGATCGCTTCAAGGCGCTGCCGATCGTGATCCTGTCGTCCTCGCGCGAGGAAAGCGACCTCGCGCGCAGCTGGGACCTGGGCGTGAACGCCTACGTGGTCAAGCCGGTGGACGTGGACCAGTTCTTCGACGCGGTGCGCACGCTCGGACGGTTCTGGGCGGTGCTCAACGAAGCGCCGCACAAGGACTGAGCGCGCATGCCCACGCAGGCCGGCGCGGACGGCGCGCCCACGCGGGACGCGTGGCGCGTGCTGCTGGTCGACGATTCGCGCGACGACGCCGAACTGGCCGAGTTCGCGCTGCGCAAGGGCAGCCTGGCGGTCGAATGCCGGCGGGTGTCGACCGCCGACGGGCTGCGCGCGGCGCTGGACGCGTTCGCGCCGCAGGCGGTGGTGTCGGACGTCAACCTGCCGGGATTCTCCGGCGCCGAGGCGCTGGCGCTGGTGCGCGCGCATGATCCGGCGCTGCCCTTCGTGTTCCTGACCGGCGCACTGATGGCGCCGGTCGACGAGCCGCCCGCGGCCGATGGACTGCTGCTCAAGGACGAGCTGGACGAGTTGCCGGCCCTGCTGCGCCGGCTGCTGGCAAGGTGATCTGCCGGGAAAATCCCGAACTGTCCACCCGACCCATGGGCCTCGCCCCGCGGCCGCGCGCCAGCCTCAGCCCCGCCGCTCCGCCTCCATCTGCCTGCGGATCTGCGCCTCGACCGCGGCGATCGCGGTCATGTTGACCACGCGCCGCGGCGTCGAGGTCTGGGTCAGCACGTGCGCCGGCTTGTTGATGCCCATCAAAATCGGCCCCAGCGCGACGCCGTTGGTCATCACACGGATCATGTTGTAGGTGATGTTGGCCGCGTCCAGGTTCGGCATCACGAACAGGTTGGCGCGGCCTTCCATCGTGGTGCTGGGGAAGATCCGCCGGCGCAGGCTGTCGTCCCAGGCGGTGTCGCCCTGCATCTCGCCGTCGACCTCCAGCTTCGGCGCGCGCCTGGCCAGGATCTCGCGCACCTGGCGCATCTTGCGCGCGCTCGGGTCGTCGTGGCTGCCGAAGTTGGAGTGCGACATCAGCGCGATCTTCGGCTCGATGCCGAACAGCTTGAGCCGGTAGGCGGCCTGGATGGTGCTCTCGGCGATCTGCTCGGGCGTCGGGTCCGGCTGCACGTGGGTATCGACGAAGAACCACAGGCCGCGGTCGTTGACCACGCCGGTCATCGCCGAGGTGCTCTGCACGCCCGGGTCGAGCGGGAACACGCTGCGGATGTAGCCGAGCTTCTTGTGGAAGCGGCCGACCAGTCCAGTGATCATCGCGTCGGCCTCGCCGCGGTCGACCATGATCGCGGCGATCAGGGTGGTGCGCGAGCGCAGCAGCGCCTTGGCCGCGTCGGGCGTCACGCCGCGGCGCTCGGTCAGCGCATGGTAGTGGCGCCAGTAGTCGTTGAAGCGCGGGTCGTCGTTGACGTTGGTGACCTCGAAATCCTCGCCCATGCGCAGGCGCAGGCCCAGCCGCTGGATGCGCATCTCGATCACGTCCGGGCGGCCGATCAGGATCGGGAAGGCCAGGCCCTCGTCGACGATCGTCTGCACCGCGCGCAGCACGGTCTCCTCCTCGCCCTCGGCGTAGACCACGCGCTGGCGGTCGGCCTTGGCGCGGTCGTACACCGGCTTCATCACCAGGCCCGTGCGGTAGATGAACTGGCCCAGCTTCTCGCGGTAGGCGGCCATGTCCTCGATCGGCCGCGTCGCCACGCCCGAGTCCATCGCCGCCTGCGCCACGCACGGCGACAGCTGGGTCAGCAGCCGCGGGTCGAACGGGCGCGGGATGATGTACTCCGGGCCGAAGCTCGGGATCTCCTCGCCGTAGGCCGCGCCCAGGTCGCTGGCCTCGCTCTTGGCCAGCGCCGCGATCGCCTTCACGCAGGCCAGCTTCATCGCCTCGTTGATCCCGGTCGCGCCCACGTCCAGCGCGCCGCGGAAGATGTACGGAAAGCAGACCGCGTTGTTGACCTGGTTGGGATAGTCCGAGCGCCCGGTGGCGATGATCACGTCCGGGCGCACCGCCTTCGCCTCCTCCGGCAGGATCTCCGGGTAGGGGTTGGCCAGGGCGAGGATGATCGGCCTGTCGGCCATCGTCGCGACCATCTCCGGCTTGAGGATGCCGCCGGCCGACAGGCCGAGGAAGATGTCGGCGCCGGCGACGATCTCGGCCAGCGTGCGCTGGTCGGTGTCGCGCGCGTAGCGGCGCTTGGCCTCGTCCAGGTCATCGCGCCCGGTGTGGATCACGCCGCCGCGGTCGAAAGCCGTGATGTGCTCGGGCTTGAGCCCCAACGCCACCAGCATGTCCAGGCAGGCGATGCCGGCCGCGCCCGCGCCGGTGGTGGCCACGCGCACCTGCGCGATGTCCTTGCCGGCGATCTCCAGCGCGTTGACCACCGCCGCGCCGACGATGATCGCCGTGCCGTGCTGGTCGTCGTGGAACACCGGGATGTTGAGCCGCTCGCGCAGCTTGCGCTCGACGATGAAGCACTCCGGCGCCTTGATGTCCTCAAGGTTGATGCCGCCGAAGGTCGGCTCCAGCGAGGCGATGATGTCGACCAGCTTGTCCGGGTCGCGCTCGTCGATCTCGATGTCGAACACGTCGATTCCGGCGAACTTCTGGAACAGCACGCCCTTGCCTTCCATCACCGGCTTGCCCGCCAGCGGGCCGATGTCGCCCAGGCCCAGCACCGCGGTGCCGTTGGAAATCACCGCCACCAGGTTGCCGCGCGCGGTGTACTCGCTGGCCTTGCTCGGGTCGGCCGCGATCTCCTCGCAGGCATAGGCCACCCCCGGCGAGTACGCCAGCGCCAGATCGCGCTGGGTCAGCATCGGCTTGGTCGCGACGACCTTGATCTTGCCCTTGGGCGCAAGGCGGTGGTAGTCGAGCGCGGCCTGGCGGAATTCCTGCGCGCTTTCGGTGCTGTTGGACGACTCGTCGGACATCATGGGCTGGCCGTGTGCGGAACGTGGATTCTAGCCGTTCGCCGCGGCGCGGGCCTTGCACGCGCGTTGCGGCGGCGCGGCAACCTCGTACTAGCGCAGCGCGCCGGCCTGTGAGCGCTATCCCGGCGTGCCATGGTCCCGGCCGCGGCCGCGCCGCTCACGGCGGCAGGAAGCGGCAGTCCGCCGGGTCCCCGGGCGCGGCCGCGCAGGTCGCCTGGAGCGCCGCCGCATCCGGGCGCAGGCCGGTGTCCAGCCACGCCTCCAGCGCGCGCAATGCGCCGCGGTAGGTCGCATCGCGCAGCCGGCTGTGCTCGTGCTCGTCGGTCTTCGCCTGCGCCAGCAGGTGGCCGCGGCCGGCGGCCTCGACCGTGGCCCGGTACGCGGCCAGCGCCTGCGACGACACCACGGGGTCGTGCGCGGCGTGGATCGCCAGCGTCGGCAGCACGATCAGGCCGGACAGGTCGGCGTCGTAGGCCAGCGTCGCGACTGCGTCGGGATCGGCGGCGAAACGCTCGATGCCGGCGTTGAGCGCCTCGTCGTCGCGCGAGCCGCGGTAGACGGTGCCGGTGTTGTCGAAGGGATTGCGGTCGTGCAGGCGCCTGTGCACGAGGTCGCGGAAGTGGAAGGTGCCCCAGGCCAGGTGGGCGACCAGCTGCCGCTCGGCCACGCCGGTCACCGCGAGGATGTCGGCCAGGCGCGCGGCCTGCGCCGGCGTGCGCTTGCCCGGCGCGGTGTCGACGCCGGTGCAGGCGTCGACGCGGCGGCGCAGCTCGCCGCGATCCAGCTTCGATCCGGCCGGCAGCCCCTGCCACAGCGGGTATTGCGGTTCGCCCGGCGCAGGATGGTTGCGGCAGTAGTACTGGTACACCGCGCGCAGGTCGGCGCGGAAGCCGTAGGCGCGGGTGCCGCCGGTGAGCACGCCGTTGGTGGTCAGCACCGCGTCGTAGCTGGCGCGGCCGTCGAGGTCGAGCGCATGCAGTTCGGCCGTCTTCGCCGCGACGTTGCCGCCCCAGGACTGGCCGTGCAGCACGGTGCGTTCGGGCCTGCCCCAGCGTTCGACGAACAGGCGCCGGCTCTCCTCGACGTCGGCGGCGGCGCTGCGCACGCCGTAGCCGCCGCGACGGTAGGTCGAGCCGATCCAGGCGTAGCCGTCGCGCACCATCACCGAGTAGCGGTCGAGGTCCTCGGCCGAATCGCCGTCCTTCGGTGCGCCCAGCCGCGGGCCGCCGTGGGCGTGGACCAGCAATCGCCGGTTCCACTCGCGCGGCATCGCGACCAGCAGCCAGGCGCCGTTGCCGTCGCGCGCAGCGTGGCAGTCGGCGATGTCGGCGACCGAGGCCGGGCAGTCCGTCGGCGCGAACCGGGGCGCGTCGGGCGCAGCGGCCACGGCGGCGCCGGCGAGCATCGCCGCCAGCGCGCCTGCCGTGAAGTTTCGCGTCATGGTCCGCACCACTGCATGCCTCAGAACGAATGGCTGATGTTGACGTACCAGTAGCGTCCCCAGGGCTGGTGCAGCGATCCCCGGTAGCCATTGTCGGCCAGCGAGGGGCCCTCGTCGGTCGCGTCGTTCACGCCGACCCGCACCGCGGTGCCGCCGAGGAAGCGGTACTGCCCATAGAGGTTGGTGACCGTCCGCGAGTCGATGACCCATGGATCGCCCGACGCACCCAGCAGTCCGGGCTGTTCGACCGAACTCATGTAGCGCGTCGACACGCCCGCGCGCCACGGCCCCGAACTCCAGGTGAACGCCGTGTTCACCCGCCATTCCGGGCGCCCGTTCTGGGCGATCAGCTGGCTCGGATCCGGCAGCGGCGTCAGCGGGTCGATGGTGCCGGCCTCGCGCGCCGCATACAGTTCGTTGACGATCGGGCCCGGGTCGCGGGTGAACTCGGTCAGCTTGCTGGCGTTGAGGCGCACGCTGAAGTTGCCGAAGCGGGTGCGCCGCTTCTGCCAGTGCAGGCCGAAGTCGATGCCGGCGGCGGTCTGCGGCTGGAGGTTGACGAACTGGTCGTTGATCGAGATCACCTCGCCAACCGGCGTCAGGCCGCTGCCCTCGAACAGCGCGATGTCCTCGGGCGTCGGATCGGCGCGGTTGACCAGCGGGTTCGATCCGCCCTGGACGCGGTCGAGGTAGTCGACGATCAGCGCGGTCTGCGCGCCAAGCAAGCCGACGATCTGCTCCTGCTCGATGCGCCAGCGGTCGACGGTCAGGGTGAACGTGCCGGCGGACTCGGGCAGGAATGTCGGCTGGAACACCAGGCCGTAGGACACGTTGGTGCTCTCCTCGGGCTCCAGGTCGGGGTTGCCGGCGACCAGCAGCGACGCGCCCGACATGTTCTGCGCGCAGGCGCCCATCGAGTCGATCGCACCGGTGCGCAGCTGCGCCTCGCAGCGCACGTAGTCCACGCCGCCGGCCAGGCGCGCGTACTGCGTGGCGTGGGTCTGCTCGAGGTTGGGCGCGCGGAAGCCTTCGGAGTAGGAGCCGCGCAGGCGCACGCCGTCCACCACGTCCCAGGCCAGCGCGATCTTGGGCTTGGCCACCGAGCCGAAGTCGGAGTAGTGCTCGTAGCGACCCGCCAGCTGCACGTCGAGGCTGCGCACCAGCGGCACGCCCATCTCCGGCGACACCAGCGGCAGCGCGAACTCGATGAAGGCCGAGCCGACCGTGCGCGAGCCGGAGGTGTCCGGGTTCGGGCTGACCGCGGCGACGTTGCTCAGGTTGGTTTCGCCGGTGACCATGTCGGTGAAAGTGTAGGTGCCGTCGAGGTTGGCATCGCGGTCGTCCTTCTGCGTCTCGCGCCGCGCCTCGACGCCGAAGGCCATGCCGACGTCGCCCGCGGGCAGCGCGAACAGATCGCCGCGGTTCATGCGGAAGTCGGCCATGGTCAGCGTGGTGCGCGAGGTGCGCACGAGATCCATGGTGATCACGTCGATCGCCGCCTGCGAACTGGGCGAGCAGTCGCCCCAGCTGGTGGTGGCGGCGCAGCCGCCGCTGAAGGGGTTGTAGGCGTCGGGGTTGGACAGCGCCAGCTGCCGCTGCAGCGCGGTCATGTCGACGTTGGTCGAATGGTCCTCGGCCTCGGCCTCGGAATAGACCAGCGCGGTTTCCCAGTCGAAGCCCTTCCACTGGCCGCGCAGGCCGGCGAGGAAACGCGCCTGGTAGTTCTTCACCTCGACGTCCTGGAAGCCGACGTCGACGTAGCGGTAGTTGCTCAGCAGCACCGGCAGGCCTTCGTCGGGCACGCCGGTCAGGCCGGGCAGGCGGTTGGGATTGGCCGTGCCGTCGGCGAAGGTCACCGGGCCGAACGGGTTCCAGTAGTTGCTGGCCGGGATCCACAGGCTGTTGAGGTTGACCACCGGCGGCTGCGTCGCGTGGCTGGTCGCCTCGTAGTAGCCGGCCTCGCCGAAGAACTCGACGCCGTCGGTCAGCTCGAAGTGGCCGCTCAGGTGCAGGTTCACGCGCTCCACCGAGGGACGCACCGTGGTGCCGTGGCGGGTGTCGTAGCGCAGGTTGCGGTGGGTCGTGTTGTAGTTGGTGTTGCCGGTGCCCAGGCACAGGCCGTCGCCGTAGTCGACCGCGCAGGCGCCGAAGCCCGCGTCCGGCTTCACATGGAACGCGCCGGCGGCATTGGTCACGGCGACGCCGTTGGAGCGGACCACCGGCCGCGAGCCCAGGCTCGTGCGCGCCCAGGGCGCGTGCGAGGAGCGGCCGTCGAGCGCGGCCAGGCCGGCGAAGTCGGGAGAGTCCTCGAACAGCGGGCGCAGGTCGTCGGAGCGGGTGAAGTCCTGGTCCTCGGCCATCAGCGCGGAGCGGTTGACGTAGTTCGCGAACAGCGAGACGTTGCCGCGGTCGAAGTTCCAGCCGGTGAACACGCTGGCCTCGAACTCGTCCATGCCGGTGCCCTCGGCGGTGCCGAAACGCGTGCTGACGCTCAGTCCGTCGAAATCGTTCTGCAGCACGGTGTTGACCACGCCGGCGACCGCGTCGGCGCCGTAGATCGCCGCGGCGCCGTCGAGCAGCACCTCGACCCGGTCCAGCCCCGCCACCGGGATCGAGTTGGAGTTGAAGCTCTGCACCGGCACCGTGCCGGTGTCCGAGGTGCCCTGGCTGGTGGGATGCTGCACCAGCCGGCGGCCGTTGAGCAGGACCAGGGTGTTGCCGACGCCGAGCGAACGCAGGTTCACCGAATTGACGTCACCGCGCGCGGCGTTGCTGGTCTGCGGGTTGTTGGAGGCGTCGAACAGCACGTCGCCCATCTGCGGGATGTCGCGCAGCAGCTCGTCGCCCGAGACCGCGCCCGCGGCGTCGATCTGTTCGGCGTCGAACACCACCACCGGCAGCGCGTCGGTGGTCGGCGCGCCGCGGATGTGGCTGCCGACCACGATGACGTTGTCGAGCGTGGTCGCGGTCTCGTCGGTCGGCGTCGCGGGCACAGCCTCGGACGGCGTCTGCTCGGGCGCCTGCCCGGGCGCGGGCGGCGGCGTCTGCGCCAGCGCGGTCTGGATGGCCGCCGCCAGCAGGGCGACGGCGATGGTGCCCCGGGTCGCCGCGGAACGGTGTGGCTTGTGCATGTCTGGCTCCTCCCTCGAAAGCGTGGTTCGTATCGTTGTCAGTCGGTGTCCAGCGACCTCGGATCGCCCGGCCCCGCGGCCGGATCCGGTGCCGCGGCGATCGGGCTCGGCGGTCCGGACAGCGCGCGCTCGAGCGCGTCGCGGTCGAGCGCGTTCTCCCAGCGCGCGACCACCACCGTGGCCACCGCGTTGCCGATGAAATTGGTGATCGAGCGGCACTCGCTCATGAAGCGGTCGACGCCGAGGATCAGCGCCATGCCCGCGACCGGGACCGTCGGCACCACCGACAGCGTCGCCGCGAGCGTGATGAAGCCGGCGCCGGTCACCCCGGCCGCGCCCTTGGAGCTGAGCATCGCCACCAGCAGCAGCGTGACCTGCTGCCACAGCGTGAGTTCGGTATTGGTCGCCTGCGCGATGAACAGCGCGGCCAGGGTCATGTAGATGTTGGTGCCGTCAAGGTTGAACGAATAGCCGGTGGGTACCACCAGCCCGACCACCGACTTCTGGCAGCCGGCCTGCTCCATCTTCTCCATCAGCGAGGGCAGCGCCGATTCCGACGACGAGGTGCCCAGCACCAGCAGCAGTTCGGCGCGGAGATAGCGGATGAGCCTGAAGATGGAGAAGCCGCACAGCCGCGACACCGCACCCAGGATCACCAGCACGAACAGCAGCGAAGTGACGTAGAAGGTGCCGATCAGCCAGGCCAGGTTGGCCAGCGACTCCACGCCGTAGCGGCCGATGGTGAAGGCGATCGCGCCGAACGCGCCGATCGGCGCCGCCTTCATCAGGATGTGCACCAGCCGGAACACCGGCGCGGTCAGCGCCTCGAGGAAGGCCTGCACCGGCCGGCCGCGCTCGCCGGTCAGCGCCAGCGCCAGCCCGAACAGCACCGCGACGAACAGCACCTGCAGGATGTTGCCGTCGACGAAGGCACCGACCAGCGTGTTCGGGATGACGTCGAGCAGGAAGCCGACCAGGCTCATCTCGTGCGACTTCTGCACGTAGCCCTCGACCGCGGCGCTGTCGAGCGAGGCCGGGTCGATGTTCATGCCCGCACCCGGCTGCACCGCGTGCGCGACGAGCATGCCCACGACCAGCGCCAGCGTCGAGAAGAACAGGAAGTAGACCATCGCCTTGGCGAAGACGCGGCCGACCGTGCGTAGCTGGGTCATGCCGGCGATGCCGGTGACGATGGTCAGGAAGATCACCGGCGCGATGATCATCTTCACCAGCTTGATGAAGCCGTCGCCCAGCGGCTTGAACTGCTCGGCCAGCGCCGGCTGGAAATGGCCCAGCAGCGCGCCGAGCACGATCGCCAGCAGCACCTGCACGTAGAGCTGGCGGTACAGGGGCAGGCGCACCGGGGGGACGGCGTCGTGCTGCGGGATGGCGTGCATCTTGCTGGGGATCCGGTCCGGAACGCGGGCCCCTTTGTACCCGCGCGCATCCGCGGTGCCGATAACGCATTGGTACTAGGGGCTTCCGGACTCGGCGCCGGAAGCCATCGCGCCTGGAGGGAACCTCCACGATTCCCTGATCCGTCATTTCGAACGCAGTGGGAAATCCTGCCCTTCAGGCGCCTGGATTTCTCCCTATGCTCGAAATGACGATTTCTGGAGGTTCCGCGAAGTCGCTCCACTACACTCGCGTCCATGCGACGCGAATGGCGCCTGCGAAGATGGTTGCCCGCCCTGCTCCTCGCCGTGGGCGGCACTGTGCTGTTCGCGACCCTGGGCCACGGCTGGGGCGAGCGCCGCGAGCTGGCGCGGCAGGCGCAGCAGTCGCGGCAACAGCTCGCGCTGCACGCGCGCGCGCTGGAGCAACTGGTCGACCGCTACCGCGCGCTGCCGCAGGTGCTGGCGCTGGACCCGGAACTGCGCGCGGCCGTCTCCGGCCCGGTCGACGCCGCCGTGCGCCAGCGCCTGAACCTGCGGCTGGAGGAAGCCAACCGCACCGCGCAGGCCTCCACGCTCACGCTCATCGACGCCCGCGGCACCGCGGTCGCGGCCAGCAACTGGCGCGAGCCGGGCAGCAACGTCGGCGAGCACTACGGCTTCCGCCCCTACGTGCGGCAGGCGCTGGCCGAGGGCCAGGGGCGGTTCTACGGCATCGGCGTCACCACCGGCGTCCCCGGCTATTTCCTCTCGGAGCTGATCCGCGGCGACGGCGGCGAACCGCTCGGCGTGGTCGTGATCAAGATCCAGCTGTCCGCGCTGGAGCGCGAATGGCTGCGCGTGGACGGCACCGTGCTGGTCAGCGACCGCCACGGCGTGGTCTTCCTCGCCAGCCAGGACGACTGGCGCTACCGCACCCTGCAACCGCTGGGCGAGGACGCGCTGCGGGAACTGGAGGCGACCCGCCAGTACGGCACGCAGCCGCTGCGCCCGATGTCGGTGCAGCGTCCGCGCGCGCCGGACGGCGACACCGCCCTGGTCCGCCCGCTCACGCCGGCGCGCGCCGGCGACTGGCTGTGGATCCGCGCGCCGCTGCCGCGCGAGCAGGACTGGACCCTGCACCTGCTGCGCGATGTCTCCGCGCCAATCGCCCCGGCCGCGCGCCAGGCCGCGACCGCCGCCGCGCTGCTGTGGCTGGCGCTGGTGCTGCTGGTGCTGTTCGTGCAGCAGCGCCAGCGCATCGCGGCGCTGCGCCAGCGCAACCGCGCCGAACTCGAGGCGCTGGTGCAGCAGCACGCGCACGAACTGCGCACCGCGCGCGACGGCGTGATCGAGGCCGCGCAGCTCGCCGACGGCGGCCTCAGCCGCCAGCTCGAACACCTGCCGCAGGGCGTGGTGATCATCGACGCCGAACTGCGGCTGGTGGCGTGGAACCGGCGCTACCTCGAGCTGTTCCGTTTCCCGCCCGGCTTCATCCACGTCGGCCGCCCGATCGAGGATGTCTTCCGTTTCAATGCCGAACGCGGCCTGCTCGGCCCGGGCCCGGTGGAGGATGCGATCCAGCGCCGGCTCGACCACCTGCGCGGCGGCAAGCCGCATGCGCGCGAGAGCGAGAAGCAGGACGGCACCGTGCTCGAGATCCGCGGCACGCCCCTGCCCGACGGCGGCTTCGTCACCAGCTACGCCGACATCACCGGCTACAAGAACACCGCGCGCGAGCTGCGCTCGCTGGCTGACGCGCTGGAGCAGCGCATCGCCGAACGCACCGCCGACCTCGACCAGGCACGGCGCGAGGCCGAACAGGCCAACCGCTACAAGACGCGCTTCGTCGCCGCCGCCGTGCACGACCTGCTGCAGCCACTCAACGCGGCGCGGATGTTCCTGTCGGCGCTGCGCTCGCGCCTGCCCGCGGACGACCGGCGCGAGGTCGCCGACCACGTCGAGGCCGCGCTGAACGCGCAGGACGCGGTGCTGACCAGCCTGCTCGACATCTCGCGGCTGGAGGCCGGCACGCTGCAGGTGGACATCCGCCCGTTCGCGCTGGACCCGCTGCTCGACGCGCTGGCGCGCGAGTTCGGCATCCTCGCCGCATCGCGCGGGCTGGACCTGGCCTACGTGCCCACGCGCCTGGCGGTGCGCAGCGACGAGGCGCTGCTGCGCCGCATCCTGCAGAACTTCCTGTCCAACGCGGTGCGCTACACGCGCCGCGGGCGCATCGTGCTCGGCTGCCGCCGCGACGGCGACCACGTGCGCATCGAGGTCCACGACCAGGGGCCGGGCATTCCCGAGCGCCTGCAGCGCGAGATCTTCGAGGAGTTCCGCCGCCTCGACGACGGCCACGGCGACGATCGCGGCGCCGGGCTGGGGCTGGCGATCGTCGAACGCATCGGCCGGCTGCTCGGCCACCGCATCGGCCTGCGCTCGCAGCCCGGGCAGGGCAGCGCGTTCTGGGTCAGCGTGCCGCTGGCCGACGCGGCGACGATCCCGCCGCCCGCGCCTTCGCCGCCCGCCGAGTCCGCGCCGCAGGACGACAGCCCGTTGCACGGCTGCGTGGCCTGGTGCATCGACGACGATCCGCGCGTGTGCGAGGCCACGCGCACGCTGCTGCAGCGCTGGGGCTGCGTGGTGCCGTTCGCCGGCGGCCCGCAGGGCGCACTGGCGGGCGCCGCGCCGGGGCGCACGCCGCAGATCGTGCTGCTCGACGTACGCATGGGCGAGATCGACGGACCGACGCTGTACGGCGAACTGTGTGCGCGCTGGCGGCAGGAACCGCCGGTGATCCTGGTCACCGCCGAGCGCGAGGAGGCCCTGCAGCGCGACGCCGCCGAACGCGGTTGGGGCTTCCTGTCCAAGCCGGTGCGCGCGCCGGCGCTGCGCGCGCTGATGAGCCAGATGCTGCTTCGCCACCGATAACGGCATCCAACTGGCTGTCATCCCGAACGCAGGGATCTCCGTCCCGCAAATCCGCAATCGGAAAGGGAGATCCCTCACTGCGTTCGGGATGACAATGTTTGCGCCCGGGATGACAGGATCGCTGTCCTCGCACGCCGCTCAGGCGCTGCTTTCCGGCTCCAGCCCCTTCACCAGCACCGCCGCCTGCGTGCGGCTGTAGCAGTCGAGCTTCTTCAGGATCGCGGTGACGTGCACCTTCACCGTGTTCTCTGCCAGCCCCAGCTCGTGCGCGATCTGCTTGTTGAGCAACCCGTCCGCCAGGCACAGCAGCACGCGGAACTGCTGCGGCGTGAGCTGCGCCAGCTTCGCCGCCAGTTCGGCGTCGGCCTCGGAGCGCTCGGCAGCCATCGGCGGGAACCAGCTGCCGCCGTCGAGCACCGCCGCGACCGCTTCGCCGATCGCCTCGGCCGGCGCCGATTTCGGGATGAAGCCCGCGGCGCCGAACTGCTGCGCGCGGCGGATCACGCGCGGATGGTCGTTCGACGAGATCACCACCACCGGCACCTGCGGATGCTCGCCGCGCACGTGCAGCAGCACCGAGAAGCCGCGCGCGCCGGGCATCGTCAGGTCGAGCAGCAACAGGTCGGCCTGCGGATGCGCGAGCAGCGCCTGTCCCAGCGCCGGCGCGCTGGCGCTCTCGACCACGTCGGCCTGCGGCATCGCCGCGCGCAGGGCGTGCAACACGGCGGCGCGGAACAGCGGATGGTCGTCGGCGACCAGGATCACGGGAGAACCCATGGCTGCAGTTTGCCATCGCGGGCCAGCGCCTGCGTCCGGCACCGCGCTAACACCTTCGGGCTAGTGTCGGCCGATGCCATAACCCGGGGTTATGCGTGGCGGGCATCTTTTCAATGGCGGACGAACCCGCCGCGCCAGAAGATGGAACCCTCCCCACGACCCCGCCGCGGGCGACAGGACGCACCCGACATGCCCAGCACTTCCGCCGCCACTGCAGACGCTTCGCACTGGCCACCGCCGTTCCTGCTGTACCTGGGCAATGCGCCGGACGATCTCGCGGCCAAGACCGCGCGCGGACTGGTGCAGTTCCGGCCCGAGTGGTGCGTGGGCCAGTTCCGCGGCCCGGAGTGCAGGACCAGCGTGGACGTGCCGGACATGGACTTCGCCCAGGCCCGCGCCGCCGGCGCCAACACCATGATCGTCGGCGTGGCCAACGCCGGCGGCCGGCTGGGGCCGGACTCGGTGGCGGACATCGTCGCGGCGCTGGAGGCCGGCATGAACGTCGCGTCCGGCCTGCACGAGCGGCTGGGCTCGCATCCGCAGATCGTCGAGGCCGCCCGCCGCAACAATCGCCACCTGTTCGACGCGCGCAATCCGCCGGCCACGCCGGTCGGCAACGGCCTCAGGCGCGCGGGGCGCCGGCTGCTGACCGTCGGCACCGACTGCTCCACCGGCAAGATGTACACCACGCTGGCGCTGGAAACGGAAATGCGCGCGCGCGGCCTGAAGGCCGACTTCCGCGCCACCGGCCAGACCGGCATCTTCATCGCCGGGCGCGGCATTCCGATCGACGCGGTGGTCGCCGACTTCATCTCCGGCGGCATCGAATGGCTCTCGCCCGAGCGCCACGATGGCGGCTGGGACCTGATCGAGGGCCAGGGCTCGCTGTTCCATCCCTCGTACGCCGGCGTGTCGATGGGCCTGCTGCACGGCGCCCAGCCCGATGCGCTGGTGCTGTGCCACGAGCCGAACCGCCCGCACATGCGCGGCCTCGGACACTACCCGGTCCCGGACCTGCGCACCACGCTGGCGGCCAACCTCGCCGCCGCGCAGCTGACCAATCCCGAGGCGATCGCGGTCGGCGTGGCGCTCAACACCTCGAAGCTCGACCCTGCCGACGCCGCGCGCGCCTGCCGCGAGGCCGAGGACCTGCTCGGCCTGCCCGCGCAGGATCCGGTGCGCGACGGCGTGGCGCGGATCGTCGACCGGCTGCTCGAATCCGTGCCGTGCTGAGCCTGGCCCACGCCAGCCACCCGCTGGCCGCGCCGTTCCGCATCTCGCGCGGCGTGCGCACCTCGACCGAGGTGGTGGTGGCGACGATCCGCGGCGGCGGCTTCAGCGGTCGCGGCGAATCGCTGCCCTACGCCCGCTACGGCGAGAGCGTGGAATCGGTGCTCGACGAGGCCTCGGTGTTCGCGCAGGCGATCGCCGACGGGCTCGATCGCCGCCAGCTGCGCGACCTGCTGGCGCCGGGCGCGGCGCGCAACGCGCTCGACTGCGCGCTGTGGGACCTCGAATCGCAGCAGCAGGGCGCGTCGGTCGCGGCGCTGCTGGGCCAGCCCGACGCGCTGCCGCCGCTGGCCAGCGCGCAGACCGTCGGCCTCGACGCGCCCGAGTGCATGGAACAGGCCGCGCGCGCGCTCGCCCATCTCGACCTGGTCAAGCTCAAGGTCGACGCCTCCGACCCGGCCGCGCAGATCCGCGCCGTGCGCAGCGCGTTGCCCGGCGCGCGCCTGATCGTCGATCCCAACGAAAGCTGGACGTTCGAACTGCTGCAGTCGCTGCAGCCGGTGCTGGCCGAAGCCCGCGTCGACCTGGTCGAACAGCCGCTGCCCGCGGGCGAGGACGACGCCCTGCTCGGCTTCGCGTCGGCGGCGCGCCTGTGCGCGGACGAGTCCTGCCACGTCGCCAGCGACCTGCCGCGCCTGCGCGGGCGCTACCAGGTGGTCAACATCAAGCTCGACAAGACCGGCGGCCTCACCGGCGCGCTGGACCTGCTGGACGCGGCGCGCGCGCAGGGCTTCGGCATCATGGTCGGCTGCATGATCAGCTCCTCGCTGTCGATCGCGCCGGCCTGGCACGTCGCGCGGCACGCGGAGTTCGTCGACCTCGACGGCCCGCTGTGGCTGAAGGACGACCATGCCGGCGGCGCGGTCATGCGCGATGGCCTGCTGCAGCCGCCGGCGCCAGCGCTGTGGGGCGGCGGACGGGCGCGCGCGAAGGACGCGCACGCCGCATGAGCGGCCGCGGCAGGCGCGATCGCATGACGGACCTCCACCTCCCCTTGCGCAGGCTGGCGCGCTGCCTGCCCGGCCTGCTGCTGCTCGCCGGCTGCGCCAGCCCGCCCGCGCCGACCGCGCTTGCCCAAGCCGACACCCTGATCCACGGCGGCCTGCTGTTCGACGGCGGCAACAGTGACGGCCGGATCGCCGACGTCGCGATCCGCGGCGACCGCATCCTCGCCGTCGGTCCCGACCTGCGCCGACGCTATCGCGCGACGCGCGAGATCGACGCGACCGGCCTGGTGGTGGCGCCGGGCTTCATCGATCCGCATACGCATCCCGACACCTACCTGCGCTCGCCCGATCCGGCGATGCGCCGCCTCCTGCCCTGGCTGCACCAGGGCGTGAGCACGATCTTCATCGGCATCGACGGCGGCGGCACGCCCGACGTCGCCGCCGAGCGCGCGAAGCTCGAAGCCGCGGGCACCGGCACCAACGTCGCCGCCTACGTCGGCCTCGGCCCGGTGCGCAGCCGCGTGCTGGGACAGGATGCGCGCGCGCCGGATGCGGATGAACTGGCGCGGATGCGCACGCTGGTCGCCGACGCGATGTGCGAAGGCGCCTTCGGCCTGTCCGCGGGCCTGTTCTACGCGCCGCAGAGCTTCGCCTCGACCGACGATGTGGTCGCGCTCGCGCGCGAGGCGGCGATCCGCGGCGGCGTCTACGACACCCACCAGCGCGACGAGTCGAGCTATTCGCTGGGCCTGATGGGTTCGGTCGAGGAAGCGCTCGAGATCGGCCGGCGCGCGCATCTGCCGGTGCACATCGCGCACATCAAGGCGCTGGGCGCCGACGTCCACGGCAGCGCCGGCGCGGTGATCGCGCGCATCGAGCGCGCGCACGCGCAAGGCCAGCGCGTGACCGCCGACCAGTACCCTTGGCTGGCATCCTCCACCAGCCTCGGCGCCGCGCTGCTGCCGCGCTGGGCGGTGGACGGCGGGCGCCCGGCGCTGTTCGAACGGCTGGACGATCCCGCGACCGCCGCGCGCATCCGCGACGACATGCGCGACAACCTGCAGCGCCGCGGCGGCGCTGACGCGATCCTGATGACCGGCAGCGGCTGGCCGTGGAGCGCACGCACGCTGCAGCAGTTCGCCGACGGGGCCGGCCTCGACCCGATCGAAGCCGCGCTGCGCATCATCGGCGAGGGCGGCACCGGGCGCACCGGTTCGGCGCAGCGCATCGCCTCGTTCAACATGCGCCGCGACGACGTCGACCTGTTCATGCGCCAGCCCTGGGTACTGACCGCGTCCGACGGCGGCGACGGCCATCCGCGCCAGCATGCGACCTTCCCCGAGAAGTACGCGCGCTTCGTGGTGCAGGACCAGGTGATCGACCTGGCGGCCTTCATCCACCGCTCGACCGGGCTGACCGCCACCACCTTCGGGCTCGCCGACCGCGGATTCCTGCGCCCCGGCCATTACGCCGACGTGCTGGTGTTCGACCCGGACGCCTATGCGCCGAAGGCCGACTACGTGCGGCCGCACGTGCTGTCGGAAGGCGTCGTGCACCTGTTCGTCAACGGCGTGGCGACGATCGATGCGGGCCATGCGGCACATGCGCTGCCGGGCAGGATGCTCCAGCATCGCCCGCCGCCGGGCACCTGCCCCTGAGCGACGCCTGCCGATTGCGGCCGGCGTGACACCGAGAAGGAAACCCGATGCTGCAACTCGATGCCGTCCAGACCCTTGCCTTCGCCGGCATCGCCCTGTTCCTGGGCTATGCGCTGTGCCGCGCGATCCCCGTGCTCGGGCGCTACAACCTGCCGCCGCCGGTGATCGGCGGGCTGGTGTTCGCGATCGCGGCGTGGATCGCATACGAACAGGACACGACGCTGTTCGTGCTCGACACCGGCCTGCAGAGCCCGCTGATGATCGCCTTCTTCACCACCATCGGCGTCAACGCCAGCCTGCGCCTGCTCAAGATCAGCGGCAAGCAGGTGGTGGTGTTCCTGGGCCTGGCCAGCCTGTTCGCGGTGGCGCAGAACCTGCTCGGCATGGCGGTGGCGGTCGGCTTCGACCTGCATCCGCTGTTCGGCGTGCTGGCCGGCTCGACCACGCTGACCGGCGGGCCGGCGACCGGGCTGGCGTTCGCGCCGCTGTTCGAGGCGGCCGGCGTGCAGGGCGCGGAATCGATCGCGGTGGCGGCGGCGATGTCGGGCATCGTGCTGGGCGGTCTGATCGGCGGGCCGGTGATCACGGTGCTGATCCGGCGCTTCCAGCTCGTCTCGTCGCGGCCGCAGGATCACGACGCCCCCGACGAGACCCTGACCGCGCCGGTGCAGACCGAGGCCCAGCGCGAATACGGCGCGCTCAAGAGCATCGTGGTGATCCTGGTGGCGATGTGGCTGGGCAGCTGGGTCAGCGAATGGATCTCGGCCACCGGCATCACCCTGCCCGCCTACGTCGGCGCGATGCTGGTCGGCGCGGTGATCCGCAACATCGACGACGCCACCGGCTGGATCGGCATGTCGGTGCCGACCACCGACCTGATCGGCAACGTCTGCCTGGCGCTGTTCCTGTCGGTGGCGCTGATGAACCTCAAGCTGTGGGAACTGGCCGGACTGGCGCTGCCGCTGCTGGTCAACCTCGGGCTGCAGGTGGCGATGGTCGCGGCGTTCTGCGGCGTGGTGTTCCGGGTGATGGGCCGCGACTACGACGCGGCGGTGATGGGCGGCGGCTTCATCGGCTTCATGCTCGGCACCACCGCCAACGCGATGGCGGTGATGCGCACCCTGGTCGAACGCTACGGCGCCGCGCCGCGCGCCTTCCTGGTCGCACCGCTGGTGGGCGCGTTCTTCATCGACTTCACCAATGCGCTGATCATCACCGGGTTCATCAACTTCTGGCGTTGAGGACCGGCTTCGGCGCGCGGCCAGGCATGGGGACCCAGTGTCTTTGCGAGAGGAAAAATGGATCCCGGCTTTCGCCGGGATGACGATTCCGGTTTGGACGCGAACCCCCGCCTTCGCGGCATTGCGTCCTTCACGGGTGGGATGACTTCATTCCGCGGCCGCGGCTTCCGCGATGAAATGCGCGTACAGGGCCCGGTTGACCTCGGTCCGGAACGCCTCCTCGCCCCGGCTGCCGTTGGTGATCACGACGAAGCCGTACTTCTTCTCCGGCTCGAAGAACATCGAGCTGTACAGCCCGTAGGCCGAGCCCGTGTGCCCGGTCAGCACGACCCCGGGCACCAGGGCACTGTCGGTGCGCAGGGCCAGGCCGTAGCCGGCACTTTCGTCGCCCTCGACGGTGGGCGTCTGCATCGCCCGCGCGTGTTCGGCCGAGAGGATCCGCACGCCGTTCCATTCGCCCAGGTTCATGTGCATCCGCATGTACGTCGCCAGATCGGGCGCGGAAATCTTGAGGCCACCGGTCGGGGAGAACATCGGCGTGTCGTAGCCCGTCGCGTAGCCGTCCAGTCGCTCGCCCAGCGGCGCGTAGGCCTGGTCCGAACGCACGAAGCCCTCGCCCTCGCGCCAGCGGTAGATCCGCGCGAAGCGGTCCGCATCCAGCGCCTCCGGCGCGTAGCCGCCGTAGAGCCCGAGCGGATCGAGCACGTGCTCCCTGACGTAGGCGTCGAAGCGCTGCCCGGACACGCGCTCCACGATCGTCCCGACCATGTTGTAGCCGAGGTTGGAGTACTCGTACTGCGTCCCCGGTGCCCGGTCCGCGTAGCTGTCCCGCCAGCCGTCCCCGGCCGCGGGATTGATGACGTCGAGGCTGCCGTAGCGCGGCCCGTCGCTGATCGACGAGGTGTGGTTGAGCAGCATCCGCAGCGTGATCGCCTGCGCCGGATACGCCGGGTTGCGCACCGGGAATCCGATCAGTCCGCCGACCTCGTCGTCCAGCGACAGCCGGCCCTGTTCCACCAGCTGCAGAAGCGAGGTCACCGCGAACGACTTGGAGATCGAGGCGATCCGGAAGACGTCGTCTTCTTCGAGCGGGATCCGCGCGTCGCGGTCCTTCCAGCCCAGGCTGTTGCGGTAGACGACGGCATTGTCGCGGACCACCACTACCGCCAGGCCCACCGTGTCGTGCTCGGCCATCAGCGCGTGCAGCCGGTCTTCGATGTCCCGGGCCCATGCCGGCGACAGGCAGGTCAGGGACAGCAGGAAGGCTGCGCACAGCATCAGGCCGCGGTTCGCTTTTCTGCCTTTCATCATTCCTCCGATCAATTCGAGAGCAGGAAACAAGTGCAGGAGCGGTTCCAGCCGCGACCCGTCACGTTCACCGGGTCGCGCCTGGAGGCGCTCCTGCACCATTCCACACTTGCCTGCAGACGGGGTTCAGTCGAAGGACTTGGTCACCGTCAGGTAGTAGCCGCGGCCGAGCGCATTGTGCAGCGAGGAGCTGAAGCCCAGCGCGCTCGGGGTCAGCGGCGGTTCGCGGTCGCCGATGTTGCGCACCGTCAGCCGCAGGCGGGTGTCGCCGAGGAAGCCGGCGCTGTCGTCGAAGCGCCGCTCCACCCACAGGTTGGTCGTCGTCCAGCTCGGCACCGGGAAGTAGTCGCCGAGGTTGGACACCGCGCCGGTCGACTCGTATCCGCCGACGTGGTTGACGAAGGTGCCCAGGCCCCAGCCGTCCTTGCGCCAGGAGGCGCTGAAGGTCGCGCGCCATTCCGGCTTGCCGTTGATGCCCAGCAGGTCGCCCGCGGCGCTGACGTTGAAGTTGTCGTCGATGATCCCCGCCGCCTGCGCTTCCATGATGCGCAGCTCGTCGTCGGTCGGGTCCTGCGTCATCTGGATCAGGCGCATCGCGTTGAGGCTGGCGCTGAAGGTGCCGGCATTGTCCGTGCGCAGGCGCCAGTCGACGCCGAAGTCGATGCCGCGCGTGGTCCGGGGCAGGCGGTTGATGTAGACGTCGTCGACGTAGTCGACCATGCCCACCGGCGCCAGCCCGGTGCCCTCGAACAGTTCGATCCGCGCGTCGTCCGGCTCCAGCCGCACCACCGCCGGGTTGTACGAACCCTCGATGCGCAGCAGGTAGTCCAGCGCCAGCTGCGTGGCCTCGCCGAGGATGCCGATCACGTCCTCCTGCTGGATCTCCCAGTAGTCGGCGGTGAAGGTCATGCGCGTGGATTCGGGCAGGAACTTCGGCTGGAACACGAAGCCGGCCGACCAGGTTTCCGCGGTCTCGGGCTTCAGGTCGCGATTGCCGCTGCGCAGGGCCATGGTGCTGTAGCTGCGGCCGCAGCGGTGCACGCCTTCGATGGTGCCGTTGCGGATGTCGGCCTCGCACACGTAGTAGTCGGTGCGGCTGTTGCTGACCGTGGTGCCCTCGGCGTACATCTGCAGGATGTTGGGCGCGAGGAAGCTCTGCGACCAGTTGGCGCGCAGCATCAGGCCGTCGACGATGTCCCAGGCCAGCGACACCTTCGGCTTCGACACGCCGCCGAAGTCGGAATAGCGCTCGTAGCGGCCCGCGACCTGCAGGTCCAGCGCGCGCACCAGCGGGATGCCCATCGACGGCGACACCAGCGGGATCGCGAACTCGGCGTACACCGATCCGACGTTGCGGTCGCCGGAATTGTCGCCGGCCGGGCTCGCGCCCAGCACGTCGCTGGTGATCGCGCCGTTCATCGGGTTGGTGTAGGTGATCGTGCCGTCGAAACGCGGGTCGCGGTCGTCGCTCAGGGTCTCGCGGCGCCACTCGCCGCCGAACGCGACGCCGACGGAACCGGCGGGCAGCGCGAACAGGTCCTCGCGGATGAAGCGGGTATCGACCTGGAACAGCGTCGCCTTGCTTTCGCGCACCACGGGGACCGTGAAGTGGTCGATCGCGACCTGGTTGCGCGCGGCGTCCGGCGGGGCCTCCCAGTCGTCGAGGTTGCCGCCGTAGAAGGGGTTGTAGGCATCGGGCGTGCTCCACGACAGCGCCTCGCTGAACAGCGTGCTGCTGATCGAGCCATGCTGGGTGTCGGTGGTGCTGGCGGCCGAATACAGCACCGCGCCTTCCCAGTCGAATCCACCCACCATGCCGCGCACGCCGGCCAGGAAACGGTACTGGTCGTCATCGACCGTATACGGGCGCGTGGTGTCGGTGGCCCGGAAGCTGGTCATGCGCACGTCCAGCCCCTCCTCCGGCGCGTCGATGCCGGCCAGCCGGTTGGGGTTGAGCGAGCCGTCGGGCAGGTACATGGCGCCGAAGGGGTTCCAGTAGTTGGTCCTGGACACGATGATCGGCGCCGCACCGAGCGCGGCCGCCTGCTCGCGCATGCCCTTGTAGCGGGACTCGTAGTAAGCCAGCTCCGCGAAGGCGACGAAATTGTCGTTGAGGTCGTGTTCGAGCGTGCCGAACACGTTCATGCGGTCGATCTCGCCCAGGATGTTGCGCTGGTGGTTCGGGCTGAAGCGGAGCGGCCGGTCGGGTTCGGTGCTCTGGGCGCCGGAGTTGATGCAGACATCGCCGGTGATCTGCGCGGTACAGCCGTGGTGGCCCACCGGATCGATGTGGAAGTAGCCGGTGGCGCTGGTGATCGAGCCGTCGGCGGCGTCGCGGACGCGGACGCCGTCGATGGTCTGGAACACGCCCCAGGCCGTGCCGGTGATGCGGTCGTCGAAGGCGGTGACGCCCTCGAAGTCGGTGCCGTCCATCAGCGCGCGGCGATCCATGTTGGCGCTGTAGTCGCGCGCGTCCGCCGGCAGGTCGGTGCGGTGGGTCCAGCCGCCGACCAGCGTGGCCCGCGTGCGGCCGTCGTTGAACCACTTGCCGGCCTTGAAGTTGATGTTGCCCTGGCGCAGGTCGACGTCCTCGGAGCCGCCGTACTGCGCCTGCACCTGCAAGCCCTGGTAGTGCGTGTCCAGCACCACGTTGACCACGCCGGCGACCGCGTCGGAGCCGTACAGCGCCGATGCGCCACCGAGCAGCGTTTCCACGCGGCGCGTGCCGAACAGCGGGATCGCGTTCATGTTGGCGGTCTGCCGCGGCACCAGCGATTCGGTCTGCGTCCCCGGGTGCGGCACCATGCGCCGCCCGTTCACCATCAACAGGGTGTTGCCGGTGCCGAGGTTGCGCAGGTTGATCGAACCTACGTCGCCGCGCGCGGCGTTGAGGTTGGCCGCGGTGTCGGTGTTGTTGAACATCATGTCGCCGACCTGCGGCATCGCCAGGAGCAGTTCGTCGCCCGAGATCGCGCCGGTCGCCTCGATCTTCTCCTCGTCCAGCACCACCACCGGCGAGGGGCCTTCGGTGCGCGTGCTCGCGAGGCGGCTGCCCACGACCGTGACCGCGTCCAGCTCCCTGGCCGTGGCGTCGGCCTGCGGCTGCGGCGGCGGTTCCGGGGCGTCGGTCTGCTGCGCGAACGCCATGCTCTGGAGCGTCGCGCCAAGGATGACGCTGAGCAGCGTCGGTTTGATCAGGCGATGGTGCATGTGGTGACTCCCTCTGAAAGCATGGATCGGCGCGCGGTTGTGTTCCCCCGGCTCGACTGTAGCGACGTTGCCACCACGCCAAGCCTCGCTTTTTGATCCCATCCCATAGCGGCAGGTTATGCCCGCATGCCGCGCGCCTACTGCGCCACCGCCGCCGCGCCCGGACGCCTGGGATCGGCGGCGCCTTCGACGTGGTCCGGCGCCAGCAGCAGCGTCTGCGTGCTGCCGATGGTCTGTCCCTGCGTGGGCTCGTGTCCGCGCTCGCGCAGGAGGCGCAGCGTGTCCGGGCTGAAGCCGCGTTCGATGTCGAGTTCGCCGCGCGCGGTGACCTGCTGGTGGATGCGCGGGAACGACGTGGCCTCGGCGATGTTCATGTCGAAGTCGACGACGTTGACGATCATCTGCACGACGGTGCCGGGAATGGTGTTGCCGCCCGGGCTGCCGGTCACCAGCCACGGCCTGCCGCCCTGCAGCAGCATCGTCGGCGCCATGCTCGATACCGGGCGGCTGCCTGGCCGCAGTGCATTCGCCGGCGGTTCGCTGCCTTCGCGCGCGGCGTCGAGCTGGGCCTGCAGCGAGAAGTTGCCGATCAGGTTGCCGAGCAGGAAGCCGGTGCCCTCGATCATCACCCCCGACCCGAAATCCGCACCAAGGGTGTAGGTGTTGCTGACCGCGTTGCCGTCGCGGTCGACCACCGCGAAGTGGGTGGTCTCGCGGCTCTCCTGTGCCCAGATGTCGCCGGCGCGCACCTCGGCGGCCGGCGTCGCGCGGTCCATCGCGATCTCCTTCGCCCGCGCCGCGCCGTAGGCCTTCGACGCGAAGCCCGCCAGCGGCACGCGCGCCGCGACAGGATCGTTGGCGTAGGCCCGGCGGTCGCGCCAGGCGCGCTTGGTCGCCTCGGCCAGCAGGTGCAGCGCGTCGGCCGAGCCGGCGCCCATCGCCGCGAGGTCGAACTGCTCGAGGATGTTCAGCGTCATCGCGATGCCCGGCCCGCCGCCGCTGGACGGCGGCATGGTCAGCAGCGCATGGCCGCGGTAGCTGCTGCGCAGCGGTTCGCGCTCGATGGCGCGATAGGCGGCGAGGTCGGCCTTGCGCAGCAGGCCGCCGTGGGCGCGCATGCCGGCGTCGAGCCGCTCGGCGATCGCGCCGCGATAGAACGCATCGGCGCCGTGCTCGGCGATCTGGCGCAGCGACCAGGCGAGGTCGGCCTGCACCAGGCGCTCGCCGGCGCGCAGCGCCGAACCGTCCGGATGCAGGAAGACCCTGGCGCCGGCCTCGCTGCGCGCCAGCCGGTCGCGGCCCCAGTCCAGCGCGAAGGCCTCGTCGCGGCTGAGCACCATGCCGTCCGCGGCCAGTTCGATCGCCGGCTGCAGCAGCTGCTTCCACGGCAGCCGCCCGTATTGTTCGTGTGCCAGCGCCAGTCCCGCCACCGTGCCCGGCACGCCGGCGGCGCGGATGCCGGCCGAATGGCCCTGCAGTGTCCCGTCCTCGCCGACGTAGGCCTCGAGCGTGGCCATGGCCGGCGCCATCGAGCGGTAGTCGATCGCGACGGCGCGATCGCCGTCGGCAAGATGGATCAGCATGTAGCCGTCGCCGCCGATGTTGCCGGCGCGCGGCAGGGTCACCGCCATGACGAAGGCCATCGCCACGGCGGCGTCGACCGCGTTGCCGCCCTCGCGCAGGACCTGAGCGCCGGCTTCGCTGGCCTGCGTGCTCTGGCTGACCGCCATGCCGCCGTCGGCGACGACGGGCTTGTGGATCTGCTCGTAGTTGAGCAGCTGCCGCGTCTGCGCCGGCGCCGTGGCAGCGGTCGCGGACAGGCACAGGGCGAGCAGCGCGGTACAGATCCGGGGCAATGGCCTGCGCATGGTTCGGGACTCCTCCAGTCGTCGTTCGATGCCCGGCGATGCGTCGCCGGGGTCGCTTCCTGACCCCGGCGACGCATCCGTCCGCATCGACCTTGCCGCAGTCGACCGCGGCTGTCGCACAGCTTTTCTGCGGACGGGTATGCCGTGGGGCTATGGAGCACCCCGGCAAAGCGACGGGCGGGCGCGCCGCGATCGCGATAGCCTCGCGGGCACCGTTTCCCTGTGGCGACACGTTCGTCGCCGATTCGCGCCGGAATCCGCCCATGGCCTCGCCTTCGCCACACGCCTCCTTCGCCAGCTCGTGCCGCGCGCTGCTGGCCGCGTCCATCCTCTGCCTGGCCGCCTGCGGCACCGGCGCCCGCACCGCCGCGCCCGCGCCTTCCGCCGGCGCCGCGGAGGCGCGCGATGCGGGCCTGGTCAGCAGCGCGCACCCGCTCGCCACCGAAGCCGGCCTGGAGGTGCTGCGCCGCGGCGGCAGCGCGATCGATGCCGCGGTCGCGGTGCAGGCGATGCTGGGGCTGGTCGAGCCGCAGAGCTCGGGGCTGCTGGGCGGTGCGATCGTGCTGCACTACGACGCCGCTTCCGGTCGCATCGACAGCTACATCGGCCGCGAACGCGCGCCGGCCAGCGCCGGCCCGGACATGTTCCGCGACGAGGACGGCCGCGCGCTGTCGCGCGCCGAGGCGATGCTCAGCGGCCGCGCCACCGGCGTGCCTGGCGCGCTGCAGGCGCTCGAACTCGCGCACGCCGCGCACGGCGCGCTGGACTGGTCGACCCTGTTCGAATCCACCGCGCTGCGCGCCGAGCAGGGCTTCGCGGTGACGCCACGCCTGCATCGCCACATCGCCGGCGACTTCCCGCAGGCCGCCGCGCCCGACGTGGTGGCGCTGTTCGCGGGTGCGGACGGCGCGCCGCTGCGCGTCGGCGACGCCTTCCGCAACCCGGCCTACGCCGCCAGCCTGCGCACGATCGCCGCACGCGGCGCCGAGGCCCTGCGCAGCGGCCCGCTGGCCGAGGCGCTGGCCGCGCGTATCGCCCAGGCACCGCACGGCGCGCGCGTGACGCGCGCGGACCTGCGGCAAGACGTCGCCGAGCGCACCGATGCGATCTGCCGTCCACTGCGCGCCTACGTCCTCTGCGCGGCGCCGCCGCCGGCCAGCGGCGTCGGCCTGCTGCAGCTGATGCTGCTGCTCGACGGCACCGACATCGCCGAGCGCGGCCCCGACGATCCGCAGGCCTGGCGGCTGTTCGCCGAGGCCAGCCGGCTGATGTACGCCGACCGCGACCACTACGTCGGCGATCCGCGCTTCACGCAGGTGCCGGTCGAGGGCCTGCTCGATCCCGCCTACCTCGCCGCGCGCCGCGCGCTGATCGGTCCGCGCGCGACTCCCGGCGCTCCGGCGCATGGCCAGCCCGCCGGCGCGGTCGCGCGCGATGCCGACGCCACCGCCGAACCCGCCGGCACCAGCCATCTCGTCGTGGTCGACGCCGCCGGCAACGCGGTGTCGATGACCACCACCATCGAATCCTATTTCGGCTCCGGGCGCGTGGTCGGCGGCATGCTGCTGAACAACCAGCTCACCGATTTCTCCTGGGGCCCGGGCGCGGCGGCCGCCAACGCGATCGCGCCCGGCAAGCGCCCGCGCTCGTCGATGTCGCCGGTGATCGTGCTCGACCGCGACGGCGGCTTCGTCGGCGCCATCGGATCGCCGGGCGGCAACGCCATTCCCGCCTACATCGCCAAGACCCTGGTCGGCTGGCTGTACTGGGACCTGCCGCTGCAGCAGGCGGTCGCGCTGCCCAACCTGGTCGCGCGCGGCGAGCGCTTCAACGGCGAGGCCACCGCGTTCTCGCCCGGGCTGCGCGCGGCGCTGTCCGGGCTCGGCATCGACGTCGTCGCGGGCGCCGGCGAGGACTCGGGCCTGCACGGCGTGGCGCGGCGTGGCGGCGTGCTGGAGGGCGCGGCCGATCCGCGGCGCGAAGGCGTGGCCGCGCGACCTTAGTCACGCGACACGCGCGGCGGAGACGGCGATCATGTCCGCTGCCCTCCACGAGCATCGATCCGCCATGCGCTTCCGCCAGATCGAAGTCTTCCACGCCGTCTACACCACCGGCTCCATCAGCGCCGCCGCGCGCGCGCTGCACGTGTCGCAGCCTTCGGTCAGCAAGGTGCTGCACCACACCCAGCAGCAGCTGGGGCTGGAGCTGTTCCGGCTGGTGCGCGGTCGCCTGGTCGCCACCGACGAGGCGCACGAGCTGTTCATCGAGGTCTCCGAGGTCTTCAGCCGGCTGACCTCGCTGCAGAAGACGGTCGGCAACCTGCGCGGCCTGGCCAGCGGCCGCATCCGGCTGGCGGTGGTGCCCTCGCTGGGCCTGCACATCGCGCCGCTGGCGATCGCGCGCTTCCGCGAGCGCCACCCGGACATCAGCTTCGACGTGCAGACGCTGCACCACGACGCCCTGTTCCAGGCGCTGTACGAGCGCAGCTGCGACATCGCCATCGCCTACGACCCGCCCACGCACCCGCGGATGAAGCGCCGCGACATCGACACCGGCGAACTGATGCTGCTGTTCCGCACCGGCGCGCTGCCCGGCGTCGGCGAGCACGTCTCGCTGCGGATCCTCGACGGACAGGACCTCGTCGGGCTGACCACGGGCGGCCCGGTCGGCGAGCTGCTCAACCGCGAACTGCGGCGCCAGGGCGTCGAGGTGAACGAGGTCGTCTCCAACCAGACCTTCTACATCGCCGCCGAACTGGCCCGGCACGGCGTCGGCATGGCGGTCGTGGACGAGTTCACCGCGCGCGCCGGCACCGATCCCGCCACCTCGCACCGCCCGTTCTCGCCGCCGCTGCGTTTCAAGGTGCAGTACGTGCACCTCGAGGACCGCCCGCCCTCCGAGGCCGCGCGCCGATTCCTGACGGTGTTCGCCAAGACCCTGCGCGACGCGCGCGCGGCCGGAGCGCTGCCGCGCTGACGCTGTCCACCCGCCGCATTCTGTCCATCCGCCGCACTCCGTCACCCGCTGCACTCCATCCCCCGTCATCCCGGCGAAAGCCGGGATCCATCTTGATTTTCCGCTGTTGGTTCCTTCGCGAAGGATCAACGTCAAAATGGATTCCGGCTTTCGCCGGAATGACGGTGTCCGTGGCGCCGGGAGTCGGCGCCAGCCCGTAGGTCGGGGCTACGCCCCCGACAACCGGTCGAGCCGGATGCGGTTGGCAAACAGCGAGAACGCCAGCAGCCCGGCCAGTCCGTTCGCGCGCGCCACCCAGTCGGGCAGCCAGCGCGGCGGCTGCAGCACGCCGGCGTCGAACAGCGGATCGAAGGCCTGCACGTCGTCGAGCGTCATCTTGCCCGCGAACAGGCGCCGGCACTGGCGCAGGCGGCCGTCGCGCAGCGCATGGCGGAAGAAGGTGTGGACCTCGACCAGCCCGCGCAGGTAGACCGTGTCCTTGGCGAAGGCCGCGCCGCCGGTGGTCGGCACGCCGCGGAACACGCGCTGTGTCGAGGAGAAGCTTTCCGCGGCGTCCTGCCCGGCACCCTGGAAGTACCCGAACACCTGCAGGAAGTCCGCACCCTCCATCGCCATCGCGATGGCCTCGGTGCGCAGGCTGATGCGCTTCATGCGCTCGATGTCGATGCTGCCGGTGATCTGCTCGGCCAGCACCGCCAGTCCCTCCTGGGTGGAGGTGATGCGCGGCGAGGACAGCGCCAGGCTCGGCAGCAGCACCTGCCCGCGGCCGTTGAGCGCGGTCAGCGAATGCACCAGCGCCTCGTGGTGCAGCAGCTGCTGGCGGTCGTAGTCGCTGTAGGACGCGCCGCTGCGCAGGCGGATGCGGTAGGCGCCCGCCGCGGCCTTGGCGATCATGTCCGGGTCCAGCTCGACCACGATCACGCGCTCGCCGAAGAAGTCATCGAGGGCGTTCTGCAGCTGCAGCTGCAGGGCGGTGGCGGAGATCGCGACCTGTTCCTCCGGCGCCAGCAGTTCGCGGTCGAGTTCGCCGGCGATGTCGATGAAGTGCCGCGCGGCATCGCGCGTGGTCGGCCCGCCGCCGGGCAGGGGATCGCCCGGATGCCCGTACAGCGACACCGACAGCGCGCCGGCCGTGGCCGTGCCCAGCGCCTCGAGCATGCGCGCGGCGACGTCCCACTGGCGGGCCGACTCGACCAGGTAGCGGCCCAGCGGATGCGCCGGATCGGCGGCGTCGGCGACGGCCTGCAGCTCGCGGCGCGCATCAGTGAAGTCATGGCGCGGATAGTCGACCCGCGGCGGCCGCGCGTCGCCGTGCGCAAGGTCGGCGAGGAAACCGCGCTCCACCGACGCCGGCCAGCTCGCCAGCGTCAACACCCGGATCCCGCGCGCGGCCTTGACCATGCGCGCGTCGAGCGCGGCATGGTGGACGATATCGGGCGAACCGGCGTCCACCGCTCAGTGCTTGCCGTACTTGTCGTCCAGCCGCTTGTGCAGGGCGCGGGTGAGCACCTTCACGCCCTGCTTGTCGGCCAGCCGCGACGCGAGGCGGTCCGACGCGGCGGCGACTTCGTCGCGCAGCTTGAGGTAGTTGAGGAAGCGGCCTTCGTCGAGGTCGCCGCGCCCGATCGCGGCGCGCACCGCGCAACCCGGCTCCCTGCCGTGCGCGCAGTCGCGGAACCGGCACTGCGCGGCCAGCGCCTCGATGTCGGCGAAGCCGCCGTCGGCGAGCTCCTCCTCGCCGGTGGGCTTGAGCTCGCGCATCCCCGGCGTGTCGATCAGGCAGGCGCCGGAGGGCAGCGGGATCAGCGCGCGATGGGTGGTGGTGTGGCGCCCGCGCGCATCGTGCTCGCGCACCGCGGCGGTCTTCATCCGCTCGCTGCCGAGCAGGGTGTTGGTGAGCGTGGACTTGCCGGCGCCGGAGCTGCCGACCAACACCGCGGTGTCGCCCGGGCGCAGCCAGGGCGCCAGCGCCGCGACCGCCGCGGCGTCCTTCGCGTTCACCACCAGCACCGGCACCTCCTGCGCCGCCATGTCGGCCAGCGCGGCGCGCGCGGCGTCCGCGTCCGCATCCGGCCGGTCGGCCTTGGTCAGTACCACCACCGGCTGCGCGCCGCTGCCCTGCACCAGCAGCAGATAGCGTTCGATGCGGCGGGGATTGAAGTCGCCGTCCAGCCCGCAGACCACGAACACCGCATCCACGTTGGCGGCGATCAGCTGCTGTCGGTAGTGCTCGCCGGCGGCGCCGCGCTTGATCGCGCCGCGGCGCGGCAGCAGGGCGACGATGCGCCTGCCGCCTTCGACCAGCACCCAGTCGCCGACCGCGGGCCGCTCTTCCGGCGCCACCGCGCCCTTGCGGTAGCCGGCCGGTCGCTGCCATTCGGGCAGCGACTCCACCGCGACGCCGTCGCCGGGGCCGGTCGCCACCACGTAGCCGGAACGATGCTGTTCGACCACCCGCGCCGGAACCGCCGCCGGATGCGCGTCCATCGCCGCCTGCCAGCGCGGATCGACCGCGGCCCGCCAGCCGATCGCCTGCAGCTCGGCGGGCACGGGACTCAAGCGTGGGCGCGGCGGATCGTCATGGCCGCGATTCTACCGCTCCGCCGGTGCGGCGGCCTGGCGATGGTGCTTCGCCGGTTCGAGTGGCGAACGCCTGTGACCGGCGATCCCGCGTCATTTCGCGTGTCCCTATCCGTGTCATATCGCGTGTCCCTGCCCGTGTCATCTCGACCGCAGGGAGAAATCTCCCCTCCGACGCACGGGAAGAAGATTTCTCCCTGCGGTCGAAATGACAGGCTTCTTTCTGCGACCATCGGGCAGCGACCTCCTCCACGGATTCGAGATGGCACATTCCCCCGACAGACGCGCGCAGCAGCGGAAAGCCGGCGCGATCACGCACGCGACGCGCTGGCTGCCCGCGGCGCTGGCGCTGCTCGTCATGGCCGGCTGTGCGTCCCGCCAGCTGCCGGCCCCTCCGGCCGCGACCGCCACGACCGCGTCCACGGACGATTCGCGTGCGACACCGCAGGTACACCGCGCCTGGCGCTTCGACGAAGACGGCATCGGCTTCGACAACCAGCTGCCGGCGGCGCGCCTGTCGGGCGTGGAACGGCTCGGCGACGGCCTCTACCGCATCGACATCGCGCCGGAAACCCACCCCGTCAATCCCAGCCCCTGGTACGGCCTGCGCATCCGCAGCGACGCGCCGCGCGCGCTGGATCTGCGGTTTTCCTATCCGCACGGCTATCGCCATCGCTACACGCCCAAGCTCAGCCGCGACGGTCGCGACTGGCGCGAGGCCGACGCGCAGGCGTTCGAGGTCGACGCCGACGGCAACGCGCGCCTGCGGCTGCAGCTCGACGCGGGCGAACTGCGCGTGTTCGCGCAGCCGCCGTTCCTGCCCGGCGATTTCGAGGCCTGGTCGACGCGCGTCGCCGCGCAGGTGGGCGCGCAGCCGCACGCGTTCGGCCACTCGGTGCAGGGCCGCCCGCTGCAGGCCTTCGAATTCGGCGCCGACGGCGACGCACCGCTGCTGCTGGTGGTCGGGCGCCAGCACCCGCCCGAGAACACCGGCACCCAGGCGCTGATGGGCTTCGTCGAGACGCTGGCCGCCGACACCCCGCAGGCGCGCGCGTTCCGCAGCAAGGTCCGCGTGCTGGTGGCGCCGCTGCTGAACCCCGACGGCGTGGTCGAGGGCCACTGGCGCGGCAACGCCAACGGCGTCGACATCAACCGCGACTGGGGGCCCTTCGCGCAGCCGGAGACGCGCGCGCTGCGCGACCTGCTGGCCGCGCGCGGCATCGGCCCCGGCCGCGTGGCCTTCGCCATCGACTTCCATTCCACCTTCCGCGACGTGTTCTACACCGTGGCCGAGGACCCCTCGCGCGCGCCGGGCGGCGTGCTGCACGGGTGGATGGCGGCCATGCAGGCGCGCTTCGACATCGAGGAAAAGCCTTCCGTCGCGCGCAGCCCGGTGTTCAAGAACTGGGCGTTCTGCCGCCTGGGCGCGCCGGCCGTGACCTACGAGGTGGGCGACACCACGCCGGCCGGGGAGCTGCACGAGGTCGCCCGCCACGCCGCGCACAGCCTGATGCCCCTGCTGGCCGACCCGCCGGCGGTGCCGGCGGCCCCGGCCTGTCCGTCCTTCGCCGGCGGCTGAACCGGTCCGGCGCCGGCCCGCCCGCGGCCAGCGCCAGCGGCGGTTTTCCGCTAGCATCCGTCCGTTTCCCCTCGACCCGTCCCCTCGACCCGCGCGCCATGTCCGCCCCGCCGCTGCAAACCCGCGAACGCCTGTCCGAAGTCCGCTACGAGATCCGCGGAGAACTGGCCCGGCGAGCCCGCGAGCTCGAGACCCAGGGGCGCAGCCTGATCAAGCTCAACATCGGCAACCCGGGCGCGTTCGGCTTCCGCGCGCCCGAGCACCTGCAGCGCGCGATCGCCGACCACATCCACGCCACCGATCCCTACACCCACCAGCAGGGCCTGCCGGTCGCGCGCGAGGCGATCGCCGCGCACCACGTCGCGCGCGGTACGCCTTACGCCTCGCCCGAGCGCGTGTTCGTCGGCAACGGCGTCAGCGAACTGATCGACATCTCGCTGCGCGCCCTGCTCAACCCCGGCGACGAAGTGCTGGTGCCCTCGCCCGACTACCCGCTGTGGTCGGCGGCGACCATCCTCAACGACGGCCGCCCGGTGTTCTACCGCTGCCACGAGACCACCGGCTTCCTGCCCGACCCGGTGGAGATGGAGGCGCTGGTTTCGGCGCGCACGCGCGCGATCGTGCTGATCAACCCGAACAACCCGACCGGCGCCGCGTATCCGCGCGAGCTGCTCGAGCGCATCGTCGCGATCGCGGCCAAACACAACCTGCTGCTGCTGTGCGACGAGATCTACGACAGCATCCTCTACGACGGCAACACCTTCCAGCCGATCGCGCCGTTGGCCGGCGACGTGCCCTGCCTGTCCTTCGGCGGCCTGAGCAAGGTCCACCGCGCCTGCGGCTGGCGCGTGGGCTGGGCGGTGCTGTCCGGCGATCCGAAGCGCAGTGCCGAGTTCCGCCACGCGATGGACCTGCTCGGCGCGCTGCGCCTGTGCGCCAACGTGCCGGGCCAGTTCGCGATCGAGGCCGCGCTCACCGGCGCCGACACCATCACCCCGCTGTGCCGCCCGGGCGGCCGCCTGTACGAGGCGCGGCAGGCGGTGATCGATGCCTGCGAGGCCAGCCCGCACCTGAAGCTGGTCGCGCCGGCCGGGGCGCTGTACGCCTTCCCCGGCGTCGTCGGCGCCGCCGCGCAGGGCTTCGACGACCACGCCTTCGCGCTGGAGATGCTGGAGACGCAGGACGTGCTGATCGTGCCCGGCACCAGCTTCAACGTGCCCTACCGCAACCACTTCCGCACCACGCTGCTGCCGCAGCCGGACGTGGTGCGCGAGGTGTTCGCGCGCATCGACCACGTGCTCGAGCGCCGCGCGCAGGCGCACGGCAAGGTGGTGCCGATGAAGAAGAAGGCGCGGCCGGCGGCGTGAGGAATCACCCTGCGCTTGGCTGCAGCGGCGATGCCGACGCCCGTATCGCCCGCATTGTCATCCCGAACGAAGTGAGGGATCTGCCCCGGGAAAAGGCAGATCCCTCACTTCGTTCGGGATGACACACGGATTGTCGTTCGCGCCGTGTCCGCACCCACCGCTCCTTCCTTGCGCTACCTCGCCCTCGGCGACAGCTACACCATCGGTGAAGGCGTCGAAGAACCCGGCCGCTGGCCGATGCAGCTCGCGCGCGCGCTGCGCGCGGACGGCATCGCGCTCGCCGATCCGCGGATCATCGCCACCACCGGCTGGACCACCGACGAGCTCTCGGCGGCGATCGATGCCGCGGAACCCCTGGGCGCCTTCGATTTCGTCTCGCTGCTGATCGGTGTCAACAACCAGTACCGCGGGCGCGACGTCGCCGACTATCGCGACGGGTTCGATGCCCTGCTCGCGCGCGCCGTCGGCTTCGCGCACGGCCGTGCCGATCGCGCGCTGGTGCTGTCGATCCCGGACTGGGGCGTGACCCCGTTCGCGATCCAGTCCGGTCGCGACCGCGACCGGATCGCGCGCGAACTCGACGCCTTCAACGCCGCCGCGCGCGAGGCCTGCGATGCGCGCGGCGTGGCCTTCGTCGACATCACGCCGGCCAGCCGCGCGCTGGGCGGCGGGGTCGCGATGCTCGCCGACGATGGCCTGCATCCGTCGGCCGCGATGTACGCCGAATGGACGCGGCTGGCGCGGCCGGTCGCGCGTCGGTTACTGTCCGCGCATGACTGACGACACCGCGCGGCCGCTCGACGCCGCGACCGCGAAGGGAATCGCGCGCGCCTTCCTGCCGGCGCGCCCGTTCGGCAACCGCCACGACTACTACTACACGCTGGCCAAGCTGCGCACCGATCCGCTCTACCCCGGCGTGCTCGCCGCGCTGCGCGGCAGCAGCGCGCCGCTGCTCGACCTCGGCTGCGGCCTCGGCCTGCTCGCGCACGCGCTGCGCGCCGACGGACAGGCGATGCCCTATGCCGGCGTCGACATCGATGCGCCGAAGATCGCGCGCGCGCAGCGCATCGCCGGCCGTGCCGGGCTGGCCGACGTGCGCTTCGACGTGGTCGACCTCGCCGCCGGCTATCCGCCGCACGCGGGCAGCGTCGCGATCCTCGACGTGCTGCAGTTCCTGACCCGCGAACAGCAGGCGGTCCTGCTCGACGCCGCGATCGCGATGCTCGCGCCCGGCGCGACCCTGGTGATGCGCGCCGCGCTCGACGACGGCGGCGCCCGCATCCGCCGCACCCGCCTCGGCGACCGCTTCGCCGCGCTGGTCGGCTGGATGCCGGACCGGCCGAAGCACTATCCCGCGATCGACGAACTGCGCGCCCGCTTCGAGGCCGCGGGACTGGCCGCGGACATCCGGCCGTGGTTCGGCAACACGCCGTTCAACAACTGGCTCATCGTCGCGCGGCGTCCGCAGCAACCGTAGCAGCGGCCGGCTGGCGCGCGACCAGCAGCGACAGCGCGAAATTGAACAGCACCCCAAGCGCGACCGTGCTGCCGATCGCGCGCAGCACCGGGATCGACGACAGCGCCAGCAGGCTGAACACCAGCAGGGTCATCAGGCTGCAGACGATCACCGCGTGCAGGGTGCGCAGCTGGTCGTCGCGGTCGTCGCCGGCATGCTCGAAGAACAGGGCGTAGTCGAGGCCGAGGCCGGCGCCGAGGATCAGCGAGACCAGGTGGAACAGGGTCAGTTCGACCCCGAACCCGCGCAGCACCGCCAGCACCAGCAGCGTGGTCAGCGCCATCGGCAGCAGCACGCGCGCGACCCGGCGCGGCGAACGCAGCGCGATCCAGACGGTGCCAACCAGCAGCAGCGCTGCGAGCGCCAGTGCGCCGAGGATGCGCGTGCGGTAGTCGGCCACCAGCGATTCGGAGGCCTGCTTGAGGTCGAGCAGGCGCGCGCCGTTGGCTTCCGCCACGCGCGCGACCGCGGCCACGTCGGCCAGCCCGCTCAGCGAGACCAGCGCGGTAGCGTGCGCGCCGGCGTCGACCAGCAGGCCGGAGACGCTGGCCGCGAGCGGCGTGCCGTCGAGGTCGCGCGGCTGCAGCGGTTCGGCCTGGCGCGCGCGTTCGACGTCGGCGACGAAATCCTCGAAGGCGTCGGTCCGGAACGGCGAGTCGGCGAGCGCGGCATCGAGCGCGGCGCGCAGGTCCGCGGGCGCGGGCAGCTTCTGCTGGCGCGTGCGCTGCACGCCTGCGCTCGGCAGGTAGCGCGCGGCGAGGTCATAGCCGTCGATCGCGCCTTCATCGACCAGCGCATCGAGCGACGGGCGCAGCCGTTCGCTCGCCTGCAGCGCGGCCTGCGCATCGGCCGCCTGCAGCGCCAGCACGTAGCGCACGTCCGGCGCGCCAAGCTCCGCGCGCAGCTGCGCGTCGCGCTGCAGCAGCGGTTCCGGCACCGGCGTCAGCTTGGACAGGTCGTTCTGCCAGAACGCGCCGGGGCGCCACGCGACCACCGCCAGCGCGACCAGCGCGACCGCGAGCAGCGACCAGCGCGGCCGCGGCAGCGTATCGATCCGGTGCCACAGCGCCTGCAGGCGTGGCGAACCGGCGACGTCGCGCGGCGCGGGATCGATCAGGCCGGGCAGCAGGAAACGCGTGCACAGCGCCGCGGTGGCGAGCGCGACGATGGTGAACACCGCCAGCTGGCGCAGTCCGTCGACGCCGGAGAACAGGAAGGTGACGTAGGCGATGCAGGTGGACGCCACGCCCGTCGCCAGCGCCGGCCACAGCGCGCGCACGCTGCGCCAGGGCGACAGGCCGGCGTGCTGGTGGCTGAAGAAGTGGATCGGGTAGTCCTGCACGACGCCGATCAGGGTGAAGCCGAAAGCGATGGTGATGCCGTGCACGCGGTCGCCGAACAGCAGCACCAGCGCGGCCAGTCCCGCGAGCCCGGCGCTGGCCAGCGGCAGCACGCCGAGCAGCGGGATCTTCCAGCTGCGGTAGGCCAGCAGCAGCAGCAGGATCAAACCGATGCTGTCGACGGTGCCGATCCAGCGCGCCTCGCGCTCGGTGCGCGCGCCGATCTCGTCGGCGAAGGCGCCGGGGCCGCTGACCTCGAGCGCGCCCGCCGCGTCGCCGCGCGCCTGCGCGTACGCCGCCTCGATCGCATCCACCGCCTGCCGCTGTCCGTCGGGATCGAACCCGGCCGCGCGCGTTTCCACCAGCAGCAGCGCCTGCTCGCCGGCGCGGTCGAACCAGACGCCGTGCAGCGTCTGCGGCGCGTGCGCGGGCAGCCAGGCCTCGGCGAGCTTCAGCGTTTCCAGCGTGGGATCGGACGGCAGCAGCGGTTCGACCAGGTCGGCCGCGGGCGAGCCGAGGTCCTGCAGGCGCGCGTCGAGTTCGTCGCGCAGGAAACCGGCGTCGAAGGCCTGCGTGTCGAGCGTGGGCGAGAGCAGGTAGCGGTACGGCCGCAGCCGCTCCGGGATCGCGTCGAGCCCGGCGCTGGCGCCGTTGGCGACGAACACGAAACGCTCGTCCGCCGCGAGTGCCTCGCCGATCGCCTGCGACCGCGCGGCCAGCGCTTCGCGATTGTCGCCCGACAGCGCCAGCAGCAGCAGGCGCGAGCCCGGGCCTTCGCCGAGTTCGTCGATCAGCAGCTTCTGTTCCGGCGTGCGCGCATCGGGCAGGAAGCGGCGCAGGTCGCCGCTGAAGGACAGCGACTGCGCGACCCACCACCCCGCGGCGAGCAGCAGCGCCAGCCACGCCAGCGCGTGGGCCAGGCGTGCGCGCGCGCCCATCGCGGCCACGTCAGGCGTCGCCGTCGCCGCGGCACAGGGCCGCGATGTCGGCGGCGTCGCCGGCGCGGGTGGCCGCTTCGGCGGCGGCGGCCATCAGCGTGCGCTGCGCCTCGCCCCTGGCCGGCGTGGTTTCGATGCAGCGCAGTTCGTCGCCGCGCCCGTGCAGGAGGATCTCGCGCAGGCGCGCAGCGAGCTTCGGATCGCGCGGCGCCAGGCGCAGCGCCCAGCGTTCGCGCGTGCCCTGCGCGTCGAGGATGTAGTGCCGGCGCAGCGCCCCGGCGTCGCCCGAGAGCAGCGCGCCGAAGCTGGTCTGCAGCGCCGCCAGTTCCGGCGCCCGCGACAGCGCGAACCGGCGCTCGGGCTTGCCGGCGCGCGCGATCGTCGCCTCGCCGCCGCGGATCGTGGTGGTCTCGGCGTAGGGCGCGCGCACCTCGCGCACCAGGGTGTCGGCGTCGGGGCGGCGGTACTCGCCGGACAGGCGCAGCGGCGCCTTGAGCATCGGCGAATCGCGCACCTCGACGAAGGGCGTGGTCGCCGGCACCGGGCGCGCCAATGCGCGCAGGATCGCGTCGCTATCGGGGCCGGCCTGCGCCCACGCCGACGGCGCCATCGCCAGCAGGCAGGCGGGCAGCCATCGCCACCGGCCCCGGATCGCCGCCGGGCGCGGAATGCGCGGATCGTGGAGCGTGTTCGTCGACATGCCAGAAATCGTAGAAGTTGAACCAGTTGTAGGGCGCCTGCCGGGCATGATGCTCCAGCCGCGCGGCGTAACCGCGGATGAGCGCGCCGAGGGCTTCGTCGCGGCGTCCGCGCTGCAGGTCGACGGGATCGCTGAACGGTTCGAACGCCAGCGCGTAGCGGTTGCCGCCACGATACAGGCCGAAGCCGAGCACCACCGGCAGCTTCAGCACCGCCGCCATCTGCCACGGCGCCAGCGGGAACGGCGCCGGCTCGCCGAAGAACGGCGCCAGCGCCGAGGCCTGCCCCGGCAGGCTGCGATCGACCAGCAGCGCCACCAGCGCGCCTTCGCTGGCCGCCTGCTGGATCTGCAGCATCAGCGCCGGGCCATCCTGGCTGGCGTCGATCACGCTGGCCGCGAACTCCGGCGCCAGCGCGTCGAGCAGCTGCGTCAGCGCCCGGCTCTGCGCCTTGTCCAGCACCACGCGCAGCTTCAGCCCCGGGCGCTGGCGCGAGAGCACGCGCAGCACCTCGAAGCTGCCCAGGTGCGAGCCGAACAGGAGCACGCCGCGGCCTTCGTCGACCTTCGCCGCCAGCGCCTCGAGGCCGCTGACGGCGATGTCGAAGCGCGCTTCCCCGCCGTCGAGCAGGAACGGCCGGTCGAGGATGGTCGAGGCGAAGGTGTGCACGTGCCGGGCGCCGTCGCGCAGGCGCGCCGGGCGTCCCAGCGCGCGGTCGAGGAAGGCGATCGAGGCGCGTCGCTCGGGCCCGCGCCGCAGCAGGAAGTACAGGGTGATCGGGTACAGCAGCAGGCGCGCGAGCGGACGCCCGGCGAAACGCGCGATCGCCAGGATCAGCCGCAGCGCGAAGCGCCCGCCGCCCTCCGGCCGCCGTTTCCAGTCCACGCTCATGCCGCTTCCCCCGCCGCCCCGGCGACGACTTCCCCGCTGGCGATTGTCGCTCCTGCGCGCAGCACGCGGAACCGCCAGCGCGGCGACGGCGACGGCGAGACCGCCTCGAATTCGATCCTCGCCGCCTCGCCCGGCAGCAGCGGCTGCAGGAACTTCACCTGCGGCAGGCGCAGCGGCGGCAGCGGGCCGTGCGCGGCCTCGATCGCCGCGACCACGCGGTCGAGCACCACCACGCCCGGCACCACCGGACGCCCGGGGAAATGGCCGGGCAGGCTCGGGTGGTCGGGGTCGATCACGAAGTCCATCGCCGCCTCAGGCCCAGTCGCGCAGCATCGCCAGCACCTGCGCCTGCGCCTGTTCGGCCAGCGCCTGGCGCGGCACCGGCCGGCCGTCGACCCGCACCGGCAGCGGCGTGCCGAAGCCGAGCCGGATCGTGCCCGGACGCACGCGGAAGCCGCCCGCCGGCAGCACCTGGCCGGCGCCGTGCAGCGCCACCGGCACGATTTCGACGCCGGCATCGATCGCCGACTGCAGCGCCCCGGCCTTGAACGGCGCGACCTCGCCGCTGCGGCTGCGCGTGCCTTCCGGGAACAGGCACAGGCTCTGCCCGCGCGCCAGCATCGCCGCCGCCTGCCGCCGCAGCAGCGGGCCGGCGCGGCGGTCGTCGCGGACGATGAACAGCATGCCGGTGGCCGCCGCGTACCAGCCCACGAACGGCATCTTCTTCATCTCTTCCTTGAGCAGGAAGCGCAGCGGCACCGGGATCGCGCGGAACAGCGCGCAGATGTCGATCACCGACTGGTGGTTGGCGACGAACAGGTGCGGCTTCGACCAGTCGATCCGCGCCTGGCCCTCGACCTGCAGGGACGCCCCCGCGCCCGCGAGCAGGCCCGGCGCCCAGCAGCGCGCGGCCATGCGCAGCGGCAGCCGCGCCTGCGGCCCCGAGAACACCCGCACCAGCAGCGCCAGCGTGATCCAGCCCGCGGTCCATGCCAGGGTGAACGCGAACCCGATCGCGCTGTGCAGCCATCGCATCACGTCCCTCGTCCCCGCTCGTGGCGCATCCCTTCCGTCCCTCTTTCCTTCGTGGTTGCACAGGATACCGTCGCCCCCCGCGCCGGCGCCTGAAGCGCGGAGCGCCTCAGCGCAGGAAATCCCGCCAGAACGCCGGCCCCAGCGCGCCCATCCGGCGCAGGAAGGTGATGAAGCCGTGGTGGCGCTCGGGGAAGCGGCGCTTGCGCCACAGGAACTCGAGCACGAAGAAACCGCCGACGATGCCGTAGTTGAGCAGGTTGGCGAACCACGACCACTGCGCATGCGTGATCGGCCACGGCGGCGCCACCCCGGCCTGCGCCAGCAGCCCGCCCGGGCTGGCCAGCAGCGCCAGCACCAGGTTCGCCAGCCCCAGCAGCGCCAGCAGCCCGGCCCAGACCGCGGTCAGGCCGCGCGCGTAGCGGGCCACGTCGACGGGCAGGCGCTCGGGCGGCACGCCGTCGAGCCCGGACACGATCCGCACGATCAGCGGCACCCGCCCCGGCCGCAGGCTGCGCCCGAACAGCCAGGCCACGAACGCGACGAACACCACCGGCACCAGCAGCAGCGGCAGCGCCGCCAGCCCGGCCCGGAACAGCCACCACGCGCCCGCCGCCGAGGCCGCCGCCAGCGCGAAGGCCCAGGGCCGCAACCGCAGCAGCGGCGCCACCAGCACCAGCGCCACCAGCACCAGCAGGGCGGCGAACGCCAACCGCGCGTCGCCGCCGGCGCTGGCGCCGTGCGCCAGCAGCGCATAGGCCACCGCCAGGACGATCTGCAGCGCGAGGGTCAAGTCGTGCGGTGCTGCTGGACGTGTTCGGACAGCGCCCGCAGCGAGGCGAAGATGCGCCGGTTCTCGTCGCTGTCCGAGCGCAGCTGGAAGCCGTAGCGCTTGCTGATCGCCAGCGCCAGCTCCAGCGCGTCGATCGAGTCCAGCCCCAGCCCGGCGTTGAACAGCGGCGCCTCGGGGTCGATCCCGTCCGCGGCCACGCCGTCCAGGTTCAGGCTTTCGACCAGCAGTTCGGCGAGTTCGCGTTCGGCGTCGTTTTGCGGGGACATCGGCATCGTGGCTAATCGGACAGGGCCGCAACAATCGTGCATCGCGCCGCCCGGCGCAAGCGCGGGCGCCGTTCAGGCAGGGCGCCGCGGCCGGCGGTTCGCCACCGGGAAGGCCGCGGGGGCGTCCGCTATCATGCGCACCCCGTTCCACGCATGCACGCGAAGACCCGCAGCTCGATGGCCAGCCCCGCCCCGCCCGCCCCCGCCCCGACCGGCATCGAGGACTGCGACGTCCTGGTCATCGGCGGCGGCCCCGCCGGCAGCACCGCGGCGGCCGGGCTGGCGCGCCGCGGCTGGCGCGTGGTGCAGCTGGAGAAGGACGCCCACCCGCGCTTCCACATCGGCGAATCGCTGCTGCCGATGAACCTGCCGATCCTCGAGCGCCTGGGCGTGCTGGAGCAGGTGCGCGCGATCGGCGTGTACAAGGCCGGCGCCGATTTCCCGGTGCACGGAACCGGCACCCCGGCCGACGGCGGCACCCACGTGTTCCGCTTCGATCGCGCGCTGGACCCGAAGTTCGGATACGCCTTCCAGGTGCGCCGCGCCGAGTTCGACCAGCTGCTGTTCGAGCACGCCCGCGCCAGCGGCGTCGATGCGCGCGAGCGGGTGAAGGTGGTGCGCGTGGATTTCGGCGACGACGGCCGCCCGGCGCTGGTGCACGCCACCGCCGCGGACGGCGCCGCGCTCGCGTTCCGCCCGCGCCACCTGGTCGACGCCAGCGGCCGCGACACCTTCCTCGGCAACACCTTCAAGCTCAAGCGCAGGAGCGACAGGCACCAGTCGGCGGCGCTGTTCAGCCACTTCCGCGGGGTGACGCAGCGCGAGGGCGAGGACGCCGGCAACATCACCGTCGACCGCTTCGAGTACGGCTGGTACTGGCTGATCCCGCTGCCGGACGGCGTGATGAGCGTCGGCGCGGTCTGCTTCCCCGAATACCTCAAGCAGCGCCGCGGCAGCAACGAAGCCCGCTCCAATGAAGAATTCCTGATGCAGACCCTGCAGCGCACCCCCAGCGTGTGGGAGCGCATGCAGGGCGCCGAGCGCGTCGCGCCGGTGCACGCCACCGGCAACTATTCCTACCAGTGCAGCCGCATGTCCGGTCCCGGCTGGGTGATGGCGGGCGACGCCTTCGCCTTCATCGACCCGGTGTTCTCCTCCGGCGTGTACCTGGGCATGAACAGCGCCGAGCACGCGGTGGAGGTGGTCGACGGCACGCTGCGCGAGCCCGCGCGCGAGGCCGCGCTGCAGCGGGCGATGGACCGGCGCCTGCGCCGCGGGCTGAAGCACTTCTCGTGGTTCATCCACCGCTTCACCACGCCGGTGATGCAGCGCCTGTTCTCGGCGCCGCGCAACGACTGGCGGCTGGAGCAGGCGGTGATCTCGATGCTCGCCGGCGACGTGTTCGACAATCGCGCCGTGCGCTGGCGGCTGTACGCATTCCGCCTGCTCTACGCGCTGAACGCGATCGCGATCGCGCCGCAGGCGCTGCGCGGCTGGCGCAATCGCCGCCGCCAGGTCGGCGAACAGTTCGCCGGCGATACCCTGCACGAGGGCAACCCGTGAGCCGCCCCGTGCCGCTATCGCCGGGTTTCCCGCCGCGGCTGAGCGTGGACTACGTCGCCGACGCGACGCCGGCACAGCTGCTGGCACAGCCGGACGTGCTGGCCTTGCTCGGCTTCGGCGACGACGCGCCGCGGCTGGATGATCCGCGCTACCTGCGCGTGCCGCTGCAGACGCACGGACCGGCGCAACTCGAGGTGTGGCGTGCGCATGCGCCGGTGCGCAGCGGACGCACGCCTGCCCCCGCGGAGGCGGGGGGCGAGATCGCCTGGTCGAGCGACGGCCAGCTGCTGTTCGGCGCGATGGAGGTCGACGAGCCGGCCGGGCACACCGGCGAGGGCGACAACAGCGGCATCATGCTCGCGGCCGAGCACGCCTATCGCGCGCTGACGCACTTCGTCGGCGGCAGCGAGTATCCACGCCTGCTGCGCGTGTGGAACTACCTCGACGCCATCACCCTCGGCGACGGCGACGGCGAGCGCTATCGCCAGTTCTGCGTCGGCCGCGCGCGCGGGCTCGGCGACTTCGACACCAGCACCCTGCCCGCGGCCACCGCCATCGGCCGCTGCGACGACGCGCGCACCATCCAGGTCTACTGGCTGGCCGCGCGCGAACCGGGCACGCCGGTGGAGAACCCGCGCCAGGTCAGCGCCTACCGCTACCCGCGCGAATACGGCCCGCAGCCGCCGAGCTTCGCCCGCGCCATGCTGCCGCCGCCGGGCAGCGCGATGCCGCTGCTGCTTTCGGGCACCGCGGCGGTGGTCGGCCACGCCTCGCAGCACGCCGGCGAACTGCTGGCCCAGCTCGAGGAGACCTTCGCCAACTTCGACGCCCTGCTGGGCGCGGCGCGCGCGCGCAATCCGGCGCTGCCGGCGCAGTTCGGGCCGGGTACGCGGCTGAAGGTCTACGTCCGCGACCGCGCCGACCTGGCGCCGGTCGCCGCCGCCCTCGACGCCCGCTTCGGCGACCGCGTACCGCGGATCCTGCTGCACGCGGCGATCTGCCGGCGCGAACTGGCGGTCGAGATCGACGGCGTGCACGACGCCTGACGCCATCCGACAGGATGTCATCCCGACCGGAATTCTGTCATTTCGACCCCGGACTTGATCCGGGGGAGAAATCTTCCTCCGCCCCCTGAGACCAAGCCCTCCACTTGCCCCGGTCACAATCCGCCCACACCTGCCGTCGTGAACGCACAAGCATCCGGCTTGTCACGGGAGGACTGAAACCATGGGACTGATCAGCCTGCTCTGGGGCATCGTGGCGATGCTGTGGATGATCCTGGCGCTGATCCCGGTGATCGGCATCACCAACTGGCTGCTGATCCCGTTCGCCGCGGTCGGCGCGGTGATCGCGGCGATCGGCGTGCTGTTCACCCGCACTGGCCGGCGCGGCCGCGCCAAGGCCGGGCTGGTGATCAACGGCATCGTCATCTTCGTGGCGATCTGGCGGCTGGGCCTGGGCGGCGGGGTCCTGTAGGTCGGGGCTATGCCCCGACATCGGGATCGCGACGATGGCCGGGCGTCGGGGCAAGCCCCGACCTGTTGCGGACCGCACCCGGACATTCCGTCCCGCGCCCGGCCACGCCCCGGCGCGTAGAATCGCGCCATGGCCTACCCCGATACCCGCCTGCGGCGGATGCGCCGCGACGACTTCTCGCGCCGGCTGATGCGCGAGACCGTGCTCAGCGCCAACGACCTGATCTACCCGGTGTTCGTGCACGAGCCCGCCGGCCGCGCGCCCGTGCCCTCGATGCCGGGCGTGGAGCGCCTGTCGATCGACGAACTGCTGCGCGTGGCCGAAACCGCCAGCGAGCTGCGCATCCCCGCGCTCGCCCTGTTCCCGGTCACCGCGCCGGAGGCGAAGTCGCTCGACGCCGCCGCGGCCTGGGACGACGAGGGCCTGTGCCAGCGCGCGGTGCGCGCGCTGAAGGCGAACTTCCCGCAGCTGGGCGTGATCACCGACGTCGCGCTCGACCCCTACACCGCGCACGGCCAGGACGGCCTGCTCGACGACAGCGGCTACGTGGCCAACGACGCCACCGTCGAGGCGCTGGTGCAGCAGGCGCTGTCGCACGCGCGCGCCGGCGCCGACGTGGTCGCACCCAGCGACATGATGGACGGGCGCATCGGCGCGATCCGCGTCGCGCTGGAGGACGCCGGCCACGTCCACACCCGCATCCTCGCCTACGCCGCCAAGTACGCCTCCGCGTTCTACGGCCCGTTCCGCGACGCGGTCGGCTCGGCGTCCGCGCTCGGCAAGGCCGACAAGACCACCTACCAGATGGACCCGGCCAACGCCGACGAGGCGCTGCGCGAGGTCGCGCTCGACCTCGACGAGGGCGCCGACATGGTGATGGTCAAGCCGGCCCTGCCCTACCTCGACATCGTGCGCCGGGTGAAGGACGCCTTCGGCGTGCCGACCTTCGCCTACCAGGTCAGCGGCGAGTACGCGATGCTCAAGGCCGCGGCCGGCCACGGCTGGCTCGACGAGCGCGCCTGCGCGCTGGAGGCGCTGGTCTCGATCAAGCGTGCCGGCGCCGACGGCGTGCTGAGCTATTTCGCGCTGGACGCGGCGCGCTGGCTGCGCGAGGACGGATGATCCGCCGCGCCACCAGCGACGACATCGCCGCGATCGCCCGGTTGGCCGGCCAACTGGGCGGCGCGACCGAGCTGGCGGGCCTGCCGGCGCGGCTGGGGCGGATCCTGGATCTCGCCAGCCACGCGGTGTTCGTCGCCGAGGGCGAGGCGGGGCCGTGCGGGTTCGCCGCCGCCGAGCACCGCCTGCTGCTGCCGTTCGGCGAATGGGTGGAGCTGACCTCGCTGGTGGTCGACGAAGCCCTGCGCCGGCAGGGCTTCGGCACGCGCCTGGTCGCGGCGGTCGAGGCCTGGGCCGCCCGGCGCGGGGTGGAGCGCGTCCTGGTCCGCTCCAGCGTGACCCGGGACGCAGCGCACGCCTTCTACCCTGGCCTCGGCTACGCGCTGCTCAAGACCCAGCACGTCTACGCCAGGACCCTGCGCTGACCCCGCCGGCCTGCGGTTAGACTCTGGGCGGGGAGCCACGAACGGGAGTCCGTCCGACATGAGCAAGCACTACGCCGTCTTCGGCCATCCCGTCGCGCACTCGCTGTCGCCGCGCATCCACGCCGCGTTCGGGAAACAGGCCGGCATCGACCTGCGCTACGAGGCGATCGACGCCACCCACGAAGCCTTCTTCGACGCGCTGGAAGCCTTCGCCGCCGCCGGCGGCCTCGGCGCCAACGTCACCCTGCCGCTGAAGGAATCGGCGTTCGCGCTGAGCGCGACCACCACCGAGCGCGCGCGCCGCGCCGGCGCGGTCAACACCCTGGTCCGGCTCGACGGCCAGTGGCACGGCGACAACACCGACGGCGCGGGACTGGTCCGCGACCTCACCCAGCGCCACGGCCTCGACCTGCGCCAGCGCCGCACCCTGCTGATCGGCGCCGGCGGCGCCGCGCGCGGGATCGCGCCCTCGCTGCTCGATGCCGGCATCGGCGACCTGTTCATCGTCAACCGCACGCCCGAACGCGCCGACGCCTTGGCCGACGCGCTCGGCCAGCCCGGCCGCGTGCACCCGCGTTACCTCGCCGACCTGCCGTCGCTGGGCGAATTCAGCCTGCTGATCAACGCCACCTCGGCCGGGCGCGACGGCACGCTGCCGCGCCTGCCGATGTCGCTGCTGGGTCCGCGCAGCAGCGCGGTCGACCTGAGCTACGGCGAGGCCGCGATCCCGTTCCTGGCCTGGGCGCGCGCGCACGGCGCGCACGAGGCGATCGACGGCCTGGGCATGCTGGTCGAGCAAGCGGCGGAGAGCTTCGCGCTGTGGCATGGCGTGCGGCCGCAGACCGACGAGGTGTATGCGCAGCTGCGCGATCGGCATGCGGTGCTGGTGACGGCGGATTGACTGCGCCTTCGAGGTCACGAAGGGGGCGACGGCGCTGGCTTCGGATACCGGATTTCTCCCTTCGGTCGAAATGACACTTCCGACTGTCATTTCGACCGAAGGGAGAAATCTCGTGACGTCGCCTGTCACGCCCCAACGCATCGCAAGGCCAGGCAGCGGCGGGCCAAGGCCCGCCCTACAGCAATCCGTCGCGCTTGATGGCGAGGTAACGTTCCACCAGCGCCGCAGGCAGCTGCTCGCCGGTCACGTCCAGCACCATCACGCGATGACGGCGCAGGGCGTCGTGCGCGGCGGCGCGCTGGGCGAGGTAGCGGGCGGTGGCGCCGGCGCGCACGGCGGCGGCGAGGTCGTGCACGTCCTGCTCCAGCACCTCGTCGAGCGCGCGCTCGCGCAGCGAGGCGACGACGACGAGGTGGCGCTTCTGCAGCATCCGCACCGCCGCCAGCACGTCCTCGATGTCCTCGTCGCGCAGGTTGGTCACCAGCATCAGCAGGCCGCGGCGGCGCTGGCGCAGCGAGAGTTCGGTGGCGGCGGCGAGGTAGTCGGTCGCCACCGGCTGCGGCTGCAGGTCGTAGCTGGCGCGCAGCAGGGTGTCGATCGCGGCCATGCCGCGCTGCGGCGGCACCCAGCGGCGCTCGCCGCCGGTGGCAAGCAAACCAACCGCATCACCCTGCCGCAGTGCGAGGTAGGAGACCAGCAGCGAGGCATCGAGCGCATGGTCGAAGTGCGCCAGCTCGCCCCCAGCGTGCGCGATGGCAGGATCGCGCGCCATCATCCGCCGGCCGGTGTCGAGCACCACCACCAGTTGCTGGTTCTTCTCGTCCTGGTATTCGCGCGAGATCAGCTTGCGCGCGCGCGAGGTCGCCTTCCAGTCGATCTGGCGCAGGCTGTCGCCGACGCGGTACTCGCGCATCTGGTGGAAGTCGGTGCCCTCGCCGCGGCGGCGCTTGATGTGCGCGCCCATCATCCGCGAGGCCTGCTCGGCGCTGACCAGCGCGAACTTCGTCAGCGGCGCGAAGTTGGGAAACACGCGCACGCGCTGCGCCGCGCCGGCGACGCACAGCCGGCGCCACAGCCGCAGCGGCGAATGCAGCACGAGGTGCACGCCGTCGAACGCGAAGCTGCCGCGTTCGTTCGGCCGCAGCCGGTAGCCGACGCTCGACACCATGCCCGGCGCCAGCGCCAGCCGGCGCGGCAGGCCTTCGACGTCCCAGCCGCCCGGGTGCAGGTCGTGCACGTCCACGCGCAGGCGTCGCGCGCCGGGTTCGAGATGCAGCTGCACCTCGCGCTCGATACCCAGCGCCAGCGCCTCGGGCACGCTGCGCGCGACGTCCGGAACACCGAGCCGCAGCAGCAGCGCCAGATCGACCAGCACCAGCGCCGCCAGCGCGAGCCCGGCGATCGCCCACGCCTGCGCCGGCAGCCAGCCGATGCTGGTCGCGACGCCGAGCAGGCCCCAGGCGACGGCGCACGCGACCAGCCCAGGCGCCGGTCGCGGCAGAGCGCGACGGTTGGAAGCCGGACGGCGGACGGGCGCGGCGCTCACTTGCGCGGCGCATCCACCCTGGCCAGCAGCGCGTGCAGCACCTGGTCGGCATCCTGGCCCTCGATCTGCAGCTCCGGCGCCAGCGCGATGCGGTGCCGCAGCGCCGGCTTCGCCACTTCGCGCACGTCGTCGGGCGTGACGAAATCGCGGCCCGACAGCACCGCCTGCGCGCGCGCCGTGCGCACCAGCGCGAGGCTGCCGCGCGGCCCGGCGCCGAGCGCGATGCCGGGCCAGGTCCGCGTCGCCGCGGCGATCCGCACCGCGTAGTCGATCACCGCCGCATCCAGCGTGGTCATCGCGGTGCCCTGCTGCAGCGCGACGATCTCGCCGGCGTCGAGCACCTGCGCCACCTGCGACAGGTCGAAGCCGGCGGCGACGCTGCCCTCGCTGATCGCGGTCACCATCGCCACCTCGTCGGCGTGCGCGGGATAGTCGATCAGCACCTTGAGCAGGAAGCGGTCGAGCTGCGCCTCGGGCAGCGGATAGGTGCCCTCCTGCTCCACCGGGTTCTGCGTGGCGAGCGTCATGAACGGCGGCGGCAGCGCGAAGCCCTGTCCCTCGATGGTGACCTGCTGCTCCTGCATCGCCTCCAGCAGCGCCGACTGCGTCTTGGCCGGCGCGCGGTTGATCTCGTCGGCGAGCAGCAGGTTGGTGAAGATCGGGCCGCGGCGCACGCTGAAGGTTTCGCTGCGCGCGTCCCAGACCGCATGGCCGCTGACGTCGCTCGGCATCAGGTCCGGGGTGAACTGCACGCGCGCGAACCCGCAGCCCAGCGCCCGCGACAGCGCCCGCACCAGCAGGGTCTTGCCCAGGCCCGGCACGCCCTCGATCAGCACGTGGCCGCCGGCGAGCAGCGCGACCAGGATCTGGTCGAGCACGTCGGCCTGGCCGATGAAGGCCTTGGAGACTTCGTCGCGAACGCGGGCGACGCGTTCGGCCAGGGCGTCGCCGGTGATCGCTGCGGGAACGGAAGCGGAGTCGGTCATAGTCGTGTTCTCATCTCGATGAGTCGGGCCACGCGCAGCCGGAAATCCTGGCCGTCGCGGGGACGCGGGGAACGCAGGGCGTGTTCGATGTCGGGGGCGGGCAGGCCGGTGCGCGCCGCGATCGCCTCCGCTTGCGCCACGCCTTCGAGCGCCGCGGCCAGCGGGTCGCGGCGGCGCAGGCGGGCGAGGAAGGCGTCGCGCACCGCGGCGTGCAGCAGCGACGACAGGCCGTGGCGGCGCAGGTGCTCGCCGCTGGCCTGCACGTGTTCGAGCAGCGAGCGTCGCGCCTCCGGCGGCGCCGGCATCGCCGGGCCGACGCGCTGCACGCGCATCCACAGCCAGGCCAGCAGCGCCAGCAGCAGCGGCGCCCACGCCATCCACGCCTGTTCCAGCAGCAGGCGCCACAGCGGCGGCACGTTGGCGGCGTAGACGAGGTGGATCGTGCCTTCGCCGTAGTTCGGGTCGAGCAGCTGCCGCGTCAGCGCGAGGTGCGGCCCCTCGTCCAGCGCGTCGTTTTGCATGAAGTCGATCGACGACAGCACGTCGACGATGCCGTCGCCGCGCTGCTGGCGGGCGAACACGAAGCCGTTCGCGAAATCGCCCCAGGACAGCAGCGGATCGATGCCCTGCAGCGTGAAGCGGGTGCCGCTGCAGAACTCCACGTGGCGCGACTCGCCGGGCACGATGAACGTCTCGCAGCCGCCGGAACCGGGCTTGAGCGCGAGGCCGAGCTGCGGCAGCAGCTCCCACGGCCGCGCGTCGGAGAAGCACCAGCCGCGCGGCGTGGTGACGATCAGGTGGCCGCCGTCGCCGACCCAGTACAGCAGGTCGTCGACCTCGCGCGTGCTCAACGTGCGCGGATCGCCGGACACGAGCACGGTATCGCGCGGACCGAGCGTGGTCTTCGCCAGGTCCAGGCGCTGACGCGAATCCACGTCGACGCCGTCCACGCGCAGTGCGCGCTTGAGCGCGTACAGCGGGTTGTACGCCGCCTCGCCGCCCGGCGGCAGCGCGACCGTGCGCACCACGCGCACGTAGGTGTGGTGCCACCAGGCCGCGAACAGCGCCAGGCACAGCAGGCCGAGCAGGCCCAGCACGATCGTCCGCGCGCGCCCGGTCATCGCGCCCACCCGAAGCGCTGCGAGAGTTCGCCGAGCAGCGACTCGAACTCGTCGTCCGCCGGCAGGTGCCGCGCATACGCGGCGTATTGCCAGACGCGGACCATGCGCGCGAATGCGCTCCGGTCATCGGCGTCGGGCATGCGGCGCGAGGCGCGCAGGCATTCTGCCTCGGTCGCGCCGGGCACCAGCGCCACGCCGATGCGCGCGGCCATCGCCTCGACGCTGCCGCGGTACAGCAGCGCCAGCGCGCGCCGCGGCCGGCCCTCGCGCCACAGCCGGCGCGCTTCGGCGGCGAGGTCTTCGGGCAACGCCTCCGGTTCCACCGCGACGGTCTGCACGATTTCGCTTTCCGCGACGGCGCCGCCACCGATCCCGCGCATCCACGGCCACCAACGCTTCGCGGTCAGCGCCAGCGCGAGCAGCAGCACGCCCAGCAACAGCCACAGGCCGTATTCGCCGACCAGGGCGAGGACCTTGACCAGCGTCCGCAGCCACGGCGGCATGTCCTTCGGCGGTTCGGGCACCTTCTTGTTGCGCGGCTCCCATCCGGCCTGCGTGCGGCTGCGGTTGAGCAGCGGATCCTCGTAGGCGCGCTTGACCGCCTGCCGGAACGGCCTGTGGTCGACCACCGCATCCTCGCCGAACACGCGGGCCAGGGTCGAGGCCTCCTCCGCGGGCGGCGTCGCCGCTTCGCCCGCCTTCGGCGACATCTGCGCGGCGCGCGCGCGCTCGTCCTGGATGCGCTGCCCGGCCTGCGCGGCGACCGGTGGCGACAGCAGCATCAGCGACAGCGCGAACAGCGACAGCGCCAGGACCGCGGACTGCGCGATGCGCGCGCGCATCCGCCGCAGCGCGATCTCGATGTCCCAGGCCTCGATCCGCACGCGCCGGTTGAGGTACAGGCCGAAGCCGGCGCCGACGAAGAACGGCTCGATCGCCGACATCGCCAGCCACAGCGCGAAGTTGAGCGCGAGCTGCGCGCCGCGCGGCGGATCCTCGGTGATCAGCGCCCACATCGCCCGCGCCGATTCGGACAGCAGCTCGGTCGGCACGAACATCAGCACCAGCGACAGCAGCGACACCAGCAGCGCCGCCACGAACAACTGGCACACCAGCGCCAGCAGGAAGGCATGCCCCTGGATGCCGTCGACCACCACCGCCCTGCGCGCGCGCAGCGCATCGCCGTCGAGGCCCTCGAGCAGCTCCACCGGCATCGCGATCGAGCGCCACGGGCTGGCGCGGCGCCAGCCCAGTCGCCCGCCGATCCCGCGCCAGCCCCAGCTGCGCTGCGCGGCCAGCACCTGACGCAGCGTCGGTGCGTCGCCGAACACGGCGCGGGAGAGCACGAACAGCACGATGCGGTCGAACAACGGCAGCAGCCACCACATCGCCAGCGCCGCCAGCCACAGCGCGTCGATCGCCCACACCAGCGCATTGAGCAGCGCAAACGCCGGCAGCGTGAGCGCCGCCCACGGCCGCCAGATCGCGCGCGCGTGGCGGCGCACCAGCGCCATGCCCAGTTCCACCGCTTCCCAGGGCGAGCGCGGGCGCAGTTCGACGCGGACCTGGTCAAGGCGCAAAGTGCTGCTCCCTGTCGGCTCCCGGCTGCCGTCCATGGCGGGACATTTCCGCCTTCGGATCGCCCGGCCCGGCCATCCATGGCCGGTCGCTCGGCATGACGGCGCGGCGGTGCCGCGCCAGCTCGTCATCGCCTCGCCCACCAAACACCAACCACCCCAGCACCAGCGCCCACAGCAACCCGCCGACGCCGAACTTCACCGCTGCCGGGATCGAACCGGTGGACGACCAGAACGCCTCGACAAAGGCCGCGAACACCAGCATCGCCAGGATCCCCAGGCACAGCCGCGCGCCCACGCGCCCGGCCTCGACCAGCGCATCGACGCGCCGCAGCCGCCCCGGCGCCAGCAGCGCCAGCCCCAGCCGCAGCCCGGCCGCACCCGCGATCACGATCGCGGTCAGCTCCGGCGCCGAATGCCCGGCGACGAAGCGCCAGAACGGATCGCCGTGGCCGATCGCCTGCAGGTGCCCGGCGAGCACGCCGAACACCACGCCGTTGAACACCAGCACGAAGGCCGTGCCCACGCCCGCCAGCAGACCGGAGGCGAAGGTGCGGAAGCCGATGCTGACGTTGTTGAGGATGTAGTGGCCGAACATCGCCACGTCGGTCTCGCTCTCGCGGCCGAGCTTGTGCGAGCCGTCGGCCGGGTCGTACATCGACTCGAACCGTGCCAGCTGCTGCGGATCGAACACGCTGTGCGCCAGCTCCGGCCACTGCTGCACGGCGAAGAACAGCGCCAGCGTCGGCAATGCGAACAGCGCCGCCGCCAGCCACAGGTAGCCGCGCTGCGCGCGCACCAGGCGCGGGAAATCGGCGAGCAGGAAACGCAGTGCGCGCCGCCACGGCGGCGGCGGCGCGCGATACAGCACGTTGTGGCCGCGCTGCATCAGCGCCTGCAGCCGCGCGGTCACCTGCGGGCTGTAGCCGCGTCGGCGCGCCAGCGCGAGCTGCTGGCACAGGCGGCGGTAGCGCGAGGGCATCTCGTCGTCGCGCAGGCCGTCGCCGCTGCGCGCCGCGCGCAGGCGGGCCGAGACTTCGCCGCGCTTCTCCAGCCAGGTCTCGAAATCGCGCCACTCGGCCTCGTGGCGGGCGACGAACGCGTCCTGCCTCATGCGCGCCGCCCCGTCAGCCAGTTGGCCACGCCGAACAGCCGCACCACGCCGGCGTCGCCCTGCGCGCCGGTCAGCGGCTCGGCGATGCCGGCCAACTCCTGCTGCCGCTGCGGCGTGAGCGTCCCGGCGCGCTCGGCGAAGGCGATCACCGCCGCCTGCTCGCCCGGCAGCAGCGGCACCGGCGGCGCGTGGATCGCATTGACGTGCGCGCCTGCGGCTTCGCGTACCCGCGGCGCGTGCACCACCATCGTCCGCGCCACGATGTCGCCCAGCCGCCGGCCCCAGGGATCGATGAGGCTCGACGACAGGCCGAAGGCATAGCCGAACGGCAGCATGTCGACGGTGCGCATCAGGTTGCGCACGAACGCCGCCATCCAGCCGATCGGCGCGCCGTCGGCGGCCAGCACGCGCAACCTCATCGCGCGCTTGCCCGGCGTCTGCCCGTCCCACATCGCCTCGAACGCCACCGGATAGGCCCAGACCACCAGGAACAGGAACACCAGATAGACACCGATGCCGACGCGCCCGAGGAAGCCGAGGAACATCGACGCGACCAGCACCAGCGCGAAGCGGATCGACAGGTCGATCAACCACGCGAACGCGCGCGGCACCGGGCCGGCGGCGGGCAGCCGCAGCGCGACGCCTTCGGGCGTGTGGATCTCGCGGACGGTATCGAGCATCAGCCGGCCACCGCGTCCGATGCGGTCATCGCGTCTGCCAAGCCCCTGTTCCCCCGTCCGTCCAAGCGTCCGCCGCGTCGATCCCCGTACCGGCGCTACTGTAGCGCGGGCCGTTCGTCGCCGATGCATCCGACCTGCAGGCGCAACCTCAGCCCAGCGCTTCGCCCAGGTAGTCGTCCTTGAGCCGCACGTAGTGCCGCGCGCTGTAGTACAGCGCCTCGATCTGCGCGTCGTCGAGCCGGCGCACGAACCGCGCCGGGTTGCCCAGCCACAGTTCGCCCTCGCCCACCACCTTGCCCGGCGGGACCAGCGCGCCGGCGCCGACGAAGCCGTGCTTTTTCACCACCGCGCCGTCCATCACCACCGCGCCCATGCCGATCAGGCAGGCGTCCTCGATCCGGCAGGCGTGGATGATCGCCTTGTGGCCGACGGTGACGTCCTCGCCGATCACGGTGGCGAAGCCGCCGTTCTTCAGGTGCGGGCCGTCGTGGCTGACGTGGACCACCACGCCATCCTGGACATTCGTGCGCGCGCCGATGCGGATGAAGTTGACGTCGCCGCGGACCACGGTCATCGGCCAGATCGAGACGTCGTCGCCCAGCACCACGTCGCCGATCACCTCGGCCGAGGGATCGATGTACACGCGCTGGCCGAGTTCGGGCAGCTTGCCGCGATAGCGGCGCAGGCGGGCAGGCAGGGGCGTCATGGACGCGCATTGTAGTGCTCCGGCTCGATCCGCCGCGCCTACACTTGCAGGACATGGACGCCACCCCCGAGACAGCGGTCGCCGACCTGGCGCCCACCCTGGCCCACCTGCGCGACGCCTGGCAGGCCCGCAAGCCCGGTCCCGCGCAGCGCCGCGACGACCTCGCGCGCCTGCGCGACGCGCTCAAGCGCCGCCTGCCGGAGATGGCCGACGCCATCGCCGCCGATTTCGGCCACCGTTCGCGTCACGAGTCGGTCATCGCCGACGGCATGACCGTGCTGACCGAACTCGACCACCTGCGCCGCCACCTGCGCGGCTGGATGAAGCCGCGGCGCGTGGGCACGGGCTGGCGCTTCTGGCCGGCGCGCGCGGAGGTGCGCAGCGAGCCGGTGGGCGTGGTCGGCGTGATCTCGCCCTGGAACTACGCGGTCAACCTGGCGCTGATCCCGCTCGCCACCGCGATCGCCGCCGGCAACCACGTCTTCCTCAAGCCGTCCGAGCACACGCCGCGCAGCGCCGACTTCCTGCGTTCACTGCTGGCCGAGGTGTTTCCCGCCGACCGCGTCGCCGTCGCCACCGGCGGCGCCGAAGTCGCCGCCGCCTTCGCCGCGCTGCCGCTCGACCACCTCGTGTTCACCGGCTCGACCGCGGTCGGCCGCAAGGTGATGGCCGCGGCCGCACCCAACCTCACCCCGCTGACGCTGGAGCTGGGCGGCAAGTCGCCGGCGATCGTCTGCGACGACATGCCGGTCGAACGCGCCGCCGCGCGGCTCGCCACCGGCAAGTGGTTCAACGGCGGCCAGACCTGCATCGCCCCGGACTACGTGCTGCTGGTCGGCGATGCCGCGCGCCGCGATGCGCTGGTACAGGCGCTGCGCGATGAAGTCGCCGCACGCTACGGCGACCTGTCCGACGCCGGCGACTACACCCGCATCATCAACGACGCCCAGTTCGCGCGGCTGCAGGGCTATCTGGAAGACGCGCGCGCGCGCGGGCTCGACATCGTTGCGCTGACATCGACGCACGATCCCGCCACGCGCCTGTTCGCGCCGACCCTGGTGCTCGAACCCGGCGACGACGCGACGGTGATGCAGGAAGAGATCTTCGGCCCGATCCTGCCGATCCGCAGCGTCGACTCGCTCGATGCCGCGATCGCGCACGTCAACGCCAACGACCGCCCGCTGGCGCTCTACCCCTTCAGCCACGACCGCGCCAGCGTCGAGCGGATCCTGCACCACACCCTCGCCGGCGGCGTCACCGTCAACGACACCCTGCTGCACTTCGGCATCAACGCCCTGCCCTTCGGCGGCGTCGGCGCCAGCGGCATGGGCGCCTACCACGGCCGCGCCGGCTTCGACGCCATGAGCAAGCAATTGCCGATCCTGTGGCAGCCGCGCCGCGCCGGCAGCGACCTGCTCAAGCCGCCGTATGCGAAGGTGGCGAAGTTCATCGACTTCCTGGTGCGCTGACGCCATGCCCGCCTGCCCGGTCGATCGATCCACCATGCAGGCCATCGCGCTGCCCGGTGGCCAGGCCGAACACCAGTGCCCGCGCTGCGCCGGGCTGTGGATGCCCGGCGCACTGGTGCGCGCGAGCCTCGGCGAAATCCCGCGCCAGCGCCTGCAGGCGGCCGGCAGCGCGCGCAGGCTGCGCTGTCCCGACGACGACGGCGCACTGGTCGCGATCATGCACCGTGGCGTCGAGATCGACGTCTGTCCACGCTGCAGCGGCGTCTGGCTCGACGCCGGCGAGCGCATGCGCATGCTCGAGGCGTCGCGGCCACCGGCCAGGCGCCAGGCAGGCGCCACCGACATCTCCGGCGCCATCGAACTGATCGATCTCGGCGCCGGGCTGCTCGACGGCGCCGGCGACGTCGCGGGCAAGCTGCTCGAGTTCGTCGGCGAGGCCTTGTCCTCGCTCTAGGCCTGCAGTCGCCGCATGAAATCGTGAACTGGAACCTGCGCCGGACCACGACGATCCCTCGCCGCCGGTGCCCGGCTGCCGGGCCTTGCTGCTGGCGTTGTTCCGGCCGGTGGACATCGCGCCGATGGCGGCTGACGCCCCCTTTTTTCCGGCCACCCGCACCGGGTCTTGGCCGCGATTCGGCCGCATTTGACACTGCCGAGCGGGCGGCAGTAGGATGCCATCCGTCAAGTTGCGTCCTGTCAGGGAGGCACGTCGTTCATGGCAGCTACCCATGAAGCGGAGCGACCTTCGCTGCAGCTTGCCGGCACGTCGAAGAAGCGGCTGTTCTTCACCGGCCCCCCGCAGGCGCTCACCGGCCTGATTCCCCTGGTCAACCACAGCGACGCGAAGCTCAAGCTGCGCAGCATCGGGCTGTCCTCGCCGTCGCTGAAGGGCGCCGCCAGGCTGCCGCTGGGAACGATGCCGTTCTATGCCCGCCTGCACCCGGGCGAGCAGGCGGATGTTCCCGGCACCATCATGCTGGATTCGAGCACGCCTCCGGGCAGTCACCGGCTCGAGATCACCGTCGGCGACACCACGGTGCCGGTCGAGGCGCATGTCGAGGAAGTGGTCGACCTGCGGATGAGTCCCGCGCAGATCACGATCCTGGCCGGAAGCACGACCAGCTTCACGCGCACCCTGGTGGTCGAGAACGCCGGCAATGTCGACCTCCCGACCGGCGAGTTGTGCGAGACGCCGATCGTCGACTCGAACGACCTCGCCTCGGCGCTGGTGGCCGGGATCAACGATTCGGACAAGTCGACCATCGAGGCCATGGTCAAGGGCATCCTGCTGAAGTGGGGAGAGCTCAACGCCGGCACGCTCGTCACCCGCCGGCCGGCGATGGTCCTGCATCCCGGGCAGAAGCTTGCCGTCGAGATCCGGTTCGAACTGCCGGCCACGCTGAAGCCGCTGCGCCACTACTGGGCGAACCTGCAGCTGTACAACGCAGCGCTGTCGGTCGACATCTACACCACCGCCAACTATGGCCGCAAAGCCGCGGATGGCCGCAAGAAGGCGGCCAAGCGCGGCAAAACCAGGGAGAGCGCCAGATGAACAAGGGAGGATCGGCCCCCAGCATCCCGAAGGACTTCACGCTCGGGATCGGAGGCACTGGCTCGACCATCCATGTCGACAGCGACCTGGACAATATCAGCGTCCGTATTCCCGAGATCGGGCCCATCACCACCACCTCGACGGTGAATGGCGATTCCAAGGTCGGCCTGAAGGTCGAGCCGCTGAAGATCGAGCCGCTGACGGTCACCAGCAACTCCAACACGAACTCCGTCGTCGACCTCAAGCCGGTGGCCGTGGATTCGTGCCAGACGATCAAGATCGCGCCGTTGCCGCCGATACGCATGGAGCAGCCGTACTCGCAGCACTTCGGGTTTGTCGTCATGGGCGTGGAACTGTTCGGCTTCAACAGCTCGGGCAGCTACGAGACGCTGCTGAACCATCCGGCGCGTGGCGCGCCGTGCTGCGGGCACCATGCCGATGGCGAGCACGGGCGGCCAGGCGCCCGATCCGAATCCACCGTGACGCGCAACGACCGTGGACTTCGCGTCCGCATCGGCGGGTAGCCGCGCGCACCTTCCCGCCAGGAGACCCATCATGCAGTCCTCCCGCTACGCCAACGACCCTGCACAGGCCAAGGGACCGGAAGTCCTCTACGGCTACTGCCACGACAGCCGCAGGATGCGGATGATGGACTACGGCGATTTCATGAGTAACCTCAACCGGGGTTACTCCAACCTGTACCAGGCGCCGGCCGGCATGGCCTCCGCGCTCGCCCCCGCCGCCAACGCATTCGCGCCGGACCACCGGCGCCAGCAAGGCTGCGGCTGCCGTGACGAACCGGAGGATTGCAGCTGCAACTGCTGCATCCAGTGCGCGGACATCGTCGAATACGCCTATTGCGGCGAAACCCGCAAGATTCCGATCACCTTCGACAACGACTCGCGCCGCGAGCGCCAGGTCAGCCTGCAGATCGGCGGGTTCAACACCGACGGCGGACATCCGCTGCCGTGGAAGGCCTCGCTCTCGGACGCAACGTTCACCCTCGGCCCGTGCAGCCGGAAGAACGTCCTGGTGACGGTCAACATCGACTGCGGGCAGGGCAACTTCCGGGAGGCCGCCGTCAACGTGTCCGCGGACGCCGGACCGGCCCGCGCCACGCTCGAGTCGTGCACGGTCGGCTACGCGCGACTGGCCGCCGACGGCTGCCTCATCCGCCCGCTCATCGTCGCGGTCGCGGTCCTGCCCGACCATTGCCACGCGCACAGGGTCAGCTGCCTGTGCGGTTGCTGCTGCTGACCGGTCAGGCGCGCTGCGCGCGCAGGATCCGGTACTGCCAGGCGCCGCTGTTCATCTGCTCGTACACGGCGGAGCCCGGCACCGCCAGGAAGTTGTCGATCATGGCGTCATGCCCGCCGAACGCCTGCGCCCGCGTGGCGGCCACCTCGTCGCATGACGCCAGCACGTTGTGCGTGATGTCGCGCTCGCCCAGGATCCCGAATCCCAGGGGGGGCAGCATCGCGCGCACCTCCAGCCATCGCTCCACCGGCAGCAGGTCCGTGTACAGGAACACGCCGCCCTTGCGGATGACCCGGGCCACCTCGGCATAGAACGCGCGCAGGTTGGGATAGGTGTGGGACGACTCGACGTTGGTGACGACGTCGAAAGCGGCGGCCTTGAACGGCATGTTCTCGGAATCGCCGACCTCGAACCGGGTGCCCTTCCCGTGCGTGCCGCGGCAGAAGGCGATCGCCTCCGGCGACAGGTCCATCCCGACCGCCTTGGCCTGCAGGACCTCGGCCATCAGCGCCACCATCCCGCCGCGCCCGCAGCCCACGTCGAGCACGCGCTTGCCCTTCAGCGCGGTCGCTCCGATCAGTTCGTGCACCAGCCGCACCGAGTTGCGATTGAACACCTGCTCGGGCACCTCGACGCGCGACTCGTCCTCGCCGGCATCCGTGCTGACATAGCCATAGTTGAGGAAGAACGAGGCCTCGCCCACGCCCGACTGCCGCAGGCGCCGCGACACGTCGTCGTAGAAGTCGCGATAGCCCTGCTTTGCCGCGACGCCCGGCGCATCGCCCTTGAGTTCCGTCGCCTCCAGCTGCTCGAAGGGCAGTCCCGCGGCCTTTTCGTCCACCTCGCCAGCCTGGGCCCTGGCGACGATCACCGCCAGTTCGCCGATCGTCGGCGCCTGGAAGAGTTTCAGCACCGGAAGCTCGATCTGGAAGCGTTCGCAGATCTCCGCCGCCACCTGTGCCGCCAGCAGCGAGTGCCCGCCGAGGTCGAAGAACCGGTCATGGATGCCGACCGCATCGATGCCCAGCTGGCTTCCCCAGATTTCCGCCAGGACACGCTCCACCTCATTGCGCGGCTCGGCGTAGGTCGTCGCCAGGTCCGGTCGCGGATGCAGCTCGGTGCCGGCGCCGTTCGCGGGCGTGGCCTGCTTGTGCTGGACCCACGCCTGCAGGCGCTCCTCGAGATTCACCGCGACGATCACGCGCGAGCCCAGGGGCGAGGCCAGCACGCGAAGCAGGGCATCGCCCCCTTCCGGCGGATTGATCGCCAACGGCATGCTCACGCTCTGCGCCTCGGCGGCGTTGTCCCACGCGTCCCAGTCGATGCTCAGCCAATGCTTGCCCTGCTGCAGCGCCAGCACGTCCAGCAGCGCATTGACGGCCGAATACGCCGCAAGGCCCAGCCCGCCCAGGATCGCCGAGACCGACGAATGCAGCACCCATCGCGCCGGTTCCCGCCCCCGCATCGCCGCCATCATGTTGTAGAGCCCGCGGATCTTCGGCGAGAACTGCGCTTCCATGACCTCCCGGCCGGTGTCGGCGGCGGACGCGAACGCGGCCGCATCGATGCGCGCAGCGCCGTGGACGACCATGTCGATCTTCCCGAAGCGCTGCACCGCGAGGTCGACGGCCTCCATCACGTCGGGCGCCTTGTTCAGGTCGGCCCGCAGCACCATCACGTCGTCGCGCTTGCCGCGCATCGTCGCAAGCCGCTTCAGGATCGTCCGCTGGCCCTCCGAAACGGAGGGGTCCTCGCTCGCCGCGGCCCATTCCGCGGGGATCGGCAGCGTCGTCCGGCCGAGCAGCACCAGCCGTGCGCCGATGCCGGCGAACATCACTTCGGCGAGGTGGAGCCCCATGTGGCCGAGGCCGCCGGTGATCAGTACCACCGGCGACGCCGGCAGGTCCAGCGGTGCGCCCGGGGGCTTGGTTGCCACGCCGGCGAAGGCCTCGACGAAGCGCTGGCCCTTGCGCAACGCCATCGCCGGATCCGGCAACCCCGCCGCCAGTTCCGCCACGAGCATCGCGGCCACCGTCTTGTCCGCATCGACGTCCACGTGCGCAACGCGCAGGCCGGGATGCTCCTGCGGCAGCACGCGCGCCACCCCGGCACCGAGGCCGCGCGCCGGATCAAGCGCATCCTCCGGATCCAGCGACGCGGTGCCCCGCGCCACGAACAGCAGCGGCAGCGGGCGCACGGTCTGCTGGCGGCTGAGCGCGTGTGCCAGCTGCATCGGGCCCAGCAAGGCCACGGTCGCCGCATCGTCCAGCGCAGTGTCCGCCGGGGGCGACGCGTTCCAGCAATACACCACGCCCGCCAGCTTGTCCTCGCCCGCGCACACCTCGCCCGCGAGCCGGTGATAGTCGTCGACCTGCGCCGGATCGATCGCATAGCCGCCGCGCGTCGCCTTGAACCGATCGCCGCGGCGCACCGGGATCGGCTGCGCGCCCGCGGCCCGCAGCGCGGCGACCATCGCCGATCCGGGCGTCTGCGCGTCATCGAAGACCAGGATCTTCCTGCCGGCGAGGGCGTCCGGCTCCGGCTTCGGCGCCGGGGTGGCCTTCCATGTCGCCTTGTACATCCACTTCGAGGTGTCGCGCAGTTCCGCCGCCTTGGCCTTCGCATCGGGCAATGCGCCCACCCAGTAGCTGTGCCGCTCGAACGGATAGGTCGGCAGGCTCACCCGCCGGCGCTGCTCGGTCTCGTGGAACCCGCTCCAGTCGACGTGGACGCCGATGCTCCACAGCTTCGCCAGCGCCGCCAGCATGGTCTGCGCATCCGGCGTCGGGCTCTCCGCGGCCGGCAGCGAGTTCACGCACTCGATCTTCCTGCCCGCGGCTTTCGCCGCGGCGCCGGCGAACGTGGTCAGGGCATTGCCCGGGCCCACCTCGATGTAGGCCGGGTCCTTGCCGGCGGACGTGTCGCCTTCGGCGATCGTCCGCAGCCCGTCGCCGAAGCGCACCGCGTGGCGCAGCTGCGCGATCCAGTAGTCCGGCTGCGCCACCTCGTCGCCCGCCAGCGTTCCCGTCAGGGTTGCCACGAAGGGCGCCTCCGGTGCGCGCAGCGTCACGCCGTCGAACGCGGACCGGAATCCGGCGAGGATCGGATCCATCATCGACGAATGGAAGGCGTGGGAGGTGTGCAGCCTGCGGGCCGCGATCGACTCCTGCGCCAGCGCCTTCTCGACGCGGGTGATCGCGCCGGCGGGGCCGGAGAGGACCGAGAACCCGGGCGCGTTGATCGCCGCGAGCGACACCTTGCCCCTGGCGAACCGGGCCACCACGTCCTCGCCCGCCATCACCGCGAGCATCGATCCGCGCGGCAGGGCCGAGACCAGCTGGCCGCGCCTGGCGATGACGGTCAGGGCGTCTTCGAGCGTCATCACGCCGGCAAGCGTCGCGGCGACATACTCGCCGACGCTGTGGCCGATCATCATCGCAGGCCGCACGCCCCAGGACAGCCACAGCTTCGCCAGCGCGTAGCTGGTGGTGAACAGCGCCGGCTGGGCCCACTGCGTGTCCTTGAGCGCCTCGGCGGCATCCGCGCGGGAACGCGCGGTCGGGAAGATGATCTTCCTGATGTCCTGGCCAAGCCGCTTCTTCAGATGCCTGGCGCAGCGGTCGACGATCTCCCGGACGACGGCCTCGCTGTCGTACAGGCCCTTCGCCATGCCGGGATACTGCGAGCCCTGCCCGGGAAACATGAAGACCACGGCGCGTTCGGAGGGACAGGCCCGGGCCGGCTGCTTCGCCGCGGACCTCAATCCGGAAATCGCAGCGGCGCGATCCTCCGTCGCCACGACCACGGCCTTGCGAAAGCCGAACGCCTTGCGACCCAGGTGCAGCGTGGCGGCGGCATCCGCCAGCTCGATCTCCGGATGCCGCTCCAGGTGGTCGGCCAGCCGTTCCGCCGCGCTCGACAGCGCCAGCTCGCTGCGCGCCGATACCGTCATGGCCTGGAACGGCCTGGCGCCCGTTACCTCCGCGGGCGCCGGCGCCTCCTCGATCACGATGTGGGCATTGGTTCCACCGACCCCGAACGAACTCACGCCCGCCCGCCTCGGGGTGCCGTTCCTGTGCCACCGGGTCAGTTCCCGGGTCACGTAGAACGGGCTCGCCGCGAGGTCGATGGCGGGATTGGGCGAGGTGTAGTGCACGGTCGGCGGAATCGCCCCGCGCTCGATCGCCAGGACGGCCTTGATCAGGCCCGCGACGCCCGCCGCGCAGGACAGGTGCCCGAAGTTCGACTTCGCCGAACCGATGCCGCAGTAGCCGCGCCGTTCGCTCGCTTCCCGGAAGACCTCCGTCAGCGCGGTGATCTCGATCGGATCGCCGAGGATCGTTCCGGTTCCGTGCGCCTCCACGTAGCCGACCGACGAGGCGGAGATGCCCGCCCTGCGGTATGCGGCCCGGATCGCCGCGGACTGCCCGCTGACGCTCGGCGCGGTGTAGCCGACCTTGTCGTGGCCGTCGTTGTTGATGCCCGTGCCCAGGATCAGGGCGCGGATGTTGTCGCGGTCGCGCAGCGCATCGTCCAGCCGCTTGAGCACGACCAGGCCCACGCCGCTGCCGACGATGGTGCCTTGCGCGCCCGCATCGAACGGCCTGCAGTGCCCGTCCGGAGACAGGATCGAGCCGGCGGTGTAGAAGTAGCCGCCGCGCTGCGGGACCCGGACCGTCACGCCGCCGGCCAGGGCCATGTCGCAGCGGCCGTGATGCAGGCTTTCGCAGGCCATCGACACCGCCACGAGCGAGGTCGAACAGGTCGTCTGCACGACGACGCTCGGGCCCTTCAGGTCCAGCCGGTACGACACCTGGGTGCACAGATGGTCCTTGTCGTTGGTCACCATCAGCTGCATGCCGTCGATGTACTTCAGGGCCTCCTGGTTCTGGTACAGGTGATAGAGGTAGGTGCTCTGCTCGCACCCGCCGAACACGCCGATCGGCCGGCCGAAGGCGTCCGGGCTGTAACCGGCATCCTCCAGCGCCTCCCATGCGGCTTCGAGGAACAGCCGGTGCTGCGGGTCGGTCAGCGTGGCGTCGCGCGCGGAGAATCCGAAGAACTGCGCGTCGAACTTGTCCACGTCGTCGAGCACCGGCGATGCATTGACATAGCCGGGCAGCCGCGAGATGTGGTCGGGCACGCCGGCCGCGCGCATGTCCTCGGGGTCGAGCACCGTGATCGATTCGATGCCCCCGGCCAGGTTGTGCCAGTACTCGTCCAGGCTGTTGGCGCCCGGGAAACGCCCGCGCATGCCGACGATGGCGATCGGCTCCCCATGCGCGGTCGCGTTACCCGCAACGGCCCTTGATTCCCTGGCGGCACGTGCGCGCTTCATCCCGGCTTCCCCTCATTCTTCCTGTTCCCGGACAGGCGCCGTCGCGACGATCCTCAGCTGCAGGTCGACGCGCCGCTCGCCTTCATCCATGACGTAGAGAAAGCCGACGCAGGGGACATCCACCTCGAAGCGATCCGCCTCCAGCGGCAGGGAGAGCCTGATCGTCGCCCCGTCGCCCGGCGCGAGCTCGAGCACTTCCGGGGCGATCGTCACCTTCGGCGCGAACGCGGGGCCGACGCCGTCCATGCGGCGCACCTCGGTCGCGAGGTAGCGCACCGGCATCGGCGCGTCGGTCGTGTTCTCGATGGTGAACGACTGGAACGCGACGCCGCCCAACGGCGCCTGCAGGACAACCGCCGTCACCTCTTCCTTGGTGGGATCGTCGGCAAGCGCGAGCATCCCGCCCAGGTACTCGCCCTCGAAACCTCCGCGCAGCCCGTCCAGTTCCAGCATCAGCTGCAGGTAGAGCTGCCCGGCGTCGCGCAGGTAGTGCTCGAGCCCGCGCGACATGTCGTCGGCAGCCTTCTGCTGGGCATCTTCGGGAGACAGCGTGCCTTCGGCAACCTGGTCCAGCTGCCTGCGATAGGCCTTGAGCGCCGACGCATTGAGCTTGCCCGCATACTCGGCGTACTGCTCGAGCCAGCGTGCGGGGGCCCGCGCATCGAACACCGGCGGCGGAACCTCGTCGTCGCCATCGGCCGGCGACGCCGCATTGCGCTTGTTCAACTCGGCGAACCGGCCCATGAATTCGGCGAAGACCTGCGACAGGCGCTCGCCGTACACGGCACCGTGGCGCTGCACGAAGCGCGGGTAGTACTCCTGGAAGATCGTGGACGGCAACCGCCCGGCCGCGACGCATTCCAGCGTCTGCTGGTAGAGCCGCAGCGTCTTCTGCGCGTTTGCGAGCGAACCGGAAAGAAACCGGGCATACGCGTCGGACCAGCTGGACGCGCCGTCATCCGGGCCCTGGCCTGCGCGTCCAACCTGCAACGGGGCGCTTGTCGTCACGGCTCACCTCCATCCCGAAAGACTGGGCTACTGACCGCCACCAACAATGAGAAACCGACCCCCCTGGTCCAGCCGGATGACGTTAGCAAATGGCCCGTCGGCAGGCAAACGGTCGGCGAGGGGACCGCGGGCCGGCTCGCGCCTCCCGTCGCCGGATGCCCGGTGGCGGGGGATTGCGGACAGCAAAGCCTTGCGCACGCCGTTGCCGGATCGATGTCTTCTCCCGGAGGAGATCTGTCACCCTCCGGAACAACAAGGATCAGCGTCCTGCCCTTGAAGGCGTGGTAAACACGACCGACCGGGGTACAGGCGATCCCGACTGGACGCGGAGTGCAGGAGGGCGCGCGGATGGCCAGGGGCGTGCCTGCCGGGGAGCCGGGTTTCCGCGCCACCTGCTGCAGGCCCGGTGCGATCATTCCGGGCAGGGCCGGGTAGCCAGAGCCACCTCCCGGACACGAAACGAATCCATCCAACGGATACAAGAAGAGATTCATTTGCCCATGAAAATCGCCAGCTGGAACGTCAACTCCCTCAACGTCCGCCTGCCGCACCTCGAACAGTGGCTGCGCGACGCAGGTCCCGGCGTCGTCGGCATCCAGGAAACCAAGCTCGAGGATGCGCGCTTTCCCGACGATGCGCTGGCCGCGCTCGGCTACCGCAGCGTGTTCTCGGGGCAGAAGACCTACAACGGCGTGGCGATCCTCGCGCGCGATCGTGCGATCGAGGACGTGCAGGCGGGCATCCCCGGCTTCGAGGACGAGCAGAAGCGGGTGATCGCGGCGACCGTCGAGGGCGTGCGCATCGTCAACCTGTACGTGGTCAACGGCCAGGACGTGGGCACCGACAAGTACGCCTACAAGCTGCGCTGGCTGGACGCGGTGCACGGCTGGCTGGCGGAGGAACTGCAGCGGCATCCGCGGATGGTGGTGCTGGGCGATTTCAACATCGCGCCCGAGGACCGCGACGTGCACGATCCGCTGGTCTGGAACGACGAGCACATCCTCACCTCCACCGCCGAGCGCGCCGCGCTGAAGCGGCTGCAGGCGCTGGGCCTGCATGACGCGTTCCGCCTGCACAACGATGAGGCCGGCATCTTCAGCTGGTGGGACTATCGCGCCGCCGGCTTCCGCCGCAACCTCGGGCTGCGCATCGACCTGACCCTGGTTTCCGACGCGCTGCGCGCGCAAGCGGCGGAATCCGGCATCGACCGGGAGCCGCGCACCTGGGAGCGGCCGAGCGATCACGCGCCGGCATGGGTGGCGCTGGGCGGTTGATCGTTCCGCATCGGTCGGCGGACTGTCGTCTCGACCGGATTGTCATCTCAATCCGATTGTCATCCCGAGCTCTTCGGCTGCGCCCGGGATGACGGCTTTGGGGGCGCAGCCATCACCGCCATCGCGGATGGTCATGCTGACTTTCCGCACGTGCGCACGAACGCCTGCACGCCGATGCTGCGGCCCGTCGCCCGCCTCCCCATCGCCATGCGCCCGCTGACCGCCTTCGCCCTCGCCGCCCTGCTCGCCCTGCCCGCGTTCGCGCAGGCGGACCCGCCGAAGCCGAAGCTGTCCTCGAGCCAGTGCGGCCTGTCGACCGGCTACAACGTGCTGGTCGACGGCGGCGGCGTGTGGCTGTATCGCGACGCCGGCGCGCCGAAAGAGATCTTCTTCCATGACGGCGAGCTCAGCATCGACCGCGAAGTGCAGGACATCAGTGCCGCCGACGCGCAGCGGTTGCGCCGGCTGGAGGCCGAATCGCGCGCGCTGATGCCGCAGGTCGCGGGCCTGGCGCGCGAGACCGTCGACATCACCTTCGACTCGCTCGCCGCCGCGGTCGAGGCGATCACCGGCAGCAAACGCAAGGCGCGCAGGCTCGACGATTTCCGCAAGGACACGATGGCCCACGTCGACCGCACGCTCGGCACCGGGCGTTGGGACCAGGACGTGTTCGGCGAGGAGTTCGAGGCGCGCGTCGAGGCCGCCGCCGAGCGCATGGCCGCGAGCATCGGCCGCAGCGTGCTGTGGGCGGTGTTCACGCCGGGCGGCGCGGAGCGGATGGAGCGCCGCGCCGAGAAGATGGAAGCCGAGATCGAACAGCGGCTGGAGGCGCGCATCGCGGCGCTGGAAACACGCGCGGACGCGATGTGCGCGCAGGTCGCGGCCATGCGCACGCTGCAGGACGCACTGGACTACCGCTACGACGGCAAGCCGCTGCGGCTGCTCGAAGCCGCGGAGCGCCCTGCGCGCGCGGACGATGTTGCGCAGGGCGACGGCATTGCGGTTGCGGCGAACCCGGACTGAGGCTTCGTTCCCCTCGCGGCTGCAGCGCGACCGGAAACCACGAAGTCACCGGTAAGAAGATCCCTCGCTGCGCTCGGGATGACATTCAAATGCTTCAGCCGGCGTCGCGGATCGTCAGCGTGCCGGGCGGGTGCGTGCCCAGCTGCAGGCTCATCGCGAGCAGTTCGCCGGACACTTCTTCCTTGTAGAAGTCGTTGGACAGCACGCGGAAGACTTCGTCGGGCGTCTTGGCCGCGGCCAGCGATTCGGTCAGGCCGAAGGCGACGACCGGATCGGCGTCGAGCGCATCGAGCTTGTCCTGGCCATGGTCGCCCTGCAGCTGCAGGATGTAGTCGCGCGCATCCTCGCGGATCTGCATCAGCTCGGCCTCGGTGAACTCCAGCCGCACGTGCTGGCCGCCGTCGAAGCTGCCGTAGGACGTTTCGGGATTGGCGATGTCGCGGTTGTAGGCGTCGTTGATGGACGCCGCCAGCGTCGGGTCATGGTTCGCCAGCACCATGCCGTAGCTCACGCTGTCGGGCACCGTTTCGCCGCGCGCGTCGGTGGTCCAGGTGACCTCGCTGTAGTGGTTGTCGCCGGCCTGGTAGGAACTGATGTACTCGGTGCTGCCGTCGGCCCAGCGCGTCTGCACGATGTTCAGTTCGCTGCTGTTGATCTCGGTGCCCCAGCCGAAGCCGCCGACCTCGACGCCGAAGCGCGCGGTGTGCTCGGCGTTGAGCACTTCGGTGGTGCCGGCCTGCAGCACGCCCGGCGGCGACCATTCCGGCATCTGTCCGCCGCCCATGAAGGCCTGGTAGGCGGCCTGCCCTTCCTCGGTGCGCAGGTCCAGGCGCGCGACCGACATCGAGCGCTCCTCGAGGCTGCGGTCCGAGCTCAGCCCGATCGCGGCGATGCCGCGGTAGCCGAGGCCGACGAACATCTCGTTCTCCACCGTGTCGACGTCCCCGGCGACGATCTCGAAGGTGTTGGCGTCGATCCGGCGCACGCCGAAGCCCTGGCCGGAGAGGTCGGTGGTGGTGCCGTTGACGTGCAGCAGCTTGTAGTTCGCCTCGAAGTGGCTGCCGGTGAGCGTCTGCCCGCGGATCAGCACGCCGGTGCCGACCGGCATCGACATCGGGTCGAGCGGATTGGGCGCGGCCGACAGGTCGCCGTCGGCGATGCGCGCGCCCTGCTCCGGCGTCACCACCGCCTCGTAGCTGACGCGGGTGCCGGCGAACTGCTCGTAGCTGCCCGAGATCGGAATCGGCAGGCCCTTGACCACGTTGCGCAGCAGCGGCGAGCCTTCGACCAGGCGCTGCGCCTCCGGCCCGAGCACGCCGAGCCGGGTGCCCCATTCGTAATAGCGGTTGAGCGGCGTCCTGCCGATCGCGCCGGTGGCGCCGGCCTGCATCTGCACCTCCATTTCGAAGGTCTGGGTCTGGCTGAAGTCCATGCCGGTCTGCACGCCGGACATGTCGACTTCGCCGACCAGACTGATGTCGGCGCTGCCGCGCACCGGCAGCGGCAGCGTCGCGGCGCCGGCGACCGGGGTCTGGAATTCGACCCGTTGGCCCGGATTGATCGCCCACGCCAGCACGCCGTCCGGCGCGGCGGCGAGGATGTCGTAGCCGGCCTGCACCTGCGCCGGCGAGGCATCGGCCGGGAGGTCGACGCCGAGCACGCCGAGCGCGGTGCGCACCTGGGTGATGTCGAGGCGGGTGACGTCGGTGGACGGGCCGTCGCCGTTGCGCAGGTAGGCGGGAATTTCGGTCGGGTGGGTGGTCGCTTCGTCGACGATCCGCCGCAGCTGCTGCACGTAGGGATCGTTGTTGAAATGCGTGCGCGCCTGCCCGTATTCGAACGAGCGCGTGGCGCCGTTGAGCATGTCGTAGTCCGACAGCTGCGGCTCCAGCCGGTCGAGCACGGCCTGCGCCTGCGCGGCGCGGCGCTCGTTGAAGGTTTCCACGCGCGCCTCGTAGAGCGAGCGGCGGTCCTCGTCGGGCAGGCCGGTGGGGATGTCGGTCCAGGTCGGCAGCGCGAGGTCGTGGATCGCGTCGACCGCTTCGGCGGGCGTCTGCGCGGTGGCGAAGGTGACCGGTTCGACCGCGGGCGTCTCCGGGGTCGCCGGCGTCCCGGCGACGGGGGTTTGCGGTTCGGCCTGCTCGGCCTGGTAGCTGGCGCGGATCGCCTCCTGGTCCTCCGGCGGCAGGCGATGATAGGTACTCGAATCGATGCCGTAGATCTCGGACACGGGGGCGGCTCCGGGCGGAAAGGGCTGCCCGCACCCTAGCCGCCGGGGCCTGCCATCGGTATCCGGTGCGACCCTAGGTGCGCGCTCCGGGAGAGGTTCCGGATTCCGCCCTGTTCATCACGCAGAGGGCGTCGGTTCAGCCGCCACCGCATTCCGCAGCCGGCCGCGCGTCGCCGGCGACCGGCGCCGACGCGCGTCGCGCCAGCAGGTACATCAGCAGTCCGCCCAGCGCGGTCGCCACGCCGACGTAGGCGGTGGAGGTCCAGCCCAGGCCGGCGGTGATCGCCATGCCGCCCAGCCAGGGGCCGAGCGCGTTGGCGGTGTTGAACGCGGAGTGGTTGGAGGCGGCGGCGAGGGTCTGCGCCTCGCCGGCGACGTCCATCAGGTGCGACTGCAGCACCGTCGCCAGCGCGCCCATGGTGCCGACCAGGGTGATCGCCGGCAGCACCGTCCACGCGTGTTGCGCCGCGAACGGGAACGCCAACAGCACCGCGATCGACCACAGCAGCAACAGTGCCGCGGCGCGGAAGCCGAAGCGGTCGAACAGCCAGCCGCCGGCGAGCGAACCGACGATGCTGCCGACGCCGAACGCGGCCAGCGCGAACGGCACGAAGCCCGCGCCGGTGCCGGTGACGTGCACCAGCGTCGGCGGCAGGTAGGCGAACACGGCGAACATGCCGGCGAAGCCAATGGCCCCGGTGCCCAGCGCCAGCCACACCGGCGCGCGGTTGAAGTCGCGCAGTTCGCGCAGCGCGTCGGTGCGCGGCGCGCCGAGGCCGGGCGGCAGCACGCGCGCGGTCATTGCCACCGTCGCCAGCGCGATCAGCGACACCGCGGCGAAGGCATAGCGCCAGCTGAAGACCTGCCCCATCCACGTCGCCAGCGGATTGCCGACCAGCAGCGCCACCGACAGGCCCAGCATCACCCGCCCCACCGCCTGGCCGCGCCTGTCCGGCGGACTGACGTGCGCGGCCACCAGCGCGGCGATGCCGAAATAGGCGCCGTGCGGCAGGCCGGCGATGAAGCGGAACAGCAGCAGGCTGCCGTAGTGCGGCGCCAGCGCGCTGAGCAGGTTGCCCAGCGCGTAGAACGCCATCAGCCACAGCAGCAGGGTGCGCCGGCGCTGCCTGGCGCCGAGGATCGCCAGCAGCGGCGCGCCGACCACCACGCCCAGCGCGTAGGCGCTGATCGCGTGGCCGACCTGCGGCTCGCTCACGCCGACGCCGCGCGCGATCTCGCTGATCAGCCCCATCGCGACGAACTCGCTGGTGCCGATGGCGAAACCGCCCATCGCCAGCGCGAACAGGATCAGCGCGACCTGGCGCGCGGGCAGCGCCGGGGCGGCAGCGGGGGTTGCGCCGGGGGAAGTGGGGGTCATGGCACGATTATGCTGCGCTGCAGCATGGATGTCGACACGACCGGAGGGAACGCTGCGTGTCGCGACATGCACCGGTTATCCGATCACCCGTAGGTCGGCCCCCGTATCAAGTACGGGGCAGGCTCTACGTGGCCAACACGACCGACGCGGGATGTTGAAGGCGTCGGGGCCGTAGCCCCGACCTACGGATCCTGGCATTCGCCGGCCGGATCAAGCGTCGCCGCGCGCGAACGCCGCGAAGCCGGCCACGAAGTCGCACAGCTGCCCGGCAACCTTGTCGTCAACCAGCCCACCCTCGGCGTCGAACGCGCCGCCGGCGCGCGACACCATCAGCCGGCCGCCGAACCAGACCCTCGCGCGCAGCGTGCGCAGCACCGGCCACCACGCGTCCTGGGCGAGGATGGTGCCGAAGCCGCCGGGCGAGGCGCCGATCACCGCGAACGGCCGGTCGCCGAACAGCTGCGGGATCTCCGACGCCGGGCGCGAGAGCCAGTCGATCGCGTTCTTGAACACGCCCGGGATGCCGTTGTTGTACTCGGGCGTGGCCAGCAGTACGCCGTCGGCGGCGCGCAGCTTCGCCTTCAGCGCCTCGACCGCGCCGGGAATGCCGGACGCGGCCTCGGCGTCGCCGTCGTAGAGCGGGATGCCGTGCAGGGTCGCGACCTCGAGCGCCACGCCGTCCGGCAGGTCGCGCGCCGCGGCGCGCAGCAGCGCGGTGTTGAACGAACCGGCGCGCAGGCTGCCGGAAATGCCAAGCAGGCGGATCATCGCGGACTCCCCGGGGATGCTGCGCGCATCCTAGCGCGAGGCATCGCCCGGGGAGCGCCCGCGACAGCCGTGGCGGTCAGTCGCGGGCCTTGCCGATGATCTTGCCGGTCGCCGGGTCCAGGCGCAGTTCGACGTCCTTGCCCGCCGCGTCCTCGGCCTCGGCCTTCCACACGCCGTCGTCGAGCTCGACGTCGTGCACCTTGCTGTAGCCGGCGGCGGCGAGTTTGGCCTCGACGTCGGCCTTGCCCAGGTTCGCGACCTGTTCGTTCGCATAGACCTCGCCGGTACTCGCGTCGATGCGTACCTGCACGCGGTTGCCGTCGGCGCTGCGCGCGTCGGCCTCCCACATGCCGTCGTCGAACTCGACGTCGTTGACCTTGGTGTAGCCCTGCGCCTCGAGCTTCGCGCGCACCTCGGCTTCGGTCAGTGCATCCTGCGCGAAGGCCGCGCCGCCTGCGGCGAGCAGGGCGACGGCGAGCCACGTCTTCGTCTTGTTGATCGAATGCATCACGCACTCCTGAATCTGCGGGGGAGTGCGCATGCTGGTCGGTCGCGGCGCAATCCCCGGTGAAAACGGCCCGTCGCGGTCGGCGGGGATTCATCAATGCAAAGCGCGCGGCAAGGATGGCGGTCGCGATGCCGCGGCCTTTCCCCTTTCCAGGAAAAGAAGAAGCCCGGCGCAGGGCCGGGCTTCTTCCGCTTGCAACCGCCGGCGCCTGCGTCAGCGCACGCTGCCGCGGCGGAACAGGTTGACGATCGCGAGCAGGATGACCGCGCCGATCAGCGACACGACGAAGCTCATGACCGAGATCCCGTCGTTGATCGAACCCGCGCCGAGGAGCGGTCCGATCAGCCAGCCGCCGATGAGCGCGCCGACGATGCCCACCACGATATTGAGCAGGATGCCCTGCTGCGCATCCCGCTTCATGATGATGCTCGCCAGCCAGCCGACGATGCCGCCGATGATCAGCCAGATGATGATGCCCATGCACACTCTCCTGTCAGGTGAAGATGCCTACGACACTCCCGTGCGGAGTGGAGGCATGCTGACAGCGGCGTCGTGATGGCGATGTCAGCGAGCGATGGGCTCGTTTTCGCTGCGCTGCAGCAAACGCAGCAGCGCCTCGCGCGGCAGCTTCCCGGTTTCGTTGCGCGGCAGCGACGCGACGCGACGCAGCGGGCGCGGCAGGAACACCGGATCGACGCTGCGCCGCAGGGCCTCGCGCACAGCCGCCTCGTCGAGCGTGTCGCTGGCGTAGGCGGCGGCGATGCGGCGCACGCCGGCGGCCTCGTCGTCGAGCTGGAACACCGCGCCATCGCGCACGCCGGGGATCTCCAGCAGGCGGCGCGTGAGTTCGGCCAGCGATCCGCGCTTGCCGGCGATCTCCAGCAGGTCGGCCTGGCGGCCGCGCAGCACGAAGCGCCCGTCGTCGAGCATTTCGACCACGTCCGCCAGCAGCACCGGCTGCGCGAGGTGCGCGGCGCCGACGCGCGTGCCGTCGGGACGCGGCTGCAGCTGCACGCCGGGAAACGGCGTCCAGGCCTCGTCGCGCGCGGTGCGGCGGGAGGCGAAGATGCAGGTTTCGGTGGAGCCGAAGGTCTCGCGCACCTCGCAGCCGAAACGCGCCTCGGCTTCCGCCGCCAGCGCCTGCGGCAGCGGCGCGGTGGCGCTGACGATGCCCGCCAGCGGCGGCAGCGCGATGTCCGATGCAAGCAGCGCGCGCAGGTGCACCGGCGTGGTCACCAGCAGGCGCGCGCCATCGGCCTCGTGCAGCGCGCGCGCGATGTCGCCGGGGAAGAACGGACGGTCGCGATGCACCGCCGCGCCGGTGAGCAGCGGCAGCATCACCGACAGCTCGACGCCGTACATGTGCTGCGGCGGCACGGTGGCCACCACCTGCGGCATCGCACCGTCGGGCCACAGGCCGGCGAGCGCCGCGAAGTTCTGCGCGGTGCTGGTGCGGAACGAGCCGAGCGTCTTCGCGTTCGGCTTCGGCGCGCCGGTGCTGCCGGAGGTGAAGCCGATCGCGACCACCGCCGCGTCGTCGATCCGCAGCGGCGCGCCGTCGAGTGCGGGCAAGACGTCGGGCAGGTGCACGAAATGCGCGGCAGGGTCGGCCAGCGCCGCGTCGCAGCCGCAGGCCTCGCCGTCGCCGATGCAGTAGCTGCCCGGATATTGCGCGCGCACCTCGTCGATCGCCGCGCGCGTGCGCGTGGGCGGCAGCAGGTTCACCTGCCCGCGCACGGCCGCGGCGCAGAAGGCGACGAGGAAGCGGTAGCGGTCCTCGCACAGGTTCACCGCGTGCCCGGCCTCGGGCAGGCGCGCGGCCAGCGCGCGCACCTGCGACGCGAAGGTGGCGCGCGCGACCGTGCCGGCGGCGTCGAAGGCGAACGCGTCGCCCGCCCCGCCCGCGGGCAGCGGCGACGCCATCGGACCTGGTTGTGTGCTGTGCTGGGAGACTGCCGCCATCGATCCGACCGGCGGCCCCGGGTTCACGCCGCCCTGCCCCCTTAGCTTACGCTGGGCCGCCGCCGCCACGGAAAACGCCGCCGCGATGCCCCTCGCCGACCACAGCCTCAACATCGGTCCCGTCCGCTGCGCCTGGGGTCCGTACCGCCGTGGCGAACCGGCCGAACCGCTGGCGCGGCGCTGGCTTTCCCGGCAGCTCGCCGTGCCGGAGGACGCGCTCGCGCTGTGGCGCGACGCGCACGGCCGCCCGCACCTGGGCCAGGCGCACGCCGGCCTCGACGCCAACTGGAGCCACAGCGGCGAACGCCTGCTGGTGGCGCTGGCGCGCGGCGCGCGCGTCGGCGCCGACATCGAATGGCTGCGCCCGCGGCCCAGCGCGATGACGCTGGCCAGGCGCTTCTTCACCCCGCGCGAGGCCGCGCAGCTGGCCGAACTGCCGCACGACGAGGCCGAGCGCTGGTTCGTGCGCCTGTGGTGCGCCAAGGAAGCGGTGCTCAAGGCGCACGGTCGCGGCATCGCCTTCGGCCTGGAGCGGCTGGAGTTCAGGCTCGACGGCGAAGGCTGGACCCTGGAGGCCTGCGATCCAGCGCTCGGCGCGCCGGGCGACTGGCATCTGCATGCGTTCGCGCCGGCGCCGGACTATCTGGCGACGCTGGCGTGGCGGGTGGATGCGTGATGCACGCGTCGGTGCGGGCCCCCTCCCCCGCCTGCGGGGGAGGGCTGGGGTGGGGGCCACCAGGCGCGCACGAAAGTCCTCTCTAGAATGAGGCGATGAGCGACCCCGCCCCGAACCCGCTGCGCGCCCCCCTCGAAGCCGGACTGGCCGAACTCGGTCTCGCCCCCTCGCTGGCCGACCCGCTGCTGGCCTACCTCGCCCTGCTGCAGCGCTGGAACGCCACCTACAACCTCACCGCGATCCGCGACCCGCAGCAGATGGTCGTCCTGCACCTGCTCGACTCGCTGGCGATGGCGCCGCACGTCGCTGGCCTGACCAGCCTCGCCGACCTCGGCACCGGCCCCGGCCTGCCCGGCATCCCGCTGGCGATCGCGCATCCCGGGCTCCAGGTCACCCTGGTCGAGTCGAACGGCAAGAAGGCGCGCTTCCTGCGCGAGGCGGTGCGCCAGCTCGGGCTCGGCAACGCGCGCGTGGCCGAATCGCGCGCCGAGACGCTGGACGAGCCCGGCCGGCATGCCGCGATCACCGCGCGCGCGCTGGCGACCCTGCCCGACATCGTCGCCGTCGGCGGCCACCTGCTGGCGCCCGGCGGCCGCCTGCTGGCGATGAAGGGCGTGCGCCCGGACGAGGAGATCGCGGCCCTGCCCGCCGGCTGGCGGGTCGAGGCGGTGCATCCGCTGCGGGTGCCGGGACTGGCGGCGGAACGGCACCTGGTGGTGGTGGCGCGGGGGGATTGAGGGCCGGGCGGAGCACGGACAGGGCCCGGGCACGGCAGAAAGCGGAAAAGCGAAGCCGGCGCGTCCGGACCATGGCCCGCGGCGGCGGGTTTGGCATCGATGCCCGCCGATCCTCCCCAAGGCGCGGCATAATCCCCTGTCCGGGCCGCCGTCTGCGGCCGACTCCCGCCGCAACCCGAGGCAGCCGGACCCCATGGCCCGCATCATCGCCATTGCCAACCAGAAGGGCGGCGTCGGCAAGACGACCACCGCGGTCAACCTCGCCGCGGCGCTGGCGGCCACGCCCAAGCGCGTGCTGCTGATCGACCTCGACGCCCAGGGCAACGCCACCATGGGCAGCGGCATCGACAAGCGCGACCTGCATGCCTCGACCTGCGACGTGCTGCTGGAAGAGTTGCACGCCGAAGACGCGATCATGGAGACGGCCGAAGGCTACGACCTGCTGCCGGGCAACACCGACCTCACCGCGGCCGAGATCGAGCTGATGGACGAGGAAGGGCGCGAGCAGCGGCTCAAGCGCGCGCTCGACCCGCTGCGCCCGCGCTACGACTTCATCATCGTCGACTGCCCGCCGGCGCTGTCGCTGCTCACGCTCAACGCGCTGACCGCCTCGGATTCGGTGCTGGTGCCGATGCAGTGCGAGTACTACGCGCTGGAAGGCCTGACCTCGCTGCTGCAGACCATCGACGCGCTGAAGCAGCGGCTCAATCCGGACCTCGAGATCGAGGGCGTGCTGCGCACCATGTTCGACGTGCGCAACAACCTCGCCAACGCGGTCTCGGCCGAACTGGTGCAGCACTTCGGCGACAAGGTGTTCCGCACCATCGTCCCGCGCAACGTACGCCTGGCCGAGGCGCCGAGCCACGGCCAGAGCATCATCGGCTACGACCGCGGCTCGCGCGGCGGCATCGCCTACCTCGGCCTCGCCGGCGAAGTGCTGCGCCGCCAGCGCGAACGCGCGCAGGCGGCCGCCGAACCACAGAAGAAGGAACCGAACGTGACGGAGACCCCGGCATGAGCGCCGCCAAGAGCGCGCCCGCCAAGAATGCACCGGCCAAGAAGCGCGGCCTCGGCCGCGGCCTGGAAGCCCTGCTCGGCCCGAAGGCCGCCGCCGAGGCGCCGAAGCTCGAAGCCACGCCGGGCGACACCCTGCGCAACCTGCCGGTCGACGCGCTGCGCCCGGGCAAGTACCAGCCGCGCCGCGGCATGGACGCCGACAAGCTCACCGAGCTGAGCGAGTCGATCAAGGCCCAGGGCGTGATCCAGCCGATCGTGGTGCGCATGCTGCCCGACCGCACCTACGAGATCATCGCCGGCGAACGCCGCTGGCGCGCGTCCAAGCAGGCCGGCCTGGCCGAGATCCCGGTGGTGGTGCGCGAGGTCGACGACCGCACCGTGGTCGCGATGGCGTTGATCGAGAACATCCAGCGCGAGGACCTCAACCCGCTGGAGGAAGCGCAGGCCCTGCAGCGCCTGATCGACGAGTTCGACCTGACCCACGCCGCCACCGCCGAAGCCGTCGGCCGCTCGCGCGCGGCGGTGTCGAACCTGCTGCGCCTGCTGGAGCTGCCGCCGGCGATCCGCGCGCTGCTCGAAGCCAGGCGCCTGGAAATGGGCCACGCCCGCGCGCTGCTGACGCTGTCGCCGGAGCTGGCCAGCAAGCTCGCCTCCGAAGCCGCCGAACACGGCTGGTCGGTGCGCGAGGTCGAACACCGCGCCGCGCAGTTCGCCGCCGGCAAGGTGCCGACGTCGCCGAAGAAGAAGACCGTCGGCAGGGGCCCGGCCTCGCCCGACATCGCCACGCTCGAGAACGAACTGTCCGAAACCCTCGGCGCCCGGGTCAGCATCAGCAACGGCCGCGGCAACAAGGGCAAGCTGGTGATCCACTATGCCAACCTCGATGCGCTCGACGGGGTACTGGAGCGGCTGCGGCGCAGATAGCCGGCGGGCCACCGGGAATCCGTATTCGGCGTGAGGTCCCCCATGACGCCTCTCTTACCGTCATCCCAGCGCAAGCTGGGATCCATTTGGCTTTTCGGCAGTTCAACCGTTGGTACTGAACGGGAGACAGGTGGTATCCGGCATGGAACGGGAAAATGGATCCCAGCTTGCGCTGGGATGACGACATTCCAGGCCTGATCCTTATCCTTCCTCCTGCCCCAGTAGCGACACCTGCCTGCCGTCGATTGCATGCTGCCCGGCTTGCGCCGCGCATGCGTTCACACCATGCAATGACGCCACCATCCCGCGCCGCTACCATGCGCTGACACGCCGACCCGGTCCGCCGCATGAGCACCTACCGCCTCGAATCGGTGTTCGAGCCCGCCTCGGTCGCGGTGGTCGGCGGCAGCCCGCGCGAACGCTCGGCCGGACGCGCGGTGATGCGCAACCTGCTCGCCTCCGGGTTCGCCGGCAACATCGGCTGGGTCAGCCCGAAGCACCGCGAGATCGACGGCATCGCCACCGTTGCGCACGTGCGCGACCTGCCCTGGGTGCCGGACCTGGTGGCGATCACCGCGCCGCCGGCGGTGGTACCGAAGCTCGTGGCCGAGGCGGCGGAATGCGGCGTCGGCGCAGCGATCGTGCTGACCGCCGAACTCGGCGCCGGGCGCGCCGGGTTCGAGGCCGCGATCGAACGCGCAGCGCGGCCGCACGGCATGCGCATCCTCGGCCCGCACTGCCTCGGCGTGATCGCGCCGCATGCGAAGCTCAACGCCAGCATCGCCGCGCGCACGCCGCCGCCGGGCGATCTCGCACTGGTGTCGGAATCGAGCGCGATCGCGGCGGCGCTGGTGGAATGGGGCGGCGCGCGCTCGATCGGATTCTCGGCGGTGGTCTCGCTGGGCGACGCGCTCGACGTCGACTTCGCCGACCTGCTCGACCACCTCGCCACCGACCGCCATACCCGCGCGATCCTGCTGTACGTCGAGCACGTCGGCAACGCGCGCAAGTTCATGTCGGCCGCACGCGCCGCGGCGCGCGCCAAGCCGGTGGTCGTGGTGAAGTCGGCGCGGCCGCAGGCGCCGCAGCGCATCGCCGAGGTCGGCCTGCGCGCGCTGGCGCCGCCCGAGGCGGTGCACGCCGCCGCGTTCCGGCGCGCCGGCCTGCTGCAGGTCGATGCGCTCGACGACCTGTTCGCCGCCGCGGAAACGCTGGGCACGCTGCGCACCTTCCCGGGCCGGCGCCTGGCGATGCTCGGCAACGGCGGCGGCGTGGGCGTGCTCGCCGCACAGCAGCTGGTCCGGCTCGGCGGCACGGTGGCGGCGCTGTCGCCGGAGACCATCGCCACGCTCGACGCGCTGCTGCCCGGCGGCTGGTCGCAGGACAATCCGGTCGACATCGTGGTCGACGCCGACGGCGAACGCTACGCGACCGCGGTCGAGGCGCTGCTGGCCGACCCGCAGAACGACGCGCTGCTGGTGGTCAACGTGCCGACCGCGTTCACCGCGCCGCTGGAGGCGGCGCAGGCGCTGGCCGGCGCGCTCGCCCGGCGCAAGGGCCACGCCGCGCGCAAGCCGGTGTTCGCGGTCTGGCTGGCCGAGGACGCCGCCGCGCACGCCGCGCTGCACGCCGCACAGGTGCCGAGCTACGACACCGAGACCGAGGCCGTGCACGGCTTCATGCACCTCGTGCACTACCGCGAGGCGCAGCAGGCGCTGATGGAAACACCGCCGAGCCTGCCGCGCGATTTCGCGGTCGACGCCGCGGCCGCGCGCGCGCTGGTGAGCGAGGCGGTGGCGCGCGGCGACGTGCAGCTCGATCCGCAGGCCACCGCGCGCATCCTCGACGCCTACGGCCTGCCGTTCGAACCGCCGCTCGCCGCGGCCGATCCCGACGCCGCCGTGCATCTCGCCGAGCCGCTGCTCGCGGCCGGGCGCACGGTCGCGGTGAAGATCGATTCGCCCGACATCGCGCACAAGACCGTGGTCGACGGCGTGCGCCTGAACCTCGCCAGCACGCAGGCCGTGCGCGACGCCGCGGCCGACGTGCTGCGGCTGGCGCGCGAGCGCCGGCCCGACGCACGCATCCGCGGCGTGACCGTGCAGGCGATGGCGCACCGGCCCGACGCGCGCGAGCTGATCGCCGCGATCGCCGACGACCCGGTGTTCGGCCCGGTGATCGTGTTCGGCCGCGGCGGCACCGCGGTGCGCGTGGTCGACGACCTCGCCCTCGCCCTGCCGCCGCTCGACCTGCGCCTGGCGCAGGAACTGATCGACCGCACGCGCGTGTCGCGGCGACTCAAGGCGCATCGCAACCAGCCCGCCGCCGACGAGGACGCGGTGGCGCTGGCGCTGGTGAAGCTGGCGCAGCTCGCCGCCGACGTGCCGCAGATCCGGCAGATGAGCCTCAACCCGCTGTTGGCCGACGCCGACGGCGTGATCGCGGTCGACGCGCGCATCCTGGTCGGCCCGGTCGAAGCGCTGCACAAGGGCCGCGGCCATCCGCGCTTCGCGATCTTCCCCTACCCGGCCGAGTGGGAGCGCACGATCACGCTGGCCGACGGCGCGCCCGCCTTCGTGCGCCCGGTGCGTCCCGAGGACGAGGCCCTGTTCCGGGAATTCTTCACCCACGTCACCGACGAGGACCTGCGGCTGCGCTTCTTCCAGTCGGTGAAGCATTTCAGCCACGAGTTCATCGCGCGGCTGACGCAGATGGACTACGCGCGCTCGATCGCGCTGGTCGCCCTGGACGAGGCCGGCGCGATGCTCGGCGCGGTGCGCCTGCACGCCGACGCCAACTACGAGCGCGGCGAGTACGGCATCCTCGTGCGCTCCGACCTCAAGGGCCACGGCCTCGGCTGGCAGCTGATGAAGATCATGATCGAAGTCGCCGGCTGGCTCGGCCTGCGCGAGGTCGAAGGCCAGGTGCTGCGCCAGAACCGCGGCATGCTGGCGATGTGCGAGCAGCTCGGCTTCGCGATCGCGCCCGATCCGGACGAGCCGGGACTGATGGTCGTGCGGCTGCCGGTCGCCGACGCCGCGAACGGCGCGTCCTGACACCCTCCGACGGCAATTGTGTAACGCCGGCCGCATGGCTAGCCTGTCGCCCATGTCCCGCCGGCACCGCCATCCGCCGTCCCGCTTCGCGCGCCTGCTGCTGCTCGCGCTGCTGGCGTTCGGCATCGCGGCGGCGCCCGCGCTCTCGTTCGCGGCCGAGGCCCACGACGCCATCGGCCACGCCGATGATCATCGCGGCGACGACGCCCACGAACACGCACACGCCGATGCCACGCAGCCCGGCGACGGCGGCGAGGTGCTGCATCTGGTGATGCATCTCGCCACCTGCTGCGGACACGCCTGCGCAGTGCTGCCACCGGCGCTGCCGCTGGCGGCGCAGGCGCTGTCCGCGCCACCGGACGCACGCATCCACGCCTTCCCGCCGGACAACGCCGGCGACGACCCGCTGCGCCCGCCGATCGCCGCCTGACGCCCCGCGCGGCCGCATGCGCCGCTGCCGTCATCCCCGATCGGAGAACCTCCCATGCTGTTGCGAACCGCGGCGCTCGCCGCGCTCGCGATCGCGTCGTGCCTGCCGGCACCGGCGCAATCGCGCGATGCCCCCGGCGAAAGACTCGCGCTGGACGACGCCTTCGCGCGCGTCGCCCGCGCCCATCCCGACCTGCGCCTGTTCGGCGCGCGCACCGATGCATTGCTCGCGCAGCGCGACGCCGCCGCGCTGCGCCCGCCGCTGCGTGCCGGCTTCGACGTCGAGAACGCGCTCGGCACCGGCGACGCCGGCGGATTCGGCGGCGCCGAAGTCACGCTGACGCTCGCCGGCGTGCTCGAACGCGGCGGCAAGCTCGACGCGCGACGCGCGCTCGCGCAAAGCCGCATCGACGCTCTGGCGGTGCAGCGCGAGACGCAGCGCCTGGACCTGCTGGCCGAGACCGCGCGGCGCTACCTCGCCGTGGTCGCCGCGCGCGCGCAGCGCGACATCGCGCGCACCGATATCGAACAGCGCCAGCGCGCGGTGGCCGGTGCGCGCCAGCGGCTGCAGGCCGGCGCCTCGCCCGAGTCGGTGCTGCTGACCGCGCAGGCCGCGCTGGCGCGGGCCGAACTCGCCGGCGAACGCGCCGCGCAGCGCGAATCCGCCGCGCGCCAGCACCTCGCGGCGCTGTGGAGCGAGCGCAATCCCGCGTTCGAGGCCGCCACGGCCGACCTGCTGGACCTGCCCGAGGTGGCGGACACGGCCGCGCTCGCGTCGCTGCTGCAGGGCACGCCGGAGCTGGCGGCCTTCGCCGACGAGCGCCGCATCCGCGAGGCGCGCCTGCAGCTGGCGCGCGCGTCGACCCGCGCCGACCTCGACTGGCAGGTCGGCGTGCGCCGCCTGCAGGCCGACGGCGACACCGCGCTGGTCGCCGGCCTGTCGCTGCCGCTGGGCGGCGCGGCCCGGGCGCGGCCGGAGATCCGCGCCGCCGAAGCCGAACTGGCCGCGCTGGAGATCGAGCGCGAATCGCGCGACGTGGCGCTGTATTCCACCCTCGTCGAGGCCCATGGCCGCTACCGCGTCGCCCGCCTCGAGGTCGAGCGCACGCGCGCCGACGTGCTGCCGCGCCTGGTCCGCGCCGAGCAGGCCGCCGAACGCGCCTGGCGCGCCGGCGCCGTCAGCTACCTCGAATGGTCGCAGCTGCAGTCCGAGACCACCGCCGCGCGGCGCCAGCAGCTCGACGCCGCGCTCGAAGCGCAGTCCGCGCTGATCGAGCTCCAGCGCCTCACCGGCCAGCCCTTCGTCGTCGCCGACGTTGCCGCAGAAGGAAACACCCCATGAATCTCCGTCCGTTGCTGAGCGCGATGGCGCTGTCCCTGTCGCTGGCCGCCTGCGGTGCACCCGACGATCATGCCGGCGACGCGCATGGCCACGAAGAAGGCGCGCACGCGGAAGCCGTGCGCGGCGAGCACGGCGGCCGCGTGCTCGAGCAGGATGGCTTCGCGGTGGAACTGGCGATCGCCGAATCCGGCACGCCGCCGACCTTCCAGGCCTGGCTGTATCACGACGGCAAGCCGCTGCCGGCGAGCGCGGGCCGCGTGCAGGTCGAGCTGACACGACTCGGCGGCGCGCGCGAGGCCCATGCGCTCGTGCCGCAGGCCGACGGCAGCCTGCGCGCGGACGGCACGGTCGGCGAACCGCATTCGTTCGACGTCGAGGTGAACGCGACCGTCGACGGCAAGGCGCTGCGCTGGCGCTACGAGAGTTACGAGGGCCGCACCACGATTCCGGCGCAGGTCGCCGACGAATCCGGCATCCGCGTCGCCCCCGTGCAGGCGGGCACGATCGCCGACGAGCACGAGGTGCAGGGCCTGCTGACACCGATCGAAGGCCGCGCGGCGCACGTCGCGGCACGGTTTCCGGGGCCGATCCGCCGGGTCGCGGTCGAGATCGGCGATCGCGTGCGGGCCGGGCAGACGCTGGCCACGGTCGAAAGCAACCTCAGCCTGACCCCCTACGCCGTGACCTCGCCGATCGCCGGCGTGGTGCTGGCGCGCAGCGCCACCGTGGGCAGCGTCGCCGCCGAGGGCACGGCGCTGTTCGAGATCGCCGACCTCTCGACGCTGTGGGTGGACCTGCACGTCTTCGGCCGCGACGCACAGCACATCGTGCCCGGCGTGCCGGTGACGGTGACCCGGCTCAGCGACGGCGTCACCGCGCAGACCACGCTCGAGCGCGTGCTACCGGGCACGGCCACCGCCAGCCAGAGCACGGTGGCGCGCGCCGCGCTGGCGAACGAGGACGGACTGTGGCGCCCCGGCTCCGCGGTCAAGGCGCGCATCACGGTCGCCGAGCAGCCGGCGGCGCTGGTGGTGCCGCTGGCGGCGCTGCAGGCCTTCCGCGACCGGGACGTGGTGTTCGTGCGCGTCGGCGACATCTACGAGGCGCGCCCGGTCGAACTCGGCCAGCGCGACGCCGGGCACGTCGAGATCCTGTCCGGCCTGGCGGCCGGCGACGAGGTCGTGGTCGAACAGAGCTATCTGGTCAAGGCCGACATCGAGAAATCGGGGGCCTCGCATGACCACTGAAGCCTTCGCGCCGCGCGGGCCGCTCGAGCGCATCCTGCGTTTGTCCATCGCCCACCGCTGGCTGATGCTGGCGCTGACCCTGGCCCTGGTCGCCGTGGGCGTCTGGAGCTTCCGCCAGCTGCCGATCGACGTCACCCCCGACATCACCAATGTCCAGGTGCAGGTCAACACGCGGGCCGACGGCCATTCGCCGCTGGAAGCCGAGCAACGCGTGACCTTCCCCATCGAAACGGCTATGGCCGGACTGCCCGGCCTCGACTACACGCGCTCGCTCTCGCGCTACGGCCTGTCGCAGGTCACGATCGTGTTCGACGACGGCACCGACCCCTACTTCGCGCGGCAGCAGGTCGCCGAACGCATCGCGCAGGTGCGCTCGCAACTGCCCGACGGCCTGGAACCGGAAATGGGGCCCATCGCCACCGGCATGGGCGAGATCTTCATGTACGTCGTCGAGGCCGGCGACGACGCGCGCAAGCCCGACGGCACGCCGTACACCGCCACCGACCTGCGCACGCTGCAGGACTGGGTGGTGCGGCCGCAGCTGCGCAACGTGCCCGGGGTGACCGAGGTCAACACCATCGGCGGCTTCGCGCGGCAGATCCACATCACGCCCGATCCGGCGCGGCTGGTCGCGCTCGGCTTCACCCTGTCCGACGTGGTGCGGGCGGTGGCGGCCAACAACCGCAACGCCGGCGCCGGCTACATCGAACGCAACGGCCAGCAGTTCCTGGTGCGCGCGCCGGGGCAGGTGGCCGACCTCGACGGCATCCGCGACATCGTGCTCGACCGCCGCGAAGGCGTGCCGATCCGCGTGCGCGACGTGGCCGAGGTCGGCGACGGCCCGGAGCTGCGCACCGGCGCGGCGACGCTCGACGGCAGGGAAGTCGTGCTCGGCACCACCTTCATGCTGATCGGCGCCAACAGCCGCGACGTGGCCCGGGCCGCCGCGGCGCGGCTGGCCGAGGCGAACCGCAGCCTGCCCGCCGGCGTGCGCGCGCAGCCGGTCTACGACCGCACGGCGCTGGTCGACCGCACCATCCGCACCGTCGCGACCAACCTCGTCGAAGGCGCGGTCCTGGTGATCGTGGTGCTGTTCCTGCTGCTGGGCAACGTCCGCGCGGCGCTGATCACCGCGGCGGTGATCCCGCTGGCGATGCTGTTCACCCTGACCGGCATGGTGCGCGGCGGCGTGTCGGGCAACCTGATGAGCCTGGGCGCGCTCGACTTCGGCCTGATCGTCGACGGCGCGGTGATCATCATCGAGAACTGCCTGCGCCGCTTCGGCGAGCGCCAGCGCGCGCTCGGCCGGCTGCTGACCGACGCCGAACGCCTGGACCTGACCGCGTCGGCGACCGCCGAGGTGATCCGGCCCAGCCTCTTCGGCCTCGGCATCATCACCGCCGTCTACCTGCCGATCTTCGCGCTGACCGGGGTGGAGGGAAAGATGTTCCACCCGATGGCGATCACCGTGGTGCTGGCGCTGAGCGGCGCGATGGTGCTGTCGCTGACCTTCGTGCCGGCCGCCATCGCGATCTTCCTGCGCGGACGCGTGCAGGAGCACGAAACCGGCCTGATGCAGCGCGCGCGCCGCGCCTACGCGCCGCTGCTGGCGTGGGCGCTGCGGCGCGGCGCGGTCGTCGCCGGCGGCGCACTGGCGCTGGTCGCCGGGTGCGGCCTGCTGGCGACGCGCCTGGGCAGCGAGTTCGTGCCCAGCCTGGACGAGGGCGACATCGCCATGCACGCGATGCGCATTCCCGGCACCAGCCTCGACCAGGCGGTGCGCATGCAGGCCACGCTGGAGGCGCGGATCGCGCGCTTCCCCGAAGTGCAGCGCGTGTTCGGCAAGCTGGGCACGGCCGAGGTCGCGACCGACCCGATGCCGCCCTCGGTCGCGGACACCTTCATCATGCTCAAGCCGCGCGACCAATGGCCCGACCGCCGCAAGCCCAAGGCGGCGCTGGTGGCCGAGATCGAGGCCGCGGTCGCGCAGGTCCCCGGCAACAACTACGAGTTCACCCAGCCGATCCGGATGCGCATGAACGAGCTGATCTCGGGCGTGCGCGCGGACGTCGCGATCAAGGTCTACGGCGACGACCTCGATGCGCTGGTCGAGCTCGGCGAACGGATCGAGGCGACGGCGACCGCCCTCCCCGGCGCGGCCGACGTGCGCCTGGAGCAGGCGACGGGGCTTCCGCTGCTGACGATCACGCCCGACCGGCAGGCGCTGGTGCGCTACGGCCTCAACCCCGGCGACGTGCAGGACACCGTGGCCACCGCGATCGGCGGCGAGGTCGCGGGGCAGCTGTTCGAGGGCGACCGCCGCTTCGACATCGTCGTGCGCCTGCCCGAAGCGCTGCGGCAGGACCCGGCCGCGCTGCACGACCTGCCGATCCCGCTGCGCGGCAGCGACAACCAGGACGAGTCCACGCGCGCCGGCGGCTGGCAGTCGGGTTCGCCGCGCACCGTGCCCCTGCGCGAGGTGGCGCGGATCGAGACCACACTGGGGCCGAACCAGGTCAACCGCGAGAACGGCAAGCGCCGCGTGGTGGTGACCGCGAACGTGCGCGGCCGCGACCTGGGCGGCTTCGTCGGCGAACTGCAGGAGCGCGTGGCGGCCGACGTGGCGCTGCCGCCGGGCTACTGGATCGACTACGGCGGCACGTTCGAACAGCTGATCTCCGCCGGCCGGCGCCTCGCGGTGGTGGTGCCGGCGACCCTGCTGATCATCTTCGCCCTGCTGTTCTGGGCGTTCGGATCGGTCCGGGACGCGGCGGTCGTGTTCACCGGCGTGCCGCTGGCGCTGACCGGCGGGGTCGTGGCGCTGGCGCTGCGCGGGATCCCGCTGTCGATCTCGGCCGGGGTCGGCTTCATCGCGCTGTCGGGCATCGCGGTGCTGAACGGGCTGGTGATGATCAGCTCCGTCCGCAGGCAGCGCGAACAGGGCGCACCGCTGGAATCGGCCATCGTCGAGGGCGCGCTGGGGCGCCTGCGCCCGGTGCTGATGACCGCGCTGGTGGCCTCGCTGGGCTTCCTGCCGATGGCGCTCAACGTCGGCGCCGGCTCGGAAGTGCAGCGGCCGCTGGCGACCGTGGTCATCGGCGGCATCGTGTCCTCGACCCTGCTGACCCTGCTGGTGCTGCCCCTGCTGTACCGCCGGATGCACCGCCGGGACGAGGCCCGGGCCACCGCCTGACCGGGCCGCGGGGCGTCCCGGCCTGGCCAAGTGCTTGTCCGGGCTTGGATTCCCCGGCATAATGCGCGGCTCGCTGCGGTCGGCCCATCGGTTTCAGGGCCCGGACCGGGGACCGGACACGCGATTCCGACCCCTTCCGCGCAGCGTCCCGCCCGCATTGCGTGGCAGGCGACGCCCCGCTCCACTCCAGGAGATGGGCGCGCCCGCCGGGGCCGCCGTCTCCCTGGCCAAGGGCGACACCAAACCACGATCGAGGTGCGTAATGTCCCGAGTATGCCAAGTCACCGGCAAGCGAACGACGACCGGCAACAACGTCTCGCATGCCATGAACAAGACCCGCCGCCGCTTCATGCCCAACCTGCATGAGCGCCGCTTCTGGGTCGCCAGCGAGAACCGCTGGGTCAAGCTGCGTGTTTCCACGGCTGCCCTGCGCACCATCGACAAGAACGGCATCGACGCCGTGCTCGCCGACCTGCGCAAGCGCGGCGAGAAGGTCTGAGGAGTAGAACGCCATGGCAAGCAAGCGCGACAAGATCCGTCTGATTTCGTCGGCCAACACCGGCCACTTCTACACCACGGACAAGAACAAGAAGAACACCCCCGGCAAGATGGAGATCAAGAAGTACGATCCCGTCGTGCGCAAGCACGTGATCTACAAGGAAGGCAAGATCAAGTGACGCAATTGTCCGCGCCTCCGGCGCGGCAACAATTGCGTCATCCCCGCGAAGGCGGGGATCCAGGGAAACCCGCCACAAGGCGGGTTTCTGCTTTTCCAGGTCCGCGCCTCCGGCGCGGCAACAATTGCGTCATCCCCGCGAAAGCGGGGATCCAGGGAAACCCGCCGCAAGGCGGGTTTCGTGCTTTCCGGTCCGCTCCAGCCTTCCACGGGAAAGACGCTGGATCCCCGCCTGCGCGGGGACGACGGATCGAGCCGCTTCGAATGAACTGTCATCCCGGGATGTCACAGACCCGACACCGTCATCCCGGCGAACGCCGGGATCCATTGGCGCTTGCCCTGGTTCCATCACCAGAGAGGCAGACCCACCCTGCGGCGAGGTCGGTGCAAAATGGATCCCAGCGTTCGCTGGGATGACGGTTCGCTGAGCGGCCCTGCTGCCGCGGCTACCGCCCTCGCCCGCGCCATCGCATCCGTCGCCGCCCGCTTCTGACAACCCCCGCCCCGCCCGGCACAATCCACGCATGTCCCCGCCCGACCCCAACTACGGCCTCTGGCTGCTGGTCGTCGACTGGCTGGTCCGCATCGCCGCGCTGTTCTGGATCCCGACGCGGACCACGCCCGGCGCGGCGCGCAGCTGGCTGCTGCTGGTGTTCTTCGTGCCGCTGGCCGGACTGCCGCTGTACCTGCTGTTCGGGCACCCGTGGCTGTCGCGCGAGCGGGTGCAGCGGCAGCGGCTCGCCTCGCAGGTGATCCGCGAGGAACAGGCGCCGCTCGCCGACCAGCGCTGGGTTCCGGCCGAAGGCGGCGCCGCGGCGGAGATGGCGCCGCTGGTCGAAGGCCTCGGCGACTTCATGCCCACCCACGGCAACCAGGTCGAGCTGCTCGACGACTACGACGATGCGCTGCACCGGCTGGTCGCCGACATCGACGGCGCGCACGAGCGCGTGCACCTGCTGTACTACCTGATGTTCGACGACGCCGTCGGCGACGCGATCTCGGCCGCGCTGCAGCGCGCCGCCGCGCGCGGCGTGCAGTGCCGGCTGCTACTCGACGCGATCGGCGCCAAGCGCGGGCTGCGGCGCTACCGCAAGCCGCTGCAGGCGGCCGGCGTCGACGTGCACGACATGCTGCCCGGCGGCCTGCGCTGGCGCCGCAGCGGGCGCATGGACCTGCGCAACCACCGCAAGGTCGCGGTGATCGACAACCGCGCGGCGTACGTGGGTTCGCAGAACCTCGCCGAGGCGGGTTTCATCGCGGGCTTCCCGAACCGCGAGCTGGTCGCACGGGTGCAGGGCCCGGCGGTCGCGCACCTAGAGGCGGTGTTCGCCAGCGACTGGTTCATCGAGACCGGCGAGCGCCTCGCGGTGACGCCCACCCTGCCGCTGCACGACGCCGACATCGCCACCCAGCTGCTGCCCAGCGGCCCGGCGTATCCGTTCGAGAACGCGCGCGACACGGTGAACGCGCTGATCCACCTCGCCCGGCGCAGGCTGGTTCTGGTGACGCCCTATTTCGTGCCCGACGAGTCCACGCTGAGCGCACTGCGCATCGCCGCGCTGTCGGGCGTGGACACGCAGCTGATCCTGTCCAGGAGCAACAACCAGCCGCTGACCGCGTGGGCGCAGGCCTCGTACTACGCCGGACTGCTCGCCGCCGGGGTGAAGATCGCGCTGTACCGCCCGCACTTCCTGCACGCCAAGCACCTGAGCGTCGACGACGACATCGCGCTGGTCGGTTCGATCAACCTCGACATCCGCTCCTTCGCGCTCAACGCCGAGGTCGGCATGCTGTGCTACGGCCCGGACGTGGTCGCGCGGATGCGGCGTATCGAGGCGGACTACCTCGCCGACGCCGAGCAGCTGTCGGCCGCCGACTGGGCGCGGCGCCCGGCCTGGCACCGCAGCCGCGAGGGCATCGCACGGCTGGCCGATCCGCTGCTGTAGGGCCGCCCTTTCCCTGTCATTTCGACCGAAGGGAGAAATCTCCCTGAGGCATCGCGGAAGGAGTAGCGACGCGTGGCTGTGGTGTCCGCTTCGGGCATCGTCCCGGCGGCGGAGACACTGCAGGAAGATTTCTCCCTTCGGTCGAAATGACACCGGCAGGAAACAGGCGAGGCCAGAGGTTCCCGCAGCACCACTGACAGGCGCAGGGCCTGGCGGCGGACGCGACGACGAGGCCGGCGCAGGCGCGCCATGCCCGCGATACACTCCCCGGCGCATCGTCTGGGAGGGTGGATGCTGCCGGGTTGGGTCCTGCTGCTGGTGTCGGTCGGCTATGCCGCGCTGCTGTTCGCGGTGGCGTGGATCGGCGATCGCTATCCGCTGTATCCGCAGCGGCCGTGGCTGCGGCCGATGGTCTACAGCCTGGCGCTGGCGGTGTACTGCTCGTCATGGACGTTCTACGGCGCGGTCGGCACCGCCGCGCGCTCGGGCATCGGCTACCTGCCGATCTACCTCGGCCCACTGCTGTTGCTGCTGTTCGGCTGGCGCATCCTCGAGCGCATGGCGCGGGTCGCGCAGACCCAGAACACGGTCTCGATCGCCGACTTCATCGCCTCGCGCTACGGACGCTCGCAGGCGCTGGCCGCGCTGGTCGCCTCGATCGCGCTGATCGCCGCCATCCCCTACCTGGCGCTGCAGTACAAGGCGGTGACGATCAGCCTCGTCGTGCTCGGCGGGCAGGACCGCAACGTGCCCGCGCTCGGCGACCCGGCGCTGTACGTGGCCGCGCTGATGGCGCTGTTCGCGATCCTGTTCGGCACCCGCCAGGTCGACGCCACCGAACACCGCCCCGGCATGATGCTCGCGGTCGCGCTGGAGTCGCTGGTCAAGCTGGTCGCGCTGGTCACGGTCGGGCTGTTCGCCTCCAGCTGGCTGGGCGCGCGCCAGATCGACTACGTCGCCGCGACCCGCGCGCTGGTCGACGTGGCGCCGCCGGTCGGCTTCGTCACGCAGACGCTGCTGGCGTTCGCGGCGATCTTCTGCCTGCCGCGCCAGTTCCACGTCGCCATCGTGGAGTGCGGCAACGTCGCCGACATCCGCCGCGCGCGCTGGCTGTTCGGCGCCTACCTGGTCATCGTCACCCTGATGGTGGTGCCGATCGCCAGCGCCGGCATCGCCCTGTTCGGGCAGAACGGCGCGGTCGCCGCGGACAGCTTCGTGCTGGCGCTGCCGCTGGCCGAGCACCGCGACATGCTCGCCCTGCTGGCCTACGTCGGCGGCTTCTCCGCGGCCACGGGCATGGTGATCGTGGCCAGCGTGGCGCTGGCGACGATGGTCAGCAACGACCTGGTGATGCCGCTGCTGCTGCGCCGCGGCTGGGCCGAGCGCCACGGTGGCGACGTCGCGGCGACCGTACTGTGGATCCGCCGCATCGCGATCGTGTGCATCGCCGGGCTGGCGTGGGGCTACTACCGCGCCAGCGGCAGCGATGCCACGCTGGCCTCGTTCGGCCTGATGTCGTTCGCCGCGGTGGCGCAGTTCGCACCGGCGCTGATCGGCGGGCTGTACTGGCACGGCGCCAGCCGCCGCGGCGCGGAGGTCGGCCTGCTCATGGGCTTCGCGGTGTGGATGTACACGCTGCTGCTGCCGACCCTCACCGACGCGGGCTGGTTCGATCCGGCGTGGATCCAGGAAGGCCCGTTCGGCATCCACTGGCTGCGACCGCGCCAGCTGTTCGGGCTCGGCGGCTGGGACCCGCTGACCCACGGCACGTTCTGGTCGCTGCTGGCGAACATCGGCGCGCTGCTGCTGGTTTCGGCGCGCTGGCGGCCCAACCTCGACGAACGCCTGCGCGCCGCGCCCTTCCTCGACCCCTATGCCGAGCGCAGCGCGCTCGCCGCAGGCGAGTGGAAGGGCAACATCGCGATCGGCGACCTGCTCACGCTCGCCAGCCGCATCGTCGGCGAGCGCACCGCGCAGCGCGCCTTCGACCAGCACGCGACCGAACTCGACCAGGAGCTGCAGCCGCAGGCGCGCGCCGACCGCAGCTGGATCCACTTCACAGAACGCCTGCTCGCCGCGGCGGTCGGCGCCGCCTCGGCGCGGCTGGTGCTGACCAGCGCGCTGAAGGGCTCGGGCATGGAGGTGGCCGAGGTGGTCGCGGTGCTCGACGAGGCCGGGCAGGAGCTGCGCTTCAACCGCGAGATCCTGTCGAACACGCTCGAGAACATCGACCAGGGCGTGAGCGTGGTCGACAGCGACATGTGCCTGGTCGCCTGGAACCGGCGCTACCAGCAGCTGTTCGGTTATCCCGACGGCATGCTCTACGTCGGTCGCCCGGTCGCGGACCTGATCCGCCACAACGCCGAGCGCGGCGAGCTCGGCGAACTCGGCCCGGAGGAGATCGACGCCGAGGTCGAGAAGCGCATCGGCTACATGCGCGCCGGCTCGGCGCACGTGAGCGAACGCGTGCGTGCCAACGGCCAGGTGCTGGAGCTGCGCGGGCAGCCGCTGCCGGGCGGCGGCTACGCCACCAGCTACAGCGACGTCACCGACTACAAGCGCGCCGAGCGCGAGCTGCGCGAGATCAACGAGCACCTGGAGCAGCGCGTCGCCGAGCGCACGCGCGAGGCCGAGCTCGCGCAGGAATCGCGCTCGCGCTTCCTCACCGCGGTCAGCCACGACGTGCTGCAGCCGCTCAACGCCGCGCGCCTGTTCACCTCGGCCCTGCGCGAGAGCACCGAGCCGCAGGAGCAGGCGCACCTGGCCGAGCGCGTCGACACCGCGCTGCGCGCGGCCGAGGAACTGCTCGACGGCCTGCTCGACGTCTCGCGCCTGGACGCCGGCAAGCTCAAGCCGGAGATCTCCGACTTCGACGCCGGCGCGCTGCTGCGCGAGCTGGCCGCGCAGTACGCACCGATGGCGGCCGCGCGCACGATCAGCATGCGCGTGTACGCGCCCGCGCTGCCGGTGCGCAGCGACCGCCGCCTGCTGCGCCGCGTGCTGCAGAACTTCATCGCCAACGCGCTGCGCTACACCCCGCACGGCCGCGTGGTCCTCGCCGCGCGACCGCGCGGCGAGGGCATCGCGCTGCAGGTCTGGGACACCGGCCCGGGCATCCCCGAGCACCACATGCGGCAGATCTACGACGAGTTCCACCGCTACGAGCAGCCGTTCGACTGGGACGGCCGCGGCCTCGGCCTCGGCCTGTCGATCTGCCAGCGCATCTCGCGCCTGCTCGGGCACGCGCTCGACGCGCGCTCGGTGGTCGGGCGCGGCAGCATGTTCTCGATCGTGGTCCCACGCGGCCAGGCGACGGCGGAACGGCGCGGCAGCGCGCCGCGCGTCGACATCGACCAGGCCCTGCACGGCCTGAACGTGCTGTGCGTCGACAACGACCGCGACATCCTCGCCGGCATGCAGGCGCTGCTCTCGCGCTGGGGCGTGCATACCGTCCTCGCGACCACCGTCGACGAGGCGCTGGAGAAGATCGTCGAACTGCCCGACGTGCTGCTGGTCGACTACCACCTGCACGACCGCCTCGACGGACTCGACACGCTCGACGCGCTGCGCGCCGCGGCCGGGCAGCCGATCCCCGGCGCCCTGCTCACCGCCGACGGCAGCGACGCGCTCAAGCAGTCCGCGCGCGAACGCGGCTACCGCGTCATCACCAAGCCGGTGCGGCCGGCTTCGCTGCGCGCCTTCCTCACCGCGCAGCGGCGGATCGACGCGAGCGTGTAGCGGCGGCCTCCGCATGCCGGAGATCCCTCGCTGCGCTCGGGATGACAGCTTCGGTGTTGCCGAAGGACGCCGGGCGTCAGGCCTCGGCCATCACTGCGGGAACGCCAGCGGCCGGCCGGCGTGCGCCTGCTTCAGCGCCGCGCACAGGCGGATGTCCTCGCTCGCCTGCTTCAGTGCCAGCGGCCCGCCCTCCAGTCCGCGCACGATGGGCGCGTAGTGCGCCTGCAGCTCGTCGGCGTCGGCCCGGTCGCAGCGCCCGACGGCGTCGATCGCCACCACGGCCGCGACGATGAACGGGCCGGAGCGGGTCGTGAGCGTTTCGAAGTTCGCGCGCATCCAGTCGCGCAAGGCCGGGCGCAGGGCCGGCACCGCGCTCTGCGCACCCATCCAGCCCACCTCGTTGGCGCGCACACTGCCCTCATCGAGCAGCAGCGCGCGGAAACGCGACGCGAGCGAGGCATCCTCGACCAGCGCCATCGCGTACAGCAGTTCGCCGCGCAGGACGGGATCCTCGCTCGCCCGCAGGTGCCGCTCCGCGGCATCGAACGCCTCGATCGCGCCGTCCTGCAGCGCGATCACCAGCGCGTTCCTGCGCAGGTCGCGGGACACCGCGCCGGCATCCAGGGCGCCGTCGCCGTCGAGCCCGAGCACGCCGCGCCCCTGCGCCGCCAGCGGCGCGCGCACCGCGGGATCGCGCAGCCGGTAGGCGAACACCCAGGCCAGCGTCTCCCGCAGCGAACGATCGTCCTCGCTGTCGTCCGCCCGCGGTTCGAGCCCCAGCCGCTCCAGCCGCGGACGATAGATCGACGCCACCCGGGCGCGGAAGTCGTCGCGCGCGTCCTCGTCGTCGATCAACTGCTCCCAGATCCAGCGCAGGTTGGCGAACGGCGCGGTCACGGCCTGCGAGCCGCCGGCGCCCGCCAGCTGCGGCAGCGACGCGAGGTAGGCGGCCGGCGCCAGCGCGCCGGTCTTGAACCCGGCCTGCAGCGCATCGGCATAGGCCTGCTGCTCGCGTTCGTTGAGCGCATCGAACCGTGCGGTCAGGGCGGACTGCAGCGGCGCGTCCATGACGTAGCGGTAGTAGCCGCGCGCGTCCGCATTCGGCATCACCCAGGCCGGGCAGGCCCTCGCCTCGCGCAGCGGAATCCGCGATTCGCGTCCGCTCGCCAGCGCGCATTCGGTGCGCGTGGCGTCGCCGTCGGCGTAGCGCGCGCAAACGGGCACGGTCCAGGCCTGGTCGGCATCGGCGTCCGAGCCCGCGGGCAGGTAGCGCCGCTGGCGCACGTGCAGGGCCGGGGTCGCGCCGGCGCAGTCGAGGCCGACCCGGAGCTCGGGCACGCCCGGCTGCTCGATGAAGCTGTCCAGCGCCGCGCGCACGCCCTCGGCGTCGCCGGCGCGCGCGGCGATCGCTGCGAAGAGGTCGTCGCGGCTGGCGTTGCCGCGCGCATGCGCCGCGAGGTAGTCGCGGACGCCGTCGCGGAAGGCCTGTTCGCCCACGTAGCGCTCGACCATCTCCAGCACCGCGCCGCCCTTGTCGTAGGTGATCGGGTCGAACGCGGACTGGATGTCGGTGAAGTCCCGGATCGGTTCGCCGATCCGGCGCGTGCTGGCGAGGCTGTCCTGGTCCATCGTGCGCAGCACCGAATCGAGCAGCGCACGGTCGGCATGGAGGTCCGGCTGCAGCTGGTGCGCGATCTTGTAGCCCATCCAGCTGGCGAAGGCCTCGTTGAGCCACAGGTCGTCCCACCAGCGCATCGTCACCAGGTTGCCGAACCACTGGTGCGCGAGTTCATGGGCCGAGACCATCCAGAAAGACAGCCGTTCGTCCGAAGGGGACGCCGCCTCCGGGAACAGCAGCGAATCGCGGTAGACGACCAGGCCCGCGTTCTCCATCGCGCCCCAGGCGAAATCCGGCGCCGCGAGGTTGTCGAGCTTGGCGAAGGGATACGGCGTGCCGAAGTAGTCCTCCAGCGCATGCACGATCGCCGGCGTGTGTTCGCGGCCGTACGCCGTCTTCGCGGACTGGCCCTTCGCGGTGAGCGTGCGGAACGGCAGCGCGGCGCTGCGATCTCCGCGCGCGGCGATCGCCGGCCCCTCGACGACGTCCCACGGCCCGACCGCGAACGCGACCAGGTAGCTCGGCAACGCCTCGGTGCGAGCGAAGCGCACGCGCTTCCAGCCCGGGTCCGCAGGTTCGCTGGACGCCTGCGCGGCATTGGCGACGGCCACGTCGGCCTCGGGCACCACCAGCGTGATCTCCCACGGCTGCTTGAACGAGGGCTCGTCGAAGCCCGGGAACACCTTGCGCGCGCCCAGCGGCTCCATCTGCGTGAGCACGTAGTCCAGATCGCCCTGCCGCGCGCGGTACGCGCCTTCGAGCTTGCCGAAGGCGGCGGCGTGGTCGAACTCCAGCGCGAGTGCGCCCGCGGGCAGCGTCTCCGGCGCGGACAGCTTCAGCACGCCGGACGCGTGTGCGTCCTCGGCCCGCAGCGGCACGCGCCGGCCATCAGCGAGCACCGCTTCGGCGCGCGACAGCTCCAGATCGCGCGCGTGCATCCAGAGAGTGTCGAGCGGCCTGGCGAGGGTCGCCTCGATGCGCGTGGTCCCGCTGAATCCCTCCTGGCGCGGATCGACCCGCAGCTCCAGCTGCACCAGCGTCGGCACCACGTCGCGCGGCAGCGGCCCGTCGGGCACCCGCTCCTGCGCGGCCGCGACCAGCGCAGGCAGCAGGAACAGCAGCAGGAACGTCGTTTCCCGGATGATGCGCATGCAATGTCCTCCTGACGGGACCGGACGGTGCCCTGGATTCGTGGAACGTCGCACACGCTAGCCTCGCGGATGCGCCCGCCTCCACTCCCAAACGGGAGTACGGCCACATGGCCACGAAGCGGACAGCACGCCCCGCCGTGCCCCGGATCCGGCACCGGCGCGCAATCGCCACGCGCACCGACGCGCGGGCAACTCCGTGGGCGCGCGGGGCCCCGTCTACTCGGCTTCGCCTTCCAGCGGCACGACCTTGTCGGGATCGACCGACAGTTTCCCGGCCATCAGCACCGCCTGGGTGCGGTTGGAGGCGCCGAGCTTGCGCAGGATCGCGCTCATGTGCGCCTTGATCGTCGCCTCGGATACGCCCAGCTCGTAGCCGATCTGCTTGTTGAGCTTGCCCGAGCCGAGCATCTGCAGCACGCGGAACTGCTGCGGGGTGAGTTCGCGCACGCGCGCGGCGATGTCGTGTTCGTCGGATGGCGTTTCCGGCGCGCCGGCGGCGATGTCGGGCACCCAGCGGTCGCCGTCGAGCACGTGGCGCAGCGCCGTGCCCAGCGCCTCGGCGTTGGAGGACTTGGGGATGAAGCCCATCGCGCCGTGGTCGAGCGCGCGGCGGATCACCGCCGGCTCCTCGCGCGCCGACACCATCACCACCGGCAGCTGCGGATGCAGGCCGCGCAGGTGCACCAGCGCGCTGAAGCCGTGGGTGCCGGGCATGTTGAGGTCGAGCAGCAGCAGGTCGGCGTCGGGATGCGCGTCGGCCATGGTGTACAGCGCCTGGGCGTTGTCGGCCTCGTGCAGCTCGGCCTGCGGGATCACGCGGACCACCGCACCGCGCAGGGCCTCGCGGAACAGGGGATGGTCGTCGGCGACGAGGATGGTGGGCATCGGTCCGTGATTGGTGATTGGTGATTGGTGATTGGTGATTGGTGATTGGTGATTGGTGATTGGAATGGCGGGGAATGGAGACCGGGATTCGTGATCGTGCGGCGAAAGGACGGATGCGGGATCCGCCCTTTCGAATCACCAATCACGAATCACCAATCACGGCCCTTCACGCCCCATGCCGGTTCTTCACCAGCGAATCCACCACCGACGGATCGGCCAGCGTGCTGGTGTCGCCGAGCTGGTCGGGCGCGTTCTCGGCGATCTTGCGCAGGATGCGGCGCATGATCTTGCCCGAGCGTGTCTTCGGCAGGCCCGGCGCCCACTGCAGGAAGTCCGGCGATGCGATCGGCCCGATCTCCTTGCGCACGTGCGCGACCAGTTCCTTGAGCAGCTCGTCGCTCTCGACCTCGCCCGCCACCAGGGTGACGTAGGCGTAGATGCCCTGGCCCTTGATGTCGTGCGGGAAACCGACCACCGCGGCCTCTGCGACCTTGGGATGCAGCACCAGCGCGCTCTCGACCTCGGCGGTGCCGATGCGGTGGCCGGAGACGTTGATCACGTCGTCGACGCGGCCGGTGATCCAGTAGTAGCCGTCCTCGTCGCGGCGGCAGCCGTCGCCGGTGAAGTAGGTGCCCGGATAGGTCTTGAAGTAAGTGTCGATGAAGCGCTGGTGGTCGCCGTAGACCGTGCGCATCTGTCCCGGCCAGGAATCGAGCAGGACCAGGTTGCCCTCGGTCGCGCCTTCGAGCCGCTTGCCCTCTGCGTCGACCAGCGCCGGCTGCACGCCGAAGAACGGCAGCGTCGCCGAGCCGGGCTTGAGGTCGACCGCGCCGGGCAGCGGCGAGATCAGGATGCCGCCGGTCTCGGTCTGCCACCAGGTGTCGACCACCGGGCAGCGGCCGTCGCCGACGACGTCGTAGTACCAGCGCCAGGCCTCGGGGTTGATCGGCTCGCCGACGCTGCCGAGCAGGCGCAGCGACGCGCGCGAGGCCTGCTTCACCGGCGCCTCGCCCTCGCGCATCAGCGCGCGGATCGCGGTGGGCGCGGTGTAGAAGATCGTCACCTGGTGCCGGTCGATGACGTTCCAGAAGCGGGAGAAGTCGGGGTAGTTGGGCACGCCCTCGAAGATCAGCGAGGTCGCGCCATTGGCCAGCGGGCCGTAGACGATGTAGCTGTGGCCGGTGACCCAGCCGACGTCGGCGGTGCACCAGTAGACGTCGTCCTCGCGCAGGTCGAACACCGCCTCGTGGGTGTAGGCGGCGAACAGCAGGTAGCCGCCGGTGGTGTGCAGCACGCCCTTGGGCTTGCCAGTACTGCCGGAGGTGTAGAGGATGAACAGCGGATCCTCGGCGTTCATGCGCTCGGGCTCGCAGGCAGCCGGCTGCGGGTCGACCACGGCGTCGTACCAGCGGTCGCGCGGCATCTGCATGTCGACCGCGCCGCCGGTGTGGCGCACGACCAGCACGGTTTCGACGGTGTTGGTGCCGGGCAGCTTCAGCGCGGCGTCGACGTTGGCCTTGAGCGGCACCTTGCGGCCGCCGCGCAGGCCCTCGTCGGCGGTGATGATCAGCCTGGCGCCGCAGTCGCCGACGCGGTCGGCGATCGAGTTGGGCGCGAAGCCGCCGAACACCACCATGTGCACCGCGCCGATGCGGGCGCAGGCGAGCATCGCCACCGCGGCCTCGACGATCATCGGCAGGTAGATGGTGACGCGGTCACCCTTCTGCACGCCCAGCTCGCGCAGGGCGTTGGCGAGCTTGCACACGCGCTCGTGCAGCTCGCGATAGCTGACGTGCCTGGCCGGCGAGTCGGGGCTGTCGGGCTCGAAGATCAGCGCGGTCTTGTCGCCGCGCGCGTCGAGGTGCCGGTCGAGGCAGTTGACGCTGGCGTTGAGCTCGCCGTCGCCGAACCAGCGGATGTGGAAGTCGGCCAGGTCGTAGCTGACGTCCTTGATGACGGTCGGCTTGCGGTACCAGTCCAGGCGCTCGGCGGCCTTGCCCCAGAAGGCCTCCGGGTCCTTCACCGAGGCCGCGTAGTCGCGCTCGTAGGCCGCCTTGTCGATACGCGCGCGTTCCGCGAATCCAGGCTTGACGGGGTAGATGTCGCTCATGTCGCCCTCCCGAGGCTCTGCCAGTCAAAAGTGCATGGGACCAGTGTGCCCCATCCGGGCATATTGCATCGCAACATGCCGCTAGGACTTTGGTCGCAAGTCCACGCGCCCCCTACCAAAGACGAATAGGCACCACCGGCGCCGACGCGCAGCCTCGGCGTGTCTCATGCGCACACCTATTCTCTGGGAGGGGAAGTTGATGACCAAACGCAGGCCACTGCGGCCGTTGGCGGCCGCAATGATGATCGCGCTGATCGCGCCCGGAGTGGCGTTCGGGCAGACCGCGAAGGAACGGGAACTGGAGGCGCGCATCGCCCAGCTCGAGGCGCAGGTGCAGGCGCTGCTGCAGTCGCAGCAGCAGACGCAGGCGACGGTCGCCGAAACGCGGACCCAGCTCGACGAGGTGAAGGTGGCGCAGGGCGCCGCGGACGACGGCAAGCCGCGCATCCAGCGCTCGCCGATCCTGACCGCGGGCAACCCCGGCAGCACCTTCTCCTACGGCGGCTTCATCAAGCTCGACGCGATGACCACCGACACCAGCGACGGCGTCATCGCCGAAGGTTCCGCCGGCCGCCTGTTCTACGTGCCGTCCACGATCCCGGTGGTCGCCAACGGCGCCGAGCCCGACACCGACCCCTACACCGACTTCCACGCCGCGTTCTCGCGCTTCTGGCTCGCCGCCGACCACGTCACCGAGGGCGGCGACAAGTTCAAGGCGATGATCGAGGTCGACATGTTCGGCGGCGGCAGCGCCAACCTCGGCAACGAGGTCTCGACCAACACCCACGGCGTCACCGTGCGCCACGCCTACGTGAGCTGGAACAAGTGGCTGGCCGGCCAGACCTGGTCGAACTTCCAGGACGTGGCCGCGCTGCCGGAGGCGGTCGACTTCGTCGGCGTCACCGAAGGCACCACCTTCGTGCGCCAGGCCCAGGTCCGCTACACCAGCGGCCCGTTCTCGGTCGCGCTCGAGAATCCCCTCACCACCGTCAGCAACGTCGCCACCGCGGCGCGCAACAACGCCGGCGGCAGCAACCTGGTGCCGGACCTGACCGCGCGCTACGTGACCAAGGGCGACTGGGGCCACTTCAGCGTCGCCGGCCTGCTGCGCCAGCTCAAGTCGGGTGACGAGAGCACCAGCGGCGCCGCGGTCAGCCTGTCGGGCAAGTTCAACCTCGGCGCCAGCGACGACATCCGCTGGATGGCGAACTACGGCTCGGGCATCGGCCGCTACCTGGCCTTCGGCCTGGGCGCGGACGCCGTGCTCGACGCCAACGGCGAACTGCATGCGCAGAACGGCGCAGGCGGCTTCGTCGCATGGCGCCATGCCTTCACCCCGCAGCTGCGCACCAACCTGATGTACTCCGTTGCCGAGTTCGACAACGACAAGGGCCTGGCCGGCTGGGGCCCGCTGAGCTACGCCGCCGTTGAACGCGCACAGTCGTTCCACGCGAACCTGATCTATTCCCCGTTCCCGAAGCTCGACATCGGTGCGGAGATCAGCTGGGGCGAACGCACGCTTGAGGACGACCGCGAGGGCGACCTGAGGCGTATCCACACGACCGTCAAGTACAGCTTCTAAGGGGAGCCGAAGATGTCAACAAGCAATCCAGCCGTCCACACGGGCGGCATGACCAAGGAACACCGCAAGGTCATCCTTGCCTCGAGCCTCGGTACCGTGTTCGAGTGGTACGACTTCTACCTGTACGGCTCGCTCGCCGCCGTCATCGCGGTCCACTTCTTCTCCTCGCTCGCGCCGGGACCGGCGTTCATCATGGCGCTGCTGACGTTCGCCGCAGGCTTCGCGGTGCGCCCCTTCGGCGCCATCGTGTTCGGCCGCTTGGGCGACCTGATCGGACGCAAGTACACCTTCCTCATCACCATCGTGATCATGGGCGTGTCGACCTTCCTCGTCGGCATCTTGCCCACCTACGCGACGATCGGCATCGCTGCGCCGATCCTGCTGGTGGTATTGCGATGCCTGCAGGGCCTGGCGCTGGGCGGCGAGTACGGTGGCGCGGCGACCTACGTCGCCGAGCATGCGCCGATGGGCAAGCGCGGCCTGTACACCAGCTTCATCCAGACCACCGCGACGGTCGGCCTGTTCCTGTCGCTGCTGGTGATCCTGGGCTGCCGCCTGATCCTGGGCAACGAGGCCTTCGCCGAATGGGGCTGGCGCGTGCCGTTCCTGATCTCGTTCGTGCTGCTGCTGATCTCGGTGTGGATCCGCATGCAGCTCAACGAGTCGCCGCTGTTCCAGAAAATGAAGGAAGAAGGCACCCGTTCCAAGGCGCCGATCACCGAGAGCTTCGGCAACTGGAGCAACGGCAAGATCGTGCTGCTGGCCCTGCTCGGCGCCACCGCCGGCCAGGCGGTGGTGTGGTACGCCGGCCAGTTCTACGCGCTGTTCTTCATGACCCAGACCCTGAAGGTCGACCCGGTCACCGCCAACCTGTTCATCGCGGCGGCGCTGGCGATCGCCACCGGCGGCTTCATCTTCTTCGGCTGGCTGTCGGACAAGGTCGGCCGCAAGCCGATCATCATGGCCGGCTGCCTGCTGGCCGCGGTGACCTACTTCCCGATCTTCAAGGGCCTGACCTACTTCGGCAATCCCGCGCTGTACGCCGCCTCCCAGGCGAGCCCGGCGGTGGTGGTCGCCGATCCGAAGGACTGCTCGTTCCAGTTCGTGCCGGGTGAGCTCAAGAGCCACGTCAAGTTCAGCAACTCCTGCGACATCGTCAAGAACCTGCTGAACGCGCGCAGCGTGAACTACACCAACGAGGCCGCCCCTGCAGGCTCGCTGGCCGCCGTGCGCATCGGCGAAACGGTGATCCAGAGCGTCGACCTGAGCGCGCTGTCGGGCGACGAGGCCGCCGCCGCCCAGGCCAAGCTGACCGCCGACCTGACCGCCGCGATCGACGCCGCCGGCTATCCGAAGGCCGCCGACAACAGCCAGATGAACAAGCCGATGGTGCTGGTGCTGCTGACGATCCTGGTGCTGTACGTGACGATGGTGTACGGGCCGATCGCGGCCTGGCTGGTCGAACTGTTCCCGACCCGCATCCGCTACACCTCGATGTCGCTGCCCTACCACATCGGCAACGGCTGGTTCGGCGGCTTCCTGCCGACCACCGCCTTCGCCCTGGTGCTGCTGACCGGCAACATCTACGCCGGCCTGTGGTACCCGATCGTGGTCGCGGTGATGACCTTCATCATCGGCACCCTGTTCCTGAAGGAAACCAAGGACGTCGACATCACGAAGTAAGGTTCGCGACAGCGATCCGCGTCACCCGGACGCCGGCCGCAAGGCCGGCGTTCTTTTTTGCCGCCGAACAGCGCAAGCCCAGAACCTCCTCGGGATCAAGACATCGATTTCCAGATATCAGCGAAAGATGGAGCGATAACGCTTGTCACCCCGCATAGGCACTCTCCGCCTGGGCGACATGTGGCGTCGATCCAGAAAGAAGGCATAAGCAACCCTTTGATCCCGCAGGCCATGTCCGCGCTTGACACATGAATGAGCCAAGCTGAACATCCGCCGATATCCTCGTTTTTGGGGACCAATAGGCGTTATGCCCCATGAGCAAATACTATCCGCCTACCTTCAGTGAAAAGCAGTTCCACTGCATCCACTGCGGCGTTTACGCAGCACAGCAATGGATTCCTCTGCCATTCTCACATTCCTCTTCGAGTAGCTCTCCAGTAACACGCTGCTTCTGTACGCATTGCAAGACCAATTCCTATTGGTACGAGGAGCAGATGGTCGTTCCGGCTGATTCGCCGGTTGAGCCTGCCCACACGGACATGCCTGAAGCGATAGTTGGTGATTACAACGAAGCTAGATCTATCTTCGGACGGTCGCCCCGTGCTGCGGCCGCACTCCTTCGCTTAGCAGTTCAGAAGCTAATGCCCGTGCTTGGGCAAGGTGGCGAGAACATCAATGATGACATCCGAGCGTTGGTGAGCCAAGGGCTTCCCACCCAAGTTCAACAAGCGCTCGATTACTGCAGAGTGATCGGCAATAACGCTGTGCATCCAGGCGAGATCAATCTCTCCGACACTCCAGAGATGGCGCAGAATCTTTTCGCGATGCTCAATTTTATTGTTGAAGATCGAGTCACAAGACCCAAGCAAATCCAAGCGCTCTACGAGCAATTGCCAGAGAAAGCACGTGCCGCTGTTGCCAAGCGAGATACCCCGCGTGGGGCATAACAATTCATTCAAGCCGATGCCGCTTCGCGGCACGGCTTAATTCTGGCGTTAGCCATCACACTGAAGGAGTCGCTACGTGGGAATGGCCGCATGCTTTATCGCAATCGACAAAGATGCCGTGAAGGCCTTCTTTGCAAACCCAGGTTCACTTGAAGAGTTCCTGAGCGAACAGTTCGAGTCTGAAGAGCCCACAAACATTGTTGACGTGGACAAATCATGGCACTGCATTCATTTCATGCTGACCGGCCAGGCGGATGGAGGAGAAGAGCCATTGGCTTGGGCCGTGCTGGGTGGAGAAGAAACTGGAGATGATGCCGGTTATGGGCCAGCCCGTATTCTCGTACCTGATCAGGTCAAGAGTATCGCTTCCGCTCTGGCTTCGATCGACAAGGCGAGCTTCTCATCTCGATATGATCCCGCCGCCATGAAGGCAGCTGACATCTACCTAAGCGACATGTGCGTGCGTGATGGTGACGAAGCTCTCGAATACATCGTCGAGAACTATCTCGGTCTTTCAGACTTTTATCGGGACGCCGCAGAACGTGGTGACGGCGCCGTTCTGCTCATCTGTTAGGTGATGGCCAACAATTCATTCAAGCCGACGCCGCTTCGCGGCGCGGCTTGACTGACGCATCGGGAAAGGCAGCCATGGATGGCTCGCGCGGGCGGAGGGAAGATCCCTCGCTGCGCCCGGGATGACGGGCAGCGAGGGTCAGGCCCGGCGGGGGCGACTCAGCTGCGCAGCCGCAGCATCCGGTTGACGCCCAGCGCGGCGAGGGTGCCGATCGCGCCCGAGAGCAGGTACAGGCCGATGTAGGGCAGGCCGAACTGCGCGCACAGGCCGAGCGCGACCAGCGGGGCGAAGGCGGCGCCGATCAGCCAGGCCACGTCCGAGGTCAGCGCGGCGCCGGTGTAGCGGTACTTCGAACCGAAGTTGGCGGTCACCGCGCCCGCCGCCTGTCCGTACGACAGGCCGAGCAGCAGGAAGCCGAGCAGCACGAACACGTCCTGGCCGAGGCCGCCGGCGCCGAGCAGGGTCGGCGCGAAGCCGCTGTACATCGCGATGCCCACCGCGGTGCCGCCAAGGGTCCTGGCACGGCCGACGCGGTCGGCGACGAAGCCCGAGGCGACGATGCCGCCCGCGGCGAGCAGGCCGCCGAAGACCTGCAGCACCAGGAACGCGCTCACCGATTCCTCGGTGAACAGTTCGATCCACGACAGCGGGAAGATCGTGACGATGTGGAACATCGCGTAGCTGGCCAGCGCCGCGAATGCGCCGATGATCACGTGCCGGCCCTTGGCGCGGAACAGTTCGCGGGTCGGCGTCGGCTCGAGTTCCAGCTCGCCCATCTTGTCCTGGAACTCGTCGGCGACCACCAGGCGCAGGCGCGCGAACAGCGCCACGACGTTGATCGCGAACGCGGCGAAGAACGGGTAGCGCCAGCCCCAGGCGAAGAAGTCCTCGGTCGACAGGCTCGAGATCAGGAAGGCGAACAGCGCCGCGGCGACGATGAAGCCCACCGGCGCGCCGAGCTGGCCGAGCATGGCGTACCAGCCGCGCCGCTCCTTGGGCGCATTCAGCGCCAGCAGCGAAGGCAATCCGTCCCAGGAACCGCCCAGCGCCACGCCCTGCAGCACGCGGAACAGCGCCAGCAGCACGATCGCCGCAACGCCGATCCTGTCGAAGCCGGGCAGGAAGGCGATGCCCGCGGTCGCGGTGCCGAGCAGGAACAGCGCCGCGGTCAGCTTGGTGCCCCGGCTCCAGCGGCGCTGGATCCACATGAACAGCACCGTGCCGAAGGGGCGCGCCACGAAGGCCAGCGCGAACAGCGCGAACGCGTACAGCGTGCCGGTCAGGCGGTCGACGAACGGGAAGAACACCGTCGGGAACACCAGCGCCGAGGCGATGCCGTAGACGAAGAAGTCGAAGTATTCCGAGGTGCGGCCGACCACCACGCCGACCGCGATCTCGCCCGGCGCGATGTCCGCGTGCGCGCGTGCGCCGTGGTCGTGAGTGGAATGGATGGCGTCGGGATGGGCGGACATCGGCGGCAGGGCTCGTCTTGCTGGGGGCGCAGGCCCATGACCTCTGCAGGAGCGGCTTCAGCCGCGACCGGACATCCACGGCGTCCGGACGGGTGGTCGCGCCTGAAGGCGCTCCTACAAGGGATGGGGCCGATCGATAGTGTCGCAGCGGCGCGCCCGCGATGCGATGGGACAAAACGTCCAATGGTCCTGACCTGCCGCGCTGACTACATTGACCTGGATCAATCGGTTCCCGGTTCGTCCGTCCATGTCCGCCATCCGTCGCGCCCTCCGCTGGCTGCCCGCCCTTGCCCTACCGCTCATGGCCGGCTGCAGCACCGTCGTCCTGTCCCCGCCCGGCGACATCGCCGCGCAGCAGGGCAAGCTCATCGTGGTCGCCACGGGGCTGATGCTGCTGGTCATCGTGCCGGTGATCGCGATGACCCTGCTGTTCGCCTGGCGCTACCGCGCCTCCAACCGCAAGGCCACCTACACGCCCGACTGGGACCACTCCACCCAGCTGGAACTGGTGATCTGGGCGATCCCGCTGCTGATCATCATCGCCCTGGGCGCGATCACCTGGATCAGTACCCACCTGCTCGATCCGCACCGCCCGCTCGACCGCATCGCGCCCGGCCGCCCGGTCCCCGAGGGCGTCGAGCCGCTGGAGGTGCAGGTGGTGGCGCTGGACTGGAAGTGGCTGTTCGTCTATCCCGAGTACGGCGTGGCCTCGGTCAACGAGATGGCCGCCCCGGTCGACCGGCCGATCCGCTTCCGGCTGACCTCGTCGAGCACGATGAACGCGTTCTACGTGCCCGCGCTGGCCGGGATGATCTACACCATGCCGGCGATGGAGACCAAGCTCCACGCGGTGATGAACGAGGCCGGCGACTATGAAGGCCTGTCCTCGCACTACAGCGGCGAAGGCTTCTCGCACATGCGCTTCCGCTTCCATGCGCTGCCGGAGGAAGGATTCTCGCAGTGGATCGCGGCCACGCGCGCCGGCGGCGGCGCGCTGACCCGCGACGAGTACCTGAAGCTGGAAGTGCCCAGCGCGCGCGAACCCGCGCGCCGCTACGCCAGCGTCGACAGCGGCCTGTTCGACGCGGTGGTCAACCGCTGCGTCGACACCGACCGGCTGTGCATGCACCAGATGATGGCCTACGACGCCATGGGCGGGCTGGGGCTCGACGCCATCGACGCGCTGGCGAGGCCGCGCCGCGGCAACCTCGCCTCAGGCCCCTTCGTCAGCGCGGGCGTCTGCACCGTGGACCGGCTGCCCGCCCCGTTCCCGGCGGCCCCGCAATCCGTCGCCGGAGGCCTGCAGGCGCCCTGACGAACGATCCAGACAACTGTCATTTCGAGCGCAGCGAGAAATCTGCGTTCCAGGTCTTCCGAGATTGACCAGCTTCGCTGTTGTAAAGCGCTTCTCACTACGTTCGGAGTGACAAACCGGAGTTTTCCCGGCGCGACCCCAACACGCCCCTGATCCAACGCACCACCGCTTTCCCCCGGAAACACCGATGGCCCTCGACCCCTCCACCGTCACCCACTCCCCCCTGACCGGCCGCATGGCATGGGACGCGATCCCGATGCTGCACGACCCGATCATCGCCGCGACCTTCGTCGGCACCGTCATCGGCGGCCTCGCGCTGCTGGCGCTGATCACGAAGCATCGGCTGTGGGGCTGGCTGTGGCGCGACTGGTTCACCAGCATCGACCACAAGAAGATCGGCATCATGTACATGGTGCTGGGCCTGGTGATGCTGCTGCGCGGCTTCGCCGACGCGATCATGATGCGCCTGCACCAGGCGATGGCCTTCGGCGACAACCTCGGCTACCTGCCGCCGCACCACTACGACCAGATCTTCACCGCCCACGGCGTGATCATGATCTTCTTCGTGGCGATGCCGCTGGTCACCGGCCTGATGAACTACATCGTGCCGCTGCAGATCGGCGCGCGCGACGTGGCATTCCCGTTCCTCAACAACTTCAGCTTCTGGATGACCACCGCCGGCGCGATGCTGGTCATGCTGTCGCTGTTCTTCGGCGAGTTCTCCACCTCCGGCTGGCTGGCGCTGTCCAACCTCGGCAACCAGGACACCGGCGTCGGGCTCGACTACTACATCTGGGCCCTGCAGATCGCCGGCGTGGGCACGTTGTTGTCGGGCGTGAACCTGATCGTGACCATCGTCAAGATGCGCGCGCCGGGCATGGGCCTGATGAAGATGCCGGTGTTCACCTGGACCGCGCTGTGCACCAACGTGCTGATCGTGGTGTCGTTCCCGGTGCTGACCGCGGTGCTGGCGCTGATGACGCTCGACCGCTACGTCGGCACCAACTTCTTCACGACCGACCTCGGCGGCAACGCCATGCTGTACGTGAACCTGATCTGGATCTGGGGCCACCCGGAGGTCTACATCCTGATCCTGCCGGTGTTCGGCGTGTTCTCAGAAGTGGTGTCCACCTACTCGGGCAAGCGCCTGTTCGGCTACAGCTCGATGGTCTACGCCACCGTCTGCATCACCGTGCTGTCGTACCTGGTGTGGCTGCACCACTTCTTCACGATGGGCTCGGGCGCCAGCGTCAACTCGTTCTTCGGCATCACCACGATGATCATCTCGATCCCGACGGGCGCGAAGATCTTCAACTGGCTGTTCACCATGTACCGCGGCCGCATCCGCTTCGAGGTGCCGATGCTGTGGACGATGGGCTTCATGATCACCTTCGTCATCGGCGGCATGACCGGCGTGCTGCTGGCGGTGCCGCCGGCCGACTTCGTGCTGCACAACTCGCTGTTCCTGGTGGCGCACTTCCACAACGTGATCATCGGCGGCGTGGTGTTCGGACTGTTCGCGGCGATGACCCACTGGTTCCCGAAGGCGTTCGGCTTCAGGCTCGACGACTTCTGGGGGAAGATGGCGTTCTGGTTCTGGCTCGCCGGCTACTGGTTCGCGTTCACGCCGCTGTACGTGCTCGGCCTGATGGGCGTGACCCGGCGCGTGAGCCACTTCGAGGATCCCTCGCTGCAGATCTGGTTCCAGATCGCGCTGTTCGGCGCGGTGCTGGTGGCGATCGGCATCGCCAGCTTCCTGATCTGCCTGGTCGTGAGCTTCCGCAGGCGCGAGCAGTTGCGCGACGTCACCGGCGATCCGTGGAACGGGCGCACGCTGGAGTGGTCGACCTCGTCGCCGCCGCCGGACTACAACTTCGCCTTCACCCCCGTGGTGCACGACAACGACGCCTGGGCGGACATGAAGCAGCGCGGCTTCCGGCGCCCGACCAGCGGCTTCGGGCCGATCCACATGCCGCGCAACACCGGCGCCGGCGTGATCCTGTCGGTGCTGGCGACCGCCTGCGGCTTTGCGCTGATCTGGCACATCTGGTGGCTGGCGGCGGCCTCGCTGCTGGCGGTGGTGGCCTACGCGATCTGGCACAGCTTCGACCGCGACCGCGACCACCACATCCCCGCCGAGGAAGTCGCCGCGACCGAGGCCGCGCGCACCGCGCAACTGGAGGGCATCCGTGTCTGAGTCCATCGCCCTGAACCATGCCGACGGCTCGCCGGTCTTCCTCGACGAGCGCGGCGCGCACCATCCGCAGAACGGCACCCTGCTGGGCTTCTGGATCTACCTGCTCAGCGACCTGATGATCTTCGGCAGCCTGTTCGCCACGTTCGGCGTGTTCTCGAAGAGCTACGCGGCCGGCCCCGCCGGCGGCGACCTGTTCGACCTGACGCTGATCGCGGTCAACACCGCGGTGCTGCTGCTGTCGTCGATCACCTACGGCTTCGCGATGCTGGCGATGCAGCGGCGCAACGCGCGCGGCACCATCGCCTGGCTGCTGGTGACCGGCGCGCTGGGCCTGGTGTTCCTCGGCATCGAGCTGTACGAATTCCAGCACCTGATCCACCTTGGCGCCGGACCGCAGCGCAGCGCGTTCCTGTCGGCGTTCTTCGCCCTGGTCGGCACCCACGGCCTGCACGTGCTGTTCGGCGTGCTCTGGCTGGTGGTGCTGTGCATGCAGGTGGGCCGCTGGGGCCTGAACCGCACTACCACGCGCCGCATCGCCTGCCTGTCGCTGTTCTGGCACTTCCTCGACGTCGTCTGGATCGGCGTCTTCACCTTCGTCTACCTGATGGGCACGCTGTGATGAGCGAGCATTCCCCGAATCACCACGACGACTTCCTCGAAGACGGCATCCCGCACGTCAGCGGCAGGGAATACCTGACCGGCTTCGTGCTGTCGGTGCTGCTGACCGCGATCCCGTTCTGGCTGGTGATGGCCAAGGTGCTGCCGACGCCGACCATCACCACCCTGGTGGTCCTCGCCTTCGCGATGGTGCAGGTGGTGGTGCACATGGTCTATTTCCTGCACATGAACCCGAAGTCGGAGGGCGGCTGGAACCTGCTGGCCCTGATCTTCACCGCGGTGCTGCTGGTGATCGTGCTGATCGGCACGCTGTGGGTCATGCACCACATGAACAGCAACATGATGCCGGCGATGCACGACATGCAGAGCATGCCGTAGGGCTGCCTTCTGCCCCCTTCTGCCGTCATTCCAGCGCAAGCTGGAATCCATCGCGGAAGCGCCCAGGAGCACAATGGATTCCAGCTTGCGCTGGAATGACGATGTCGAAAGCCGATGAGCGCCGAACCCCGCCCCCCGCCGCGCCGTTTCGCCAGGGCCGCCTTCCTCGCCCTGCTCGCCGTCCTGTTCGCCGCCTTCACCGCGCTCGGCGTCTGGCAGGTGAAGCGGCTGCACTGGAAGCACGACCTGATCGCGCGGGTCGACGGCCGCATCCACGCCGACCCGGTCGCCGCGCCGCCGCGCGCGCAGTGGCCGCAGGTGGATGCCGCCGGCGCCGAGTACCGCCGCGTGTTCGCACAGGGCGAATTCCTGCCCGATCGCGACACCCGCGTCGATGCCCTGACCGAACTCGGCCCCGGCGCCTGGATCCTCTCGCCGCTGCGCACCGACGCCGGCGACATCGTGCTGGTCAACCGCGGCTTCGTCGCGGCCGATGCGCGCGAGTCGGCTGCGCCCGCGCCGGCCGGCCCGGTGCGCATCGAAGGCCTGCTGCGCCTCGACGAACCCGGCGGCCGCATCCTGCGCGACAACCTGCCGGCGCAGGATCGCTGGTACTCGCGCGACGTGCACGCGATCGCGACCGCCCGCGGCCTGGATGACGTGGCGCCGTACTTCATCGACGCCGCCTTCGACCCGGCGGCACCGGCGTGGCCGCGCGGCGGCATGACCGTGGTACGGTTCCGCGACCACCACCTGCAGTACGCGCTGACCTGGTTCGCGCTGGCGGGCATGGTGGCCTACGCCATCCGGCGCGTCCTGTCCGGGGAGCGCCGCCGGCGGCACTGACCGCATCCACGCCCGAACCCGACCGATGCCGCAGATCCCCGTTCCGTCCACCGTTCGCGCCGACGTCGATCCCGCGGACTCGCACGACAGCGCCGGCGTCAACAGCATGCGCCAGCTGATCCAGCTGCGCTGGATCGCGGTGGTTGGCCAGCTGCTGACGATCTCGCTGGTGCATGCCGGCCTCGGCATCGCGCTGCCGCTGCTGCCGATGCTGGCGGTGCTCGCCGGACTGGCGGCGTTCAACGGCGCGGCGATGCTGCGCTGGCGCGGCCGCGGGCGCGTCACCAACGCGGCGCTGCTGCTCGGCCTGCTGGTCGACGTCGCCGCGCTCACCGTGCAGCTCTACCTGAGCGGCGGCATCGCCAATCCCTTCGCCTTCCTGTACCTGCTGCAGGTCGCGCTGGCGGCGGTGCTGCTCAAGCCGTGGTCGAGCTGGGTGATCGTGGCCGTGACCTGCGCCTGCGTGGCCGGCCTCGCCGTCGCGCCCGGCCCGGTCACGCTGCCGGCCAGTCCCGACGGCGGCCTGTCCGATCCCTACGTGCAGGGCCTGCTGCTGTGCTTCGCGCTGATCGCGACCCTGCTGGTGGTGTTCATCACCCGCATCGGCCGCATCATCCGCGCGCGCGACGCGCGGCTGGCGGCGTTGCGCCAGCGCGCGGCCGAGGAGGAGCACATCGTGCGCATGGGCCTGCTCGCCTCCGGCGCCGCGCACGAACTGGGCACGCCGCTGTCGACGCTGGCGGTGATCCTCGGCGACTGGCAGCACCTGCCGCACTTCGCCTCCGATCCCGAGCTGCTGCAGGACGTGACCGAGATGCAGGCGCAGGTCCTGCGCTGCAAGGCCATCGTCTCCAACATCCTCGCCACCGCCGGCGAGACCCGCGGCGAGGCGACGCACGGCACCACGCTGCGCAGGTTCCTGGACGAGCTCGTCGACGAGTGGAAGCGCAGCCGCACCGTGCGCGGCTTCGAATACCGCGACCGGCTCGACGCCGACTTCGCCATCGTCGCCGACGCCGGCCTGCAGCAGATGCTGTGGAACATCCTCGACAATGCGCTGGAGGCCTCGCGCTCGAGCGTGACGATGGAGGCCGAACGCGTCGACGATGCGCTGGTGCTGCGCGTGCGCGACGACGGCCCCGGCTTTCCCGAGGACATGATCGAGCGCATCGGCAAGCCCTACCAGTCGAGCAAGGGCGCGCCCGGGCGCGGGCTGGGGCTGTTCCTCGCCGTGAACGTCGCGCGCACCCTTGGCGGTACCATTGCCGCACGCAACGCGCCCGGCGGCGCCACGGTCACCGTGACCCTGCCGCTGCCGGCGCTGTCGCTGGAACCCGACGAAGATGACCGATGACGCCCGCCGCCTGCTGATCGTCGAGGACGACGCCGCGTTCGCGCGCACGCTGTCGCGCTCGTTCGAGCGTCGCGGCTACGCGGTGCGCGACGCCGCCAGCCTCGACGCGCTGGCGCCGCTGCTCGCGGAGTTCGCGCCGACCCACGCCGTGGTCGACCTGAAGCTGGCCGGCGGCAGCTCCGGCCTGGCCTGCGTCAAGGCGCTGCACGCGTTTGATCCGGACATGCTGATCGTGGTGCTGACCGGCTACGCCAGCATCGCCACCGCGGTCGAGGCGATCAAGCTCGGCGCGCGTCACTACCTCGCCAAGCCCTCGAACACCGACGACATCGAGGCCGCGTTCGCGCGCGAGGACGGGGATACGGACGTGCAGCTGACGCGTCGCCAGACCTCGATCAAGACGCTGGAGTGGGAGCACATCCACGAGGCGCTGGCCGCGGCCGACTTCAACATCTCCGAGGCCGCGCGCCAGCTCGGCATGCACCGGCGCACGCTGGCGCGGAAGCTGGAGAAGCAGCGGGTGAAGTGATACCACCGCGGCGCGCTCTCCTGCCTGTCATTTCGACCGAAGGGAGAAATCTCCCGCGATGACAGCAGATTTCTCCCTTCGGTCGAAATGACAAAGGGGGCAGGTCTCTACAACCCGTCATTCCCGCGAAGGCGGGAACCCAGTGTCTTCAAGCTTGCAAATCAACAACAAAGACACTGGGTCCCCGCCTTCGCGGGGATGACGGGAGTGCAAGCTTCCGACACGGATTCGCCCTACTCCCCCTCCGGCTCCCGATACACCGTCTCGACATCGTCCCCGCGCTCGCGGCGCACGTTCTCCGCCCAGTGCAGCACCTCGGCCACCGCGTCGAAGAACTCGTTGCCGATGTAGTCGTCCAGCTCGACGTGTTCGTTGAGCCCGCGCGCCAGCGGCACGTTCTGCAGGATCGGGATGCCCTCCTCCACCGCGGTCTTCTTGATCAGCTCAGCGAACGCGCCCTCGCCCTTGGCCACCACCACCGGCAGCTCGGTCTCGCCGGGTTCGTACTGCAGGGCCACGGCGATGTGGGTGGGGTTGGTCACGACGACGTTCGACTTGCGCACGGCGGAGAGCATGTTCTGCTGCGCCCACTCCTGGTGCAACTGGCGGCGGCGCTGCTTGACGTAGGGGTCGCCCTCGTTCTCCTTGACCTCCTGGCGGATGTCGCGCCGGCTCATCCGCAGCTTCTTGGTGTAGGAGAACTTCTGGTACCACACGTCCAGCGCGGAGACGAAGAAGAACACCGCGATCGTCCATACCGCGATCCACTTCACCCCGTGCCAGAACGCGCCGGCCATCGCCGTGGGCGGCGCGAACGGCAGCTTGAGCAGCCACTCCATCATCCCGCGCAGCACGATGTAGCCGATGCCGACCAGCGCCGCGCACTTGAGGACCGACTTCACCAGCTCGACCAGGTTGTCCATCGAGAACATCCGCTTGATGCCCTCGACCGGATTCATCTTGTCCATCTTCGGCGTGACCTTCTTGATCGAGGCCACCGGCCCGACCTGCAGGAACTCGATCACCACGCCCAGCGCCAGCGCCATGCCCATCAGCGGCAGGAGAATCCACAGCAGGGTCTCGAACGCGAGCTGGCCTAGCTGCGGCAGCACCTCCATGAACGGCTTGCCGACGGCCTGCAGGCTCTGGTCGAACAGCGCACTGATGCGGCCGAAGATGAACGTGCCGAGCATCCCGCCGAGTGCGATCCAGCCGAGCAGCAGCACCGTGCCGGTCAGCTCCTTGCTCTTGGCGACGTTGCCTTCCTTGCGCGCGTCGCGGATCTTCTTCGGGGTCGGCTTTTCGGTCTTGTCGGCGCCCTGGTCCTTGTCGGCCATGCGAGTCCCGTGCCTGTTGGTGACGCCCGCCGGAGGCTAGCATGGGCCTGCGTCCACGCTCGTCAACGCGGCGACGCGGCGACGCGCGCCGGATCATGAACGGGCCCGCGGCCCCGGGTGATCCCTAGGGTCGGCCCGAGGTGACAGCCCGATGACACCCTCGCTAGAGTGTGCCTGTCGCCGCAGCTGCGGCCCCATCGCGCACCCGAACACCTACCCGCATGAGCACCATCGGTTCCACGCCTCCCGGCCTGAGCACGTCCGGCTTCGATCCGGCCGGCGGGCAGGTCTCGCTCGACGAGGCCCGCCAGCAGGGACTGCTGCGCGCCGAGGGCGAACTCGCGATTGCGGAGGCGGCGCCGGCAGTGCTGGTCGATCCGGGCGAGGCGGTGCTCAACCTGTCGGCATGGGGCGACGCGGGCACGGCGCGCACGCTGCCGCGCTCGGAGGCCTTCACCGGCCAGCTGGCGCAGATGGACCGGGCCGAGGCCGCCAACGCCGGCGTCGACGGCATCCTGTCGGCGCTCTGATCCCGACCCGCACATTGCCCCTGTAGGAGCGGCTTCAGCCGCGACCCGACACTCCGCGCGTCCGGACATTGTGGTCGCGCCTGAAGGCGCTCCTACAGGCAGATCCCCCGCCCCCCATAATGTGCGTCACCTGCCCACCGGCGCACCGATGAACCTGTCCACGCCCTCCGCCGACCAGCTGCGCGACGCCGCCGGACGCCTGGTCTGCGCGCTGGCCGCGCACGAGGACCCGGAATACCGGCTGGCGGTGCTCAAGCGCCTGTCGCGGCGCCTGGGCGAGGACCACTACCCGATGTTCCTGCGGCTGCTGGCCGTGGTGGCCGAAAGCGACGACGGCGAGGCCAAGCGCCTGCTCGCCGACACCGTCGCCACCGCGCTGCGCCGTTCCGACCTGCCCGGCGGCGCGCTGAGCTCCTGGGGCGCGACCCAGCTGCCCGACAACGTCACCGGCATGAGCGCGGGCGCGCTGTCGGGCGGCTTTTTCGGCGCCTCGCCGCGGCGCCTGCTCGGACCGGTCGAATACCTCGTCGTCTGGCACCTGCAGCGCACCCAGCGCACTTCGCTGGGCAGCGACAGCTTCCGCCACCACCTCGCCCTGCTGGTCGACCTGCTCAACCACAGCGACGAAGCGCGCACGCTGTATCCGCAGAAGCTGGCCGCCGACGCGCAGAACGAACTCGAAGGCGCCTACACGCGCGCCACCCGCGAGCGCCTGGCCGCGATCGCCCGCGCCTGGCAGGCCGGGCAGCCGCCGGACGACGTCGCCCAGGCCGCGATCGACGCCGGCCACGTCGACATGCCGCCGGGCTGGGTGGTGCGCGACTTGTAGAAAAACCGGAGTCCAGTTGCCTGTCCGCATGCGACGCACGTCCGGGGACCTCAACAGATCGTCATTCCCGCGAAGGCGGGAACCCAGTGTCTTCAAGCCTTTGAAAGCAAAGACGCTGGATTCCCGCCTTCGCGGGAATGACGGCACTAATGGCGACCCCGCGCCCGGTTTTGCCATCGCACGGTTGCCGCACCCGCTCCCGGCAGCCAAGATGCAGGCGGCTCCAGGGGAAAAGGTCCTGCGATGGGGAACCGCACGATCGCCGCGCTCTTCGCGCTGCTCGCCGCCGCCGCGCTGGCGCTGCCCGGCTGCAGCCGGCCGGACACCGCCGACGTCGCCTCGCCACGCGAAGCCCCGACCCCCGGCGAAACCGTGCGCCAGCTCACCGCGCACCTGCGCGACAGCGACCTCGAAGCCTTCGCCCGCGACGCGGTCACGCCGGCCCTGCATGCGCAGCTCGACACCGCCTGGCGCGAGGGCCGCACGCGATGGCCGCTGGACCAGCTGCCGTTCGCCGCGCACCTGCCGCGCGCGATGGCCGCGCTGTCCGCGCCGGACGCGGAAAAGACGCTGCAGCAGGGCTTCGACCGACAGCTCGCCAACGCCAGTCTCGCCCAGGCCGCCGAGTTCCTGACCGTGTTCACCGTGCAGTACATCCTGCAGCAGGGCGACTTCAGCGTGTCCGAGCGCGAGCACTACCCGCAGCTGGTGCAGGCGCTGGGCGCGTGGGCGGGACAGGCGCCGATCGGCGACCGCAAGCGCGCGCAGGCGGCGATCGCGACGATGGCGGCGGCCGCGCGCGAAGCGCAGCTCGACAGCGACGACGCCTTCGCCGAAGCCGGTATGTCCACGGGCCTGCAGCGCATGTCGCGCGTGCTCGCGACCGGCAAGCAGGTGCTGGCGGCCTACGGCTTCGACCTCGACGCCGACCTGCGCGACATGCAGGTGCAGCTGCAGTCGCAGACCGGCGACCTCGCCCGCGTGCGCATGCAGTACGCGCTCGCCGGTACGCCGATCGACACCGTCGTCAACCTCGAACGCCGCGACGGCCGCTGGTACGTCAGCGATTTCCTGCGGCATGCCGAGGCGGCGGTCGCCCATCGGGGACCGGACGAGCGACCGTGATCTCTCCGGCTGCAATCTCGGGGGCGGGTTGAAACCCGCCCGATGGGGGTTTCCTTCAGACCAGCAGGCTGATCCCCACCAGCACCATGAACCCCGCGAACACGCGCTTGAGCGCGACGCCGCTGATCGCGTGCGCGAGCCGCGTGCCCAGCGGCGCGGCCAGCACCGAGCCCAGCGCGATGCCGATCGCCGCGGGCAGGTAGACATAGCCGACCGCATGCGCCGGCAGCGCGCCGAGGGGCGCATTCATCGCGTAGCCCGCCGCGCTGGCAATCGCGATGAAGATGCCGCAGGCCGCCGACGTGCCCACTGCGCGCACCGGCACCACGCCGCGCCAGACCAGCAGCGGCACGGTCAGGCTGCCGCCGCCGATGCCGACCACCGCCGACACCGCGCCGATCCCCGTCCCCGCCGCCGACATCAGCCAGCCCACGGGCACGACGTCGGGTCGCGCCGCGTCGCCGCGCGGCCCGCCGAACGCCATCTGCAGCGCGACCAGGAAACAGTAGACCGCCACGCACCGCCGCAGCACCTCGCCCTCCAGCGCCACCGCGACGAAGCTGCCGAGCCAGCCGCCGAGCAGCAGGCCCGGCACCATCCACGCCACCGTCGGCCACAGCACGCTGCCGCGGCGGTGATGCGCGCGCGCCGACGAGGACGCGGTCAGCACGATGCTCGCCAGCGAGCTGGCCAGCGCCGCGTGCATCGTCGCCTCCGGCGGCACGCCGAACGAGGGCAGCAGCCACACCAGCACGCCGATGATCACCAGTCCACCGCCGATGCCGAGCAGGCCGGCGGCCACGCCGGCGGCCACGCCGAGCAGCGGGAAGATCCACCAGCCTTCGATCACGCGTGCGCGCCCCCGTTGTCCCGGACGCAATCTGAATCAGGATTCATGGGCCTTTCGCTATAGTCCGCGCATGTCGAAGGAACGCCTGTCCATCGTACTCGCAGCAGCCCTGCTGCTGACACCCGCCGCGCAGGCGCAGACCGCGGACGCAGCGTTGCGCGCCGCGATCGAATCGGCCGAGCGCGGCCTGCCCGCGCCGGCGCTCGCCGCCGACCATCCCGCGCAGCGCTGGGTCGAGATGGCGGCGCTGCGACGGAACATCGACACCCTGCCGGCGGCGCAGGCGCAGGCCTTCCTCGCCCGCTACAGGGACGAGGCCGTGGCCGGGGTCTTCCGCGAGGCCTGGCTGCGCGCGCTGCTCAAGCGCCAGGACTGGAGCGGCTATCGCGCGGCGTGGTCGCCCACGATCCGCTCCACTGCGCTGCGCTGCGCCGAACTCGACGCGCGCGCGCGCACCGGCGCCGCCGACGCACAGTGGACGCAGGACGCGCAGGCGATGTGGCGCAGCAGCGGCAAGTCGCTACCCGGCGAATGCGACGCGGTGTTCACCGCGCTCGCCGCGCGCGGCGGACTGACCGACGAACTGCGCTGGGAGCGCATCGAACTGGCCGCCGCGCAATGGGAGCCGGTGGTGATGCGCGCCGCCGCGCGCGAACTGCCGCCCGAGCAGCGCGCGCTGGCCACCGACTACGCCGCCTTCGTGCAATCGCCGAACGAGCGCGCGCTCAACTGGCCCAAGACCGCGCGCAGCCGGCTGGTCGCCTCGCACGGCCTGGCGAAGTTCGCCAAGGCCGACCCGCTTGCCGCCGAAGCGCGCCTGCCCGCGCTCGCCACCGCACTCGGCTTCAGTGAACAGGATCGCGGCCGCGTGCTGTACCAGGCCGCGCTGTGGACGGTGGCCTCCTACCTGCCCGATTCGGCGCGGCTGCTGGGCCTCGTGCCCGACGCCGCCTACGACGATCGCCTGCACGAATGGCGCGTGCGCGAGGCGCTGGCGCGCTCGGACTGGAAGGCCGCGCTCGCCGCCCTGCAGAAGATGGGCGAGAAGCAGCGCGGCGATTCGCGCTGGCAGTGGTTCGAGGCGCGCATGCGCGAGCTGACCGGCGACCGCGCCAGCGCGCAGGCGCTGTTTGCCGCGGTCGCGAAGAAACCCGACTTCCACGGCTTCCTCGCCGCCGACCGGCTCGACCAGCCCTACGCGCTGTGCCCGTGGATGCCGGACTGGACCGCCGCGCAGAAGGCCGCGGTCGCCGCCGATCCGGCGATGGTGCGCGCGATGGCGCTGTACCGCGCCGAGCGCAGCGGCTGGGCGCAGCGCGAATGGGACGACGCGCTGTCGCGCTTCGACGATGCGCAGCGACGCATCGCGGTCGAGGTCGCGCAGGACAACGGCTGGTTCGACCGCGGCGTGTTCGGCCTGGGCAAGGCGCCGGGCGAACTGCAGCTGTACACGCTGCGCTTCCCGATCCACCACGCCGACGCCATCGAGCGCGAGGCGCGCAGGAACGGGCTCGACCCGGCCTGGGTCGCCGCCGAGATCCGCGCCGAGAGCGTGTTCAACCCGAAGGCGCGCTCGCCGGCCAACGCACGCGGCCTGATGCAGGTGCTGCCGGAAACCGGCGCCGCGGTCGCGCGCCGGCTGGGCCTGGCCTGGGGCGGCGCCGAGAGCCTCTACGACTCCAACACCAACATCACCCTCGGCACCGCCTACCTGCGCGAGAAGGAGGCGATGTACGGCAAGCCCTACGTCGCGATCGCCGCCTACAACGCCGGCCCGACGCCAACCTCGCGCTGGCTGTCGCAGCGCCCGACGATGGATCCGGACCTGTGGATCGAGACCATCAGCTACAAGGAGACGCGCGAATACGTCGCCCGCATCCTCGCCTTCAGCGTGATCTACGACTGGCGCATGTATGGTATGGCGACACCGGTCACCCACCGCATGAACGGCACGACCGGCGCGGCGCGCAGGAAGTTCGCCTGCCCGGCGCCCTGAGTTGCCCGGCAGTTGCGCCGGTCACTCCAGTCATTCCGACCACTCCCTGTCATCTCGACCACTCCATGTCATTTCGACCGAAGGGAGAAATCTGCCGTCGCCGTCCCGTCGAACGCAAAGGTGGTCGGGTGGCCGAGGCTGGAGATTTCTCCCTTCGGTCGAAATGACATGGATCGGCTTTGAAATGACAGCATCGGCTGTCGAAATGTCAGTCCGGGCTGCCGAAGCAGGAATCCCCCGGCAAATCCGCGAGGTTCCCGCAGAACCCGATGGCACGGCGCGCACGCGCCTTCCCTGATCCCCGGCATCGCCTTCAGGCATCATGCGCGCATGAAGACCTACCTCGTCGGTGGCGCGGTGCGCGATCGCTTGCTCGGCCTGCCGCCGGGCGATCGCGACTGGGTCGTGGTCGGCGAGACGCCGGAATCGATGCTCGCCGCCGGCTTCCGCCCGGTCGGCCGCGACTTCCCGGTGTTCCTGCATCCGGGCACCGGCGAGGAACACGCGCTCGCGCGCACCGAGCGCAAGACCGCGCCCGGCTATCGCGGCTTCGTGGTGCACGCCGATCCCTCGGTGACGCTGGAACAGGACCTCGAACGCCGCGACTTCACCCTCAACGCCATCGCGGAACGCCCCGACGGCACCCTGGTCGATCCCTTCGGCGGCGCGCGCGACCTCGAAGCGCGCGTGCTGCGCCACGTCGGCCCGGCCTTCGTCGAGGATCCCCTGCGCGTGCTGCGCGCGGCGCGCTTCATGGCGCGCCTGGCGCCGCTCGGCTTCCGCATCGCCCCGGAAACGATGGCGCTGATGCGCAACATCGCCGCCAGCGGCGAACTCGACGCCCTCGTGCCCGAACGCGTCTGGCAGGAGTTGGCGAAGGCGCTGGCTTCGCAACAGCCGTCCGCCTTCCTGCGCACCCTGCGCGAGGCCGATGCGCTGCGCGCGGTGCTGCCGGAAGTCGATGCACTCTACGGCGTGCCGCAGCGCGCCGAGTTCCATCCCGAGGTCGACACCGGCGCGCACCAGGAACTGGTCAGCGACATGGCCGCACGCCTCGCGCCCGGCGACACCGTCGTCGGCTTCGCCGCGCTCGCGCACGACCTCGGCAAGGCGCTGACGCCGAAACACGAGCTGCCCAGGCACATCGGCCACGAACAGGCGGGACTCGCGCCGCTGCGCACGGTGGCCGAGCGACTGAAGGTGTCGCTGGAGCACCGCGACCTCGCCGGCATCGCCTGCCGCGAACACCTCAACGTCCACCGCATCGGCGAACTGCGCGACGCCACCGTGCACGACCTGCTGCTGCGCTGCGACGCCTTCCGCAAGCCCGAACGCATCGCGAAACTGGCGCTGGTCTGCGAAGCCGACAAGCGCGGCCGCCTCGGCAGTGAGGACGCCGCCTACCCGCAGGGCGACGAACTGCGCCGCGCCCACGCCGCCGCCCTCGCCGTCAACGCCCGTGACCTCGCCGTCGACGGCATGAGCGGAACGCAGATCGGGGAGGCGCTGCGCAAGGCGAGGATTGCCGCCATCACGCAGGCGAGGGCTGGAGACTAGATCCCTGGGCCTCAAGGCCTGCTACTCGAACCCGTCGGCAGAGTAGCGGTCGAACGCGATTCCAACTGACCAGCGATCTCGATGCGGGGAGCGAACGCAAGCCGTGTTTGACGACACCGTTTCGGTCACCGGAGCGGCAACCGGCAAAGGACCGGGCGCGCTCACGCGCAAGCGCAGGCACCGGGCCAATCAATCCATCCATCCGACTCACCGCCTCAGGGAAGGAGGATGCGCCCACGGACGCATATCGACGCAAGAAGACTGGTGCCGGCGCGCGCTGCCGCGCCAGGACGGCGACCTTTTGGCGACATTTGCATTGCTAGTTTCGCACTGCTTCATCAAGTGAACACAGCCAATTCCTGGGGGCAGCGCGATATGAACAGACACGTGAGACGGGTGTTGTGGTTGGCACTTTCGGCGCACTTGATCGGATTCACCCTGTCCGCCCATGCAGCGGAGGCGCCCGGCGCCCTGACCATCATCATCAGGGATCAATACACCGACCGGCCACTCCCAAGCGTGCAGGTCACGATCACGGAGCGGGACACCAGCGCCACGCGATCCATGGAAACCGATGCGCGTGGTCGCATCGTCGTTGAACAGCTCGACCCCGGCCTCTATTCGGTGAACGCGACCAAGGTCGGGTTCGCTCCGGTATACGAGCCAAGCGTACGCGTCATCACGCGGAAGAACTCCAGGATCGAGTTCGAACTTGGGGCGCCGATGATGGAAGAAGTGGTGGTTCGAGCACGGGCACTGGATGCATTCGCGTCACCCTCCAGCACCTATCTCGATCGGGAAGCATTGCGAAGTGCCGTTGGCGGTGGCGCAGATCCGCTGCTCTCGCTGGATGGCCTGCCCGGCCTGGCGTCCGCCAGCGAGTTCGCGAGCTTCAGCGTGCGCGGCCGGGGCCCGCGGGACAATCTGATCTTCGTTGACGAGTTCCCGTTCGACAAGGCGGTGCACTTCGACGCGACCCTGGGTGAGGACGAGGATGTCGGCGGCGGCGGCCGTTTCTCGATCTTCGCACCGAACGTCATCAGTGGCGCCGAGTTCTCCCCGGGCGGGTGGGGCCCGGCGTACGGCGGCCGGGCCGGATCGCTGCTCAAGCTCGAAGTCGCCGATGGCAGCCCAAGCCCGTCCGCCAGCCTGCGCCTCGACCTTGCGGGCAATGAAGTGGGCTACGACGGCCCGCTCGGGATCACCAGGGATTCCACCGTTCTCGTTTCCGCCCGCCGACTGGATTTCGGTGCCTTTTTTGAGGATATTGAAGAACTGGACATCGGAAACCCGATCCTGAGGGACATCATCGTCAAGTCGGCCATACCGATCAATCCGTCCAACACGATCGAGGTACTGCTGATCGATACGCGCGAGACCTACACTCGCGACGTGACCCACGTCTTCGAGTCGCCCAATTTCGAGGATGCATCGCTTCTTGATTTCAGGCAGGACAGTGATTTGTACGGGCTTACGCTGCGATCCCTGATCGGCGAGGGTGCCGTCTGGACCAACAAGGTCTACCACCGCACCAGCAACAAGATCAGTTCGGAGGGCGAAGCATTTCCCGACCTCGTCCCCGACGGATCGCCGGCCTCCAGTTTCCCGGTGCGGGAAGACATCATTACCATCACCGAAGACGAGACCGAGATCGGCTGGCGAAGCGACTTCAGGACAGCAAACCGATGGGGTGCGTTCAGTGCGGGCATTCAGGCAACGCAGATCGAACTGGACTACAGCACCGTCCTGGACGGCGATTGGATCCGATTCGTCTATGACGACGATGATTTCAGGCCGGACCCGGAGCAGCGCTACATCGTGCTGACCCCGGCGAACATCAACTCTTCGCTGAGCCGGAAAGCGACGAGCTATGCAGGCTACGTGGACCAGGTTTTCACGCGCGGCACGTGGGATATTCGCACGGGCGTCCGGTTCGAGCGGGACGGCCTGACGGACGAAAGCCTCGTGTCGCCCAGGTTCAGCGTCAACTGGCGGCGCAGCAAAGGCATCAGGTACTTCGCGACCGCCGGGCTGTTCCATCAGTCGCCCCGGTACCTGGACTTCGCGGCCAACGCGGGGAACGAGCTCGAGAACGAGAAGATCACGCATGGAAGCATCGGCTTCGAGTACTTCCCGAACGACACGTGGTCGGTGTTGGCGGAAGCCTACTACCAGGACCTCTCCAACCTCGTGGTCGACCTGGATCGGGCAAACGGGACGTTTGCCAACATTGGTGACGGCACGTCCTACGGCTTCGATGTCGTGGTCAAGGGCACGATTCGCGAAGGGCTCTACGCTGCCGCGACCTACTCCTACAACGATGCGAAAGTCGATCGGAAGGACGGCCGGGGTGCCGTCGCCGACGATTTCAGCCGCGAGCATGTGGCTACCCTCGGACTGACCTGGGAAATCACCAGCCGCTGGAAGGTCGCCGGGCGCTACAAGTACCTTTCCGGCAGGCCGGAGGACGCCTTCATCATCCATGAAGACGTGCTGGGGCCCGGGCAACCCCTGCGCTTCTCAAGAGAGACGACCGAGCGCAATATCGGCCGCAAACCCAGCTACGGCGTGCTGAACCTTCGCGTTGACTATCGGCGCGCATTTGGCCCCATCGATGTAACGGCCTTTCTCGATGTCATCAACGTGACGTCGGCATCGTCAACCGACGAAAGCGAGTTCGACTATCGCCGAGGCGTCAACGTGAAGGACGATAGCGAAGCCGAGCCGCTGATTGGTCTGCGACTGGATTACGCCTGGTAAGGGGGAGCAGCAGATGGTACCCGCTCTTGGTACGGCGCCGATCAGGGCGTTGATTGTCGAAGACAATCGCGACATCTGCGACAACATTGCCACGTACCTTGAAAAGTGCAGCTATGTCCTGGACTTTGCACATGACGGTATCACCGCAATGCATTTGGCGTTGACGAATCCGTTCGACGTGATCGTTCTGGACCTGATGATCCCGGGGATGGATGGCCTGACTTTCTGCCAGAGGCTGCGAACGGATGCCAGGATGGAAACGCCCGTGCTCATGCTGACGGCGAGGGACACGCTTGACGACAGGCTCAAGGGGTTCGACGCCGGCGCCGACGACTACCTGGTCAAGCCATTCGCACTGCAGGAACTCCACGCGCGACTTCGGGCCTTGTACAAGCGGAGTCACCGGAATACCGACAACCTGTTGACTGTTGGCGACCTGACCATGAGCAGGTCAACGCTGCAGGTGCATCGCGCGGGGCGGCGCGTCGAGCTCAGTCCTGCCGGCATGAAGTTGCTTCAACGACTGATGGAAGAATCCCCGTCTGTTGTGGCCCGGGATGATCTCGAAACCCTGTTGTGGGCCGACGAACCTCCGGATGGCGATGCGCTTCGCTCGCACATGTACAAGCTGCGGCAGGCCATCGACAGGCCGTTCGACAGTCCGTTGATTCATACGGTGCATCGCATCGGGTATTGGATTGCGGAGGATGCCCGGTAATGCGGCACAGCTTTCGCAAGCGCGTCGAGTATGCGTTCGCGTTGTGTGTTGTCGGACTCAGCGTGGCCTGGGGGTTCGCGTTCTACGCTGCGATCAGGTTGAGCGAAGACCGTGTGCTGGAGAATCAGCTGCAACGCGCTGCCGAGAGCTATCCCGACCTGTCGACCAACCTTCGCGGCTACGATGAGGTCGGGAGCTTGCCGGAATCGCTCAGGGACTGGGCGAGAACAGATCCCGATGAGGGCTTGTACGAATTCGTCGCGGAAGAGTTGCATGTGGCGGTCATCCCTGCCGACAATCCACGGCGACGCGCATTCGTGGTTCTCGATGTCGCCGGGATCGAGGCGGCTTCCTCCGAGGATTGGTGGTGGCTCCTCGTCATCACTGTCGCCGTGGGTGCGCTCGGCGCCCTGGGTTTCGGGCTTGGCATTCTGGTGATGCGGAGAGCGGTCGCCCCTGTCGTGCAACTGGCCGAGGTGGTCGCGGAGATTGACCTGGAACACCTGTCGGCCGGAGACCACAAGGTCATCGAGTCCAACCGGTTCGGCGAGGATGAGGTCGGCGTCCTTGCCGGCGCCATCGAGAAAACCCTCGAGCGCATCAGCGCCTTCGTGGCGAGGGAACGGTACTTCACCAGCTCTGCCAGTCATGAGTTGCGGACGCCGATCACGGTGATCGCAGGCGCGCTCGAGCTGCTGGAGCAAAGCAGTCTGTCAGCGGAGGATGCGAAGGCGGTGGCTCGAATCCGGCGTGCGACGCTCGAGATGAGATCCACGATCGAGATGTTCCTGTGCCTCGCCCGCGAAGCGGACGACGGGAAGTATGGAGAGCAGTTCCCGGTGACGCCGCTGGTCAGCCGGGCGATAGACGAGCAGCGCTACCTGCTGAACGGCAAGCTCGTCGACGTCGACGTCGATGTCGAAAGTCTCGCGGCACCGGTCGTCCGGGGGCATCCACAGGCCTTCCTGATCGCGGTCAACAATCTGGTGCGGAATGCCTTCGAACAAACCCTCGTCGGGCAGGGACCGATCACGGTTCTCATAAAGGAGCACGAGCTGCTGGTCACCAACAGATTGGGCAGTGACGATGCCGGGGGGCTCACGCCGGCCGGGTCCTCGTCTTCCAATGGATATGGCCTGGGCCTGGGCATCGTCCAGCGCCTGTGCGAGCGCAACGGCTGGGCATTCTCGCTGCACGTGGACGAGGCGCACGTCACCGCCTGTCTTTCCTGGTGAGCACGACGGCTCCTTCGCAAACAGCGGGAAGCCTGGGACCGTTCCCGTCGTAACCCTGTCTGCCGCCGATGGAGCGAGGCCCCCGCGATTCGGATTCCGGGGGGGCCTGCGACGCTGGTGTCCCGGGTCGTACCAGCCGTTCGGGAATCGACCTCTTGTGAGTCTGCTTCCGGCCGACAGCCGTCTTGCCCGGATCAGATCTTCAGGTGCCACCCACGCCGATCCATCCACCACACGATCCCCCACCACAGCGCAACGAAGCTGATCGCGAACGCCAGCGAGGGGACGTAGGGGCCGAACAGGGGCGTCATCCAGCCGGCGTAGGCGTGCTGGTAGATCGCGCCCCACCAGCCGAGGCCGGCGAGCAGGTAGACCATGGTCGCGGAGCCGGCGTAGGCGGCGATGGCGTTGACGCCGAAGGCGCGGCCGAGGGGTGGGCAGCCGCGGCGGTCGATGAGCAGGTGCAGGGCGAGCAGCGCCAGGGTCGCCCAGCCGGCGGTCCACAGGACGTAGGACGAGGTCCACAGCGCCTTGTTGATCGGCATGGCGAACGACCACAGCGCGCCCGCGGCCAGGGCGGCGACGGCGGCGATGAGCAGGCGCCTGGTGTCGCCGCGACGCAGCCAGTCGCCGGCGCGCACGCCGAGCAGGACGGTGGCGATCGCCGGGAGGGTGCTGACGAGGCCTTCGGGGTCGCGGCCGAGGCCGGTCGCCGGATCGAAGACGTAGAGGAACGGCGCGAACAGTGCGGTGTCGGTGCGGTCGGCGAGGTTGTGGAACTGCGCGTAGCCGCCCGGCGACAGCAGGGCCCAGTAGCCGAGCAGCAGCGCGGCGATGCACGCCCACTGCAGGCGCGGCTTGAGGTGGATCGCCAGCGGCGCGGCGACGATGAAGCACAGGCCGATGCGCTGCAGCACGCCCCAGGGGCGGTAGTGGGCCATGTCGTAGGCCCACCAGGCGAACAGGTGCAGCAGCAGGCCCATCGCGATGATGCGCGCGCCGCGCGAGGCGATGGCGCGATGCAGGACGCGCGGGGCCGCGCCGGCCTCGGCGCGCGGCACGATGCCGAGTGCGATCGAGACGCCGACCACGAACAGGAAGAACGGGAAGATCAGGTCGGTCGGGGTGCAGCCGTGCCAGTCCGCGTGCAGCAGCGGCGCGTAGACGTGGCCCCAGTCGCCGGGATTGTTGACCAGCAGCATCGCCGCGACGGTGAGGCCGCGCAGGGCGTCGACCGAGGCGAAGCGGGGCGCGGCGGCGTTCAAGCGGCGTGCCGCGCGATGTCGCCGGCGATCCAGGTCGCACGCACGGCGAGGGCGTCGTCGAGCAGAACGAAGTCGGCGGCGTAGCCCGGCGCGATGCGGCCATGAAGATCATCGAGGCCAAGGAATTCGGCCGGATAGCGCGAGGCCATGCGCGCGGCTTCGTCCAGCGGCAGGCCGAGCAGGTGCACGCTGTTGCGCACGGCGGTGGCCATGTCGAGCGCGGAGCCGGCGAGCGAGCCCGCGGCATTGCGCACCACGCCGTCGACGGCGGTGATGGTTTCGCCGTAGAGGACGAAGGCCGGATCGTCGGCGCCGACCATCGGCATCGCATCGGTGACCAGGAACAGCTTGCCGCGCGGCTTGGCGGCGAGCGCGACGCGCAGGCTGGCCGCGTGCACGTGCACGCCGTCGACGATGATCCCGCACCAGCTGTCGCGGTCTTCCAGTGCCGCGCCGACCGCGCCGGGCTCGCGCCCCTGCAGCGGCGACATGGCGTTGTAGAGATGGGTGAAGCCGCGGATGCCGGCGTCGAGCCCGGCGCGGATCTCGTCGTAGCGGCCCGCAGTATGCCCGGCCGCGACGATGGCGCCGCGCGAGACGAACGCACGGACGGTCTCGACCGGCAGCTGTTCCGGCGCCAGCGTCAGCAGGGTGACGCCATTGCCGAGCGAGGTCGCCAGCGCGATCTCGTCCGCGTCGGGCGTGCGGAACACGCGCGCGTCGTGGGTGCCTTTGCGCGCGGGCGCGAGGTACGGACCTTCGAGGTGGATGCCGAGCACGCCGGGCACGCCCTGCGCGATCGCTTCGCGGGTCGCGGCGATCGCTGCGCGCATTGCTTCCACGTTATCGCTGATCAGCGTGGGCAGCAGGCCGGTGGTGCCGTAGCGGCGATGTGCCCGGGCGATGGCGCGGATGCCCTCGACCGTTGGCATGTTGTTGAGCAGCACGCCGCCGCCGCCGTTGACCTGGGCGTCGATGAAGCCGGGCACGAGGGCGCCGCCTTCGAGGTCGATGCGTTCCGCGTTGCGCGCGCGCGCGTCGTCGCCGGCGACGATCGCCGCGATCCGGCCGCCCTCGACCAGCACCGCCACGTCGTCGCGGAATCCGTCGTCGAGCAGCACGCGCCCGTTGATCAGGGCCGTCGTCATGATTCGACCGTCCCGGCGGGGTCGGGCTTGGTCATTGCCATGGTGCAGGGTTCGAGCATTTCGTGCGTCCCGAAGGTTTCCGGATGGATCGGGGTTTCATTTCATTCCGAACAAGAAAGCCGTCATTCCCGCGAAGGCGGGAATCCAGCGTCTTCGAATCCCGGAAAGCTAAAGACACTGGGTTCCCGCCTTCGCGGGAATGACGTTCCTGGAGAATCGACGCGCGGATCTCTCGCTACGCTCGAGATGACAGGGGAGGCCGCATCCGGGATGACGGCGGAGGCCGCACCCGGAATGACGGCAAGGGCCGGGGCCGGGATGACAACGTGCTCGTTGATGGTCCGGCGGGACACGGCGCTAGACCGTCTCGGTGACTTTGTTGAGGTGCGGCGGCCTGTCCGGATCGTGGCCGCGCGCGAGCGAGAGCGCGTTCACCATGCGGTAGAAGCTCTGCACCAGCAGCAGCGGCGCGCAGGCCGGATGCGGCGCATCCGCCACCGGCAGGGCCTGCCCCGGACCTGATCCGGGGTCGGCTTCGTCCTCGCGCGAAGCCAGCCACACCTGCGCGCCGCGCGCGCGGAACTCGTCGGCGAGCGCCAGCGTGCCGGCTTCGGTTTCGTCGGGCTGGGCGAGGATCAGCACCGGAAAGCCGGGGCCGACCAGGGCCATCGGCCCGTGCTTCACTTCGGCCGAGCTGTAGGCCTCGGCGTGCAGGCCGCAGGTCTCCTTGAACTTCAGCGCCGCCTCCTGCGCGGCGCCGAGGCCGAGGCCGCGGCCGAGCACGAACAGGTTGTGCGCGCGCACCAGCCCCGCGCACGCGGGCGACCAGTCGCAGTCCCAGGCCACGCGCATCGCGTCGGGCAGCCGGTCGAGCGCATCGAGCAGCGCGGCATCCCCGCGCCACAGCGCGGCCAGCTGCAGGATCGCCGACAGCGAGGCGAGGTAGCTCTTGGTCGCGGCCACGCTGCGTTCGGGGCCGGCGTGCAGCGGCACCACGACGTCGGCCAGCGCCGCCAGCGGCGAGTCGACGACGTTCACCAGCGCGACCACGCGCGCGCCGGCCTCACGCGCGGCTTCGGCGTTGCGCAGCAGGTCCGGGCTCTTGCCCGACTGCGAGACGGCGATGAACAGTGCATCGCGCAGCTGCTGCTGCACGCCGTACACCGAGCCCACCGACGGCGACACCGAGGCGGTCACCACGCCCAGCTGCGTCTCGAACAGCGCCTTGGCATAGGTCGCGGCGTGGTCGGAGCTGCCGCGCGCGCAGGTGGCGACGAACGGCGGCGGGCGCCGGCGCAGGTCCGCCGCCAGCGCCGCGAGCACGTCGCGGTTGGCGGCGAACTGGCGCGCGACGACGTCGGCGGCCTCGGCGGCCTCGCGGAACATCCAGGTCGACGATGCGCGCGCCTGCGCGTCGTCCGGGTCGATCAGGGCGTTCATGCGTCTCCGGCGGGTTGCGTGCGCGGGCGGACCGGCGCGGTGGAGCCGCGCACCACCAGCTGCGGCACGAAGCCCTGGTTGTGCGCGGCGGTGCCGTCCTGGCGCAGGCCGGCGATCAGCATCCGTGCGGCGTGGCGCGCGATCTCCTCGGTCGCCTGCTTGGCGGTGGTCAGCGCCGGCCACGACTGCTTCGAGAACGGGCTGTCCTCGAAGCCGGCGATCGACAGGTCATAGGGCACGTTCATGCCCGCGGATTTCGCCGCCGCAAGCACGCCGGCGGCGATCTCGTCGTTGGAGCCGAAGATCGCGGTCGGCGGGTCGCGCAGCGCCAGCAGCCGGCGCGCGCCGCGGAAGCCGTCGTCGAAGGTGTAGTCGCCGGGGATCACCAGGTGCTTGTCGAGGGTGATGCCGTAGTCCTTCAGCGCCTGCTCGTAGCCGAGGTAGCGCTCGGAGCTGGAGCGGTGCTCCTGCCCGCCCCAGAGGAAGCCGATGCGCTGGTGGCCGAGCTGGACCAGGTGTTCGGTGATCTCGTAGGCCGCGTCGCGGTCGTCGACGTAGACGCAGGGGTGGCCGTCACCCGGATCCTCGGCCGCGGCGATGATGCGGGTGGCGCGCACGCCGGCCTGCTCCAGCGCCTCGATCAGTTCAGGGCGCTCGGAGATCGGCGCGGTCAGCACCAGTCCCGCGAGCCGCGAGCGCTGCACCATCTCCACCAGTTCGTCGGCGAGCAGCGGCGAGGTCGCGTCGCAGGGATGGATCTGCAGGCCGAAGCCGGTCTCGCGGCAGGCCGAGAGCACACCGTTCTGCAGGCCGATGATGTGGTACGGGTTGGGGTTGTCGTAGACCAGCCCGATCACGTAGGCGCTGGAGCTGCGCAGGTTGCGCGCGGAGGGGTCGGGCTCGTAGTCGAGGTCGGCGATGGTCTGCAGCACGCGCGCGCGCGTGGCCGGCAGCACCGAGGGTTCGTTGTTGATCACGCGCGAGACGGTCTTCAGCGACACCCCGGCGCGCTCGGCCACGGTGCGGATCGTCGGCTTGCGCGGACTGGCCTGTTCCTCGCTCATCTCCTGCCCCTCCCGTCCCCTTGTCCTGCTACCGGACAAGGTGACTAACGTTGTCATACTTTTCCCCCGAATGCCAACCGCCTCACCCCGCGGAGGCCGCATTTCCTGCGCATGTCCGGGTGCTGCCTTGCAGCATGGGCCCTGCGGACACGCTTCGGACATCCACGGACATCGTCGTATTTTGCCCGTAAATTTGTAAATAGATCATCAATTTTTCGTCTATTGTTTGACCTATGTCGTTAAACAGGCGGCGTGTCGAAGCCGACTGGACTCGGCGCTTGACATCGTTGTCACGACGTTCCAACACTCCGCCCACGCCGCAGCCTTCCGCCTGCGGCGATCGCAGGAGCCAGCGTGGCTGCAAGCACCCGTCCACTGCCCGTCACCGGCCGCCGGCCGACGCATGCGCCGTTCATCGCGGCCGACGTCGGCGGCACCCACGTGCGCATCGGGCTGGTGCACGGCGGCGATCCGGTCGAGGTCCTGCACTACCGCAAGTACGCCTGCGCCGACTTCCCCGGCCTGGCCGGGATCATCGCCGCCTTCCTCGCCACCCTGCCGGACGCCGGGACGATCCACCGCGGCGTGATCGCCTGCGCCGGCCACGCGCTGGAGGACGGCTCGCTGCTGTCGGCGAACCTGCCCTGGCCGGTCGCGCCCGGGCGCATCCGCGCGCAGCTGGGCTTCGACGATTTCCGCCTGATCAACGACTTCGAGGCGGTCGCGCACGCGGTGACGGCGGCGGACGCGCATGCGCTGCTGCGCCTGTCGGGCCCGGAACGGGCGCCGCCGGGCCCGACCCTGGTGGTCGGGCCGGGCACCGGCCTCGGTGCCGCGGTGCGGATCCCGGGGCACCCACGCGCGACGGTGCTCGCCACCGAAGCCGGCCAGGCCTCGCTGACGGTCTCCACCGAACTGGAAATCGCGGTGCTGCAGGCCTTCGGGCGCGAGCGCCGCCACATCCCGATCGAACACGCGCTGTCGGGCCCCGGGCTGGTGCGGCTGCACGCTGCGCTCGCGCAGGTGCGCGGCACGACGCCGACGCAGGCCACGCCCGACGCGATCACCGCCGCCGCCCTGGCCGGCGACGATGCGCTCGCGCGCGACACCCTCGAATTGTTCTGCGGCCTGCTCGGCAGCGCCGTCGGCGACATGGCGCTGCTCTACGGCGCGCACGGCGGCGTCTACCTCGCCGGCGGGATCCTGCCGCGGATCCGCGACTTCCTCGCACACAGCAGCTTCGTGCAGCGGTTCCTCGACAAGGGACCGATGCGTGAGGTGCTGCTGCGCATTCCCGTGACGCTGGTCGAGCACGGGCAGCTGGGCGTGATCGGCGCCGCCAGCTGGTACCTCGGCCAGGAGCAGAACGACAACGAGGAACGGATGCCCGCCCGCTGACCAGACCCCCCTGCCCGCGCACGCGCCGCTCCACGGCCGGCACGCGCAACGGCACCGCCACGGGCCACCGGCAGACCCTTGCGCCGGCGGCCACAGCCACACCCATTCCGCACTGGAGAGAACCGTCATGAAGCACCGCAAAACCATGCTGTCGGCCGCGATCGCCGTGTGCCTCGGGGTCGCCGCGCAGGCGAATGCGCAGGAAGCCGCCGCGCAGGACAACGACGCGCCGTCCGCGGACGCCAACGCCACCGAACTCGACCGCGTGGTCGTCACCGGCATCCGCGCCAGCCTGCAGCAGGCGCTGGACACCAAGCGCAATTCCGACGCGATCATCGACGTCGTCACCGCCGAGGACGTGGGCAAGTTCCCCTCGACCAACGTCGCCGAGGCGATCTCCTCGCTGCCGGGCGTGACCATCGACAAGGCCTTCGGCCAGGGCGAGAAGATCAGCATCCTCGGCACCGATCCGGCGCTCAGCCGCACCCTGCTCAACGGGCAGACGGTCGCCTCGGCCGACTGGTTCATCACCGACCAGCCCGGCCGCACCTTCAACTATTCGCTGCTCGCGCCGTCGCTGGTGGGCAAGGTCGAGGTCTACAAGTCGCCCGAGGCGCACATCGACGAGGGCTCGATCGGCGGCACCGTGATCGTGCACACGCGCAAGCCGCTTGACCTGGACAAGACCACGATCGCCGGCCACGTCGGCTACCTCTACAACGACCGCATCGAGGGCGGCGACCCGCAGGCCTCGCTGCTGTTCGGCTGGAAGAACGACGCCAACACCTTCGGCCTGATCGTGGCCGCGCAGCGCGCCGACGAGGGCATCCGCCGCGACGGCATCGAGTCCTACGGCACGGTGACCGGCAACGACTACATCGTCGGCGTGGGCGGCGGCAACTCGTTCACCCCGACGATGGACTGGGGCGCGGGGGTCGAGGTCCCGCCATCGTGCTCGGGCGCCTGCGAAACGACCCTGCGCGCCAACCCGGACGCGATCGCGCCGAACTCGATCAGCGCGCACTACTTCGAGCAGCAGCGCGAACGCGACACGATCTCGCTGGCGCTGCAGTTCCGTCCCCACGAGAAGATGAACATCGAGTTCAACGCGCTGGACGTCACCGCCGCCTACGACAACATCAGCCATTCGATGTTCGCCTTCAACGGCAACGGCTGGAACAGCCTGATGCGCCTGACCGACCTCGAGGTCGAGGGCGGCGTCATCACCCGCGCCTCGTACAGCAATGCGCTCACCGTCTACGACCTGATCAACCGCCAGGCGACGGTCGACACCAACTCCTACGATCTCAAAGCCACCTGGAACGACGAACGCTGGTTCGCCACCTGGCACTTCGGCACCACCAAGGCCACCGGCGGCACCGGCCGCCAGGTCTTCGGCGAATTCCTCAACTGGGCCGACTACAGCTACGACCTGACCGGCACGCCGCGGCTGGACTTCACCGGCTACAACTACGGTTCGGCCGCCGCGACCAGTCCGAACTATCCCGGCAGCCCGTTCACCGATCCCGATGCCTTCCGCATCGACGGCGGCTGGGGCGCGGATCCGAACGACGGCTCGACCTGGAACACGGGCTGGGGCGGCAACATCGTCACCAAGCCCACCTGGGACAAGGAGGTATACGGCCAGATCGATGGCGGCATCCGTTTCGACGCGCCGGTCTACCAGGTGCGCTTCGGCCTGAAGCGCCGCCAGCACGAAACCGGGCAGTCGATGGCGGGCGTCGCGCTGGCTGCGGTGGCCGGCTACGGCGACGCGACCGCCGCCGACTTCTCGCCACGCCAGCTGCCGGGCAACTACCTCAGCGGCTTCGGCAACGTCGGCGACCTGTCCAACCGTTTCACCATCGACGGCTGGGCGCTCGCGGACTGGATCCTCAGCGGCAACTGGCTGGCGCCGTGGCAGAGCATGCCCGAGCCCGGCACCTTCAACGATGCCTCGTTCGTCTCGAACACCTGGATCGTCGAGGAAGACGTCAACGCCGGCTACGTGCAGGCCGACTACAGCTGGAACGGCTTCCGCGGCAACATCGGCTTCCGCTACGTGCAGACCGAATCCGACAGCGTCGGCTGGCAGTGCACGGTCAGCGCCGATTGCACGTCCGGCGCCAACGGCGGCGTGCACACGTATGACCTCGTCAGCGTGAAGAAGAAGTACAACGACTTCCTGCCGAACATCAACGTCGTATACGACTTCTCCAACAACCTGGTGCTGCGCTTCTCGGCGGCGAAGGTGATCTCGCGCCCGAACTACGGCGACATGTCCAACTACCTGTGGCTCGGCCCGCAGACCCTGACCGGCGGCGGCGGCAATCCCGATCTCGACCCCTATCGCTCGACCAACCTCGACTTCTCGGCCGAATGGTACTTCGCCGACAACGCCATCCTCGCAGGCACGCTGTTCCACAAGGACGTCGGCAACTACATCCTGTACACGACCGGGACCGAGCGCCACGTCAACGAGTCGAACGGCCAGGTCATGGACTTCACCGTCTCCCGCCCGCAGAACGCAGGCCAGGCGACGATCCAGGGCTTCTCGCTGAACTACCAGCAGAACCTGTGGAACGGACTCGGCATCCAGGCGAACTACACCTACTCGGACGCCGAAGCCAGCAACGGCGACCCGATGCCCTGGACCTCGGAGAACCAGTACAACATCAGCCCGTTCTTCGAGAACGACCGCTGGAGCGCGCGCCTCACCTACTCCTGGCGCTCGAAGTACTACACCCAGGTCGACCGCGGCAACTACCTGGTCACCAGCGACTATGAGTCGCTCGACGCCAGCATCGGCTTCCGCATCAATGACAGGCTCAGCCTCTCGCTGGACGGCATGAACCTGCTCGACTCGGAGTACTACACCTACGCCGACGTGCCCGGCGTGGCCAACACCGAGAAGCTGGTGCGCGGGTTGTACCGGACCGGACGCCGCTACATGGCCTCGCTGCGGATGCAGTTCTGATCGACGGCATCCACCTCCCGCTTGATGCCGTTCTCCCCGCGGGCCCCGGTTCGTCCGGGCCCGCGTTTTTTTGCCATCTTCCAGCAGCCGTGAGGCCATGGTTCGCCATTGCCGCGACGACACCATTGTCAGCACCGTCATCCCGGCGAACGCCGGGATGACGAATCTGCAGTTCTTCCAAGCCAGACCGAGGATGAAGCAATGATCCCGATCCCCCGCGCGCAGCGGCTTGCGCTGATGCTCTCCATGACCGCCTTGCTCGCCGCCTGCGGCGGACGCCAGGATGCCGCGGATGCCGCACCGGCGACACCAGCCGAAGCCGTCGCCAGGCCGGCGCTGATCCCCGCACCCGCGTCGCTGGAGCAGCGCGAAGGCAGCTTCCGCTTCGACGCCTCGACCCGCGTGTCCGCGGACGGCGAGGCCGCGCAGCGCGTCGCCGCGCACTTCGCCGGGCTGGTCGCGAAGACCAACGGCATCACGCCCGGGACCGCGCCGGGAACGGACGGCGGCATCGTGTTCGCGATCGATCCCTCGGCCTCGCCCGATGCCGCCGAAGGCTACGTGCTCGAAATCGCCCCGCAGCATGTCCGCGTCGCCGCCGGCGACGAGCGCGGCCTGTTCTACGGCGCGGTGACGCTGTGGCAGCTGCTGTCCTCGGCGCAGGGGGAGGCCGTGCGCGTGCCGGCGCTGCACATCGAGGACGCGCCGCGCTTCAGCTGGCGCGGGCTGATGCTCGACTCCGCGCGCCATTTCCAGTCGGTCGACGAGATCAGGCAGTTGCTCGACGCGATGGCGCAGCACAAGCTCAACACCTTCCACTGGCACCTGACCGACGACCAGGGCTGGCGCATCGAGATCCCGAAGTATCCGAAGCTCACCGAGGTCGGCGGCTGCCGCATCCCCGCGGGCGAGGCCGGCGTCGATCCGGCGAACGGCAAGCCGCGCCCGTACTGCGGCTACTACACGCAGGACCAGATCCGCGACATCGTCGCCTATGCCGCGCAGCGCCACATCACCGTCGTGCCCGAGTTCGACATGCCCGGCCACGTGCAGGCGATCGTCGCCGCCTACCCGCAGTACGGCTCGCTCGGCGACACGCCGCCGGTGTCGAACGAATGGGGCGTGCACCAGTACCTGTTCAACATCGACGAGGCGACCTTCGATTTCATCGAGGACGTGCTCGACGAGGTGCTCGCGCTGTTTCCCTCGACCTATGTCCACATCGGCGGCGACGAGGCGGTCAAGGACCAGTGGCAGGCCTCCGCCGGCGTGCAGGCGCGGATGAAGGAACTCGGCATCCAGGACGAGACCGAGCTGCAGAGCTGGTTCATCAAGCGGCTGGAAACCTACCTGTCGGGCAAGGGTCGCAAGCTGCTGGGCTGGGACGAGATCCTCGAGGGCGGGCTGCCGCCGGACGCAACGGTGATGTCGTGGCGCGGCACCGAGGGCGGCATCGCCGCCGCGCAGTCCGGCCACGACGTGGTGATGTCGCCGGTGGACAAGCTCTACCTCGACTACCTGCAGACCGCGTCGCCGAACGAGCCGCCGGGCCGCCCGGTGCAGGTCACGCTGGAGACGGTCTACGGCTTCGAGCCCGTGCCCGAAGCGCTGTCGGCGGCCCAGGCCAGGCACGTCATCGGCGTGCAGGCCAACGTGTTCACCGAGCACATGCGCAGCTGGGCGCGCATGCAGCACGCGATCTTCCCGCGCATCGCGGCGCTGGCCGAATCGGCCTGGACGCCGGCCGCAGGCAAGGACTATGCGGACTTCCTGACGCGGCTGCCCGCGCAGCTGCCGCGCTACCGCGCCTTCGACATCGCCTATGCGCAGACGCCGTTCGAGGTGCTGGCGAGCGCGGAAGGCGAGCGCAAGGCGGGCAGCGTGCAGGTCACGCTGGAGAATCCGCTCGGCTACGCGGTCCGCTACACCACCGACGGCAGCGAGCCGGACGCGGACTCGCCGCTGTACGCGGCGCCGATCGAGGCGCCGCTGCCGCTGGACCTGCGCGCCGCGGCGTTCTCCGGCACCACCGCGCTCGCGCCCGCGTCGCGGCACGCCTTCGACGCGGCGAGCCTGCTGGTGCGCAGCGACGAGCAGCTCGCCACCTGCCCCGACACCGGCCGCCTGCTGCTGCGGCTGGAGGACGACGGCCCCGCCGACGGCGAGCGCGCGATCTTCAACGTCACGATCTTCTACCCGTGCTGGCTGTGGGCCGGCGCCGACCTCGACGGCATCGCGGCGGCGAAGGTGCGGCTGGGGCGGCTGCCGTACTACTTCCAGCTTGCGCACGACGAACCGGCCCGCAAGTTCCTGCCCGCCGAAACCGAACACGGTGAGCTGCTGGTGCAGTCGGGCGGCTGCAGTGGGGAGATCGTGGCGAAGCTGCCGCTGCCGGGGGAGACCGGCGAGGATGGTTTCATCGACGTCGAGGTGCCGCTGGCAGAGATCGGGGGCGCCACCGACCTGTGCTTCACCACCACCGGCGATACGCGGCCGGAGATGTGGGTGCTCGATCGGGTGGAGCTGGTGGCGCGCTGAGGATCGGGTTCGCTGCGAAGAGCGCCCCCACCCCAACCCTCCCCCGCAAGCGGGGGAGGGAGTCGGAAGCCGACATCCCTACCCTGCGCCGTCCCGCCCGCCATCGATCCGCAGCAGCAGGTCGCGCCACGGCGTCAGCCGCGTGCCCAGCCCGGCGATGACGCCGAGCGTGTTCGCCAGCGCGTCCTTCATGTCGAACATGCGGTCGACGGTCAGCGCGCCCTGCGCATGTTCGATGCCGATCCCAAGCAATACGAGGCCCAGTCCCGCGCCGAACAGCCCCGCCCAGTTGCGGAACAGCTGCACCGCCGACGCGGCGACGACGAAGTAGCCGAGGAAGTGCGTCCACTTGTCGCTGCCATCGAAGTCGGGCATCGGCGGCGGCGGCATCAGCGAGCCGACCACGATCACCGCGATCGCCAGGCACCACAGCGCGCACCAGAAGCGCGGGTGCCGCAGCGGCTTGAGCGAACGGCCGAAGCGGTACGTACCTTCTGGGCGCGGGCTCACAGGCGGAAACTCAGGTCGCCGACGAGGAAGGCCGCGTCGAAGCCGACGTCGCGCGCGAAGCCCATCGCCTGGAAGCGCTCGCCCATTTCCCCGGGCAGGGTCAGCGCCTTCGCCTGCTGGCGCAGGGCGTGGCGCGCGGCCTCGTCGGCGGCGCGCGCCTCGTGCGCGGCGAGGCGCTGCTCCAGCCCGTTGCCGATCAGGAAGCTTGCCTGCGAGCAGTAGCCGGCGAAGTCGAAGCCCGCACCGGTGCCGGCCTCGGCCAGCGCGGTGAAGTCCACCGAGGCGGTGATGTCCTGCAGGCCGACGCGCGCGAACACGTCCTCGACCACATGGTGGCGGTGGAACGCGCGCAGGGTGCCGTCGCGGCGGCGCGGATCGTAGTATTCGCGCCGCGGATAGCCGTAGTCGACGAACAGCATCGCGCCCGACTTCAGCCCGCCCGCGACCGCCTGCAGCCAGTACGGCAGCTGCGGCAGGAGTTCGGAACGATAACCGTCGGCGAAGGGCGCATCGATCTGGCGCTCGACGTGGCGCACGGCCGCGGCCAGCAGCGCATCGGCCGGGCGGTCGCTGCGTTTGAGGCCGCCGTCGCCGTCGAGTACGACATGCTCCTCGAACACCTCGCCGCCCCGGATCGAGAAGCGCGGCGTCGGCAGCGCGTCGATGACCTCGTTGGCGAACAGCACGCCGTTCCAGTCGTCCGGCATCGGCCCGTCGAGCCACTCGACGCGTTCGAACACCGGCGGCGTCAGGCGCCGCGACAGGTGCTCGCGCTGGCGTTCGCGCAGGTCGGCGCTGGGTTCGAGGATGGCGTAGCGCGCCGGCATCGCGTCGAGCCACATCAGCTGCTTGATCGCGTACTCGGCGAACTTGCCGCTGCCGGCGCCGATCTCGAGGAAACGCGCATCCTCGCCGACCTGGCCGATCACCGGCGCCACCGCCCCGGCCACGCATTCGGCGAACAGCGGGCCGAGCTCGGGCGCGGTGACGAAATCGCCGGCGGCGCCGAACTTCGCCGCGCCGGCACTGTAGTAGCCCAGCCCCGGCGCATACAGCGCCAGCTCCATGAAGCGCCAGAACGGGAGTGCCCCGCCGGCGGCCGCGACCTGTTCGCGGATCAGCGCCTGCAGGTGCGCGCTGTGGGCGAGCGCGTCGCCGTCAGTCGGAGGAGGCCCGGAAGATCCGCTCATTCGATCAGCTCGACCAGACCCGGATGCAGCGCCGCCACGCCCTTGTCGAAAGTGGCCAGCCTGCCCCCGTTCTTCCTTGCCAATGCCACCAGATAGGCGTCGGTCACCTGCCTGTGGCCCATCACGCCTTTCCAGTCGACCTGCAGGTAGTCGAGGCCATCCGGCCAGAATCGGTGGCGTGGGTGCTCGACGAAACCGCGCAGGATGCCCACGGCATCCTCGGTGCCCGGCACCGCGCGAAAACTCAGCAGTATCCGCAGCAGCGTTCCCTGCGTGATCGGACAGGTGGCGAACAGGCCGCGCTGCCGGCGGAACCATTGCTGTGCCGCCACGTGATGCACGTGCGGCGGATAGGACATGGCGACGAGGACGTTGCCGTCCAGCAATATCGGCGCCTCGCGCGCAGGCGTCACGGTTCGTCTTCCAGCGCCCGCACGTCGTCGTCGGTCATCACCCGGGTCGCGCCGAGGATGACCGGCAACCCGGTGTCCTCGTCGATGCGATACACCGTCTTGCGCTCTTCCACCCGGCCTGCCGGCGCCGCATCCAGCCCGCGCCGCATCAACTCGGCCACGACCTGCCCCAGGCTGCGCTTGTTGTGACGCGCCAGGCTGGTGGCGATGCGGTGCAGGTCTTCCGGCAGATCGATGGTGGTGCGCATGACTGCATCATGATGCTCAATCATCATGATGTCAATGACGGATGTCCCCGCGACAAGGCCGAGCGTGCGCCTGGCCGCGCCCGGCGCGGGACGATAATGGCTGCATCTGGCGCAGGAGCCTGCCGTGACACCATCCCACCGCGTCGCCCTGGTCACCGGCGCCGCACGCCGCCTCGGCGCGGCGATCGCGCGCCGGCTGCACGGCGCGGGTTTCGCGGTCGCCGTGCACTGCCGCGACTCGCGCGGCGACGCCGAGGCGCTGGCCGCGGAACTCGAGGCCGCGCGCCCGGGCAGCGCACTGGTACTGCAGGCCGACCTGGCGCAATTCGACCGCCTGCCGGAGCTGGTGGCGAAGACCGTCGGCCGCTTCGGGCGGCTCGACGCCCTGGTCAACAACGCCGCCGCGTTCTTTCCGACGCCGTTCGGCACGGTGACGCCCGCGCAGTGGGACGAACTGTTCGCGGTGAACCTGCGCGCGCCGTTCTTCCTGTCGCAGGCCGCCGCGCCGCACCTGAAGGCCACGCGCGGCGCGATCCTCGGCATCAGCGACGTCTATGCCCGGCAGCCGCGCGCCGACCTGTCGGCCTACGCCACCGGCAAGGGCGCGCTGGAGGCGATGACGCGCGCGCTCGCGGTGGTGCTGGCGCCGGAGGTGCGGGTCAACGCGATCGCGCCCGGAGCGATCCTGTGGCCGGAGGACGCCGCCGATCCCGCGCTGCAGGAGAAGATCCTCGCGCACACGGCGCTGGCGCGCACCGGCAGCGTCGACGAGATCGCGGCCACGGCGCTGTGGCTGCTGCAGGACGCGATGTACACGACCGGATCGGTGGTCGCCGTCGACGGCGGGCGGACGCCGCTGTAGCCCCTGCTGTCATGTCGACAGCCCCCGTGTACTGTCATTTCGACCGAAGGGAGAAATCTGCTGTCCCGTCGAGCGCAAGGACGTCTGGGCGGCCGAGGCTGGAGATTTCTCCCTTCGGTCGAAATGACAGGTGGAAGAAAACCGGGGTCAGAGACGACTCCGACCCCGGTTTCGAACCCGGTTTCGGGAATCAGCCCTTCGGCAGGAACGCATGCTCCAGGTCCGCGCCGCGGAACGCCGCCGGCGTCTCGTGCGAGACCGCGTAGCGGTACAGCGCCGCCGAGTAGATGCCGCTCAGCGCCGCCTGGTAGATGCCCACCAGCAGCACCACGAGCAGGAACAACGCGCCGACGACGATCGCCAGCGCGAACGAGACCTGTGCCGCCAGCACCGTGAACAGCGCGCCCACCAACACCACGCCGAAGGTGAGCAGCCCGAACGCCGCGCCGATGCCGACCTGCCCGACCGCGTTCTCGCCCCAGGTGCGCTTGAGCAGGGACACGCTTTCCTTGAGCGCGTCGATCGGGCCGATGTTGCGCGACACCAGCACCGGCACCACCAGGAAGGTCGCCAGCGTCCACGCCGCGCCCAGCGCGCTGCCGAGCAGGCGCACGAGGAAGTTGTCCTTGCTCTTCATACCCTGCAGCAGCACGCCCACGGTCGCGGCGATTGCGGCATAGCCGAGGATCGACGGGATCCGCGCCTTCGCCGCATTGAAGCCGTCGGCCAGGGTCGGGTCGCCGCCGTCGAGGCGGATCATCGCCGCGCCGACCAGGGCGCAGTTGAAGAAGATCATCACGCTGTACTGCACGAAGTAGAACAGGAAGCCGAACACCGCGCCGCCGATGCCGATGCCGTCGGCGAAGATCCGCAGCGCGAACATCGGCAGCAGGAAGGTCGCCAGCACCACCAGGGTCGCGATGCCGGAGATCACCGGGAACAACATCAGCTCCTTGTCCGAGCGCAGCACCGAAGCGCTGGCCTTGACCAGGTCCCAACTGCGCGAGAATTTGTCGAACATGGCATCGCCTCCGTGGATGTCCGCCATCGTGCCCGGACGCCCCGGCGCCGGCAATTGACGGATGTCACCCCTCGACGGGAGTGGAGTGGAGGATGTGACGACCCCGCAGCAGCCGGCGCCTTTCCTCCCGTCATTCCCGCGAAAGCGGGAATCCATTTTCGCCTTTCCCGGAGACGGCAGGGCGTCAGTCCAAAGTCACAATGGATTCCCGCTTTCGCGGGAATGACGGGAAGGGCTGGTCGGGGCCGGCCCGAACGCCTGTGGAGCCGCCCGCCTCAGTAGCGATCGTCCAGCGCGAAGATCCGCTCCCGCCCCTTCCAGCCACCCTCGGTGAAATCCGGAAACGCCAGCGTCCGGTTGCCCTCGGCGATCGACTGCTCCGACAGCGGCGTGATTGCGCTCCAGGCCACGGCGTCGAACACGTCGATCGGCATCGGCGCGCCCGCCTTCAGCGCCTCGACGAAGGCATGCACCACGAAGAAATCCATCCCGCCATGGCCGCCGCCGGCGGCACGTTCACCGTGTGTCTTCCACAGCGGGTGGTCGTGGCGGTCGAGCCAGGGCTGAGCCGGCTCCCACCTGTGCGCTTCGGGGCTGCGGCCTTCGAGGTAGATCGACTGGTTGAGGTCCATCCAGATCCCGCCGGTGCCCTGCACGCGGAAGCCGAGCGAGTACGGCCGCGGCAGCGAGGTGTCGTGGGTCAGCAGCACGGTCTCGCCGTTCTCGCAACTGATCTGGGTGGTGACGATGTCGCCGAGCGCGAAGCCGACCTTCGCGTTCGGATGCCCTGCACCACCCTGCTTCACGACGTAGTCGTGCAATCCGCGCGCCTTGCTCGCATGGCTGGTCAGGCGCGTGAAGCGGTTGCCGCGATGGATGTCCAGCCACTGCGCGCAGGGACCGATGCCGTGGCTGGGATACAGCTCGCCGTTGCGGCGCACCGAATGCGGCGTGCGCCACTTCGCCTCCGACCAGCCCCTGTCGCCGAACTCGACGCCGCCGCCATACGGCTTGCCCGGTTCGCCGGAGTTGAACTTCACCGCGCGCAGGTCGTGCTCGTAGCCGCCCTGCACGTGCACCAGCTCGCCGAACAGGCCCTGCCGCACCATGTTCAGCACCGCCAGCACGTCGCGCCGGTAGCAGACGTTCTCCAGCAGCATGTAGGGCGTGCCGGTGCGCTGCTGCGCGCGCAGCACGTTCCAGTGGTCCTGCAGGCTGATGCCGGCGACCACCTCGCAGCCGACCGCGACCTTCGCCTCCATCGCCGCGATCGCCTGCGGCGCGTGCAGCTCCCAGGGCGTGGCGATCAGCACCGCGTCCAGGCGCGCGTCGGCCAGCATGTCGCGCCAGGCCTCGCCGCTGCCGGTGAACACGCGCGGCGCAGGACGACCGGCCTCGGCCAATGCCTGCAGCGCGCGGTCGAGCATGAAGCGCTCGATGTCGCAGACCGCGGCCACGTCCACGCCATCTTGCTTGAGCAGCTCCGACAGCAGCACCTGGCCGCGCATGCCGGTGCCGATCACGCCCACGCGCAGGCGCTCGCGCGGGCGCCCGAGCGCGGACACCCACGGCGCCGCCGCGGCGGCGCCGAGCGCGGCGGAGGCTTTCAGGAAATTGCGACGTTGCATGCGGGTCCTCCTCGTGGGTCTTCGGTCGACGCTTCGCGAACCCCTGTCATTTCGACCGCAGGGAGAAATCTGCTTCCTCGCGCCGGACGGGAGATTTCTCCCTGCGGTCGAAATGACAAGGATTTTCCAAGGCAAAGACGCTGGATCCCCGCCTTCGCGGGGATGACGAAAGTGAAGTGAATCGAAAATACCCTAGCCGATACCATCGCCGGCAAGCCCGCTCCCGCCAAGCGGGGCCGTCATGTCGAAATGCGTGTCATGGTCGGGGTGCGCGCGCCACAGTTCGGCAATCGTGCGCCGCTCGACCGGGTGCACCGCCTCCGGCGCGATCTCCGCCAGCGGCTTGAGCACGAAGGCGTGGCGCAGTTCGTCGCGGGGAATGCGCAAATTTCCCGCGCCTTCCGCGACCAGGTCGTCGTAGAGCACGACATCGATGTCGAGCGTGCGGTCGCTGTAGCGCGGGCCGCTGCGGTCGCGCCCGTGCGCGTCCTCGAGCGCATGCAGCCAGGCGTTGAGCGCCTCGGGCGACAGCGCCGTGCGCAGCACCGCGGCGGCGTTGAGGAAGTCCGGCCCGTCGTAGCCCACGGCGGGAAAGCGGTAGATCGCCGAGACCACCAGATCGTCGAAGCGCGCATGCAGCGCGTCGATCGCCGCGCGCAGGTGGCGCTCGGGATCGAGGTTGCTGCCGAGGCTGAGGCAGGCGGTGTGCATGGCGCCCTCCGGTGGGGGCGCCATGATCGCGCATCGCGATGGGCCGCGCGAGCGTCCGCGCGGCCCCGGCGCTCAGTCGTCCGCGCCGGCCGTCGCCGCGACGCGGCGCAGGTTCACGTCCAGCGGCGCGTCGCTGTTGTTCTGGAACACCCGCAGCCCGAACTCGGGCAAGATCGCCAGCAGGTGGTCGAAGATGTCCGACTGCACGTCCTCGTAGGGCTTCCAGCGCACGTCGTGGGTGAAGCACCACAGCTGCAGCGGCAGGCCGTGGTCGGTCGGGTCCATCTGCCGCACCAGGGTGGTCATGCCGTGGTGGATGCCGGGATGGTTGGCCAAGTACTGGTTGACGTAGGCGCGGAAGGTGCCGAGGTTGGTGACGCGGCGCTGGTTGACCGGTTCGGCGCCGCGCTCGGCCAGCTTCGCGTTCCACTCGCGCAGCTCGTTCTCCTTGCCGTCGAGGTAGTCGTCGAGCAGGGCGAAGCGCTTGAAGCGCGCCACTTCCCCGGGTTCGAGGAAGCGCACGCTGCCCTGGTCGATGTACAGCGAGCGCTTGATCCGGCGCGCGCCGGTCTCGGTCATGCCGCGCCAGTTCTTGAACGACTCGCTGATCAGGTACTTGGTCGGCACCCGGGTGACGGTCTTGTCCCAGTTCTTGACGGTGATGGTGTGCAGCGAGATGTCGATGACGTCGCCATCGGCGTTCTGCGCCGGCATCTCGATCCAGTCGCCCATGCGCACGCGGCCGTCGCTGCTGATCTGCACGCTGGCCACCAGCGACAGGATGGTGTCCTGGAAGATCAGCATCGTCACCGCGGTCATCGCGCCCAGGCCGGTGAGGATGTGCAGGAACTTGGCGCCGATCAGGGTGGCGACGATCGAGATCGCGACCAGCACGTACATCACGATCTTGGCGACCTGCAGGAAGCCCTTGATCGGCTTGTCGGCGGCGTTGGGGCGGCGTTCGTAAACGACGTTGACCAGGTCCAGCGCGCGCGACACCGACAGCGCCACGGTCAGCACGATGAAGGCCTGGCACAGCGCGTGCACCACCGTCACCACCTGCTCCGGCAGGCCCGGCACCACCGACACGCCCGCGGCCAGCACCAGCGCCGGCACCACGTTGGCCAGCCGCGGGATGACCCTCAGTTGCACGTCCTGGTCGTGCGCCTCGCCGCCCAGCGGCGTCGCGCGCAGCGCGCGCCTGAGGCCGCGCAGCAGGACCCGTTTGGTCAGCAGGTTCGCCAGCCACGCCGCCAGCAGCAGTGCGGCGATCACCAGCAGTGTCCAGGCCCATGGATACGGCGCGAGCGCCGTGCGCAAAGTCTCCAGCTGTTCCTGCAACTATCCGTTCCCTTGTGGCGTGCGAGCACGTTCGATGATCACGCCGACCGCACGTGCACCACGCACCGCACCCGGCTTGCTCAGCTTCAATCGTAACCAATCGACGTTGAATTCGTTCATCACGATCTGTGCACAGCGCTCGGCGAGCGTCTCGACCAGGCCGAAATCCGACTGCGACACGTACTCGACCAGGCGCTTGCTGACCGCCTTGTAGTTGAGCGTGTGCGCGATGTCGTCGCTGGCGGCGGGCACGCGGTTGTCGAAGCCCATCTCCAGGTCGAACACCAGCGTCTGGCGGATGCGGCGCTCCCAGTCGTAGATGCCGATCAGGGCGTCGATTTCGAGGGCTTCTATGAAGACTTTGTCCATGGGGCCGTGATTGGTGATTCGTGATTGGTGATTCGGAAAAACGCTGTCATCCCGAGCGCAGCGAGGGATCTGCCTTGCCGTTGCTTCGGATGCAAGATCCCTCGCTGCGCTCGGGATGACAAGGTCTGTTCGCGAAGCGGCTTTTCCGAATCACCAATCACGAATCACCAATCACCGCCCTACCGCCCCACCGCCACCGGCGGCAGGCTCGCCATGTCCCAGCGCGGCACGACATGCACGGCGGCATCGTCATGCTGGCCGGCCTGCAGGCGCAGGGCGCCGGCGAAGGCGATCATCGCGCCGTTGTCGGTGCACAGGGACGGGCGCGGGAAGCAGGCGCGCCCGCCGCGGCGGGCGGCCATGTCCTGCAGCTTCGCGCGCAGGCGCTTGTTCGCGCCGACGCCGCCGGAGACCACGATCACATCGCTGCCGGCCGCCTCCAGCGCGCGTTCGCACTTGATCGCCAGGGTGTCGACCACCGCGTCCTCGAAGCCGCGGGCGATGTCGGCGCGGGTCTGTTCGGACTGGTCGCTGCCCCGCCAGGCCAGCAGTACCTGGGTCTTGAGCCCGCTGAAGCTGAAGTCCAGCCCCGGGCGGTCGGTCATCGGCCGCGCGAACTTGAACCGCCCCGGCACGCCCTGCCCGGCCATTGCCGCCAGCTGCGGCCCGCCCGGATAAGGCAGGCCCATCAGCTTGGCGGTCTTGTCGAAGGCCTCGCCGGCGGCGTCGTCCAGGGTCTCGCCCAGCAGCCGGTAACGGCCGATGCCGTCCACGGCAACCAGCTGGGTATGGCCGCCGGACACCAGCAGGGCCACGAACGGCGGCTCGGGCGCGTCGTCCTCCATCAGCGGCGCCAGCAGGTGGCCCTCCATGTGGTGCACGCCCACGGCCGGCAGGTCCAGCGCCCAGGCCAGCGCCCGTGCCACCCCGGCCCCGACCAGCAGGGCGCCGACCAGCCCGGGGCCGGCGGTATAGGCCACGCCGTCAATCTCATCAATCCTGAGACCAGCCTCCGCCAGGGTCTGCCGGACCAGCGGCAGCAGTTTGCGCACGTGGTCGCGGCTGGCCAGCTCCGGCACCACCCCGCCGTACTCGGCGTGCAGGGCGATCTGGCTGTAGACGGCGTGGGCGCGCAGGCCCCCGGCGCCGGGCGTGGCCGTGTCGTAGACGGCCACGCCGGTCTCGTCGCAGCTCGATTCGATGCCGAGAACCTTCATGCGGATCAGATGGGCGCCGGTTGCGCCGTTGCAAGTCGGGCAGTTATCATACGCGGCTCGCCCGGTCCCCAAGGCTGCGCGCGAGTCCCTTCGCAAGAGCCCGCGCCCTCCGTGGCCGGACTTTCCAGAGATTCCGAGATCCCCATGCCCAGCGTCAAAGTCCGCGAAAACGAGCCGTTCGAGTTTGCCCTGCGCCGCTTCAAGCGCACCTGCGAGAAGGCCGGCGTGCTCGCCGAGACCCGCAAGCGCGAGTTCTACGAGAAGCCGACCCAGGAGCGCAAGCGCAAGGCCGCGGCCGCCGTGAAGCGCCAGGCGCGCCGCACCTCGCGCGACGTCACCAAGCGCCAGCGCCTGTACTGATCGCAGGCGACGCCGCATCCGAAGCCGGCCGCGCGCAAGCGCCGCCGGCTTTTTGTGTTTTGAGAGACGGAGAATCCGCATGTCCCTGAAGCAACGACTGACCGACGACATGAAGGCCGCGATGAAGGCCGGCGAGAAGGACCGCCTCGGCGTCATCCGCCTGGTCAACGCCGCGATCAAGCAGCGCGAAGTCGACGAGCGCATCGAGCTCGACGACGCCGCGGTGCTGGCCGTGCTGGAGAAGATGGTCAAGCAGCGCAAGGACTCGGTGAACCAGTACGAGGCCGCGAACCGCGAGGACCTGGCCGCGATCGAGCGCGCCGAGATCGCGGTGATCGAGGCCTACCTGCCGGCGAAGCTGGGCGAGGCGGAGATCCTCGCGGCGATCGACGCCGCCATCGCCGCGACCGGCGCCAGCGGCCCGGCGGACATGGGCAAGCTGATGGGCGTGCTCAAGCCGAAGCTGGCCGGGCAGGCCGACATGGGGCAGGTGTCGGCGCTGGTGAAGCGGAAGCTCGCGGGCTGAAGCCAGTCCGAAGCCCGCCCGTCATCCCAGCGAAAGCTGGGATCCATTTTGCTTCTTCATTGTCGATAGCCCCGGGAAAATCAACGGCAAAATGGATCCCGGCTTTCGACGGGATGACGGCAGCGGGATGCTTCGGCGCCCCGGGGAGAGACGTGCCGGCGGCACGCAAGCTACCCCGCCAGCCCCTTGAAGGAAGGAGCTTCATGCCGAACGATCCCGATGTCCGTCTCCGCCCCGCACGCCCTGACGACGTGCCGACAATCCTCGCGCTGATCCGCGGCCTCGCCGAGTACGAGAAGCTCGCGCACGAGGTCGAAGCCGACGAGGCACGGCTGGCCGACACGCTGTTCGGCGAACGACCCGGTGCCGAGGTGGTGATCGCCGAAGCCGACGGCGAGCCCGCCGGCTTCGCGCTGTTCTTCCACAACTATTCGACCTTCCTCGCCAGGCCCGGCCTCTACCTCGAGGACCTGTTCGTGCAGCCGCGCTTCCGCGGACTCGGCATCGGCCGGCGGCTGATGGTGCACCTGGCGCGGCTGGCGGTGGAACGCGGCTGCGGCCGCTTCGAGTGGTCGGTGCTGGACTGGAACGCGCCGGCGATCGGCTTCTACCGCAGCCTCGGCGCGGTCGGCATGGACGAATGGACCGTGCAGCGCGTGACCGGAGACGCCCTGCGGCGGCTCGCCGCGGGCGGCGCGCCCACGGCGCCTTGACCCGGCGCTGACGCGCGTCTGGCAGGCTGCCGCCATGACCCCGCAAGCCCCCGGCCCCGACTCGCCCCTGCGCAGCCGCCTCCGCGCCGCCACCGCCGCACCGAAGCGGCTCTACGCGCGCGCCCGGGACAGCCTGCCGCTCGCGGTCGGCAAGCGCTTCGTCGAGATCGACCTGCTCACCCACGCCGCCTCGCTGTCGTTCTTCGCGCTGCTGTCGCTGGCGCCGCTGCTGGTGCTGCTGCTGTGGCTGACCGCCTCGCTGTACCCGGCCGCGCAGCAGGCGCTGGGCGAGCAGGTGGGCGACCTCGCCGGCGCCGGCGCGCGCGAGGTCGCCGAGACCGTGCTGCACAACGCCCGGACCCGGCCGGACATCGGCACCCTCGCCGGGCTGTGGAGCACGCTGCTGCTGTTCATCGGCGCGACCGCGGTGTTCGCGCGGCTGCAGGCCACGCTCAACCTCGTCTTCCACACCGATGCGCACAGGCTCGGCGGCGCGGTGGCGTGGCTGCGCAAGCGCGTGTTCTCGTTCGGCGTGGTGTTCGCGCTGGGCTTCCTGCTGGTGGTCTCGGCGGCACTGACCACCGCGCTGGAAGTCGCCTTCGCCGGCTCGCCGACGCTGCCGGTGCTCGGCAACCTCGCCGCGCTCGGGATCTACACGCTCGCCTTCGCGCTGATGTACCACTACCTGCCCGACCGCCGCGTGCGCTGGCGGCAGGCGCTGCTGGGCGGGCTGATCACGGCGCTGCTGTTCGTGCTCGGGCGCTGGGCGATCGGGCTGTACATCGCGCGCGCGGCGCCGGGCAGCGCCTACGGCTCGATGGGCACGCTGGTGATCCTGCTGGTGTGGATGTACTACGCGGCGATGGTGTTCTTCGTCGGCGCGCTGATCACGGCGGTGATCGACGAGCGGGCGCGGGCGGCGGGATCGAAGCCGCTGGACGGGGATCCTGGCGTTTCGGGCTGAGTTCGCGTGGGGCGTGGCCCCCCACCCCAACCCTCCCCCGCACGCGGGGGAGGGGGCCAGAAGCAACTGCTTTTAGCTCCCTCCCCCGCGTGCGGGGGAGGGTTGGGGTGGGGGCAAGCACCCCGCCGCCGCGTGCCGGATGCGATCATTGCCCCGTGGCCCGCATCCCCGACGCATTCATTGACGATCTCCTGGCGCGCACCGACATCGTCGAGGTGATCCACGCGCGCGTGCCGCTCAAGCGGCAGGGCAAGGAGTATTCGGCGCGCTGCCCCTTCCACGACGAGCGCTCGCCCTCGTTCACGGTGTCGCCGACCAAGCAGTTCTACCACTGCTTCGGCTGCGGCGCGCACGGCACCGCGATCTCGTTCCTGATGAACTACGACCGGCTCGAATTCCTCGACGCGGTCGACGAACTGGCCAAGCGCGCCGGCATGGAAGTGCCGCGCGACACGCAGCAGCGCAACGCCAACCCGGACGTGCAGGACCTGTTCAACGCGCTGGAGGCGGCGGCGCGCTTCTTCCAGCGCCAGCTCGCGGCGAGCGACAAGGCGCGCGCCTACCTCGACGGGCGCGGCGTCGGCGAGGCGGTGCGCGCGCAGTTCGCGCTCGGCTACGCGCCCGACGGCTACTCCGCGCTGAAGGACGCGCTCGGCACCGACGAGCGCCGGATGAAGCTGCTCGACCGCGCCGGCCTGTTCTCGAAGAACGACCGCGGCCACGTCTACGACAAGTTCCGCGACCGCGCGATGTTCCCGATCCACGACCGCCGCGGCCGCGTGATCGCCTTCGGCGGGCGCGTGCTCGACAAGGACGCCAGCCCGAAATACCTCAACTCGCCCGAGACCGAACTGTTCCACAAGGGCCGCGAACTCTACGGCCTGTGGCAGGTGCGGCAGGCGAACTCGAAGATCGAGCGGCTGATCGTGGTCGAGGGCTACATGGACGTGATCGCGCTGTTCGACCACGGCGTGACCCAGGCCGTGGCCACGCTCGGCACCGCGACCACGCCCGACCACGCCGAACTGCTGTTCCGCAACGCGCCGGACGTGTACTTCTGCTTCGACGGCGACCGCGCCGGGCGCAGCGCGGCATGGAAGGCGGTGGAATCGGTGCTACCGCGCATGCGCGACGGACGCCAGGCGTTCTTCCTGTTCCTGCCCGAGGGCGAGGATCCGGACAGCATCGTCCGCCACGAGGGCGCGCCGGGCTTCGACACGCGGCTGCAGCACGCGGTGCCGCTGTCGCAGTTCTTCTTCGACACGCTGTCGGACGGGATCTCGCTGTCGACGCTCGACGGCAAGGCGCGGCTGGCCGAACGCGCGCGGCCGCTGCTGGCGCAGATTCCCGACGGCGCCTTCGGCGACCTGATGCAGCAGCGGCTGACCGAACTCACCGGCGTCGGCGCGCGCCAGTCCGCGCCCGATGCCTCCGCGCCGATCCGCCGCAGCGGCAGCCGGCCGCTGGCGCCACCCAAACGCAGCCTCGTGCGCAGCGCGATCTCGCTGCTGCTGCAGCAGCCGTCGCTGGCCCTGGACCTGGCGCCGCCCTACCGCTTCGTCGCCCTGCGCCAGCCCGGCATCGAACTGCTGACCGAACTGATCGCCCTGGTCAGCGTGCGCCCGGACATCACCACCGGCGCCCTGCTCGAACACTTCGAGGGCCGCGAGGAGGGCGCCGCGCTGCAGAAGCTCGCCAGCCAGTCCCTACCCGGCGACGAGCCCGCATGGCGCGAGGAATTCATCGACGCCATCGCCCAGCTCGACCGGCAGACGCTGCAGCAGCGGATCGACGAACTGCAGCAGAAGTGGAAACAGGGCGGCAGCCCCTCCGCCCTGACCGCGGAAGAACATGCCGAACTCCGGGAACTGCAGGGCATGGTCTCGCGCCGCCACTGACCCGGACGGAGCACATCGCAATTGTCTGCAGGTGCGGATCGACGGGGCGATGGCCCCCTCCGCCGTCACCCCCGCGCAGGCGGGGGCCCAGCGTCTTTCCCGCGTCCCGGGCACGGAACATGACTTGCGGCCTGATTCCCCGCCCCGGCCTTGGGCTAGGCTGTCCCGACCTACTCCCGGGAATCGACCCATGCGCCTGCCGCTGTCCGCCATCGCCCTCGCGCTGACCTGCACCCTCCCCGCCCTCGCGCAGACCAGCCCGGTCGAACGCATCCAGGCCGGCAACCGCGTCACCGAGCAGGTGCCGGAAATCCCGGCCGAACTGATCGAACGCCTCAACCGCTACCAGAACACGCGCGGCGCCGGCGTCAGCGGCTGGACGAAGGACGGCTGCCTGCTGATCTCCACGCGCTTCGCCGAGACCAGCCAGGCCCACCGCGTCTGCCAGCCGCTGGGCATGCGCGAACAGCTGACCTTCTATCCCGAACCCGTCGCTGGCGTGACCGCCTCGCCGCCGAACGCATGGCGGGAAGGCTTCGTGTTCGGCAAGGACAAGGGCGGCGACGAGTTCTCGCAGCTCTACTGGTTCGACGCGCAGACCCGCTCCACCACCCTGCTCACCGACGGCAAGCGCAGCCAGAACGGCGGCACCGTGCTCAACCACGACGGCAGCCTGATGGCCTGGAGCAGCACCTCGCGCAACGGCACCGACCGCGACATCTGGGTGCGCGACACGAAGACGGGCGAAGCGCGCGTGCTGCTGCAGGAGGGCGGCAACTGGACGCCGCTCGACTTCTCGCCGGACGGCAAGCGCCTGCTGGTGTCGAAGTACGTGTCGGTCAACGAGTCGTATCCGGGCGAGGTCGACGTCGCCAGCGGCGCGCTGAAGCGGTTCCCGGTCGACGGCGGCAAGGCCGCGTTCGGCGGCTTCCGCTACGCACCCGAAGGCCAGGGCGTGTACTACGTCTCCGACGAACCGATCGACGGCCGGCCCAGCGAGTTCCAGACCCTGCGCCACCACGACCCGCGCAAGGGCCGGCCGGTACAGCTGAGCACCGTGCCCTGGGACGTCGAGGGATTCGAGGTCTCCGACGACGGCCGCCACCTCGCCTACGTCACCAACGAGGACGGCATCTACCGGCTCACCGTGCTGGCCCTGCCCTCGCACCGCCCGATCCGGCTGCCGGAACTGCCGGTGGGCCTGGTCGGCGGACTTGAATTCTCGCCCGACGGCAAGCGCCTCGCGATCACCCTCAACACCGCCACCTCGCCCAGCGACGCCTACGTGATCGACCTCGGCAAGGCCTCGCTCGAACGCTGGACGCGCAGCGAAGTCGGCGGCCTCGACACCTCGACCTTCGCCTCGCCGACCCTGGTGCGCTACCCGACCTTCGACAGCGTCGACGGCCAGCCGCGCACCATCCCCGCGTTCTACTACAGGCCGGCCAAACCCGCGGCCGGCGGCAAGCACCCGGTCATCATCAGCATCCACGGCGGCCCCGAATCGCAGGCGCTGCCCGGCTTCAACGCCACCACCCAGTTCCTGCTCAACGAACTCGGTGTCGCGGTGCTGGTGCCGAACGTGCGCGGCTCGTCGGGCTACGGCAAGACCTACCTCACCCTCGACAACGCCGAGAAGCGCGAGGACTCGGTCAAGGACATCGGCGCCCTGCTCGACTGGATCGCGCAGCAGCCCGAACTCGACGCCACGCGCATCGGCGTCACTGGCGGCAGCTACGGCGGCTACATGACCCTGGCCTCGCTGATGCACTACGGCGACCGGATCAAGGCCGGCGTCGAGATCGTCGGCATCTCCGACTTCACCACCTTCCTCACCAACACCGAAAGCTACCGCCGCGACCTGCGCCGCGCCGAATACGGCGACGAACGCGACCCGGCAATGAAAGCCGTGTTCGACCGCATCTCGCCGCTGAAGAACGCCGCGAAGATCCGCACCCCGCTGTTCGTCGCCCAGGGCAAGAACGACCCGCGCGTGCCCTACACCGAGGCCGAGCAGATCGTGCAGGCCGTGCGCGGCAACGGCGAACCGGTGTGGTTCCTGATGTTCGACGACGAAGGCCACGGCTTCCGCAAGAAGGCCAACAGCGACTACTTCGGCGCAGCGTCGATCCTGTTCTGGCAGCAGCACCTGCTGGCGGAGTAAACGGCGGAACGCCTGCCCGGAGAGGAAAACGTCCGGAAGTTCCAGGCGCTTGCCAGCAACCTTCCTGGCCATCTTCTTCCGGGGTTGTCCGGCACGCATGCCGACCTGTTCCGATAGATCGGCGCGCGTGCCGGATAACACAGACGAATACAGGCAGCGACTCTCTGCATAAGGCACGCAAGCCTTCGATTCAATAAGGTAAAGCCCGATTGACGATATTTCCTGGCAAGCGCAAAGTCCGTGCTATGCCCGCTTTGGGGACCAAATGTAGTTGGGTGTCATGCCAAACCTCATCGCTCCTCTCGTCACAGCGCTACTTCTTGCGGTATCAAAGCCTGCGTTGGCATGTTCAATCTTTCCAGAAGATCCAGCCCGTATCTTTAAAGATAGCGATTCAGTTGTTCTGGCTGAGCCATTGGAAATATCACCTGGGGCAGAAGAAATCGAACGGCCTAAAGAAAACTACTCATATCAACAAACCGTGACTTGGCAGGTCATTAAGGTGTGGAAGGGGAATTTCACGATTGGCGAAACATTTGCAACCACCAGCTGGATTAGCACAAGCGATCCCTGCTCAGGCTGGAACGTAGTTCGTGATCACCAGCCCCAAATTTTGCGTTCAGTGGCAGACTCTTCTTTTCAGCTTTACTACGCCGCCCCGGTGGCTTGGGCATCCCCCCAACTAGATGCGCTCAAAGAAGATCATAACGGTCAGGCTCTTGACGATGACACCTAACAATTCGTTCAAGCCGACGCCGCTTCGTTACGCAAGCCACATGGCAGGTAAAGCTTGTCATGTGTTCGCTCCACTGCGCGGCGCGGCTTAACTCAGGCATTAGGCGCCACGTCATGCGTCTCTGGTCACTGCATCCCAGGTACCTGGACACGCAAGGTCTGGTCGCGTTGTGGCGTGAGGCCTTGTTGGCCAAAGCGGTGCTTCGCGGCGAGACGCGGGGGTACCTCCATCACCCACAACTGGAGCGATTCAAGGCCCATCCCCATCCGCGCTCGGCCATGAACTCGTACCTGGCGACAATCCACGGCGAGGCCCTGCAGCGCGGCTACAACTTCAACCGCTCCAAGGTCGGGCCGGTTCGGAAAATTCCCTCTATCCCTGTAACGTCGGGGCAACTTGCGTATGAGTGGCAACATCTGCAACGCAAGCTCGCGATGCGCAGTCCGGATGTTCTGTCGCATTGGGCTGGCGTGGCTGTTCCAGACTGTCATCCACTGTTTCGTCACAGGCCCGGCCTGATAGCATCGTGGGAGCGGGCATCGAGTGGCGCCTGACAATTCATTCAAGCCGACGCCGCTTCGTGGCGCGGCTTAACTCAGGCGCCGGACGTCAAGCCACGGAGACGCGATGAACGACCGAAGTCAGGCATGGGTCTTCATCGTCTCGGTGCTTGCGATCAGCTGGGGCTTCGAAGCCTTCATCATCCTCAATGGTGGCGTCAGGAACTTCGGCCCACTCTGGATCGTCGCCCTGATGTGCATTCCGGGCGTCCTTTCCATAGCGCTGAGGCTCATCTTGAAGTCGGGATTCGGAGATGTCGGCTTTCGAGTGGGGAAGGGGCGCTACTACATCTACGCCATCGCAGTTCCCCTGCTGCTGGCATTGTTCGTGGGGCTTGTATCCACAGCCTTCGATATCCGAAAGTTCTCGCCGATCTCCCCGGAACAACTCCTCCAGATCACTCCTGTCCTTCTATCCGTTCTCGGGCTCGGCCTCATTGGCGCGTTCGGGGAGGAGCTCGGGTGGCGCGGATTTCTGCTGCCTAAAATGATGAGCGGTGGCTTCAAGAGTCCCTACCTCGCCTGCGCGCTTGTCTGGGCGTCCTGGCATCTTCCGCTCATTGCCTTCGGGGATTTCTACCAGACGGACAACCCGTTGCTCATGGCGTTGGTCTACGGCCTCGGCATCATCGCCATGAGCTTCGTCTTCAGCGAACTCAGGGTGCGTTCCGGATCGGTCTGGATTGCTGCAGTCGCTCATGCCGCCCACAACTTCTTCTTCCAGTTCGCGTTTCCCGTATTGCTCCTGACGGTACCGGGTTCGCATTCCGACCTGTGGGATATCGTCGCCGGCGACACAGGCCTGTGTATCGCAGTGCTTTACCTTGCCACCTATCTCGTTTTTGGCCATGTTCTTCGGCGGCACAGGACTTGCTGAGACCGCGATGATGTCTGACAACTCATTCAAGCCGACGCCGTTTCCGGGCGCGGCTCGACCCGGGCGCCAAGCCCCGAAAACAGGTCACTGAAGCCATGAAAATCGAGTCCGTTTCACCCATCCTTTCAGTGAACGATCTTGCCGAGTCGATAGACTTCTATCGGGATGTGCTTGGATTCGACCTGGCCTGGTCATGGGGCACGCCGCCCGAGATTGCCGCCGTTTGCCGGGACAACGTCGAGATCACCCTGACGCAACGCACGGGCACCAAGCCCGCAGGCGCGGCGCAGGTCTATCTCGGCGTGTCCGGCGGCATCGATGACTACTACGCGGCCTTGGTCCGCGCGGGCGTCACCATGGTCGTTGCCATCGGCGATCGTCCCTATGGCATGCGTGATTTCCGCATGGCGGATCCGAGCGGCAACGAGCTGAGCATCGGGCAGGCCATTGCAGGCGAGCGCGAGGCCTGACGGTTCGTTCAAGCCGACGCCGCTTCGCGGTGCGGCTCCTACTCCAGCGGGATCACGTCGACCGCCTGGGTGGCGGTCTGCTCGCCGGTGGTCTTGAGCACGCCGGCGATCGGCGGGACATCGGCGTAGTCGCGGCCGTAGGCGATGGTGATGTGGTCGTCGCCTGCGGGGATGCCGTTGGTGGGATCAAATTCGCGCCAGCCCATCTGCACGCCGCACCAGGCGCGCACCCAGGCGTGGGTGGCGTCGGCGCCTTCCAGGCGCGGCTGGCCGGGCGGCGGGATGGTGCGCAGGAAGCCGCTGACGTAGCCGGCGGGAATGCCGAGGCCGCGCAGGCCGGCGATCATGATGTGGCTGAAGTCCTGGCAGACGCCGGCGCGCATGTCGAAGGCTTCGCCGACCTGGGTGTCGACCTCGGTGGCGTCGCTGTCGTAGCTGAAGTCGTTGCGCAGGCGGTGGCCGAGGTCGTGGACGACGGCGAGCACGCTGCCGGCGCCCTGCAGGCTGGCGCGGGCGTAGGCGGCGATGCGCGGCAGCGTCGGCGCGCGTTGGCTGGGCGGCAGGAAATGGCAGGGAGCGTCGGGCGCCAGTGAGCGCAGCGAGGCGAGTTCGGCGCGCAGTCCGTCGAGGTCGGGGGAGAGGTCGAGGTCGGGCTGGCTGCCGCGCTCGACGCGCACCTGCGCGCGCATCTCCACGTCGAGCGCCTCGTGCTGCGGACGCAGCGCGACCGAGAGCACGGGGTTGCCGAAGAAGTCCTCGAACGCACCGCGCTCGGACGGCGCGGGGTCGATCCGCAGCTTGAGGTCCTGCACCTGCTGCACGCCGGGCAGGTCGCGCGGCTGCACGCGCACGAGGTGGCGCGCGTCGCCGACCGGGCGCTGGTAGTCGTAGCTCAGGCGCAGGCGGATGTCGTAGCGCATGGGTGAGGGGTCTGGATCTGGCGTGTCCGGGAAAGAATGGCTGTCATTCCGAGCGCAGCGAGGAATCTGCTTCTGCTGTTGCGCCCGTCGACTGCGAGCAGATTCCTCGCTGCGCTCGGAATGACAATCCTTGTGACAATCCTTGATTGATCCGGCGCGCGAGCTGCAGGGGCGGGAGGCGGCGCGGTCAATGGAAGTAGGCCCGCGACAGCTGTTCGTAGAGGCCGGCGATGTCGCGCGCCAGGCCGGCCAGGCAGGCGGCGTCGAGCGTGCCGGCGTCGCGGGTCGAGAGTTCGGTGTGCAGCCGCATCGCCTGCCGGGCGAAGGCGGGCATGGTGCGCGGCAGGCCGGCGACGGGCAGTTGCGCGAACTCGTGCCTGAGCGCCTCGACCTGGAACATCACCGAACGCGGGTTGGCGCCGTCGAGCACGAGCAGGTCGAGCACGCTCAGCGGCCCGGCATTGACGCCGTAGCGGCCGCGGTGGGTCATCACGCTGTCGCCGATCTCCAGCAGCGCCTGATGCAGGCCGGCCGGGGTCTCGTCGTGGAACAGCAGGGCGAGCAGCTCGGCGACCTGGAGGGCGCGCTCGATGCGGCGGCCGATCTCGAGGAAGCGCCAGCCGGTGGAGCGGTACATGTTCTCGTGCAGCAGGCCGGAGAAGCCGGCGAGCTTGCGCAGCAGCACGGTGACCGCGCGGCTGGCGTCGTCGCCGGCGGCCACGCGCTCGGCGAAGCGGTTGGCGGTGGTCGACAGGTCGTGCAGCGCCATCCAGCCGTCGGGCGAGAAGCGGTCGCGGATGCGGCCGGCGCTCGTCGCGGCGCCGTCGAGGCTGCGCAGCAGGCCGGGGGGAATCGGTTCGGCGACGTCGATGCCCATGCGGCCGAGGTATTCGCCGAGGACGTCGAGCAGCGGCATCGGCTGGTCGCCGATCTCGGCCAGGCGCACGTGGTAGGCGCGCAGGACGCGCGCGATCGCCTCGCTGCGCTCGGTGTAGCGGCCGAGCCACAGCAGGTTCTCGGCGGCGCGGCTGGGCAGCGCGGCGGCCTCGCGGCGGTTGAGCTGGCTGCCGGGCAGCAGGGTGTCCCGCGCCACCGGATGATCACCGACCACCCACACGTCCGCCGCCTGGCCGCCGAGCTGCATCGCGATCGCGCGGGTGTCGGCCTGCGCGCCGATGCGGGCGAAGCCGCCGGGCATCACTTCCCAGCCGTCGGGCGTGCGCGCGACGAAGGCGCGCAGCACGAACGGGCGCGGCTCGAGGCGGCCGTCGACGTGGATCGGCGTGGTCGACAGCCGCACCGCTTCCTGCGCCACCCACTGCGCGCCGTCGCTGCGCAGCTTGTGCAGTAGCGCGCGGCGGTCGTCGGGATCGAGCTGCGCGCCGGGCAGGGTCGCCTGCGGGTCCTCGTAGGGCAGGCGCGTGGAGAACGCCGGCCCGATCAGCATGCGCTCGGCCTGGGCGATCACCTCGTCGCGCTCGGCGGGCTGGCCGCACCACCAGGTGGCGATGCCGGGCAACTGCAGCGGCCCGCCGGTCAGCGCTTCGCAGATGCGCGGCAGGAAGGCCTGCATCGCGCGCGTCTCGACCACGCCCGAACCCAGCGCATTGACCATCGACAGCGCACCCGCGCGCAGCGCCTCGACCGCGCCCGGCGTGCCGATCCACGAATCCGCGCGCAGCTCCAGCGGATCGGCGAACGCGGCGTCGAGGCGACGCCACAGCACGCCCACCGGCTGCAGCCCCGACACCGTGCGCACGTGCATCCGGCCGTCGCGCACGGTGAGGTCCTCGCCCTCCAGCAGCAGGAAGCCGAGGTAGCGCGCGAGCCAGGCGTGTTCGTAGTAGGTCTCGTTGTTGGGCCCGGGCGTGAGCACGCCGATCGCGTCCATGCGGCCGTCGGCCAGCTCCAGCAGCGCGTCGCGGAAGCGGCGGAAGAAGCCGGCCAGGCGCTGCAGGTGCACGCCCTCGGGCAGGTCGGGGAACGCGCGTACGGTGGCGACGCGGTTCTCCAGCGCGAAGCCCGCGCCCGAGGGCGCCTGGGTGCGGTCGCCGAGCACCCACCAGCGCCCGTCCGGTCCGCGGCCCAGTTCGAATGCGCAGAAATGCAGGTAGTGGCCGCCGCGCGGGCGGATGCCGACCAGCGGCCGCAGGAACTCGGGATTGGCGGCGACCAGCTCCGGCGGCAGCAGGCCGTCGGCGACCAGCTGCTGCGGCCCGTGCAGGTCGGCGACGACGCGCTCCAGCAGCTCGGCGCGCTGCACCAGGCCGGCCCCGATCTGGCGCCACTCCTCCGCGTCGATCAGCACCGGCAGCGGCGACAGCGGCCACTCGCGCTCGGGTGGGCCGCCCGTGCCGTCGTAGGCGCGGTAGTACACGCCGGCATCGCGCATGTACTGGTGCGCGCGGGCGAAGCGCGCGGCCAGTTCGGTCGCACTCAGTCCGTCGAGCATGCGCACGAAGCGGCGCCAGACCGGACGCAGGCCACCGTCGGCGTCCAGCATCTCGTCGACGCCGCCCCACAGCGTGCGGTAGCGCGAATGCAGTCCGTCGCCGGCGGCGCTCGACAGGGGCGGGGCGGTGGACATCGCGCGTCAGCTCATCCCGGGGAGGTCGACCGCGGGCGTCGCGGCTCCGGCGCGGCCGGAGCGCGAACCGGACGCGGTTCGGCTGCAGAGTATAGGCGCCGGGGCGGGAGCGCCGTCCGCGGCCCAGATTGCGCCGGCCCCCGGGTTTTCCCCAATGTCGCGGCCGCCGGGCCGCGGGTACCCTGCGCCTCCGAGGGTGCCGCCTGGCACCGAAACGCCCGGCCTGTGCATGTCGTACGAGACGTTCCGGTTCCCCCCGCCGCTGCCGCCGCCGGTCTCCGACTGGATCGGCGCCCTCGCCTCGCGCCTGACGGACAGCCAGGCCCCGGGCTTCGACGAGGCGCTGCTGGCCGCCGATCCGGCCGAGGTCGACTTCGCGCTCGATCCGGCCTCGGTGCGCATCAGCGACGAAAACGAAGGCCAGTGGAACACCACCTACTCGGCCTCCGGCGAGCTGCAGGTCTCGGCCCCGGGCACGGGCGCGCAGACCGTGCCGGTGCGCTACGACGTGACGATCCGCAACGAGAACGCCACGCCGCAGCAGCTGCGCAGCGTGAACCCCTTCGATCCGTCGACGATCCCCGATCGCACCCGCATCGAGGTTTACGGCCGCGACTACGCCCGCACGCCGCTCGAAGCCAGCTTCCGCGCGCTCGCCGACGCCAACGACCTCGCCTCGATCGAGGACCTGCGGCTGTCGCTGGAGATGACCGCCGACGGCGAACTGCGCGTGATGACCGGCTCGAACCGGCTGTTCGACGCGCCGCGCGACGGCGGCCCGGCTTCACTGCCATCGGCACGCGAGGACTTCACCCGCCATACCACGATGCTCGAAGACCCGCGCGGCGTCGACCGCGCCAGCTACAGTCGCATGCTGCTCGACGGCACCGTGCCGGACGACACCGTGCGCATCGCCGAGGACGTCGAGGGCAACGCGGTCACCGGCACGGTGACCGAGGCCGGCAGCGGCGAGACCAACGCAGTGGTGTGGACGCTCGACGACGCCGGCCGCCCGCTCTCGGCCGACGCAGTCCTGACCTGGGAACCGAGCAGCCAGGGCCGCGACTCCGACCGCATCGAGGGCAACGCGCAGAGCAGGTTCCGCGTCGACAACGACATGAAGGGCAGCGGCGACGACGTCGGCCACCTGATCGCCTACCGCTTCGTCAACGGCCACGGCCCGGTCAACATGTTCCCGCAGGAAAGCAACTTCAACCAGCGCGTCTACGCCGGCATGGAGCAGGAGTGGAGCGACTGGCTGGCCGAGGGCATGGAGGTGCGCATCGAGATCGCGCTGGCGCCCGCGGACGTGCAGCGGCCCGACCAGGTGCGCGTGGACTACGAGGTGATCGACCCGGCCACGGGCCAGGCGGTCTATGATCCGCAGCTCATCGTCTTCGACAACCAGGCCGGCCAGGTGTTCGACCGCATCGCACGCAAGGACATGGACGACATGATCGGGACCGCGTCTTGAACGCGGCCGACAAGGACGCCCTGGTCCGCGGCATCGGCGAACTGCTGCTGCGCGACATCGCCACCGCCGGGCACGACCTCGACGGCTACGCGCTGATCGCCAGCTACGACGACGACGGCACGCGCCGGATCAGCGGCTTCGGCTATCGCGACGGCGAACCGCCGCGGGCGGCGACGCCGCAGACCGAGGTCGACGCGATCGGCGCGCGTCTGGACGAACTGCGCGAGGCGACGCGGGTGGACGGCAGGGAGCCGTGGACGGTGTGCGTGATCCAGCTGCTGCGCGCCGGCGGCAGGCTGCACGCGGAGTTCGTCTACGAGGATGCGGAACGCTGGGCGATCACGCCCGAGACGTTGGCCGAAGTCGCCGAGCGCGCGCGACCGGCCTGAACGATTTCCCCGGAGCGCCTGCAGAACCCGGCGCTCAGCCGATCCGCTCCAGCCCGAACGCCTGCGCCGGCGTCAGCCACGGCATCAGCCAATGGTCGACCAGCAGGAAGGCGAACAGCGCCATCAGGTAGACCACCGAATAGTTGAACACGCGCATCGCGAACAGTTCGTCCGGTGGATCGAGCAGCCGCCACGCGTACCACAGGAAGGCCAGCCCCAGCACCACCGCGCCGCCGAGGTAGAACAGCCCGCTCATGCCGATCGCCACCGGCAGCAGCGTCACCACGCACAGCAGCACGGTGTAGAACAGGATCTGCCAGCGCGTGTACGCCACGCCGTGCGTGACCGGCAGCATCGGCACCAGCGCGCGTGCGTAGTCCTCGCGGCGGAAGATCGCCAACGCCCAGAAGTGCGGCGGCGTCCACACGAAGATGATCAGCACCAGCAGCAGCGCGTGCGCCCAGTCCCACTGCCCCTGCATGTTGGTCACCGCGGCCCAGCCCAGCAGCGGCGGCGCCGCGCCGGCGATGCCGCCGATGACGATGTTCTGCGGCGTCGCGCGCTTGAGGAAGCCGGTGTAGACGATCGCGTAGCCGATCAGCGAGGCGAAGGTCAGGCCCGCGGTCAGCGGGTTCACCAGCGCGATCAGGATCGCCATCGACAGCGCGCCGAGGCACACCGCGAACGCCAGCACCTGCGACGGATTCAGCGCGCCGGTAGCGAGCGGGCGGTCGGCGGTGCGCACCATCACCTTGTCGATGCGCTGGTCGATCAGGTGGTTGATCGCCGCCGCCGACGCCGCCGCCAGCCAGATGCCGAGCAGGCCGAACACGGTCTCGCGCAGCGGCGGCAGGCCCGGCACGGCGAGGAACATGCCCACCAGCGCGGTGAACACGATCAGCGCGACCACGCGCGGCTTGGTCAGCGCCCAGTACTGCCGCAGATCGAGGGAACGCGCGCGATTCATCCGTTTCTCTCGGGGCGGGGTTGGCCCCGGCTTGCATGGTATTCCGACATGGCGTGAGGCGGGCCGAGGCCCGCCCTATGGGGGGCGCAGGCGGGCGAAGAGGCCGACGAGGACGAACAGCAGCAGCGCCGCGCCGCCGTTGTGCAGCACGGCCACCGGCAGCGGCAGCGACAGCTTGACGTTGAGCACGCCCAGCAGCACCTGCGCCAGGGTCAGCAGCGCCAGCACCACCGCCCATGCACGCAGTCCCGGCGTGCGCAGCAGGCGCCAGGACAGCAGCGCCATGGCCGCGAACACGACCACGGCGAAGATCCGGTGCGCCATCTGGATCGCGATGCGCGAGGCGCCGTCGAGCACGCCGCCCTCGTAGTCGACGCCGACGCCGCGCCAGAGCACGAAGCCCTCGCGGAAATCGGTCGGCGGCCACCACTGGCCGACGCATTTCGGGAAGTCGAGGTAGTGCGCCTCGGGCGTGGTCCAGCCGCCGGCGCCGCACGCGAGCGCGGCGTAGTTGGCGCTGACCCAGCCACCGAGCGCGATCTGCACGCCGAGCACCGCGATGCCCGCCAGCAGCCAGCGCCGCAGCGCGCGCGCGTCGACCAGCACGATCGGCAGGTGGGTCGCGCGCCACGCCATCCAGGTCAGCAGCGAAAAGGTCAGCATGCCGCCGAGCAGGTGGCCCATGACGATGACCGGCTTGAGCAGCATGGTCACCGTCCACTTGCCGAGCAGCGCCTGGAACACCACCACCGCCAGCGTCAGCACGGCCACGTTGGCCAGGTCCCGGCCGGGACCTGGCCCCGGAGCCTGCCCCGGATTTGATCCGGGGTTCGACCAGCGCAGCGCCGCCACCAGCAGCAGCGCCTCGCCGAGGCCGGCTACCACCAGCGCCGGCACCACCTGTCCTTTCATGTACAGCGGGATCGCCAGCGCGACCAGCAGCGACGCGCCCAGCACCTGGGCGATGCCGAACCGGCGCCGGCGCGCGGCCAGCAGCGCCAGCGCCAGCACCAGCACGCCCAGCGTCGCGGCAAGGTGGCGGTGCACCTGCTCGCGCCAGGCCTTGTGCGTCTCGAACGGGCGGATCGCGCTGGCGGCATGGCCGCTCACGTCCTGGGTCGCCTGCGGCCACGCGGCGCGGCCGTAGCAGGTCGGCCAGTCCGGGCAGCTCAGGCCGGCATCGGACAGGCGCACGAAGGCGCCGAACACGATCACGCAGAACGTCAGCGCCACCGCCAGCCAGGCGATGCGGTGGAAATGCCGGTAGACCTGCGGGCGCGAGGGTGCGGGGTGCGGGTGGTCCATCATTTGAGCTTCAGCAGGCGACCCACGTCCTCGCGCAGGTGGCCCGGATCGAAACCGGGAGGGTAGCGCAGGATCACGAAGCCGTTCGGATCGATGACGTAGACCGGCGTGCCGGCGGGATCGGCGCGGCGCGGCAGCGCGGCCAGCAGTTCCGGCGACGGCTCGATCCCGCGCCACGCGGCGTTGCGCACCGCGCCGTCCGGCGGCGTGCCGATCCACAGGATCTGCACGTGGTCGGCGCGATGGCCGAACAGCTGCCACACCGTGTCGAGCTGCCGCGACAACTCCACGCACGGCGCGCCGCAGCCGTCGCCGGGCGCGAGCGCGATGCGCCAGGTGCGCTCGCCCGGGTTCCAGCGGTACTCGCCGCCGCCCTGCAGGCGCGGCACCAGCGCGCGCAGGTCGCCGGGCGGATCGAGCAGTTCGCCGTGGTTCTTCATGCCCGCCGGGCGCCAGCCGGAGAAGCGCAGCGCGCCGGCGACGATGGCGCTGCCGAGGAAGATCACGACGATCAGGACCAGCATGCCGCGGTTGCGGCCGCGCTGTTGCGGAGAGACGGAAGCGTTCATCGATGGGGACGGCGGAAGCTGAGGATCAGGGCGGTGGCGAGCACGGCGAGCGCGAGCCCGAACCATTGCACGGCGTAACCGAGGTGTTTGTCCGGAGGCAGGGTATTGGGCAGCACGTCGAGGTCGCGCGCATGGCCCAGCGGCAGCGCGGGATCGAGCTTGAGCACGCGCGGCGGCAGGACCTCGACGCCGACGGCGGCCGCCAGTGACCCGGCATCCAGGCGCGTCACCACCACGTCGACGGCATTGTCCGCCGGGCGCAGGTCCGCCCGCGCCAGACCCGGCGAAGGCGGCGGCACCAGCAGTCCCTGCACGCGGATCGCGCCCGGCGGCAGGTCGACCGAGGGCGTCGCGCGGTCGCCCGGCAGCGGCAGCCAGCCCAGTTCGACCAGCAGCGGCGGCGCGCCCAGCGGCCGGAACGCGCGATACGCGCGCACGCCCGGGCGGCCGCCCTGTTGCTGGTTGTCGAGCAGCACCGCCGGGCCATCGAGGAAGGCGCCCTCGCCCGCGGCCCAGTCGAAATCGCGCTGCCGCGCCGGATCACCGGCCGCCGACAGCGGCCGCGGGTTGCGCTCGGCCAGGGTCGCCGCGACCGCGTCGAGCATCGCCTGCTTCTCGTGCATGCGCCCGAGCTGCCAGCGGCCCAGCGACGCGAACAGCGCCATCGCCAGCAGCGCCAGCGTCCAGCCGATCACGCGGGTCCGGCGGATGCTCACGACCCGCCCGCCCGCGGCTGCGATAATGCGCGCACCCGGCCCGCGCCGCGCCCATGGAGACGACGATGAACGATTCGCTGAAAACCCTGCTGATCGTCGGTTTCCTGGCGCTGATCCTGTGGAACCTCGGCGCCGGCCTGTACTACATGATGGTCGACAAGGGCCAGACCAAGCGCACCGTGAACGCGCTGACCAAGCGCATCGCGCTGTCGATCGTGTTGATCCTGCTGGTGGTGCTGGCCAACTACATGGGCTGGATCGAGTTCCACGGCGTGGGACGCAATCCGAATCCCTGAGCGGAGCCGGCCGGAACGGCTGCCCGCTGTCCCACCGCTGTCATTTCGAGCGCAGCGAGAAATCTGGTGCACCCCGCCTTGGGATCGCAGATTTCTCCCTGCGGTCGAAATGACAGCGATGGCGTTCGAAATGACAGCGGCGGAGTTTCCGAATCGCAGCACCGAAAAAGCGGAAAGCGCCGGCATGCCGGCGCCCTCCTCGAATCGATCCGGTGCTCGCTGCCGTTCCGAATCCCGATTCCCGAATCCCGATTCCCGGCCGTCAAAGCACATAGACGAACAGGAACAGCCCCAGCCACACCACGTCGACGAAGTGCCAGTACCAGGCCACCGCCTCGAACGCGAAGTGGTTTTCCTTGGTGAAGTGGCCCCTGGCGCAGCGCAGCCAGATGATCGCCAGCATGATCGTGCCCAGGGTCACGTGCGCGCCGTGGAAGCCGGTCAGCATGAAGAACGTCGAGCCGTAGATGCCCGACCCCATGGTCAGGTTCAGGTCGCGGTAGGCGTGGATGTATTCCTCGGCCTGGAAGAACAGGAACACGCAGCCCAGCAGCACGGTCAGCCCGAGGAACACCAGCAGCTGCGTGCGGTGGCCGGCGCGCAGCGCGTGGTGGGCGATGGTCACGGTGACGCCCGAGGTGAGCAGGATCAGCGTGTTGAGCAGGGGCAGGCCCCACGCGGGGATCGTCTGGAACGCGCCGCCCACCTGGCCGGGGCCGGACGTCGGCCACGCCGCGCTGAAGCCTTCCCAGAGCAGGTAGTTGGTGGCCACGCCGTCGCCGCTGCCGCCCAGCCACGGCAGCGCGAACTGGCGGGTGTAGAACAGCGCGCCGAAGAACGCGGCGAAGAACATCACTTCCGAGAAGATGAACCACACCATCCCCATGCGGAACGAGACGTCGACCTGCTTGTTGTAGTAGCCCGACACCGACTCCAGCACCACGTCGGCGAACCACTTGAACAGGATGAACGCCAGAGCGGCGAGGCCGACGAAGAATGTCGCCCTGCCCCAGCTCGCCTCGTTGAGCCAGCTGGCGAAACCGAGCATCGCGACGAACAGCGCCACCGACGCGAACACCGGCCAGCGGCTGCCGTGCGGCACGTAGTAGACGTTGGGATCGTGGTCAGCGTGGGCCTGGGCCATGGCGGAAAGTCCGGATTGCGGTGGGTCAGGGTGCCGCGCGCGGCACGGTGGACGACGGTGCCGCCGCCGCAAGGCGATCGGTCAGCACGTCGTTCTTGAAGAAGGTGTACGACAGGGTGATGGTGTTGACGTCCGGCGGCAGCGCCGGGTCGACGATGAAGCGCACCGGCAGGTCGCGGACCTCGCCGGCCTGCAGCGTCTGCGCGGTGAAGCAGAAGCACTCGGTCTTGCTGAAGTAGCCAGAGGCGCGCGCCGGCGCCACCGACGGCGTGGCGCTGCCGACGATCGCGCGGTCGCCGGTGTTGTGCGCGGCGTAGGTGGCCTCGTACTGCTCGCCGACGCGCACGCGCATCCTCGTGGCGTTGGGGCGGAAGCCCCAGGGCAGCTTCGAGTTCACGCTGCCGTCGAACTCCACCGTCACCCAGCGCTCGTCGGGCACCGCCGCGGCCACGGCGGAAGCGTCGGCGGCGGTGTTGTCGAGGCGGATGCCGAACACCTTCTCGCAGGCGATGCGGTACAGCGGCACCAGCGAGAAGGTGAAGGCGAACGCGGCCAGCGAGATCGCGACCAGCTTGCCGATGCCGGGCTTGCCGCTCATCGACCGATCACCCCGGACAGGACGAAGGCGACGTAGATCGCCAGCGCGACCGCGCCCACGACGATCGCCGTGCGCACGGCGCGCCTGCGCCGCAGGGCGGTGTCGTCGTGGGGCGTCGTCGGGCTCATCGCATCGTGCCGTCGGTGGCTCGTCAGTGGGTCACGTCGTCGTGCGCGAGATCGCCCGGCCGGAGCACCGGCGGCGTGCCGAAGGTGTGGTGCGGCGCCGGCGACGGCACCGTCCACTCCAGGCCCTTCGCGCTGTCCCACGCCCGCGCCGGCGCCTGCGCGCCGTGCCGGAGCGAATGCCACAGGATGCCGGCCATCATGAACGGCGTCAGGAACATGCCGAACGCGCCGATCGAGCTGATCAGGTTCCAGTCCGCGAACACCACGTTGTAGTCCGGGATGCGGCGCGGCATGCCGGCCAGGCCCAGGAAGTGCTGCGGGAAGAACAGCAGGTTGACGAACACCATCGTCCACCAGAAGTGGAACTTGGCCGCCTTCTCGCTGTACATGCGCCCGGACCACTTCGGCCACCAGTAGTACACCGCGGCGATGATGCCGAACAGCGCGCCGGTGACCAGCACGTAGTGGAAGTGCGCGACCACGAAGTAGGTGTCGTGGTACTGGAAGTCGGCCGGCACGATCGCCAGCATCAGGCCGGAGAAGCCGCCGATGCTGAACAGGATCACGAAGGCGATCGACCACAGCATCGGCGACTCGAAGCTGATCGAACCGCGCCACATCGTGGTCGCCCAGTTGAAGATCTTCACGCCGGTCGGGATCGCGATCAGCATGGTCGCGAACATGAAGTAGATCTCGCCGCCCAGCGGCATGCCCACCGTGAACATGTGGTGCGCCCACACGATGAACGACAGGAACGCGATCGACGCCGTGGCGTAGACCATCGCCTGGTAGCCGAACAGCGGCTTGCGGCTGAAGGTCGGGATGATCTCGCTGACGATGCCGAACGCCGGCAGGATCATGATGTAGACCTCGGGATGCCCGAAGAACCAGAAGATGTGCTGGTACATCACCGGGTCGCCGCCGCCGGCCGCGTTGAAGAACGAGGTGGCGAAGAACTTGTCGGTCAGCAGCATGGTCACCGCGCCGGCCAGCACCGGCATCACCGCGATCAGCAGGAAGGCGGTGATCAGCCAGGTCCAGCAGAAGATCGGCATCTTCAGCAGGTCGATGCCCGGCGCGCGCATGTTGAGGATGGTGGCGATGACGTTGATCGCGCCCATGATCGAGCTGATGCCCATCATGTGGATGGCGAAGATGGTGAAGGCCACGTTGTAGCCGCCCTGCAGCGACAGCGGCGGGTACAGGGTCCAGCCGCCGGCCGGGCCGCCGCCGGGCAGGAACAGGGTCATCAGCAGCAGGGTGAAGGCGAACGGCAGGATCCAGAACGACCAGTTGTTCATGCGCGGCAGCGCCATGTCCGGCGCGCCGATCTGCAGCGGGATCATCCAGTTGGCCAGGCCGACGAAGGCCGGCATCACGCCGCCGAAGATCATCACCAGCGCGTGCATGCTGGTCATCTGGTTGAAGAACTCGGGGCTGACGTGCTGCAGGCCCGGGACCGCCAGTTCGGTGCGGATGACCACGCTCATCGCCGCGCCGATGATGAACATCACGAACGAGAACAGCAGGTACAGCGTGCCGATGTCCTTGTGGTTCGTGGAGAACAGCCAGCGATCGACGAACGACTGCTTGTGGCCGTGGTCGTCGTGGTGGTGGTCTGCGGTGGCGGTATGCGTGGACATGGGGCGGTCTGCCTTCTCGAATTCGGTCAGTCGGCGCTGGGCGCGTCGGCGGGGGCGGCGGCCTCTTCGGGCGCCTGCGGGGCGGCGGGCTCCTCGCCCTGCTGCACGTCTTCGATCATGTCGGGGTCGACCGAGCGCGGCGCGTTGCCGGTGCCGCCCTCGGGCACCTGCGACGGCTCATCGGTGGTCTGGCCGGCGGCCTTGCTCGAGGCCAGCCACTGCTCGAACTCGGCCTTCGGCACCGCGCGCACCACGATCGGCATGAAGCCGTGGTCCTTGCCGCACAGTTCCGCGCACTGGCCGCGGTAGACACCCGGCTCGAGGATCTCGGTCCAGGCCTCGTTGATGATCCCGGGGATCGCGTCCTGCTTCCAGCCCAGCGCCGGCACCCACCACGAATGAATCACGTCGTCGGCGGTGATCACGAAGCGGATCTTGGTGTCGGTCGGCACCACCAGCGGGTTGTCGACGTCCAGCAGGTAGGCCGGGTGCGCGTCGAGTTCGGCGCGAGTGGTCGCCTTGTTCTGGCGCAGGCGGTCGCTCTCGCGGTCGAGGCGGCTGGTGATCTCCACGCCCTCGCCGAGGTATTCGTACTTCCACAGCCACTGCACGCCGGTGACCTTGATGGTCATCTCCGACTCGCGGGTGTCGTACATCGCGATCAGCTTGGCCGTCGCCGGCACCGCCATCACCACCAGCAGGATGATCGGGACCACGGTCCAGACGATCTCCAGCCGGGTGCTGTGGGTGAAGCTGGTGTCCGGCACCGCGCCCTTGGAGTGGCGGAACTTGAACATGGCGTAGCCCATCGCCGCGAACACCACCGCGCCGATGCCGACGCAGATCCACAGCGCCAGCATGTGCGCGTCGTAGGCGTGCTGCGAGGACGCGGTGACACCCCGCCCCATGTTCAGCTGCCAGGGCTTCGGGTCCGCGGCCAGCGCCGCGAACGGCAACGACGCCAGAACTGCCAGACCCCACCGCGAAAAACGCGCCTGCATCATTGCCTAGACCCCAATGTCATCGGTCGCGGCCCGCCGGCCGCCAGCAAACTGTGAACGAACCCGTCGTGGCGGGACCTTCGCAACCGGAAGGGACTGCCACGCTACCGCGTCGGAACGGCGCGAACCCGCCCCGCGGGCACGCGAAAACTCCCAAATGGTAGCGGCCGCGGGGGTTTAGGGGCAAGCCGAGACCCGAGCTTCGCGGCCGCCGACCCGCCGCGAAGGGCCGCGCCATGCGGTTCGCTGGATAGAATCCGGACTTCGTTCCGTGGCCTGCGCCCGGGTCCGCCGTCGCGGCGGACCGCGCGTCCGGCCCGGCGCCGCGGGTCCGGTCCGGCCATGCCCGACGGCGCGCTTCCTTCCGCCGCGACGGCATCGCGGCTACCCCTGCCTGGACGGACGCCACGTTGAAGCCAGCCCTTCCCGCCCTGGACGCCACCGAGGTCGAGGCCCTGTTCGACGCGATCCCGGAGGTGCTGTTTTTCATCAAGGACCGCGAGGGGCGCTACACCCACGTCAACGCCACCATGCTGCGCCGGCTCGGCCTGCGTTCGCGGCGCGACATCATCGGCAAGCGCGCCAGCGACGTGTACCCCGGCGGCCTGGCCGCCAACTACGGACTGCAGGACCAGCAGGTGCTGGCCGGCGCGGTGATCGACAACCTGCTGGAGCTGCACCTGTTCTCCGACCAGGAGCCGGGCTGGTGCCTGACCTGCAAGCGGCCGCTGCGGGTCGACGGCCAGGTGGCCGGGCTGGTCGGCATCTCCCGCGACCTCGCCGGCCGCGAGGGACTGCAGGCCGACTACGGTTCGCTGCGCGAGGCGCTGGTGCACATGAACCGGCACTACGCCGGCAACGTGCGCATCCAGGACCTGCGGGCGATCACCGGCTTCTCTGAGTCCAAGCTCGAGCGCACCTTCCACAAGGTGTTCCAGCTCTCGCCGCTGCAGCTGCTGACCCGGATCCGGATCCAGGCCGCGATGCACCGCCTGCAGGGGCCGGGCAGCATCGCCGGCATCGCCCAGGCCTGCGGCTTCAGCGACCAGAGCGCGTTCACGCGCCGGTTCGTGGCGCTGGTGGGCATGACCCCGGGCGAATACCGGCGCCTGCGCGCCGGCCATTGATCCGGCCCGCAAACGGTAGGTCGGGGCTACGCCCCCGACGCCGTCGACATCCAGCGTCGGGGGCGTAGCCCCGACCTACGGATCCGGCGTGTTTGTCGGGCCGGATCCGCACTGCCCCCGGCCTGCACGGCTTGTGCCGCGGCCGCCGCCCAGCCCGCGGGAATCGTGCAATCCCGCCCCCGCCGCGCGGGCAAGAATGACCGACTCCGCCCCTCGCGCAGTCCCGCGCGTCCCGGGGCGTATCCTGCGGCCAGCCCATGACGCCCCTGCTCTCCCCGGAACTCCCGCCGGCGCCCGACCCGCGCCGCGCCGCGATCACCGCGGCCTGGACCCTCGACGAGGCCGCGCACGTGCGCGAGCTGCTGGCCGTCGCCCGCCAGCCCGCCCCCGGCTGGGGCGAGGCCGACCGCGCCGCGATCCACGCCACCGCCACCGACCTGGTGCGCCGGGTCCGCGCGCGCACGCAGGACCAGGGCGCGATCGAGGCCTTCATGCGCCAGTACGACCTCGGCAGCGAGGAAGGCGTGCTGCTGATGTGCGTGGCCGAGGCCCTGCTGCGCATCCCCGACCAGGACACCGCCGACAGGCTGATCCGCGACAAGCTGGGCGAGGCCGACTGGAAAAAGCACATGGGCCAGTCCGACTCGGTGCTGGTCAACGCCTCGACCTGGGGCCTGATGCTGACCGGCCACCTCGTCGACCTCGCCGACGACACCCGGCGCGACGTCCACAACGCCTTCAAGCGCCTGGTCGGCCGCGTCGGCGAGCCGGTGATCCGGCTGGCGGTGCGCCAGGCGATGCGGATCATGGGCCACCAGTTCGTCATGGGCCGGACCATCGGCGAGGCGCTGGCGCGCAGCCGCAAGGGCGCCAACGCCGCGTTCCGCTATTCCTTCGACATGCTCGGCGAAGCCGCGCTCACGCAGCACGACGCCGACCGCTACCTCAAGGCCTACGGCGACGCGATCGACGCGATCGGCGCTCACTCACATTCGCATCGCCAAGGCGATGCGGGGGGCCGCTTCGACGACGAAATCACCGCGCCGTCGATCTCGGTCAAGCTCTCGGCGCTGCACCCGCGCTACGAGCACGCCAAGCGCGAGCGCGTGCTGGCCGAACTGGCGCCGCGGCTGCTGCAGCTGGCGCAGCGCGCGCAGGGCTACAACATCGGCCTGACCATCGACGCCGAGGAGGCCGACCGCCTCGAACTGTCGCTGGACGTGATCGAGCGCGCCTGGAGCGACGCCTCGCTGGCCGGCTGGGAGGGCTTCGGCATCGTCGTGCAGGCCTACCAGAAGCGCGCGCCGTTCGTGATCGACTGGATCGCCGGCCTCGCCCGCCGCCACGGCCGCCGCATCCCGGTGCGGCTGGTGAAGGGCGCGTACTGGGACAGCGAGGTCAAGCGCGCGCAGGTCGACGGCCACCCGGCCTACCCGGTGTTCACGCGCAAGCCCAACACCGACGTCAGCTACCAGGCCAACGCGGCGCGGCTGCTGGCGAACGTCGATGCGATCTATCCGATGTTCGCCACCCACAACGCGCAGACGATCGCGGCGATCCATCGCATGGCGTCGGCCTTGCTCTCCGCTTCGCTCCCTTCCCCCGCCCGCGGGGGAAGGGCCGGGGATGGGGGCCAGGCGGCCGACGACGCCTCCGGAGAGGCCCCCACCCCAACCCTCCCCCGCAGGCGGGGGAGGGAGCAGAAATCGCACGCTTACGAATTCCAGAAGCTGCACGGCATGGGCGACGACCTCTACGCCGAGGTGATCCCCGCCGATCGCCTCGACGTGCCCTGCCGCGTGTACGCGCCGGTCGGCTCGCACGAGGACCTGCTGCCCTACCTCGTGCGCCGCCTGCTCGAGAACGGCGCGAACTCCAGCTTCGTCAACCGGATCAGCGACGAGGAGGTCTCGATCGACGACCTCGTGCGCGATCCGGTCGAGGTCGTCTCGGGTTTCGATTCGATCCCGCATCCCCGCATTCCGCTGCCGGTCGACCTGTACCGCAGCTTCGACCTCGACAGGAGCAATTCCATGGGCGTCAACCTCGCCAACGACGACCAGCTGCGCGCGCTGGCCGAACAGGTCAACGCCGCCGTCGCCGACTGGCGCGCCGGCCCGCTGGTGCCGGGCGCGACCGTGTCCGGTCCCGACATCGCCGTGACCAATCCCGCCGACCGCCGCCAGCGCGTCGGCCAGTGGCAGGCCGCCGACGCCGCCACCGTCGAGAAGGCGCTGCAGAATGCGGTCGCCGCGCAGCCGGCCTGGGACGCGACGCCCGCCGCCTCGCGCGCCGCGATCCTCGAACACGCCGCCGACCTGCTGGAACAGCGCATGCCGCAGTACATCGCGCTGTGCACGAAGGAAGCCGGCAAGACCCTCCCCGACGGCGTCGCCGAAGTGCGCGAGGCGGTCGACTTCCTGCGCTACTACGCCGGTCAGGCGCGCAGCGCGTTCGCGGTCGAGGCCCTGCCCGGCCCGACCGGCGAATCCAACAGCCTGCAGCTCGCCGGCCGAGGCGTGTTCGTCTGCATCAGCCCGTGGAACTTCCCGCTGGCGATCTTCGCCGGACAGGTCGCCGCGGCGCTGGCGGCGGGCAACAGCGTGATCGCCAAGCCCGCCGAGCAGACCAACCTGATCGGCTGGCACGCGGTGAAGCTGCTGCACGAGGCCGGCGTGCCCGAGGCCGTGCTGCAGTTCCTGCCCGGCGACGGCGCCACCGTCGGCGCGGCATTGACGAAGGATCCGCGCGTCGCGGGCGTCGCCTTCACCGGCTCCACCGACACCGCGCGCGCGATCAACCGCGCGCTGGCCGGGCGCGAGGCCGGCCCCATCGCCACCCTGATCGCCGAGACCGGCGGCCAGAACGCGATGATCGCCGACTCCTCGGCGCTGCCCGAGCAGCTGGTCAAGGACGCGCTGGCGTCCGCCTTCACCTCGGCCGGCCAGCGCTGCTCGGCCGCGCGCGTGCTGTTCGTGCAGGCCGACATTGCCGACAAGGTGGTCGCGATGATCGCCGGCGCGATGGCGGAGCTCAGCGTCGGCGATCCCGGACTGCTGTCGACCGACGTCGGCCCGGTGATCGATGCCGACGCGCTCAAGCTGCTGCAGGATCACGCGGCGAAGATGGAAACGGTCGCCAAACCGATCGCGCAGGCGCCGTCGAACGAATCGCTCGCCCACGGCACCTTCTTCCTGCCGCGCGCGTGGGAGCTGGCGTCGCTGTCGCAGCTCACCCGCGAGAACTTCGGCCCCGCGCTGCACGTGATCCGCTGGAAGGCCGACGAACTCGACGCCGTGATCGACGCGATCAACGCCACCGGCTACGGCCTGACGCTGGGTATCCACTCGCGCATCGACGAGACCGTGGACCGCATCGTGCAGCGCGCGAAGGTCGGCAACGTCTACGTCAACCGCAACCAGATCGGCGCGGTGGTTGGCGTGCAGCCCTTCGGCGGCCAGGGCCTGTCCGGCACCGGCCCCAAGGCCGGCGGCCCGCACTACCTGCCGCGCTTCGCGACCGAGAAGACGGTGACGGTGAACACGACCGCGGCAGGCGGCAATGCGAGCCTGCTGACGCTCGGGGAGTAACCCGCCCGAACCGTCGTCCCCGCGCAGGCGGGGACCCAGCGTCTTTCACGGCCGGATCGATTGCCTTCAGGCTTTCCCGGCGTGCCCATTGTTCAGGGCAACGACACTGGATCCCCGCCTTCGCGGGGATGACGGGGGGTCAGCGGGGATGACGGCGGGTATTCGAGGTTTGCAGGAAGCGTCGTCGGGCTTCCTGCCTGTACCAATGGCGCATCCCGCGCTGCGCTGACGCGCCGCTATCATTCCCCTCCCCCACCCCCGATAGCGGCCGACGATGGCCTTCGATGCTTTCGCGCTGATGCTGGCGATGCTGGCGCTGGGCATGCTGTTCGCGCGCCTGCGCGCGCTGCCGGACAACGCCGCCGACACGCTGAACCTGCTGGTGCTGTACGTCTGCCTGCCGGCGGCGATCCTGCTCAACGCGCCGCGGCTGCGCCTGGAGCCTTCGCTGCTCGGCCTGGTGCTGCTGCCGTGGCTGCTGGCGGGCCTGGCCTGGGCGCTGGCGTGGGGACTGTCGCGCCGGCTGCGGCTGCGCCGCGACGAGTTCGCGGTGCTGGCGCTGTGCACGATGCTCGGCAACACCAGCTACATCGGCTACCCGATGGTCGCCGCCCTGCTCGGCGACGGCGCGCTGCCCTTCGCGGTGGTGTACGACCAGTTCGGCACCTTCATGCTGCTGTCGACGGTGGGATTGATCCTGCTCGCGCGCTACGGCGGCGACGCGCGGCCGTCCGGGCGCGAGATCGCGCTGCGGATCGCGAAGTTCCCGCCGGTGTGGGCGCTGGTGTTCGGGCTCACGCTGATGCCCGGGCAGCCGCCGGCCTGGATCGCCGCGGCGCTGGAGCGGCTGTCGGGGGTGATGCTGATGCTGGTGATGCTGGCCGTCGGCCTCACGATCCGGCTGCGCCTGCCGCGCGACGAGATCGCGCCGCTCGCCGCCGGCCTCGGCATCAAGCTGGTGCTGCTGCCGCTGCTGGCGCTGCCGCTGGCCTGGCTGTTCGGGATGCGCGGCGCGATGCTGCAGGTGGCGGTGCTGGAATCGGCGATGCCGACGATGATCACCGCCGCGGCGCTGGCGATCTCGCACGGGCTGGCGCCGCGCCTGGCCGCGGCCCTGGTCGGCTATGGCATCGTGCTGTCGCTGGCGACGCTGCCGGCGTGGACGTTCGTGCTGCAGCGGTTCTTCGGCTGAGGCCTGATCGTCACCGCCACCCCGACCTGTCATCCCGACCCCGGACTTGATCCGGGGGAGGGATCTGTTATCCGATCGCGCAGAAGCAGATCCCTCGCTAACGCTCGGGATGACAGGTTTTAGCGGGTTCGGCGGAGCATTGAGACAAGAAAGCCCCGCCGGAGCGGGGCCTTCTTCGCTGCATCACGCGCTGGCGCGGATCAGAAGCGGTACTGCGCCGACACGCCGTAGAGGTTGGCGCTGCCGTCGAACGGGCCGGCGATGCGGCTGCCGCTCGAAGTGACGTCGACCTTCGGGTCGTCGGGCTTGATGTGGGTGACGGCGAAGTTGACGTCGAGCGCGTCGCTGACCTGCCAGGTGGCGCCGATCGAGTACCAGCGGCGGTCGTCGTCGGGCAGGCGCGGGGTGCGGTGCTCGAGGCTGGTCGGGGTTTCGTCGTTGGCGATGCCGCCGCGCAGCGTCCAGCGATCGCTGAGCTTGTACTCGGCGCCAATCGCAACGAAGGTCGAATCGCTCCACTCGAACGGCTCGACCGCGTCCGGATCGGGGTTCTCGAACTCGATGCGCACCTCGCGCAGCGACTCCCAGCCGGTCTCGGCCCAACTCGCCGACAGCGCGAAGCGGTCGGTGACGTTCCAGTGCGCGCCGACCGACAGGACCGACGGCGTGGTGAGCTTGGCGCCGCCCGGGCCGTCCTGGAACAGCGGCGCGGTCGTCGGGCTGGCGCTGAACACGGCCGCGACGTTGCCGGGCACGGTCCAGTCGGCGGTGCCGGCCAGCTCGTAGTCGATCTCGGAGCGGTAGCTGACGCCGATCGCGAAGTTGTCGGTCGGGCGGAAATGCGCGCCGACCAGCCAGCCGAAGCCGTTGTCGTCGCCCTGGATCTCGACGAAGCCGTCGGCGGCCTGCGGCTGCGCGAACGGCAGCGGCCGCGTGGCCGGGTTGGAATACAGCAGGGTGCCGAAGTCGACCGACCTGGACAGGGTCACGTCGGCGCGCGAGACGATCGCGCCGATGCCGACCGAGAAGCGGTCGGTGACGTCGATCGCGCCCGACAGGGTCAGGTCGACGATGCGCACGTCGGAGGTGTGGGCGAAATAGCGGCCCACCCAATTGTCCTCGTACTCGGTTTTCAGGCCGAACGGGGCGCTGACCATCGCGCCCAGCGCAAGGCCGTTGTCGAGCTTGCGGATGTAGGACATCGCCGGCACCGGGGTGACGTCGCCGGCGTTGCCGCCGTCGCCGCCGGTCATCGGGCGGCCGAAGGCATCGGTGGCGGTGCCCTTGAATTCGTAGTTGAGGTCGATCGCGGTGACGTCGATCTGGAAGGTGTTGCCCTCGAACTGGGTCATCACCGCCGGGTTGTTGGTCACGACCGAGGAATCGCCGGTCTTGGCGGCGGTACCGGCGAAGGCACTGCCCATCGACTTGACGCTGTTTTCCTTGAGCTGGAAGCCGGCGGCGTGGGCGCTGGAGGCGAAGGCCAGCGTGCCGGCAATGCCGACCGCGAGCGCGGTGACGGTGGTGCGGGGGATCTTGCGCATGGGGTTGGGTCTCTCCGGTGACGGGACGGTGCCGCGTCGCGATGACGGCCGGATCCGGTGGATCCCGCCCTCGCCGCCGGAACTCGCCCTCCCGACCCACGACGCGGCGCGCACTATACCGTACCGGTGCGTGTGGTGAATGTGCCGCCCGGCACGGAGAGGCGGTTGCCGGGACATGAACCGGCGCCGCCGGAGCGGGTAAGGTGGCGCCATGTTCGTGTCCGTCCCCACCCGCACCCGCGCCTCGCTGCGCTGGGCCACGCCGCTGCTGGCGGCCCTGCTGTGGGCGGCGTTCCTGTTCGCGCTGTCGCGCTCGGACGCCTCGCAGCGGGCGCTGATGCTGGACTGGGGCGCGCTGGCGGGCGGCTCGGCGAGCGCCGGGCCGTGGCAGGTCTGGGCCGAGCCGCAGCAGTGGCTGCGCCTGTCCACGGCGCTGTTCCTGCACGCCGACTGGGCGCACCTGCTGGGCAACCTGGTGTTCCTGCTGATCTTCGGCCTGCCCGCCGAGCGGGTGATGGGGCCGTGGCGGCTGCTGGCGCTGTTCTTCCTCGGCGGGGCGCTGGCCAACCTGTTCGCAGTGCTGGTGATCGGCGCCCCGGACCGGCTGATCATCGGCGCCTCGGGCGCGGTGTCGGCGGTGATCGGCGCCTACCTGGCGCTGTTCCCGCAGGCGCGGCTGGGGGTGGTGGTGCCGCTGGGGCTGTTCCTGGAATTCGTGCGCGCGCCGGCCTCGCTGCTGATCGGGGTCTGGGCGGTGCTGCAGATCGTGTTCGCCTACATCGGCCCGGCCTTCGGCGCCGTGGCCTGGGCGGCGCACGCGGCGGGCTTCTTGTTCGGGATCCTGTTCGCGATCGCCTCGCGCGGGGCGATCGCGCGGCGGCTGCGGCGGTTGAAGGGGTATTGAAGCCGTGATTGGTGATTCGTGATTGGTGATTCGACAAGGGCGTCGGTGACGCTCCTGCCTTTTCCAATCACCAATCACGAATCACCAATCGCGCTCCTATAATCCACTCCATGTCCAGAACGCTCTACAAGGTCACCTTCCTCAACCACGGCAAGGTCTACGAGCTGTACGCGCGGCGCGTGGACAGCGGCCGGCTGTGGGGCTTCGTCGAGGTCGCCGAGCTGGTGTTCGACGTGCACGACGGACTGGTCGTCGACCCGACCGAGGAGCGGTTGCGCGACGAGTTCGGCAACACCCGCGCCCTGCACCTGCCGATGCAGGCGATCCTGCGGGTGGAGGAAGTGGAGAAGAAGGGCCAGTCCGCGATCCGCGACGCCGAGTCGGGCGAGAAGGTGGTCACGCCGTTCCCGCTGCCGGCGAAACCGCGCTGAAGGCGCCGCGATGACGCTGCAGGGGATCGCACTGGTCGGCCTCGGCGGCGCGTTCGGCTCGATCGCGCGCTACCTGCTGGCGACGTGGACGATGCAGGCCGTCGCGCCGCAGAAGTTCCCGCTCGGCACCTTCGTCGTGAACCTCGCCGGCTGCCTGGTGGCGGGCCTGCTCGCCGGGTTGGCCGAGCGCTGGTCCGGCTGGCTGACGGCCGACCTGCGCCTGCTGCTGTTCGTCGGCGTGCTGGGTGGCTTCACCACGTTCTCGGCGTTCGGGCTGGAAACCGCGCAGCTGCTGCGCCGGGGCGAGTGGCTGGTCGCGTCGGGCTACGTCGGCGGCAGCGTGCTGCTGGGGCTGGTGGCGGTGCTGCTGGGGCTGAAGCTCACCGCACCGGGCGGCTGAATGCCCGGACACGGGCAGCGCGCATCGTTCCACCTGTCCTGCCACCACACCCTGTCATTTCGACCGCAGGGAGAAATCTCCTGCCCGGCCGCAGTCGTCCTGTCGCGCTCGAATGAACCATCCACGCACGACAGGTCTCGCACTCCGGCAGGAAGATTTCTCCCTGCGGTCGAAATGACAGGGTGTGCGAAATGACAGGTGTGGAAATGACAGGTGCGGAGGATCCGGGCGCGCAGTCGGCGAAACACGAACGCGGCAACAGCCCCTAGTCGCGCTTCGGCGCGTCCGCGGCCGCGGGTGCGGTCGCCACCTCGGGCTTCGGTTTCTTCAGCTCCGCCAACGCGGCCTCGATCGGGCCGTCGCCGTCGAGCACGTCGCCGGCGGCCGAGCCGTCCTCCTCGTCGCCGCGCAGGTGGCCGGGCAGCGAGGCTTCGGTGTAGCCGGGCAAGGTCGAGACCAGCTTCGGTTCGGTGGTGTCGGGCTTGAGCACCACGTCCGGATCGATGCCGCGCGCCTGGATCGAGCGCCCGCTGGGCGTGTAGTAGCGCGCGGTGGTGAGCTTGACCGCGTCGCCGTTGCCCAGCGGCATCACCGTCTGCACCGAACCCTTGCCGAAGCTGCGGCTGCCGACGATGCGCGCGCGGCCGTTGTCGTTCAGCGCGCCGGCGAGCACTTCCGAGGCGCTCGCCGAGCCTGCGTCGACGATCACCACCACCGGCCTGCCCTGCATCAGGTCCCCGGGCGTGGCGCTGAATTCGGTGTCGTTGACGCTGTTGCGGCCGCGGGTGCTGACGATCCCGCCCTTCTCCAGCAGGTCGTCGGCGATACGCACCGCCGAGGTGAGCAGGCCGCCGGGATTGCTGCGCAGGTCGATGACCAGGCCCTTCAGCGCGCCGCCGGCCTCGCCCTGCAGGCGCCCCAGCGTGCGCGCGAAGTCCTCCGCGGTCTCGACCTGGAACTGGCTGATGCGCACGTAGCCGTAGCCGGGCTCGAGCATGCGCCCGCGCACGCTGGCCACGCGGATGGTCTCGCGGTGCACGGTGATCTCCAGCGGCTTCACCTCGCCCTCGCGCACGATGCTGAGCACGGCCTTGCTGCCGGGCGGTCCGCGCAGCGGGCCGTGGCCTTCGGCGTCGGCCGGCGTCAGCGGCTTGCCGTCGACGGCGACGATGGTGTCGCCGGAGCGGATACCGGCCTTGGCCGCCGGCGTGTCGTCGATCGGCGCGATCACCCGCACCTTGCCGTCGGGCAGCTGCAGCACCTCCACGCCGATGCCGTCGTAGGCGCCGGTGGTGCCCTCGTCGAAGGCCTCGGCCGCGCGCTTTTCGAGGTAGGCGCTGTGCGGGTCGAGGTCGAACAGCAGGCCGCGGATCGCCGAGTCCATCAGCTTGCGGTCCTCGACCGGATCGACGTAGCCCTCGCGGATCGCGTTGAACAGGCCGACGTAGCGGCGGATTTCCTCCAGCGGCACCTTGGTCGCGGCGCTTTCGATGGCGTCGGGGTCGTCGCTGGCGGCGACGGCGGCGTCCTGCTCCTCGTCGGCGGCCGGTGCGGCGGGGGCTTCTTCCTGTTCCTGAGCAGGCGTGTCCCCGTCCACCGGCGCGGCTTGCGCGGGCGCGGCGTCCTGCGGCGGCGCCTGCGGCGCCTGCTCCGCCGGCGCCGGCACCTCCTGTTCCGCCGCCGGAGGCGTCGCGTCCTGCGCAGGCGCGAACGGCGATGCCAGCGCCAGCGGCAGCAGGGCGACGAGCAGCGGCGAGGTGCGACGGGACATGCAGGCACTCCGGAACGGGATGAAGGTCGGACCGCGCGGCGCGCGCGGGGTTCGTCCGATTATGCGGGCCCATCCCGGCCTTGGGTGAAGCGGAGCCTGCCGCCGCGGTCCGTGCGGCGCCCGCTGACGCGGCCTGTTCAGCGTTTCTGCAGGAAGGTGTTCGGGTTCACCGGCTGGCCGTTGCGGCGCAGTTCGAAGTACAGCGCCGGCTGCCCCTGCCCGCCGGAGTTGCCGACGGTAGCGACCGCGTCGCCGCGTTTCACCGCGTCGCCGGCGGCCTTCAGCAGGGCGTCGTTGTGCGCGTACAGGCTCATCGTGCCGTTGCCGTGGTCGACGATCAGGATCATGCCGTAGCCGGTCATCCATTCGGCGAACACCACGGTGCCGTCGGCGACCGCGCGCACCGGCGTGCCGGCCGCGGCGCCGATCAGCACGCCGTTGCTGCTGCGCCCGTCGGGCATGCGCGCCCCGTAGCCGGCGAGCAGCGCGCCCGACAGCGGCCAGCCGAGCCCACCGACCTGCACCGGCGCGGTGCGCGCGACCGCGACCGGCGGCCTGCCCGGCGCGCGTTCGCCGGACGGCGTGCGCTGCGCGGCGCGCGCGGCGGCGGCCTTGCGCTCGGCCTCGGCCTTCGCCGCGGCGGCGCGCAGCCGCGCCAGCAGGCGTTCGAGCGATTTCGCATCCTGCCCCAGCGCCTGCTCGCGCGTGCTGCGGTCACGGTAGCGCTTGTCCAGCTGCGCCACCGTCTGCGCGCGATCGCGCCGGTCGCGTTCGAGCGCGGCGACCTGCGTGCGCTGCTGTTCGCGCGCGCGCTCCAGCGCGGCGCGGCGTTCGCCGATCTCGCGCTCGACCGCCTCGAGTTCGGCCAGTTCCCCGCGCAGCGCGGCGATGCGGTCGGCGCGCTGGCGCTGCAGGTAGCGGTGGTAGGTGAGCGCGCGGCTGGCATCGGCCACCTGGTCCTGCGCCAGCATCAGCTTCAGCGGCGCGGCATTGCCGGCGGTGTAGCTGGCGCGCAGCAGCGCCTGCAGCTCCTCGCGCTGCGCGCCCATGCGCGCCTGCAGGGCGTCACGCTTTTCGTCCAGTTCGGCGAGTGCGGCCTGCTGGCGCGCGAGTTCGGCTTCGGTGCCCTGCAGCGTGCGCGCCGAGCGGGCGACCTGCTCATCGGAGTCGCGCAGCTGCTTCGCTGCATCGCCGCGCTCGCCTTCGAGCCTGCGGCGCTCGCTGGCGACGTCCTTGAGTTCCTTGCGCACGCGTTCGAGCCGGCGCTCGGCCTCGCGGCTGTTCTGCTGTGCCTGCACGGGCGCGGGCGCGAACCCGGCCGCGAGCAGCGCGAGCGCCGCCCAGGCCAGCCGCACGCGCATCGTTGCGGTCACCCCTTCGCGACCAGCAGGGTCGAACCGGTCATTTCCGCGGGCTTGTCGACGCCGAGCAGGTCGAGGATGGTCGGCGCGAGGTCGCGCAGGGCGCCGCCGCCGCGCAGGGTCGCGTCGCGGCTGCCGACGTAGACCAGGTCGACCGGGCCGACGGTGTGCGAGGTATGCGGCTCGCCGGTCACCGGGTCGCGCATCATCTCGCAGTTGCCGTGGTCGGCGGTGACCAGCAGTTCGCCGCCTTTCGCGCGCACCGCGGCGATGATCTCGCCGACGGCCTCGTCCACGGTCTCGACCGCCGTGATCGCCGCCGACAGCACGCCGGTGTGGCCGACCATGTCGGGGTTGGCGAAATTGCAGATGATCGCGTCGAAGCGCTCGTCCTCCACCGCCTGCACCAGTTTCGCGCAGACTTCCGGCGCGCTCATCTCCGGCTGCAGGTCGTAGGTGGCGACCTTCGGGCTCGGCACCAGGATGCGCTCCTCGCCGGGATACGGATCCTCGCGGCCGCCGCTGAGGAAGAAGGTGACGTGCGCGTACTTCTCGGTCTCGGCGATGCGCAGCTGGGTCATGCCGTTGGCGCCGAGCACCTCGCCGAGCGTGTTGGCGAGGTTGTCGGGCGCGAACGCGACCGGCGCCGGCAGCGTGGCGTCGTATTCGGTCAGGCAGGTGTAGCGCGACAGCGCCGGGCGGCGTGCGTCAAAGCCGTCGAACGACGGCGACACGAACGCCGCACTGAGCTGGCGCGCGCGGTCGGCGCGGAAGTTCATGAACACGATCGCGTCGCCGTCGGCCATCGGCCGTGCGCCGGCGATCGCGGTCGGATCGACGAACTCGTCGTTCTCGCCGCGCGCGTAGGCGGCCTGCAGCGCCGACAGCGCGTCGGGCGCGTCGCCCATGGCCTCGACGATTGCGTCCCAGGCCCTGCGCACCCGCTCCCAGCGCTTGTCGCGGTCCATCGCGTAGTAGCGGCCGGCGACGCTGGCGACATGGGCGTTGCCCAGCGCGTCGCACCTGGCCTGCAGCGCGCGCAGGCTCGGTTCGGCCGAGCGCGGCGGCATGTCGCGGCCGTCGAGGAAGGCGTGTACCGCCACCCGCGGCACGCCGCGCTTCGCGGCCAGATCGAGCATCGCGAAAATGTGGTTCTCGTGGCTGTGCACGCCGCCGGGCGAGAGCAGGCCCATCACGTGCAGGGTGCCGCCACCGGCCAGCACCGCATCACAGGCGGCGTTGAGTTCGGCATTGCCTGCGAAGCTGCCGTCCTCGATCGCGGCGTCGATGCGCGTGAGGTCCTGGTAGACGATGCGGCCGGCGCCGATGTTCATGTGCCCGACCTCGGAATTGCCCATCTGTCCGTCCGGCAGGCCGACGAAGCGGCCCTCGGTGTGGATCAGCGTGGTCGGATGCTCGGCCAGCAGCCGGCGCCAGTTCGGCACGTTGCCCAGCGCGACCGCGTTGTCGCGCGGATCGTCGCGATGGCCCCAGCCGTCGAGGATCAGCAGGACCACGGGCCGGGGGCGGGCGGAGGACGAGGCGGGGGAGGCTGCAGGCACGGACGGGAGTCCCGGTGACTTTCGACCGGTGCGATTGTAGCCAAGCGGGCGCATGCTGTTGCTGTACGCCGACCCACGGCGCGGACCGTTGCACCGGCAACCGCGCCGCCCGGCACGATCGAGGACCCGAACATGTCGCGCAACCGCATCTCCCTGTCGCTCGCCCTCGCCCTGCTGCTGGCCGCCGGGCCCACCCTGGCGCAGCAGAACATCAGCAAGGTCAACGGCAGCATTGTCGCGCAGGCCGGCCGGCCCTATGGCGACGTCGAGACCGTCAACGGCAGCATCACCATCGAGACCGGCGCCACCGTCGAGGATGCCGAAACCGTCAACGGCAGCGTCCGCGCCGGCAACGACATCACCGCCGACAGCCTGTCGACCGTGAACGGCAGCATCCGCGTCGGCGAGCGCGCCAGCATCCGCGGCAGCGTCGAGACCGTCAACGGCGGCATCTTCATCGACCGCGGCGGCCGCATCGGCGGCGGCATCGAGACCGTCAACGGCGCGATCGGCCTGGTCGACGTCGACCTCGACGGCGGCATCGAAACCGTCAACGGCGACATCACCGTCGGCATCGGCTCGCACGTCTCCGGCGGCATCACCGTCACCAAGCCAACCTCGAACTGGTTCCCGGTGCAGGTGAACAAGCGCAAGCCGCGGATCATCGTCGGCCCGGACGCGGTGGTCGAGGGCGAACTCAAGTTCGAGCGCGAGGTGACGCTGTACGTGCACGAGACCGCACGCACGGGCAAGATCACCGGCGCCACGGCGACGAGCTACAGCGGGACGCGCGCGCCGCGCGAATGACGTCCGGGCCTCAGGGGCCGCAACGCTCTTCTTGCCGTCATCCTTCACTTGCCGTCATCCCCGCGAAGGCGGGGATCCAGTGTCTTTGACTCGAAAGTCCAAATGGATTCCGGCTTGACCAGCCTTCGGCTGTTGTGAAGCATCTCGCCGGAATGACGGCTTCCTGAAACCCCGGGGTCAAAGTCGACTCCAACCCCGGCTTTTCCTCCCGGCGTAGAATCGGCGGTTCCGGTTTTCCCTGGAGTCCCTACCGAATGCGTTCCTCCCTGTTCCTCGCCTGCGCCGGCAGCCTGCTGCTGGTCGCCTGCAGCCGCGAGCCGGCTGCGCCGGCCGCCGACGCGACGCCCGCGCCCGCCGACCACGCCTTCCAGCCGGCGATCGACGCCGACGACTTCCGCACCCTCGTCACCACCCTGTCCTCGGACGAGTTCGAGGGCCGTGCGCCCGGATCGGCCGGCGAGGACAAGACCGTCGACTACATCCAGGCGCAGTTCGAGCGCATCGGCCTGCAGCCCGGCGGCGACAACGACACCTTCTTCCAGACCGTGCCGATGGTCGAGACCACCGCCGACGAGTCCACCGTGCTCCGGCTCGACAGCAACGGCAACGCGCGCGAACTGAAGTTCGGCACCGACATGGTGATCGGCACCCGCACCGGCCAGCCGGAAGTCGGCGTCGACGACAGCGAACTGGTCTTCGTCGGCTACGGCGTCAACGCCCCCGAGCAGGACTGGAACGACTACGCCGGCATCGACGTCACCGGCAAGACCGTCGTCATCCTGGTCAACGACCCGGGCTTCCATGCCAAGGACGAGTCGCTGTTCGAAGGCCACCGGATGACCTATTACGGCCGCTGGACCTACAAGTTCGAGGAAGCCGCGCGCCAGGGCGCCGCCGCCGCGCTGATCATCCACGACACCGACGGCGCCTCCTACGGCTGGGACGTGGTCAAGAACTCCTGGTCCGGCGCCCAGTTCGACCTGCGCGCCAGCGATGATCCGGAGCCGCGCATCCCGGCCCAGGGCTGGATCACCGGCGAGGTGGCCAAGCAGCTGTTCGCCGAATCCGGCCTCGACCTGCAGGCGCAGTACGCCGCCGCCAACAAGCGCGGCTTCAAGGCGGTGCCGCTGAAGGCGAAGCTGTCGTTCGACCTTCGGAGCAGCGTCAGCGAGAAGTCCTCGCGCAACGTCATCGGCTACCTGCCCGGCAGCGAGGCGCCCGAGGAGAGCGTGATCTACATGGCGCACTGGGACCACCTCGGCAAGCACGAGGGCGAGGGCGACACGATCTACAACGGCGCGGTCGACAACGCCACCGGCGTGGCCGGCATCATCGAGATCGCCGAAGCGTTCAAGGCCACGCCGCCCAAGCGCTCGGTGGTGTTCCTCGCCGTCACCCTGGAGGAATCCGGCCTGCTCGGCTCGAAGTTCTATGTCGCGCAGCCGTCGTTCCCGCTGGAGAAGACCGTCGGCGTGATCAACCTCGACGCGATGAGCGTCGCCGGCCGCGCGCGCGACGTGGTCGTCACCGGCAAGGGCAACTCGGCGCTGGAGGACCTGCTCAAGGCCCGCGCCGACGCACAGCAGCGCACCCTGGTGGAGGAAGGCAACCCGGCCGGCGGCTATTACTTCCGCTCCGACCACTTCAATTTCGCCAAGGCCGGCGTGCCGGCGCTGTACGCCAAGGGCGGCAGCGACCTGCTCGACGGCGGCACCGAGGCCGGCAAGGCCGCCGGCGACGAGTACGGCAGGCGCTACCACCAGCCCGCCGACGAGATCCACGACGGCTGGAAGTTCGACGGCATCGTCGAGGACCTCGAACTGCTTTACGGCGTCGGCCAGGACCTCGCCGACGGCGGACAGTGGCCGAACTGGTACGAGGGCAATCCGTTCAAGGCCGCGCGCGATGCGCAGCGGGCGGCGGTGCAGTAGCCGCGCGTTCTGCAGGCTTCAGGAAACGGCGCCGGGAGGCGCCGTTTCCGTTTGCGGGATGGCGGCTTCGGCGGGCCCCCACCCCAACCCTCCCCCGCAGGCGGGGGAGGGAGCTAGAAGCGGCTGCGTTTGACCGCCTCCCCCGCTTGCGGGGGAGGGCTGGGGTGGGGGCCACCGCCACGACACGCTCGGCAAACCCTGCTCTACTCTTGCCCACCCCGGAAGGAGAGCCCCGCCATGACCCTCGCCACCGCCTACTGGTGCGTGCTGATCGCCGCCCTGCTGCCCTATGTCTGGATCTTCGTCGCCAAGACCGGCGCGCCGAAGTACAACAACCGCAACCCGCGCGCATGGGTCGCCAAGCAGGAAGGCAACTACAAGGTGCAGCGCGCCAACGCCGCCCACCTCAACGCCTTCGAGGCCTTCGCGCCCTTCGCCGCGGGCGTGGTGCTGGCGCAGCTGGGGGGCGTCGACCACGGGCGCATCGCGCTGCTCGCGGTCGCCTTCGTCGCGCTGCGCGTGCTGCATGGCGTGTTCTACATCGCCGACGTCGCGATGGCGCGCAGCCTGGCGTGGATGGCGGGATATGCCTGCGTGATCGCGCTGCTGGTGCTGGCGGCGCTGAACGCCTGAACGGCTCAGCCGTCTCGCGTCCCGCCAGTCGCCGGCGCCTGGCGCCGCTCCCACCACGACAGCGCCACGAGCACGAACAGCACCAGCGCGGTTGCGGCCACCGCGACCAGGTAGTAGTCCAGCCCCGTGGCGACGCCGATCACCGCGACCGCCAGCAGCGAGGCCGCGGTGGTGATGCCGGCGATGGTCTCGCCGCCGCGCCGGCTCTCGCCGAAGATCGTGCCGGCGCCGATGAAGGCGACGCCGGCGATCACGGCCTCGACCAGGCGCAGCGGATCGACCTGCAGGATGTCGTTCACCGGCGACGCGCCCTGCACCTCCACCGTCACCCGGCCGATGCCCACCAGCAGCGCGGACGCGCCGGCCACCAGCATGTGCGTGCGGAATCCCGCCGGCCGGCGCTTGAGCTCGCGCTCGTAGCCGACCAGCCCGCCGAGCAGCATCGCCATCGCCATGCTGGCGACGACGTCGAGCTGCTGTGCGATTCCCGGTTCCATGCGCCGCAGCCTCGCGCGGCGCGTGTCGTCATGCGGTGACGAGCCGCACCCGCGCGAAGTTCCGCTTGCCCACCTGCAGCACGCCCTCGAAACCGGGGGCGAACGCGGTATCCGGCGCCTCGACCACGACACCATCCACCTTCACCGCGCGCTCCTTCAGCTTGCGGTTGGCTTCCGAATTGGACGGCGTGATCCCCGCCGCGGTCAGCAGCGCGGCGATGCGGATGCCCTCGCCCGGAATCGCCACGTCCTGCAGCGGCAGCAGCGAGGTATCGCCCTGCCCGGTCACCGCGGCGTGCCAGCCGGCGATCGCGGTCTCGGCGGCGGCGGCATCGTGGAAGCGCGTCGCCAGCTCGCGCGCGAGGCGCAGCTTGACGTCGCGCGGGTTGAGGCCCGCGGCCACGTCGGCCTGCAGCCGCTTCGCCTCGTCGACGCCGATCTCGAAGCTCAGCAGCTCGATCCACTTCCACATCAGCGCGTCGCCGACCCTCATCGTCTTGTTGACGATGTCGACCGGGGCTTCCGCGATGCCGATGTAGTTGCCCAGCGACTTGCTCATCTTGTTGACGCCGTCCAGTCCCTCCAGCAGCGGCATGGTCAGCACCACCTGCGGCTTCTGCCCATGGTGCTCCTGCAGGCCGCGGCCCATCAGCAGGTTGAACTTCTGGTCGGTGCCGCCGAGCTCGACGTCGGCCTCCAGCGCGACCGAGTCGTAGCCCTGCACCAGCGGATACAGGAACTCGTGGATCGCGATCGACTGCTGCGCCGCATGGCGCTTGGCGAAATCATCGCGCTCGAGCATGCGCGCCACGGTGTGCTGGCCGGCGAGGCGGATCATGTCCGCGGCCGACATCGCGCCGAACCACTCGCTGTTGAAGCGCACCTCGGTGCGCTCGCGGTCGAGCACCTTGAACACCTGCTCGGCGTAGGTGTCGGCGTTGGCCAGCACGTCCTCGCGGCTCAGCGGCCTGCGGGTGGCGTTCTTGCCGCTCGGATCGCCGATCATCCCGGTGAAGTCGCCGATCAGGAAGATCACCCGGTGGCCGAGATCCTGGAACTGCCGCATCTTGTTCAGCAGCACGGTGTGGCCCAGGTGCAGGTCGGGCGCGGTCGGGTCGAAGCCGGCCTTGACCCGCAGCGGCCGACCCAGCGCGAGCCTGGCTTCGAGCTCCTCGCGCTTGAGGATCTCGTCGGCGCCGCGGGCGAGGAGGTCCATGGTGGCGGGATCGGGGGCTGGCTGGCTCATCGGGGTCACGGCTCGGCTGGCCGCCACACTCGGCATGTGATGACGGTCGAAAGAAAGGATTAAATATATGTTAACGACAAGGGCGCCGGAAAACCCTTTGCCGGACAAGGGTTTGACGCACCCAATTCATGTGCTTATGTTACCGCGCTGACGCGCCCGTCACGCCCTTCGGACCACTTCCATGACGCAGCCGCCCCAGACGTCACCGGATGACGCCCATCACCAGGCCATCCGGCAGCACAACCTGCGGGCCGCCGCCGAGAACACCGCCAACGAACAGCGTTTCGCCGACCCGCAGGACGCGGGCGCGCGATTCCCGTTCAACGGCCGCTGGACGCGCCGCGACTGGGCGCACGCCAGCCTGTTCGCCACGCTCGGGGCGCTGGTCATCGGGCTGGTGCCGGGCTTCTCCAACGCGATGCGCGCCAGCGAGCACGCGCCCACGACCACCCTGTCGCTGCCGCTGCCGCCGCTGGCGGTCGCACCGGCGAAAGCCGCGGCGCAGCGCAGCTGGGACCTGGTGAAGGTCGAATCCGGGCAGACGCTCGGCGCGATCTTCGAGGCCCGCGGCATTCCCGCCGCCACCCTGCACCAGTTGCTCGACGCGTCGAAGGACAGGCAGGCGCTGACCCGGCTCAGGCCCGGCGCCGAACTCGGCTTCGACCAGGCCGGCGACGGCCGGCTGGTCGCGTTCCGCTACGACCGCAGCGACACCCAGCGCGTCGAACTCTCGCTCGCCGGCGACAAGGTCGCCGAGAAGCTGGTCGAGCGCCCGGTCGAGGTCCGCACCGCGGTGGTCAGCGGCAAGGTCGGCAAGTCGCTGTTCCATTCGGCGCGCAAGCTCGGCCTCAGTCCGGCGGTGATCAACACGCTGACTGACGACGTGTTCAAGTACGACATCGACTTCGACCGCGACGTCACCTCCGGCGACCGCTTCAGCGTCGTCGTCGAGCAGACCTGGCGCGAGGGCGAGCTGATCAAGAGCGGCCCGGTGACCGCGGCCGTGTTCACTGCCAAGGGCAAGCCGTTCACCGCGATCCGCTTCGACCGCGACGGCAAGGCCGAGTATTTCACCGCCGAAGGCCGGCCGCTGAAGAAGAGCTTCATCCGCAGCCCGATCCAGTACGCGCGCCTGAGCTCGCGCTTCGGCACGCGCCGGCACCCGGTGCTGGGCACCTCGCGCATGCACAAGGGCGTGGACTACGCCGCGCGCACCGGCACCCCGATCATGGCCGCCGGCGACGCACGCGTGGTCTCGGCCGGCTGGCAGGGCGGCTACGGCAACGCCGTGGTGCTCGACCACGGACGCGGCTACACCACGCTGTACGGGCACATGTCGCGCCTGGGCAACATCAAGCGCGGCCAGCGCGTGTCGCAGGGCCAGGTGATCGGCTACGTCGGCTCCACCGGCATGTCCACCGGCCCGCACCTGCACTACGAATTCCGCATCAACGGCGTGCACCGCAACCCGCTGCAGCACACCATGCCGCCGCCCGAGCCGCTGGGCGGCGCCGCGCTGGCCCAGTTCCGCAAGCAGACCGCGCCGGCGCTCGAGCGCATCCGCGAGGTGGAAGAGATCATCTACGCGACCGTGCCGGCGAAGCCTTCGAAGGACGATCCGCAGGTTGCCGCGGCGAGCGCTCCGGGCGGCAAGAAGGGCTGAGCCGCCCTCTCCGGTTGTCATCCCGAACGCAGTGAGGGATCTACTCTCCGGACGCGAGATCCCTCACTGCGTTCGGGATGACAACCGAGAGAGGGATGGCAACCGGAGAGGATGACGGTCGGGAACCGGGCATCGCCCTGAATCCGCCCGCGTAGAATCGCGGGCATGTCCAGCCTCTTCCTCGGCCTGATCTCCGGCACCAGCGCCGACGGCATCGACGCCGCGCTGGTGCGCTTCGACGACGACGGCCACGCCCGCCTCGCCTTCGGCCGCACCTACGCCTGGGACCCCGCGCTGCGCGCGCGCCTGGTCGAACTCGGCCAGCAGGCCGCGATGCTTACCCTCGACGACGTCGGCGAGCTCGACGTGCGCATCGCCCGCGCCTTCGCCGACGCCGCGCTGCAGGCGCTGGCCGACAGCGGCACCGACGCGCGCGAGGTCGCCGCGATCGGCTCGCACGGCCAGACCCTGCGCCACCGCCCGCACGGCCCGCATCCGTTCACCCTGCAGCTCGGCGATCCGAACACGATCGCCGAGCACACCGGCATCCGCGTCGTCGCCGACTTCCGCCGCCGCGACGTCGCCGCCGGCGGCCACGGCGCGCCGCTGCTGCCCGGCCTGCACGCCGCGTTGCTGCATTCGGGTGACGAGGATCGCGCCGTACTCAACCTCGGCGGCATCGCCAACCTCACCCTGCTGCCGGCGCACGGCGAAGTGCGCGGCTTCGACACCGGCCCCGCCAACGGCCTGATGGACGCGTGGTGCCTGCGCCACCGCGGCGAAGCCTTCGATCGCGGCGGCGCCTTCGCGCGCGAGGGCCGCATCGACGATGATCTGCTCTCGCGCCTGCTCGCCGATCCCTGGTTCGCCGCGCCGCCGCCCAAGAGCACCGGCCGCGACCGGTTCCACCTGGACTGGGTCGAAGCGCGGATCGCCGGCCGCGAATCCCCCGCCGACGTGCAGGCGACGCTGCTCGCGCTGACCGTGCGCACCGTCGCCGACGCCCTGCACGCCACGCTGCCGGACGCGAAACGCCTGATCGCCTGCGGCGGCGGCGTGCACAACCCCACGCTGATGCAGGCGCTCGCCGACGCACTGCCGGACTGCACCGTCGAATCCACCGCCGCACACGGCCTCGATCCTGACTTCGTCGAGGCAATGGGCTTCGCGTGGCTGGCGAGGCAGACCCTGCTCGGGCTGCCGGGGAACGTGCCGAGCGTCACCGGCGCGGACGGGTTCCGGGTGCTGGGCGGGATCCATTCCGCCTGAGACCCATCCACGCCCGGAGCCGGTTGCAGGAGCGGCTTCAGCCGCGACCGGATGCTGCACGACGCCCGAAACAGTCGCGCCTGAAGGCGCTCCTACAAACCGTGACAAATGGTTCGGCAGCCATGATGCATGGAGACCCGGAGGGCGCCGCACATGGATGTGCGGCGTTTTTCGCCACGGCATGGATGCCGTGTCGAAAAATCCCGTCACACTTCCCGGCGGCAGATTAGCTTTGTCGGGAAAGCGTTTTTCTTTGGTTCGTTTCTTTTGACGCTTTTCAAAAGAAATGAACCCGCCGAAGGCGGAAGCTTTTGCTTCTCATGAAAAAAGCAGAGAAGCAAAATGGATCCCGGCATTCGCCGGGATGACGACTCGGACAACCTTCCAGATGCGTATGGTCCCGCACTCCGGAACAAGAACCGCCCCAGTTCAGGACTCGTCCGTCTTCGCCACCCGCCCGATCGCCGCATACCCGGGATCATCCGGCACCTGCTCCAGCGCCGCGATCGCCGCCTGCAGCACATCGGCCTCGGAGTTGTCGAACCGCACCGCGCCATCGCCTTCATAGACGTGCAGCCCCTGCTCCAGCAGGTACTGCAGCGCCCGCGGCATGGTCCAGCCGCGGGTGTCGGCCACCCGCTTGATCCGGTCCACCAGCACCGGATCGGCATCCTTGAGGACGATATCGGTCATGTCGCCTCCGCAGGCGATTCCTTGACGGGTTCACGGATTCGCCGCCACAGCCAGGCCAGCAGCAGCAGCGTCGGCACCACGGTCAGCGCGCTGAAGACGAAGAAGGCGCTGTACGAGCTGGCCTCGACGATGTAGCCGGACACTCCGCCGACGAACTTGCCTGGCAGGTTGGCCAGCGACACCAGCAGTGCGAACTGGGTCGCGGTGAAGTTGCGGTCGGTCAGCGAGGACATGAACGCGATCAGCACCACGCCGGCGAAGCCCTGGCACAGGTTGTCGGCGGTGATCGCTGCGTAGAACGCCCAGATCTGCGACGGGTACTGCGCCATCAGCAGGAAGGCGAGGTTCGACAGCGCAACGCCCAGCGTCGCCACGAACAGCATGCGGCGGAAGCCGAACGCCGCCACGGACACGCCGCCCAGGAACGCGCCGGCGATGCCGGTCCAGATGCCGTAGAGCTTCGACACCGTGGCGATGTCGGCCTTGGTGTAGCCCGAATCGAGGTAGAACGGCCCGGACATCACCCCGATCACCTGGTCGGGGAACTTGAACAGGCCCACGAACAGCAGCAGCACGATGCCCAGCGCCAGTCCGTTGTTCTTGAAGAAGCTGGAAAACGGCTGCCAGAACGCGCCGATGAAGTCGATGCGGCGCACGACGGTCGCTTCCGGGACATCGGGCTCGCGGCACGCGAGCGTGGTCACGATCGGCACCAGCATCAGTCCCGCCATCGCGATGTAGGCCCAGCGCCAGCCCTGGAATTCCGCGAGGTACAGCGCGCCCGCGCCGCCGAGGATCAGGCCGAAGCGGTAGCCGAGCGTGTAGGTGGCGGCGAGCGCGGCCTGTGCGCTGGCCGGCGCGATCTCGATGCGGTAGGCGTCGACTACCGAATCCTGCGTGGCACCGGCGAACGAACCGACCAGCACCCAGGCCACCAGCGCGGCGACGCCGAGCTCGGGCCGCGTCAGCGCCAGCGCGAACAGGCTGGCCGCCACCAGCAGCTGCGAGAACAGCAGCCACGAGCGCCGGCGCCCGAGGAACGCCGTCAGCGGGAAGCGGTAGCGGTCGATCAGCGGCGCCCACAGGAACTTGAGCAGGTAGAAGAAGCTGGCGAGGCTGATCAGGCCGATGCTGCCGAGATCGAGGCCGACGTCGCGCAGGCGCGTGGACAGCGTCATCGACGCGATCAGCAGGAACGGCAGCCCCGAGCCGAGGCCGAGCAGCAGCATCGTCAGCGCCGACGGCGTGCCGAAAGCGCGGCGGATCCCGGCCCAGCCCTTGTACGACGCGGGGGCCGCGGTGTTCGTCGCGGCATTCACCCGGCGTAGTCCACGACGTAGGGCGCATGATCGGAGAAGCGCGGCTCGCGGTGGATCGCGCAGGCGCGCGCGCGTTTCGCCAGTTCCGGTGTCACCAGTTGGTAGTCGATGCGCCAGCCGACGTCGTTGGCGCGCGCGGCGCCGCGGTTGCTCCACCAGGTGTATTCGACGGCCTCGGGCTTGAGCACGCGGAAGCTGTCCTTCCAGCCGCGCGCCGGCGCCTCGACCAGGCCGTCGCCGCAGGCGTCGGCGATCATGCCGTTGAGCCACGCGCGCTCGGGCGGCAGGCAGCCGGAGTTCTTCTGGTTGCTGGTCCAGTTCTTGATGTCGCTGCGGGCGCGGACGATGTTCCAGTCGCCGCACAGCACGTAGTCGCGGCCGCTGGCGAGCCATTCGTCCATGATCGGCTTCAGCCAGTCCATCACCTCGAACTTGAAGCCCTGCCGCAGCTCGCCCGAGGAGCCTGAGGGGATGTAGAACGAAACCACGCTGAGCTTGCCGTAGCGCGCCTCGATGTAGCGGCCCTCGTCGTCGAACGGCGCCCAGCCCAGCGCCGTGCGCACCTCGTCGGGCTCGCGCTTGCTGTAGATGGCGACGCCGCTGTAGCCCTTCTTGGTGATCGCGTCGCGGTAGTAGCAGTGGCCAAGCGGGCGGAAGCAGGCGTCGGCCAGCTGGTCTTCCTGGGCCTTGGTCTCCTGCAGGCAGACGATGTCGGCCTGCTGCCCTTCCAGCCAGCCGAAGAAGCCCTTGCTGGCGGCGGAGCGGATGCCGTTGGCGTTGAAGCTGATGATGCGCATGCGAAGGCGGTTTGCGGCGGTCGGGCAAGCCTAGCGGAAAGCGTCCGTCCGTGTCCGCCCCGGGTGGCCGCATGGGGCCCGTGCCTCGCGCATATCCGTTCAGCCGCCTTCATCGTCATCCCGCCCGTCCATCGTCATCCCGGCCCTCCATCGTCATCCCGGCGAAAGCCGGGATCCATTTGGACGTTGCCTTTTCGCGACGGGGTGGACAGCAAGATGGATCCCGGCTTTCGCCGGGATGACGGCAAGCGCTGTCCGGCGCACCGAACCGCGGCAGGCAACCCGCCGCTACGCCTTGCGCACGAACTCCGACTTCAGCCCCATCTGGCCGATGCCGTCGATCCTGCAGTCGATGTCGTGGTCGCCGTCGACCAGGCGGATGTTGCGCACCTTGGTGCCCACCTTGACCACCTGCGAGGAGCCCTTGACCTTCAGGTCCTTGATCACGACCACGCTGTCGCCGTCGGCGAGCGGGGTGCCGTTGGCGTCGCGGACCTGCGCGGAGGCCTCGGCGGCGGCGGCCTGCGCGGCCTGTTCAGCCGGCGACCACTCGTGCGCGCACTCGGGGCAGACGAGCATGGCGCCGTCCTCGTAGGTGTAGCTGGATCCGCACTGCGGACAATCGGGCAAACCGGACACGTCAGGGCTTCCGCACAAGTTCAGCGCCTATTGTCGCATCCGTGCCCCGACCGCCCCCTCCACCCGCAGGTCGGGGCTACGTCCCCGACGCCGAGATCGCCACGATGGGCAGGCTCCGACGGATGCACCGCCACGTCGGGGGCGTAGCCCCGACCTGCGGATCAACAGGCATGGGAGAATGCCGCCATGGCCGACCACCGCACCCGTTTCCTGCAGCTGGCGCTGCGCGCGCAGGCGCTGCGCTTCGGCGAGTTCACGCTCAAGTCCGGGCGCGTGAGCCCGTACTTCTTCAACGCCGGGCGCTTCGATTCGGGCGCGTCGCTGGCCGCGCTGGCCGGCTGCTACGCCGATGCGCTGGACGAGGCCGGCCTCGCCTTCGACCTGCTGTTCGGCCCGGCCTACAAGGGCATCCCGCTCGCTGCCGCGCTGGCCTGCGAGTACGCCCGCCGCGGCCGCGACCTGCCGCTGGCGTTCAACCGCAAGGAGGCCAAGGCGCACGGCGAGGGCGGCAGCCTGATCGGCGCGCCGCTGGCCGGCAGGCGGGTGCTGGTGGTGGACGACGTGATCACCGCCGGCACCGCGATCCGCGAGGCGCTGGCCATCATCGAGGGCGGCGGCGGCACGCCGGCCGGGATCGTGATCGCGCTCGACCGCCAGGAGATCGCCGGCGAGGGACAGTCGCTGTCGGCCGCGCAGGCGGTGGCGGCCGGGGCGGGCGTGCCGGTGGTCGCGGTCGCCACCCTGGCCGACCTGCTGGCGTTCGCCGACGCAAGCGCGTCCCTGTCCGACGAGCGTTCGCGTTTACAGGCCTATCGGGCGCAATATGGCGTCCGTGCCACCACAACCTGATTCCTCGAGCCGCAGGGGGCGGATTTCGATGAAGATCCACGTGTTGCTGGCCGCGGTCGCGCTGTGCGCGCTGGCCGCGTCCGCTTCGGCGCAGAACACCGCCGAAAAGAGGCTCTACTGCTGGAACGAGGGCGGCCGCAAGGTCTGCGGCGACGCCCTGCCGGCGAGCGCGGTGGACGCCGCGCGCACCGAACTGAGCGTCAAGAGCGGACGCCCGCTGGGCCAGGTCGGCCAGCAGCTCACGCCCGAGGAGCGCGCCGCCGCGGACGAAGCCGAACACCAGGCCCGCATCGCCGCCAATGCCGAGGCCGCGCGCGCGCGCCGGGAGCGGGCGATGGCCGAGTCCTACGGGACCGAGGAAGAGCTGCGGCGCGCCTTCGACGACCGCATCGTGCTGGTCGACGAGGGCCTGAAGACCTCGCGCATGGGCGTGGCCAACCTGCGCCAGAGCCTGGTGTCGCTGCTGCGGCAGGCCAACGACCTGGAGCTGCAGGGCCAGCCGGTGCGCAAGGCGCTGGCCGACAACATCCGGTCGCAGCACGCCGACCTGCTGCGCCAGCAGGCGATCATGCGCCAGCAGCTGGAGGAACGCGCCTCGCTCGACACCGAGCTCGAGCATGCGGTGGAGCGGTACCACGCGCTGAAGGGGACGAACAAGGGTTAGCGCGAATGGCGCTTGCTTGAGTCCCAAAAACATCGTCATTCCCGCGAAAGCGGGAATCCATGGACGTCAAGTCGCTGAAGGGCAAAGTCCTTGGATTCCCGCTTTCGCGGGAATGACGTCGTTGAGTAGTCTCCATTCGGGCACGCTTCCCGCCTCTCAGGCCAGCGCAGTGGCCGGTTCGCGCAGCCACTCGGCCAACCCTTCGGCCGCGACCAGCCCGCTGGCGAAGCAGGCGGTCAGCAGGTAGCCCCCGGTCGGCGCCTCCCAGTCGAGCATCTCGCCGGCGGCGAACGTGCCCGGCAGCGCGCGCAGCATCAGCCGGTCGTCCAGCGCCTCCAGGCGGATGCCGCCGGCGCTGCTGATCGCCTCGGCGACCGGTCGCGGCCGCCGCAGCCGCAGCGGCAGGCGCTTGATCGCCGCGGCCAGGCGCGCCGGGTCCTGCATCGCCTCGCGCGGCAGCACTTCGTGCAGCAGTCCCGCCTTGGCGCCGTGCAGGCCCGTTGCGCGCCGCAGGTGCTCGGACAGGCTGCGTCCGCCGCGGGGTTTCGCCAGCGCCTGCTCCAGCGCCGCGCGGTCGCGGCCGGGCGCGAGGTCGAGGGCGAGGTCGGCATGTCCGTCGCGGTCGATGCGTTCGCGCAACGTCGCCGAAATGGCGTAGATCACGCTGCCTTCCAGCCCGGTTCCGGTCACCACGCATTCGCCCTGGAGGGCGTGTTCGGCGCCCCCGGCGTCGCGCCAGTGCACGACCACCGGCTTGAGCGGCGTGCCGGCATGGCGTCCGGCGAAATGCGGCGACCAGCCGATGTCGAAACCGCAGTTCGCAGGCGCCAGCGGCGCGATGTCGACGCCGCGCGCGAGCAACCCCGGCACCCAGCCGCCATCGCTCCCCAACTGCGGCCAGCTGCCGCCGCCGAGCGCCAGCAGCACCGCGTCGCAGGGCGCAGCCACTTCACCCTGCGGCGTGTCGAAGCGCAGGACGCCGTCGGGCGTCCAGCCGCTCCAGCGATGCTGGACGTGGAAGGCGACGCCCTGCTCGCGCAATCGCCGCACCCAGCCGCGCAGCAGCGGCGCGGCCCTGCGGTCGAGCGGGAACACGCGGCCGGAGCTGCCGACATAGGTCTCCGCGCCCAGCCCGCGCGCCCAGTCGCGCAGGGCGTCGGCGTCGAAGCGGTCCAGCCAGCGGCCGACCCGGCCGGCGCGCTCGCGGTAGCGCGCATCGAAGCCCGGGCGCGGTTCGGAATGGGTGAGGTTGAGCCCGCCCTTGCCCGCGATCAGGAACTTGCGCCCGACCGAGCCCTTGGCCTCGTACAGGTCGACCTGCAGCCCGGTGGCGCGCAGGCGTTCGGCCGCGATCAGCCCGGCGGGGCCGCCGCCGATCACCGCGACGCGACATGGAGTGGCCGGCGTGTGCATCCGCGCATTATCGATCCGCCCCGCACTTTCACAGGCCCGGCTTCCGCCGCGACCGGGCGCTGAGAGAGGTCGTCGGCAAGCGATCGCGCCTGAAACCGGGTCCACGGCCCGTGTGCTAGCGCTAACATGCCCCCGGACATTCGGAACGCGGAGGGAGCGATGACCGGAGATCGGACGAGCGGCTGGACGCGGCGGCAGGCGCTGCAATCGCTGGCGCTGGCGGGTGCGGCGGCGGCATGGGCACCGCGCGGGCTGGCGCAGGCACCGTCGCGCAGGATCGGCGTGGCCCTGGTCGGCCTCGGCCACTACAGCCGCGACCTGCTGGCGCCGGCGCTGCAATTGACGAAGCACTGCCGCCTCGCCGGCCTCGTCACCGGTTCGCCCGGCAAGCTGCCCGAGTGGCAGGGCAGGTACGGCGTTCCCGACCGCAACGTCTATTCCTACGACGACTTCCACCGCATCGCCGACAACCCCGACATCGACGCGGTCTACATCGCCACCCCCAACCACCTGCACAAGCCGCTGGCCCTGGTCGCGGCCAACGCCGGCAAGCACGTCTGGTGCGAGAAGCCGATGGCGATGGACGCGACCGAGGGCGAGGCGATGGTCAAGGCCTGCCGCGACAACAAGGTGCAGCTGGCGGTCGGCTACCGCATGCAGCACGAGCCGAACACGCGTCGCTTCATGGCGATGGCGAAGGAGCGGCCGTTCGGCAGGATCATCAAGCTGCGTGCCGACGCCGGCTGGTGGGGCTGGCGCGACGGCGCAGACGACGCCTGGCGGCTCGACCCCGCGCGCGGCGGCGGCGCGATGTACGACATGGGCGTGTACTGCGTGAACGCCGCGCGCTACTGCACCGGGCTGGAGCCGCTGGCGGTCAGCGCCTTCGACGAGACCGCGCGCCGCGACCTGTTCAAGGGCGTCGACGAGACGATGCGCTTCCGGCTCGAGTTCCCCGACGACATCGTCGCCGAATGCGTCACCAGCTTCGGCCGCAACCTCAACACCCTGCAGGTGGACTGCGAACGCGGCTGGTACGCGATGTCGCCGTTCCAGGGCTACGAGGGCAACGCCGGCCGCGCCAGCGACGGCACCGTGTTCGAGCCGCAGCTGGGCCCGCGCCCGCGCATGCAGGCCGAGCAGATGGACCAGGACGCGCTGGCCATCCTGGGCAACACCGCGCCGCGCGCGCCGGGCGAGGAAGGCGTGGCCGACCTGCGCGTGCTGGACGCGGCGTTCGCGTCGGCGCGCGGCGACGGCAAGCGGGTGGAGATCGCGCGGGGCTGAGGCCGGCCATGCGCCGGGGGCATCGCCCCGACCTGCGGGCGGTTGTCAGGCGTCCGGCATCGCCCGGACCTGTCATCCCGAACGCAGTGAGGGATCGCCGTCCCGCACATCCGCAATCGGAAAGGGAGATCCCTCACTGCGTTCGGGATGACAGTCGAAGGGCTGTCGCTGGCACGAAGCCGTGCGGACAGTCATCCGTGCCGCGTGCCCCTCAGAACGGCAGCTTCAGCTCCGGATCGACCGCCGCGATCTGCGCGCGGAAGTCGCCGAGGATGCGCTGCAGCGATTCCTCGCTGTCGGCGTCGAAGCGCAGCACCAGCACCGGCGTGGTGTTGGACGCGCGCACCAGGCCCCAGCCGTCGTTCCAGTCCACGCGCAGGCCGTCGATGGTCGAGGTGCGCGCGCCCTCGAACTTCGCCTGCTGCTGGAAGCGCGCGACGAAGCCGTGCGGGTTGCCGTCGGCGACCTCGACCTTGATCTCCGGCGTAGACACGCCGCCCGGCAGCGCCTTGAGCGCGTCGCTCGGGTCTTCCGGATCCAGCGCCAGGATCTCCAGCAGCCGCGCCGCGGCATAGATGCCGTCGTCGAAGCCGTACCAGCGCTCGGCGAAGAAGAAGTGGCCGCTCATCTCGCCGGCCAGTTCGGCCTCGGTCTCGCGCATCTTGGCCTTGATCAGCGAGTGCCCGGTCTTCCACATCAGCGGGCTGCCGCCGTGGCGCAGGATGTGGCCGGGCAGGCGGCCGGTGCACTTGACGTCGTAGACGATCACCGCGCCCGGGTTGCGGTCGAGCACGTCGGCCGCGAACAGCATCAGCAGGCGATCGGGGAAGATGTTCTCGCCGTCCTTGGTCACCACGCCGAGGCGGTCGCCGTCGCCGTCGAAGGCGATACCGAGGTCGGCGTCGAAGCGCTGCACGGTGCCGATCAGGTCGACGAGGTTGTGCGGCTCGCTCGGGTCGGGGTGGTGGTTGGGGAAGGTGCCGTCGATCTCGCAGAACAACGGAATGACCTCGGCGCCGATGGCCTCGAGCACGCGCGGGCCGATCTCGCCGGCGACGCCGTTGCCGGCGTCGACCACGATCTTCAGCGGCCGCGCCAGCTGGATGTCGGAGGCGATGCGCTCGACGTAGGCGTCGGAGATGTCGCGCTCGACCACGTCGCCCGGCGACGGCGCATCGTGCAGGCGGCCGTCGGCGATGCGCGCGTACAGGTCGGTGATCGCCTCGCCCGACAGCGTCTGCCCGCCGACGACGATCTTGAAGCCGTTGTAGTCGGGCGGGTTGTGGCTGCCGGTCACCGAGATGCAGCAGCCGGTGCGCAGGTGGTAGGCGCCGAAATAGGTCACCGGCGTCGGCGCCAGGCCGATGTCGATGACGTTGCGGCCGGCCCGGCGCAGGCCCTTGACCAGCCCGGCGACGAGGTCCGGGCCCGACAGCCGGCCGTCGCGGCCGATGACGATGTCGGCCAGGTCCTGTTCCTGCATCAGCGAGCCGACCGACTGGCCGATCAGCTCGGCGACGCCGGCGTCGAGCGTCTGGCCGACGATGCCGCGGATGTCGTAGGCGCGGAAGATGCTGCCGTCGATGTCCACCGGGATCGCCTTCGGCGCGTCCCGGACCACGATCGCGGGCGCGGCCGCGGCCACCGCCTGCCCGGTGTCTTCCTGCGGTTCGGCCAGGGCTTCCACGAAGGTGCGCTCGGGCACGTCGGCGCTGTCCTCCACCTCCGCGGCGAACGCGCGCCGGATGCGTGCGGGCACGCGCCACAGCAGGTAGGCCAGCAGCAGCAGTAGGGCCGCCACGACCAGCAGCGGGATGCCGGCCAGGCCCAGCGGCGGCGCGCCGACGTGCGGCACCGCGGCGGCGACGCGCAGCTGGGTGCCGCGCACCGGCACGGCCATGCGCTCGGCCGCTTCCTGCTGGCCGACGTCACCACGTTCGGCCAGCGTGAAGCTGCCCTGGCGCAGCGCGACGTAGGTGTCCGCGTCGACCGGCACGCTTTCCAGTGCGGCGGTGGCGCGCGCGAGCGGCAGCTGCACCAGGGCCACGCCCACCAGCTGTTCGCCGACCCGCGCAGGCGCGGCCAGCGCGACGCGGGGCGCCCCCTCCACGCGCACCACCGCCACCACCGGCTTGTCCTCGACCAGCGCGGTCTCCATCACCGACAGCGGTCCGAAGCCGGCATCGGGAAGGCCCGCGTAGGTTTCGGTGAGCTCGGGCGGCCGCACCAGCGCCTGCTCCAGCTGCGGCCAGTCGGCGCCCAGCGCCTGCGCGGCGGCGTCGAAGTCGCCTGCCTGCAGCGCGGCCTGCACCGCTTCGGTCGCGAGGCGTTCGCCCAGGCGATCCAGATCGCCCGACAGCATCGTCGCAGTCATCGTCGCAGTGGTGTCGCGCGCGAGCGTGGTGCTGCTGCGCCGGGTACCGTCCTGCAGCTGCTGCCAGCCGCTCCAGAGCAGCCATGCGGCCAGCAGCACCAGCACCGCCGCCAGGTAGGGCAGGAAGGGACGCAGCTGCGCGAAGACGCGCGCCTTGGCCGGATCGCTCTTGGTCGTCATGGTGTTTCCGTTGCTCCCCTGTCAGCGCACGCCGGTATGGCCGAAGCCGCCCGCGCCGCGCGCGCTGTCGGTGAAAGTATCCACGACTTGCAGGCTGGCGCGCACGACCGGAAGGATGACCAGTTGCGCAATCCGGTCACCCGGTTCGATCGTGAAGGCCTCGCGGCCGCGGTTCCAGACGCTGATCAGCAGCGGCCCCTGGTAGTCGGCGTCGATCAGGCCGGTGCCGTTGCCGAGCACGATGCCGTGTTTGTGGCCCAGCCCGGAGCGCGGCAGGATCACCGCGCACAGGGTCGGGTCGCCGATGTGGATCGCCAGGCCCGAGGGCACCAGGGCGGTGTCGCCCGGCGCCAGGGTCAGCGCCTCGTCGAGCGCGGCGCGCAGGTCCATCCCGGCGCTGGCCTCGGTGGCGTGGTCCGGCAGCGCCCATTCGCCGCCGAAGCGCGGGTCGAGCAGCTTCACCTGCAGCACGGTGGTCTCGGGGTTGCGGGTCATGCCTGGAGTCGCTCCGCGATCAGCTGGACCAGTTGCGCGGCGACCTCGGTCTTGGCGGCCGGGCCAAGCTGGCGTTCGCCGCCCTCCCAGTACACCACCAGCGCGTTGTCGTCGCGTTCGAAGCCGCCCTGCGCGCCGCCCACGAGGTTGGCCGCGATCAGGTCGAGGCGCTTGTTCGCAAGCTTGCCGCGTGCGTAGCGCTCGACCTCGTGGGTCTCGGCGGCGAAGCCGACCACCAGCGCCGGCCGCCGCGCGTGCGCCGCGACCTCGGCGAGGATGTCGGGCGTGCGCACCAGCTCCAGCACCAGGGTGTCGCTGCCGGCGGTCTTCTTGATCTTGTGTTCGGACACGCGGCGCGGGGTGAAGTCGGCGACCGCGGCGGCGGCGACGTAGGCGTCGGCCGGCAGCGCGCCCAGGACCGCGGTGTGCATCTGCGCGGCCGAGCGCACGTCGATGCGGGTGACGCCGTCGGGCGTGTCGAGGTGCACGGGACCGGCGACCAGCACCACCTCGGCGCCGAGCGCGCGCGCCGCGGCGGCCACCGCGAAGCCCATCTTGCCGCTGCTGCGGTTGCCGACGAAGCGCACCGGGTCGATGTCCTCGAAGGTCGGGCCGGCGCTGACCAGCACCCGTTTGCCGGCAAGCGTGCTTGCGGCCAGCGCCTTGCCCGCGGACGCGTCGCTCACGCGGCCTCCAGCGCGGCCACGATCGCGGCCGGCTCGCTCAGGCGCCCGGGGCCGGACTCGCCCTCGGCCAGCGGGCCGTCCTCGGGGCCGACGACGTGCGCGCCGCGCTCGCGCAGCAGCGCCACGTTCGCCTGGGTCGCCGGGTGCAGCCACATGCGGTGGTTCATCGCCGGGCACAGGGTGATCGGCGCGGTGGTGGCCAGGCACAGGGTGCTGACCAGGTCGTCGGCGAAGCCCTGCGCCAGCTTCGCGATGGTGTTGGCGGTCGCCGGCGCGACCACCACGCGGTCGGCCCAGCGCGCGAGTTCGAGGTGGCCCATCGCCGCTTCCGCGGCCGCGTCCCACAGCGAGCTGCGCACCGGCCGCCCCGACAGCGCCTGGAAGGTCTGCGCGCCGACGAAGCGCTGCGCGCTGTCGGTCATCGCCACCTGGACCTCGGCCCCCGCGTCGCGCAGCCGGCGCACGAGCTCGGCCGCCTTGTACGCGGCGATGCCGCCGCACACGCACAGCAGCAGGCGTTGTCCTCGCAGGCCTTGCGCGGCTGCCATCGTCGGGGAATTCCTACGCCGGATCCGGGCCACAGCTTACCCGATGGCGGGTGGTCGCCCGGCGGCGCGGCGCCGCTGCCGGCGCTGCAATGGCGTCAACGCTGGCGGCCGGGCCGAGCGCGTCCCGACGCGAATTTCCCCTGTTCCGCCGGGCCGCCCCGCCGGTCGCCAGCGCCTCCTTCCACGAACGCATCGCCATGCACATCCGCGACTGGCCCAGCCACGAACGCCCCCGCGAAAAGCTGCTCGCCCGAGGCGCGGCCGCGCTGTCGGACGCCGAGCTGCTGGCGATCTTCCTCGGCTCGGGCCTGCGCGGACAGGACGCGGTCGCCACCGCCCGCCAGTTGCTGAACGCCCATGGCCCGCTGCGCCGGCTGCTGGAGCTGCCGACGGGCGAACTGGCGAAACTGCGGGGACTCGGCCCGGCGCGCGCCAGCCAGCTCTCGGCCGCGCTGGAGTTGTGCAACCGCTGGCTGGCCGCCGGCCTCGAGCGCGGCGAAGCCCTGACCGATCCCGCCTCGGCCGGCCGCTACTTCGCCCAGCGCCTGCGCGCGCAGGCGATCGAGGTCTTCGCCGTGCTGTTCCTCGACACCCGCCACCGCGCGCTGGCGTTCGAGGAGCTGTTCCGCGGCACCATCGACGGCGCCGAGGTGCACCCGCGCGAAGTGGTGCGCCGGGCGCTGGCGCACAACGCCGCGGCGGTGATCGTCGGCCACAACCACCCCAGCGGCAATCCCGAGCCCAGCGCCGCCGACCGCGCGGTCACCGCGCAGCTCAAGCAGTCGCTGTCGCTGGTCGACGTGCGCCTGCTCGACCACTTCGTCATCGGCGACGGCGCGCCGGTGTCGCTGGCGGCGCGCGGCTGGGTGTGAAGGCCGGACACGCGGGGCCGCTCGCGTACAATGTCCGGCTGCAGAATCCGATACGCCTCCCGTGAAATCCCAGCTCCGCGGCCTGATCGAACAGGCCATCGCCGCCCTGCGTGACGCAGGCACCCTGCCCGCCGATGCCGCGACGCCCGACTTCGTGATCGAGCGGCCGAAGGATCGCGCGCACGGCGATTTCTCGACCAATGCGGCGATGCTGCTGGCCAAGCATGCCCTGAGCAAGGCCGAAGGGCCCGCGAAGCCCAACCCGCGCGCGCTGGCGCAGGCGCTGGTCGACGCGCTGCCGGTGAACGACGACGTTGCCGCGGTCGAGATCGCCGGACCGGGCTTCCTCAACTTCCGGCTCACGCCGGCCGCCTGGCAGCGCCAGCTGCGCGCGGTGCACGCGGAAGGCGAACGCTACGGCCGCAACGACAGTGGCGCCGGCCGCACCGCCGGCGTCGAGTACGTTTCGGCCAACCCGACCGGCCCGCTGCACGTCGGCCACGGCCGCGCCGGGGTGATCGGCGACTGCATCGCGCGCGTGCTCGAAGCCAACGGCTGGAACGTCAAGCGCGAGTTCTACTACAACGACGCCGGCGTGCAGATCAACAACCTCGCCATCTCCACGCAGGCGCGCGCCAAAGGGCTCAAGCCCGGCGACGACGCCTGGCCGGCGGACGCCTACAACGGCGACTACATCGCCGATGTCGCGCAGGCCTACCTGCGCGGCGACAGCGTCGAGGTCGAGGGCCACGTCGTCACCGGCAGGCGCGATGCCGACGACCTCGACGCCATCCGACAGTTCGCCGTCGCCTGGCTGCGCCGCGAGCAGAACGCCGACCTCGAAGCCTTCGGCGTGGCGTTCGACGTGTACTTCCTCGAATCCTCGCTCTACGGCGACGGCAAGGTGGACGAGACCGTGCGCGAGCTCGTCGCCCACGGCCACACCTACGAGGACGGCGGCGCGCTGTGGCTCAAGACCACGGATTTCGGCGACGACAAGGACCGCGTGATGCGCAAGTCCGACGGCACCTACACCTATTTCGTGCCGGACGTCGCCTACCACCTGAGCAAGTGGCAGCGCGGCTACGAGCGCGCGATCACCGAGCTCGGCGCCGACCACCACGGCTCGCTGGCGCGGGTGAAGGCCGGCCTGCAGGCGCTCGACAAGGGCATCCCGAAGGACTATCCCGAGTACGTGCTGCACCAGATGGTCACGGTGATGCGCGGCGGCGAGGAAGTGAAGCTGTCCAAGCGCGCCGGCAGCTACCTGACCCTGCGCGACCTGATCGACGAGGCCGGCAGCGATGCCGTGCGCTGGTTCCTGGTCGCGCGCCGGCCCGATTCGCAGCTCACCTTCGACATCGACCTGGCGCGCAGCCAGTCGCTCGACAACCCGGTGTATTACGTGCAGCTCTCGCACGCGCGCATCTGCGGCCTGCTGCGCCAGCTCGAGGAGCGCGGCCTCGCGTTCAGCCTCGACAACGGCCTGGCGCAGCCGCTGGATCTCGACGACGCCTCGCTGCGCGACCTGCTGATCGACCTCTCGCGCTGGCCGGAGATCGTCGCCGCCGCGGGCGGGCAGCTTGAACCGCACCTGATCGCGGCCTACCTGCTCGAACTGGCGCAGGGCTTCCAGACGTATTACAACGACCACCAGTTCCTGGTCGACGACGCCGACGCGCGCGACGCCCGACTGGCGCTGGCGCTGGCGGTGCGGCAGGTGCTGGCGAACGGACTGCAATTGCTGGGCGTCAACGCGCCCGAACGGATGTAGGGGCAGCAGCAAGATGGCGGCAAGACGCGGCAAATCCCAGGCAAGGCGCAACGGCGGCAGCGGCCTGCCCGGCTGGGCGTGGATGATCCTCGGCATCGTGATCGCGCTGGTCGCGGTGATGGTGCTGCCGAAGTACCTCAAGTCCGAGGGCCGGGACGGCTTCTTCCGCCCGCAGCCCAATGCGGCCGCGCAGCCGGCGGTCAGCGCGATCGACGAAGGCGACGCACCGCCGGACGATGCGCCGCCGCCCGCACGGCGCCCGGCCGCGGCCGCGGCCGCCGCGCCCGCAACCGACACACCGGACTACGACTTCTACACCGTCCTGCCCGAGCAGGAAGTGGCGATGACCGACGCCGAACTCGCCGCCAGCGCGCGCGAGGAGGCCGAACGCCAGCGCCGCACCCTGGCCGCGCAGCGCCAGCGCGAGCAGGACGCCGCCGACCTGGCGACACCGGCCCCGACCGCGCCGGCCGCCGCTGTATCGACCCCTGCCGCGGCCGCGTCGCCGGCCACCCGCCCCGCCACGGCCGCCGCCGACGGCGCCCGCTACCTCCTCCAGGCCGGCTCCTTCAGCACCTCCGGCGACGCCGAGGCGCTCAAGGCGCGGATCGCCCTGCTCGGCCTGTCGGCGCGGGTGGAATCGGGCGACGCCAACGGCAAGACCGTCTACCGCGTGCGCATGGGCCCCTACGGCACCGCCACCGAACTGGCCGAAGCCAAGCAGAAGCTCGGCAACGGCGGCCTGCCGGCGCTGGCGATCAAGGCGAACTGAGCGCCCGGTCGCAGGCCGGTCGCAACCCGCGCGATCCCGCCACGGCACACTGTCAGGCCTGAACGGAGGCACCGCCATGGCCATCGAAGCCGCCCTGATCAAGCCCGTCGTCGATGCGCTGATGGCGCTGTTCCGCGAGAGCAGCGACCTCAAGCTCAAGCGCAGCGCCGAGAAGGCGCTGCGCGAGGCGATCCGCGAACTGCTGCAGGCCAACCCGGACGAGAACAAGGCGCAGGCGCGGATCGCCATCGCCAAGGCCGCCGGCATCCTGTCCGAGGACGTGGTGCTGGCCGAGGACATGCTGGAGAAGCACCGCGCGACCAGGGCCAGGACGCGCGGCAAGTCGTCCACCGGGCGCAAGCGCAAGGCGCCCGGCGAAGCCGCGAAACCCGACCGGGCGGACACACCGAAGCCGGCGAGGAAAGCGGCCGCGAAATCGACCGGAAAATCCTCGAAATCCTGATCGCCGCAGCGCCGCGCACACCCGGCTTGCCGGAGCACGTTCATGTCGGGAACCTGCATCCCCGTCATCCCCGCGAAGGCGGGGATCCAGCAACTTCAAGCTTGTCACGCCGCAATCAAAGACACTGGGTCCCCGCCTTCGCGGGGATGACGGGATCGTTGCTGGTGGAGTCAAGGTCGCTCCGGCCGGCCGGCTTTCCACGCGAGGCCGATGCCGGCCAACACGCGCTTCCTCGCCCTGTGCGCACCGTGGTGCGCCGGCGAAGCCTGGATCAACCGATGCCATCGGCATGGCAAACGGATCTTCATGCACCCGGAGTGGGAATAGAATCGACGCATGACCAGGACCATCCTCATCACCGGCGCCACGTCCGGCTTCGGCGCCGCCGCGGTGCGGCGCTTCCTCGCCGACGGCTGGCGCGTGATCGCCACCGGACGCCGCGCCGAACGCCTGCAGCAGCTCGTCGACGCACATGGCAGCGGGCGCCTGCATCCCCTGGCCTTCGACATCCGCGACGCCGACGCGATGCGCGCCGCGCTCGACGCCCTGCCCGACGACTTCCGCGGCATCGACGTGCTGGTCAACAACGCCGGCCTCGCCCTCGGCACCGCGCCCGCGCAGCAGGCCAGCCTCGAACAGTGGCGGCAGATGATCGACACCAACGTCACCGCGCTGGCGACGCTGACGCACGCGCTGCTGCCGGCGCTGATCGAGCGCCGCGGCGCAATCATCAACATCAGCTCGATCGCCGGCAGCTATCCCTATCCCGGCGGCAACGTCTACGGCGGCACCAAGGCCTTCGTCACCCAGTTCTCGCTCGGACTGCGCAGCGACCTGCACGGCACCGGCGTACGCGTGACCAGCATCGAGCCGGGCATGGCCGAAACCGAGTTCACCCTCGTGCGCACCGGAGGCGACCAGGCCGCCTCCGACCGCCTCTACGGCGGCGCGACCCCGATGACCGCCGCCGACATCGCCGACGTGATCTTCTACGTCGCCACCCTGCCGCCGCACCTCAACATCAACCGGCTCGAGATCATGCCCGTCAGTCAGTCGTTCGCGGGATTCCAGGTGCATCGGGACCCCTGACGCCAGCTCACCGTCAGGAAACCGGGATGTTGCAGGAGCCCGGCCAGCCGCTCAGTCCAGCGGCGCGTCGTCGAGGTAGGTGTAGCCGGTCAATCCCGCCTCCAGCGCCTCGTTGAGCCGTGCGGCCTCGCCCCTGCTCAGGTCGACCGCGCCCACGCGCGCCTTGTAGATGCGGCGCAGGTCGTCGAGCCGGTAGCCGACGTAATCGAGCATCACATCGGTGGTGTCGCCCTTGCGCTGCTGGCTGATGGCATAGCCGTCGCCGTTCACCCGCACCTCGACCGCGTCGGTGTCGCCGAACAGGTTGTGGATGTCGCCGAGGATCTCCTGGTAGGCGCCGACCAGGAAGAAGCCCAGGCGATAGCGCTCGCCCTTCTTCAGCGGATGCAGCGGCAGCGAGGTGTCCAGGCCCTCGTTCTCGACGTAGCTGTCGATCTTGCCGTCGGAGTCGCAGGTCATGTCGGCGATCACGCCGCGGCGCTCGGGGATTTCGTTCAACCGCTCGATCGGCACGATCGGAAACACCTGGTCGATCGCCCAGACGTCGGGCATCGACTCGAACACGCTGAAGTTGACGAAGTACTTGTCGACCAGGCGCTCGGCCAGTTCGTCGAGCAGCGGGCGGTGGCTCTTCTCGTCGTAGCTCAGGCGCGCGCGCACGCCGTGGGCGATGGCGTAGAACAGGTCGTCGATGCGGGCGCGGGCGACCAGGTCGATCTGGCCGAGCGCGTACGCGGCCAGTCCTTCGGCGTGGAAGTGCTGCGCTTCCTGGAACAGTTCGACCGGCGGGCGCCTGTCGAGCTCACCGTGGATCTCGCGCAGGTAGGCGATCGCGTGCGGCTCGTCGGCGTGCGCGTCGGGCACGCGGCCCTCCGGCGCCTGCTCGACCTCGACCACGTTGGCGACCAGCAGCGCGTGGTGCGCGGTCATCGCGCGCCCGCACTCGGTGACGATGCGCGGCGGCGGCAGATCGTGTTCGACGCAGGCGTCGGCCAGCGGCTGGACAATGGTCGAGGCGTACTGGTGCACGCCGTAGTTGATCGAGCAGAAGCTGCGCGAGCGCGTGCCCTCGTAGTCGATGCCGAGGCCGCCGCCGACGTCGACGTGGGTCACCTTCGCGCCCAGCTTCGACAGCTCGACGAAGTAGCGCGTGGCCTCGCGCATGCCGTTGGCGATGTCGCGCACGTTGGAGATCTGCGAGCCCATGTGGAAGTGCAGCAGGCCGAGCGTGTCGCCCATGCCGGCGTCGCGCAGCGTCTTCCACAGGTCCAGCACCTGGCGCGGCGAGAGGCCGAACTTGGCCTTGTCGCCGCCGCTGTTCTGCCACTTGCCGGCGCCGAGCGAGGCCAGGCGCATGCGCACGCCGATGCCCGGTGTGACGCCCAGCGCCTGCGCTTCTTCGAGGATCAGCGGCAGCTCGGACGGTTTCTCCACCACGATGAAGGTGTCGAGGCCGAGCTTGCGCCCGATCAGCGCGAGGCGGATGTACTCGCGGTCCTTGTAGCCGTTGCAGACGATCAGCCCGCCCGGGCGCGACAGCGCCAGCACCGCCATCAGCTCGGGCTTGCTGCCGGCCTCCAGCCCGAAGCCCTCGCCGTGGTGCGAGGCCAGCGTGCCGGCCACGCCGGCGTGCTGGTTGACCTTGATCGGATAGACCGCGGTGTAGCCGCCCCTGTAGTCCCAGTCGGCCTGCGCCTGCGCGAAGGCGGCCTGCAGCCGGCGCAGGCGGTCGCCGAGGATGTCGGGGAAGCGCACCAGCAGCGGCAGGTTGGCGCCGCGCTCCATCGCCTTGTCGACGATCTCCGGCAGCGCGATCGCGATGCCGTCGGCGCCCAGCGGGCGCACGAGGACGCGGCCGGCGTCGTCGACGTCGTAGTAGCCCTCCGACCAGTGCGGGATCGAATAGGTCTTGCGGGCGTGGTCGGTCGACCAGGCAGTCATCGGCGGGCGTCCGGGGGCGGGGGCGTGCTGCACATTCTAGGGCCTGCCGGTCAGCGCCCGCGCTTGCGGTAGACCGGTTCGCCGCAGACCGCGCGCACCTGCTGCGCGAGCCTGCGCTGGTGGCTGGCGGTGAACAGGGTGTGGCCGCCGCCGAGGGTCTCGGCCAGCGGCTTCAGGCCCGGGGCCTCGCTGGCCACCGAGCCGCGCCAGTCGAGCAGGACCAGGTAGTGCGCCGGCGCTTCGCGCAGGGCCGTGCGCCTGCGGGCGATCCACGCGCGGGCGATCCGCTCCTCGCAGGCCAGCTTGCGCACGAGTCGGTGCAGCGCGTCGGCGTCGAGGTCGTGCGGCAGCAGCGCGTCCTCGCCCGGCGCCGCGTCGTCGGACGCGGCCTGTGGCGACAGCGCCTCGCGCAGGCGCTCGATCGCGGCGAACGTGGCGGCGTCCAGATCGGGATCGGTCGCGAGTGCGCCCAGCTCCTCGACCGCCGGCCGCGCGGCGCCCGGGTCGAGTTCCACCGCGCGGCGCAGGCGCGCGCCGCCGGCCGTCGCGTCGCCACGGCGCAGCTGCAGCAGGCCGGCGCGGAACAGCGCCAGCACGCGATCGGGGTCCGCGGCCAGCGCGCGCTCGTACAGCGGCAGCGGGTCGAAGTCGATGCGCACCTGCTCCACCAGCAGTGCGTGTTCGGCCAGCTGTTCCGGCGTCGGCGCGCCCAGCGCGTCGAGTTCCGCCAGCCGTGCGCGATCGTTCGCCGCGGCCTCGTGCAGCGCCTCCCAGTGGCCGCGGATCGCCTCGCGCCAGGCCTCGTCGAGGCGGCGTTCCAGCGTGTCCTGCAGCGGGCCGAGCAGCGCCGCCGAGGATTCGCCGGCGGGCCGCAGCCGCGCGGTCGCCTGCAGTGCCTCCAGCCGCTGCGGCAGCGAGGGGTGGGTGTCGAGCGGATCGTGCTCGCGCGCGGCAAGCCTGAGCAGGCGGTCGAGATCGACGTCGTTGCCCTGCGTGGCCTGCGCCAGCCGCGCCAGCCCCTGCGCCGGCGGATGCCGCTGCGTCCGCGCGCGCGCCCAGACGCCGGGCCAATGGCGGGCGTGCAGGCGCCGCGCCGCGACCTCGACGCGGACCAGCGCATCCGCGGTCGCCACCCGGCCCGCGGCGCGCGCGGCGACGGCATCGGCCGCATACTCATGGCGGCGCGTGAGCGCGCGGCTGCAGACGTCGAAGCGCGGCGCGAACCAGGCGTAGAACCTCGCCAGCAGCCACGCGAACGAGAAATCGTGGTGGGCCATGCCGTCGCGCAGGCGGTACCAGGTGCCGCGCGAGAGGTACACCCAGGCGGCGAAGCGGCCGTCGTGCGCGCCGAAGTGGCCGAACTCGTGCGCGATCACCGACGCCAGCTCGTCGCGGTCGAGCACCCGCATCAGCGGCAGCCCGAGCACGAGGTAGTGCCGGTGCCCGAGCAGGCCGAGCGCGCGCGGCACGCTGGCGGCCTTGGCGTTGAAGTCCTCGTCGACGAGGATGCCGTCGAGCGGCGGCGCGCCGGTCTCGCGCCGCAACCGCTCGACCTCGGCCTGCAGCTGCGGCGCCTCGTCCGGCGCCAGTGCGTGGCCGGCGGGCGGATCGAAGCGCACCCACAGCGTGCGCAGCACCACCGCCGCGACCGCGGCCGGCAGCACCAGCACGAGCACGTGCTGCGGCGCGAGCGAGGCGCCGTTGACGAACAGGTGCACGCCCACCAGCGCGAACGGCGCCAGCGCCAGCAGCAGCAGGCCAAGCACCACGCCGTAGCCCAGCAGCGCCATCGCCACCAGCCGCAGCCGGTAGCGGCCCGGCGCGTCGCGCGCCTCCGCTTCCAGCCGCCGCACCCGCTCCCGGTCGGTCTCCTGCGCCGTCATGCCCGTCCCCGCGTGTCCGCGGCCATCCTAGCCCACCGTCTCCGGATTGAACGTCATCCCGGCGAAAGCCGGGATCCATCTTGATCTTGATCCTCGTTTTGCAATGGAGGAACGAAGCCACGACGCAAATGGATCCCGGCTTTCGCCGGGATGACGTCTACGACACGCCTGCCGGAAGCGACAGAACCGTCATCGCGCTTCGCTACAATGCGCGCCGCGTCGCGATACCCTTCCCCGACCCACAGGACCGCCCTGCCATGACCGCCAGCGACTGGCTGCACGAGAACTTCGACCCCGCCGGCTCGTCGATCGGCTTCCGCATCAAGCGCAAGCTCGACGAAGTGCAGTCGCCGTTCCAGAAGATCGAGATCTACGCGTCGACCGACTGGGGCAACGTCATGCTGATCGACGGCGCGATGATGGTCACCACGCGCGACAACTTCCTCTACCACGAGATGATGTCGCACCCGGCGCTGTTCACGCACCCGGACCCGAAGAACGTGGTCATCATCGGCGGCGGCGACTGCGGCACGCTGCGCGAGGTGCTGCGCCATCCGGGCGTGGCGAAGGCCGTGCAGTGCGACATCGACGAGCAGGTCACGCGCATGGCGGAGAAGTATTTCCCCGAACTGTGCGAGTCCAACGGCGACCCGCGCGCCGAAGTGCTGTTCGACGACGGCATCGCCTGGATGAAGAACGCCGCGCCCGGCAGCCTCGACGTGGTGATCGTGGACTCGACCGACCCGGTCGGTCCGGCCGAGGGCCTGTTCAACAAGGCCTTCTTCGAAAGCTGCTTCCGCGCGCTCAAGGACGACGGCATCCTGGTGCAGCAGTCGGAATCGCCGCTGGTGCTGCTCGACCTCATCAAGGAAATGCGCGCGGAGATGGGCAAGGCCGGCTTCACCACCTTCCAGACCCTGCCGTTCCCGCAGCCCTGCTACCCGACCGGCTGGTGGAGCTGCACCCTGGCGCGCAAGGGCCAGGGCTTCGATTTCCGCGAAGCCGATGCGCGCGCCAAGGACTTCGCCACGAAGTACTACAGCGCCGACATCCACAAGGGCGCGCAATCCCTCCCCCCCTTCGTCTCCGAAGCCCTCGCATAGGGCGGGCCTCGGCCCGCCGGGAATCGTGGCGATGCGCGGCGGGCCGAGGCCCGCCCTATGGCGGCTCCCCCAGGTAGCACACCAGCCCGCGGGCATAGGCACGGGCCAGCATCAACGTGCTTGCGGAGGTTCCGGCCGGGATTTCGATCCGCACCAGTTCGCGCGGGCCGAAGCGGTCTTCCACCCTGCGCAACAGCGCGTCGCGCGTTACTTCAGGATGGTGCGCCAGCAGTTCCCGCGTTCTCGCGACCGAACGCGGCGGGGCGATGCCGCAACGGCCGGCCATCGCCTTCAGTTCGCCGAAATCGAACAACGCCAGCAGGTCGGCCGCAGTGGCGCTGTCCCGGCCGAGCAACCATCCTTCGCTTCGCGCCCATGCCTCCAGCGCCGCACAGTCGGCAAACAGCGCGTCCGCCCATCCCCACGCCCAGAACATCGGCGCCCTGACCACCACGTCGCCAGCGACATCCCCTGGCAATTCGCGGAGAAACCGCGACGCCGGTCCGACCGCCTCCGGATCGGCCTCCACCAGCGAGAGCGGATCGGCATCTTCCGGGCACCAGCCGCAGCGGTCGATGGCGTCCAGTCGCCTGCGAACCGCGTCGCGATCGTGGGCCGGCAAACCTTGGGCCGGCCAGGTCCGGCAGGTTCCGCCATTGGCGAAAAAACGCTGCCGATAGCCATCGAGCCAATCCTCGTATGCGGCACAACGCACGCCATGCACGAGCGCGCACGCGATGACCGGCCATTTCGAGGATCGCTCGCCGTCCCTCCACCGACGGAATTCAGCGACGAACCCTTCGGTGCCCGCATCGCTGTCGGCATGCAGCCCGAATGAAATGTCAGTCATGCGCGACGCGACGATCCGCGCCGCGGGCGGGCACGACGGCGGCCCGGCGCCTACAGTGCATCCGCATCCAGTTCGCCGGTACGGATGCGCACCACGCGGCCGAGGTCGTAGACGAAGACTTTGCCGTCGCCGATCTTGCCGGTGCCGGCGGCCTTGACGATCGCCTCGGTCACCGCGTCGACCTGCTCGTCGGACACCACCACCTCGATCTTGGCCTTGGGCAGGAAATCGACCACGTACTCGGCGCCGCGATAGAGTTCGGTGTGGCCCTTCTGCCGGCCGAAGCCCTTGACCTCGCTGACGGTGATGCCGGCGACACCGACCTCGGCCAGCGCCTCGCGCACGTCGTCGAGTTTGAACGGCTTGATGATCGCCATCACCATCTTCATCGGCTGGACTCCCTTGCTCCGGCATCGTCACCGCCCTTTCGCGGCACCGCGCTAGCATACCCTTGCCGGGGTCGGGGTTTTCCTACAGCCGGCCGCGCCCGCCGCCGACTGCACCGTCGCGGCGGGCGGGCGAAGCTGGACGCAGTCCCGGATGGAGCATGCATGTGATCGACCTCAACCACATCGACGACCTCGCCCGCCGCCTCAGCGGCCTGGTGCCGCCCGGCCTGCGCGAGAGCCGCGAGGAGCTGCAGGAGAACTTCCGGGCGGTGCTGCAGTCGGGCCTGGGCAAGCTCGACCTGGTCACGCGCGAGGAGTTCGACGTGCAGCGCGCGGTGCTGCTGCGCACGCGCGAGAAGCTGGAGCAGCTGCAGGGCGTGGTCGCCGAACTCGAGGCGCGTCTGGCCGCCGACGGCGGCAGTCCCGGCAAGCCGACCCACTGAGTTTTCCGCCATGGGTCTTGCGCTCGTGCATGGACGCGCGCGCGCCGGCGTGCGCGCACCCGCGGTGAAGGTGGAAGTGCACCTGGGCGGCGGGCTGCCGTCGATGTCGATCGTCGGCCTGCCGGAAGCGGCGGTGCGCGAGGCCAAGGACCGCGTACGCGCCGCGATCCAGTGCGCCCAGTTCGAATTCCCCACGCGCCGCATCACCGTGAACCTTGCGCCGGCCGACCTGCCCAAGGGCGGCGGCCGCTTCGACCTGCCGATCGCGCTGGGCATCCTCGCCGCCAGCGGGCAGATCCCGCGCGAGACCCTGCACGACTGCGAATTCATCGGCGAGCTCGGCCTGACCGGCGAGCTGCGGCCGGTCGACGGCGTGCTGCCCGCGGCGCTGGCGGCGGCCCGCTCCGGGCGCCGGCTGGTGGTGCCGGAGGCCAACGGCGCCGAGGCCGCCCTGGCCACGGGCCTGGAGGCGGTCACCGCGCGCACCCTGCTCGAGGTCTGCGCGCAGCTGGCCGGCCGCAAGACCCTGCCCGCCGCGGTCGCGCCGCCGCAGCGGCCCGGCGACGGCCCCGACATGCGCGACGTGCGCGGACAGGCGCAGGCGCGCCGCGCGCTGGAGATCGCCGCCAGCGGCGGCCACCACCTGCTGCTCGTGGGCCCGCCCGGCTGCGGCAAGACCCTGCTCGCCTCGCGCCTGCCCGGGCTGCTGCCGGAAGCCGATGAAGCCGAGGCGCTGGAAACCGCCGCGATCGCCTCGGTCAGCGGCCGCGGCCTCGATCCCGCCTGCTGGCGCCAGCGCCCGTTCCGCGCGCCGCACCACACCGCGAGCGCGGTCGCGCTGGTCGGCGGCGGCGGCGAGCCGCGGCCGGGCGAGATCTCGCTGGCGCACAACGGCGTGCTGTTCCTCGACGAGTTGCCGGAATGGGAACGGCGCGCGCTGGAAGTGCTGCGCGAGCCGCTGGAGTCAGGCGTGGTCACGATCTCGCGCGCGGCGCGGCAGAGCGAGTTCCCGGCGCGGTTCCAGCTGGTCGCGGCGATGAATCCCTGCCCCTGCGGCTGGGCCGGCGATGCCTCCGGCCGCTGCCGCTGCCACGCCGACGCGATCCGCCGCTACCGCGCGCGCATCTCCGGCCCGCTGCTCGACCGCATCGACCTGCACGTCGAGGTGCCGCGGCTGCCGCCCTCGGAGCTGCGCCCCGACGCGCCCGAGGGCGAATCCAGCGCCGCGATCCGCGAGCGCGTGGTGCGCGCACGCACGATCCAGCACCAGCGTGCCGGCCGCCCCAACGCGCAGCTGACGCAGTCCGAAACGATGGCGTGGTGCCGGCTGGGGGAGCGCGACCAGGCCCTGCTCGAACGCGCGATCGATGCGCTGCAGCTGTCGGCCCGCTCGATGCACCGCATCCTGCGCGTCGCGCGCACCATCGCCGACCTCGCCGACAGCCCGCACATCGCCACCGCGCACCTGACCGAGGCGCTGGGCTACCGCCAGGCCGACCGCGGCGGCGACCTGCAGGCCGCGTGAGCCGGCGGGATGCCCGGCTCGATCCGGCGCATCACCCGGCAGGTTTGGAGGCCCATCCATGCCCATCGGCCGGCGCAACCGCCCCGGCTTCCGCCGTATCCTCAGGGATCCTGTCTCCCTGGAAACGCCCATGCGCCGTCTTCTGCTCGCATCCGCCGTCACCCTCGCCCTCGCCGCCTGCGGAAACAAGGCCGCGGACGACACGTCCACCGCCGTCGCCGCGCCCGCCTCCATCGACGAGGTCGAACTGATCCCGCGCGAAGCCCTGTTCGGCAATCCCGAGCGCGCCAGCGTGCAGCTCAGCCCCGACGGCAGGTACCTGAGCTGGATCGCGCCGCTCGACGGCACCATCAACGTCTGGGTCGCGCCGGCCGACGACCTGTCGCAGGCGAAGGCGGTCACCCGCGACACTGCGCGCGGCATCCGCAACTATTTCTGGTCCTACCGGCCCGAAACCGTCCTGTACCTGCGCGACAGCGGCGGCGACGAGGACTTCCACCTCCATGCGGTCGACCTCGCCACCGGCGAGAGCCGCGACCTGACGCCGTACGAGAAGACCACGGCCCAGGTCGTCGGCGTCAGCGACCGGCATCCGGACGCGATCCTGGTCGGCATGAACGACCGCGACCCGAAGTGGCACGACCTGTACCGGGTCGACCTGGCCAGCGGCGAACGCAGCCTGGTCGAGCGCAACACGCAGGAGATCGCCGGCTACGTGGCCGACGCCGACTACACGCTGCGCTTCGCCTCGCGTTCGCGCCCGGACGGCGGCGAGGACCTGCTGCGTCGCGCGGGCGAGGGCTGGGAGAAGTACGACGAGATCCCGTTCGAGGACGGCATGGGCACCGGCTTCGCCGGCCTCACCAAGGACGGCGGCACGCTCTACATGCGCGACTCGCGCGGCCGCGACACTGCGGCGCTGTTTGCCGTCGACACCGCCACCGGCGCGAAGACCCTGCTGCACGAGGACGCGCGCGCCGACATCGGCGGCGGCCTCGCCGACCCGGCGACCGGCCAGGTGCAGGCGGTGGCGGTGAACTACCTGCGCGAGGAATGGGCGGTGCTCGACGACAGCATCAAGGCCGACCTCGACAAGCTTGCCGCGATCGGCCCGGGCGAAGCCTCGATCAACACCCGCACGCTCGACGACAGGACCTGGATCGTCGCCTACTCGGCCGCCGAGTCGCCGGTCGAGTACTACCGCTACGACCGCGGCGACGGCGGCCAGCTGAGCCGCATGTTCTCCGGCCGCCCCGCGCTGGAGAACAAGCCGCTGGTGCCGATGTGGCCGCTGGAAATCACCTCGCGCGACGGCAAGACCCTGGTCAGCTACCTGACCCTGCCCGCGCATGCCGACGCCGACGGCGACGGCAAGGCCGACAAGCCGGTGCCGATGGTGCTGCTGGTGCACGGCGGCCCCTGGGGCCGCGACGCCTACGGCTACAGCAGCTACGACCAGTGGCTGGCCAACCGCGGCTACGCGGTACTGAGCGTCAACTTCCGCGGCTCCACCGGCTTCGGCAAGGCGTTCACCAACGCCGGCGACGGCGAATGGGCCGGCAAGATGCACGACGACCTGATCGACGGCGTGCAGTGGGCGGTGCAGCAGGGCGTCACCACCCAGGACAAGGTCGCGATCATGGGCGGCAGCTACGGCGGTTACGCCACCCTGGTCGGCCTGACGTTCACCCCGGACGCGTTCGCCTGCGGCGTCGACATCGTCGGCCCGGCCAACCTCAACACCCTGCTGTCAACGGTGCCGCCGTACTGGGCCAGCTTCTTCGAACAGCTTGCGCGGCGCATGGGCGATCCGCGCACCGAGGAAGGCAAGGCCTGGCTGACCGAGCGCTCGCCGCTGACCCGCGTCGACGCCATCAAGAAGCCGCTGCTGATCGGCCAGGGCGCCAACGACCCGCGAGTGAAGCAGGACGAGAGCGACCAGATCGTCAACGCGATGACCGCCAAGGACATCCCGGTCACCTACGTGCTGTTCCCCGACGAGGGCCACGGCTTCCATCGCCCCGAAAACAACAAGGCCTTCAACGCGGTGGCCGAGGGCTTCCTGTCGCAGTGCCTGGGCGGCCGCGCGCAGCCGATCGGCGAGGAGTTCACCGGCTCCAGCATCACCGTGCCGACCGGCGCCGAGGGCGTGCCGGGGCTGGCGGAGGCGCTGCAGTCGCATACGCAGGAGGTGCGCAGGTAGGCGCGGAAGGCGTCTTGCCTTCGGGGGTGGGCTGGCGCGTTGGCCCCCACCCTAGTCCGAAGCGCCCTACCCCGATCCGCCCGCGGCAAACCCGCGCATCAGCGCCTCATTGTGGACCGGCTCCGAGAACAGGTACCCCTGCCCGCGCTCGACGCCGCATTCGCGCAGCGCCTGCGCCTGCGCCTGCGTTTCCACGCCTTCGGCGACGATGCCCAGGCCGGTCTTGCGCGCCAGGCCGGCGATCGCCTGCACGATCGCCAGGTCGTAGGGATCGTCCGGCAGCCCGGCGATGAAACTCCTGTCGAGCTTGAGCACGTCGATCGGCAGGCGCTTGAGGTAGGCCAGCGACGAATAGCCGGTGCCGAAGTCGTCGAGCGCCACCGAGATGCCGAGCTCGCGCAACCGCGTGAGCGTCTGCGCGGCGACGGCGACGTCGGGCAGCAGCGCGCTCTCGGTCAGTTCCAGGCACAGCCGCCCCGGCTGCAGGCCGCTCTCGGCCAGCGCATCGGTGACGTCGGCCACCAGGCTGGCCTGCTCGAACTGGCGCGCGGACAGGTTCACCCGCAGCTTCGGGCCGATGCCCTTGCCCACCGGCCAGCGCCGGGCGAGGCGGCAGGCCTCGTGCAGCATCCAGCGGCCGATCGGCACGATCAGGCCGCTGGCCTCGATGATGTCGACGAACTCCTGCGCCGCGCGGCACCTGCCCTCGCCGTCGATCCAGCGCAGCAGCGCCTCGGCCGCGACCCAGCGGCCGCTGGCCAGCTCGACCTCGGGCTGGAAATGCACCTGCATCTGGCCGGCCTCGAAGGCCTCGCGCAGCGTGCGCTCCAGGCGCAGGCGCGTGACCAGTCCGCGGTGGTGTTCGGCGTCGAAGATCTCGCAGCGGCCGTGGCGCCCGTTGCGCGCCTCCTGGCTGGCGGTCTCGGCATTGCGCAGCAGGTTGTCGGCGGACGGCGCGGCAAGATCGCGCGAGAACGCGATGCCGCCGGTGACGATGGTGGCCGTGCCGGACTGGTCCAGGTGCGACTGCACGATGTCGATGCAGCGCTCGGCGAGGTTCAGCGCCTCGGTCTCGTGCAGGTGCCGGTGCGGCAGCACGGCGAAGGCGTTGCCGCGCACGCGCGCCAGCGTCGCCGCGCCGTCGAGCACCCGGCGCAGCCTGGTGGCGGCCTCGACCAGCAGCTCGTGGCCGGCGTCGCCGTCGTGCGGCGAGGCGTCGAGGTTGAGGTGGATCGCGACCAGGCCGTTGTCGCCGCCGTGCATCGGCCGCAGCGCCGAATGCACCACTTCCAGCAGGTGGTCGCGGTTGGGCAGGTTGGTGTGCGGGTCGTGCAGTTCGAGGTAGCGCACGCGGCCCTCGAGCCGGCGGCGGCGGTCGATCTCGTAGGCCATCGCCACGTAGTCGCCGATGCTGCCGGCGAAGGCCTGGTCCTCGGGCGTCCAGATCCGCGGCGGGCCGACGTGTTCGTGGCAGATCACGCCGAGCAGCTCACCGGCCGAGCGCACCGGCGCGTCGAGCAGCGAGCTGATGCCGTGGCGGCGCAGGTAGTCGCCGAGCCCGGTGTCGTCGCCGTCGCGCTCGACCGCGGTCAGGTTGATGACGCGGACCTTGTCGAGGGCGGCGCCGTACTCGCCGCCCACGCGCAGGGTCGCATCCTCCTCCGGCAGGACATGCCGGCCGCTGCTGCGCTCGTAGTGGTGCAGGCACTGCAGCAGCCCGGCGCCGGGATCGTGCTGCCAGATGTTGACGCGCTCGATCTCGAGGGTTTCCGCCGCCGTTTCGCAGATCAGGGCGAATGCGTTCTCGAGCGTGCAGTCGTCCTGCCAGACGCGCCTGGCCAGCGACACCAGCGCGTGGTTGTGCCGCCTTGCCCACGCGCCGCGATCGATCCGTGCACTCGCCTGTCCGCTGGGTGACATCCGGCCCCCCTTGTGCGCCGCCGGACCCGCCGGGCGACGCGCTGCCTCACGCCTTTTTATACCCACGCCGGGGCGCGTGCAAACCGGCCAGCGCCGCAGGCGGATGGAAAAGCCGCGTGCAACCGGACATCTGTCATGTCGACCCCGGGCTTGATCGGCCAGGGGTGGGGGCCAGCGATGCGCCGCTTCAATCCCTGCGTTCGAACACCATCACCGCACCGCCCTGGCGCAGGGTCACCGTCGCCGGCACGCCGTCCGCGGGCGCGAATTCCAGCGTGGCCTCGACCACCTTGAAGAAGAACCTCGACGGCGACTCGGCGAAGATCGCGAACGCCGGCTGGCCGGCAAGCTGCGCCTTCGGCCCCTCCCCGTCCAGCGACACGGTCAGCGTCATGCCCTGGTGGACATACGCGCCGACCAGGCGCTCCAGCGCTTCGCGCGGCAGGGTCACCTCCGCGCGCGCGGGCGGCATCGCTTCGTCCGTGCGCGGCACCACCTCGCCCTCGCCTTCGTCCTCGGGGAAGAAGCGCATCGCCGCGATCTTGCCGTCGCCGTCGCGCTCGAACACGATCCGGGAGAAGCCCTCGTCGAACAGGAAGACATCCTTCGCCACCGGGATCAGCGCCTGGACCGCCCCGCCGCTACGCTGCGAGGTCAGCCTGCCGCCGGCGACGCGCAGCACGCGCACGGCGTCCGCGTCGATGCGGTACACGCCCTCGTACTGCTTCAGCGTCGCCTCGTCGACCTCGATCGCCTTGCCCTTGTCCGGGTACGGCCGGCCGATCGCCTGCGCCGCCAGCACGTTGGCGATGCGGCCGGTGCCGAGCATGCCCGGACGCCCACTGTCGGCGTTGTAGAGCACGGCCACGCTCACCTCCTCGTCCGGCAGGTAGAGCAGGTAGGCGCTGAAGCCGAAGATGCCGCCGCCGTGCTGCCGCACCGGCTGCCCGCGCAGGGTGCCGGCGGTGATGCCGAAGCCGTAGTCGTGCTCCGCCGCCTTGCCGACCGGCGTCACCATCGCGCGATGGCTGGCCTCGCGCAGCACCTTGCCCTCGTGCAGCGCGCGGTTCCACTTCAGCAGGTCGTCGACGGTCGAGACCAGCGCGCCGGCCGCGTGCGGCTGGGTCATGCTCAGGTATCTCGCCTGCGCCCAGCGGTCGCCGCTGCGGGTGTAGCCGGCCGCGTGTCCGGGAATCACCGCCTCGGCCGCGTTGCCGTAGCCGGTATGCGCCATGCCCAGCGGCTTGAAGAGGGCTTCATCGAGATAGGCATGCCACGACTTGCCGCTGGCCGCCTCGATCACCGCGCCAAGCAGCACGTAGCCCGAGTTGTTGTAGTGCCAGCCCTCGCCGGGTGCGAAGTCCGGCTTCTGGTCCTTGAACGAATCGATCAGCTGCGCGGTGGACAGGTCCTTCATGATCCCCGTCCCCGACATGATCTCTCCGATGTCGGTGTAGCTGCGGATGCCCGAGGTGTGGTTGAGCAGCATCCGCACCGTGACCTTGTCGCCGCCGGGATAGCCGGGCACGAACTTCGACAGCGGATCGTCCAGCGACAGCCGGCCGTCCTCGGCCAGCTTCAGCGCGGCGGCGGCGGCGAACTGCTTGGTCACCGATCCGATGCGGAACACGTGGTCCGGCGACAGCGGCACGTCGAGTTCGAGGCTGGCGCGGCCGCAGGCGCCGCGGTACAGCACCTCGTCGCCGCGCGCGAGCAGCACGGCCATGCCCGGCGCGTCGGCGACGCAGTTGCCTTCGACGGCGCGCTTGGCGAAGGCGGCGACTTCCGTCTTCGACGGCGCCGCCGCGGCATCGGGCACGAACGGCGAGAGCAACAGCAGGGCGAGCGTTGCGGACAGGCGCATCGGGGGCGTCTCCGGGGCGGGTGGTGGCGGTCACTCTAGCCTGCGGCCCGCAGCGCGCGACCGTGCCGGTCGTCGTGCCGGTCAAGCCCCGGCGCGGTCCTGCCTTTGCGCAAGGACGTCCCCAGGACTTCTGTCATGTCGACCCCGGACTTGATCCGGGGTCGACATGACAGTGCTTGCCGGCACCCTCGGACCGGCAACCATCCCGACAGCCACTCCCTCACTGCACGGCATCCCCCGGCGGCAACGCCTGCCTGCGCGCCCGCCGCGCCTCGCGCTTGGCGCGGGCGGCGGCGTTGCGCGCCTGCTGGCGCTTGTGCGCGAGCCCGAGCGCGTCCTCCAGCCAGGCCTGCACCTGCTGCGCGCGACGGTTGCGGCAGACGCCGCCGAGGCCGTAGTAGCCGCCGCGCACGTCGACCGCCTCGACCACCTGGCGGTTGATCAGCAGGCGCATGAACTCCGTCGCCAGCCCCAGTCGGCGCACGTGGTCCTGGATGCGCAGCAGGCGCAGCGTGCCGCCGGCCAGCGCGGCGACGCCGAGCGTGGTGTCGGGCACGTCGGTCCCGCTGCGCGCGAGCACCGCCGACCACTTCAGGCGCAGCACGAACAGCCGCGTCGGCGCGGCGCCGCCCTTGCGCATCGGATCCGACAGCAGGATCGAATGCTCGACGTGGTTGATCACGCCCTCGGCCATCAGCTGGTCGCAGTGCCGCGACCAGTCCATGCCGTCGGGCACCGGTCGCGACTCCACGCGCAGCGCGCGCTGCCGGTCCTCGGGGTCGTTGTCGAGTCGCGGCAGGTCCAGGCGCTGCTGGCAGAACGCGACGAAGCGCGCGCCGAAGGTCGGCGCGCCGAGGATCCACGCGATGCGGAACATCGGCGCCCAGCTCCAGTGCCGGAACGCGTTGACCCAGCCGCGGTTGTCGGGATGGTCCCAGGCGTGTTCGAGGCCGAGGTCGTGGTAGACCGCCTCCATCATCCGGATCAGCTCCTGGCAGAAGTAGAAGCAGGCGCGGAAATCCTCCGGCGGCGGCAGCCGCGTGCGCCGGTCCAGCGGCGGCAGCGGCGCTTCGCCCGACGCCGCCGGCACGTCCGCGACCAGGTCGGTCCACGCCGGATAGAACTGCGCGTCGAGCACCGCCAGCGCCGGCGTGTCGCGCAGCTTGCCGAACAGCCGCGTCAGCGCCTTGCCGTGCAGCGCGAAGCGGTCGGCCACGCCCGGCAGCGGCGCGATCCAGCGCTGGCGCAGCGCGATCAGCAGCTTTTCCTTGAGCGCGGAGTCGTACAGCCCGAGCCGGTCGTGGCCCGGGGATCCCGGCGTGGCGTCGATGCGTTCGAGCGCCGGCTCCAGCGCGCGCTGGGCGATGTCCTCGCCGAGCCGGCGGTAGCTCTCGAACTGCGCCTCGTCGAAGAACTGGTCCGAGGTCGGCTCGTGCGGGAAGCAGTCGTGGCTGCGCGCGTAGTGGGCGATGTCGGCCGGCTCCTCGCCGGTCAGGGTCGGCTTGAGGTAGAGCAGCGTGCCGCTGCTGCCGTCGGCGTAGGCGATGCGACCGATCGCGCAGCTGCGCTCGGCCAGTCCGTTGGCCTGCGGCGCCAGCGCGGCGACGTCGATGTCGATGTTGGCGCCGAAGTCGACGCGGCACTTGTGCACCGCGTTGCCGAGGTCTGCAAAGGCGCGGTCGCCGTCGGCGGCCGCATCCACGCACAGGATGAAGCGGCAGCGGCGCCGCACCAGTTCGTACAGGCCGAGGTTCTCGAAGTGGCCGCCGTCGGACAGGTTCACGAACTTGCCGCCGGCGTGGGTGCGCCCCAGCATCTCGGCCAGCAGCCAGCGGCCGAAGAACGGCGAGCTGTCGGCGCGCGGCCGTTCGGGATGGCTCGGGTTGGGCAGCCACCAGCCCAGGCGCGCGTCGAACAGCGTCAGCAGGAAGGTCACCGCCGGCGAGCTGTGATAGCCCATGTTGGGATTGACCGCGGCGCCCGAGATCGAGATCGCGCTGCCGAGCGTCAGCGAGCCGGCGATCGAATCGCTGTGTCGCGAACCCGCCGATGCGCAGGCGGTGCCGGCGGTGGCCGCGGCCAGGTCGCCGATCGGCGCGTCGCCGCGACGCGACTCCGGCGGCAGGTAGCCGCACCAGCCCGGCGACAGGCAGAACGAGGCGGCCTTGCGGTCCTGCCAGTCGAGCTGCTTGGCCGCGACCAGGTTCAGCGCGGTGCCGACCAGCGGATACAGCGGTCGCGCGCCGTCGAGCCGTTCGACCTCGACCAGGTCGGCGAGCACGAGGTCGTCCTGCACGTCGAAGTTGGTGGTCGGTTCGGGGTTGCGGCGGTCGTTGCTGGCGCCGAGGTAACAGCGCACCAGCCGGTTGCGGTAGAAGGCGTTGAGGCTGAACTCGTTGACGTTCACCGCCCAGCCGAACAGCAGCCAGACCGCGAGCGCCAGCAGCGCCAGCAGCAGCGGCGCGGCCGGATAGGTGATCGCCGCGCCGTGCAGCGTGGCGAGGTAGGCGCCCAGCGATTGCGCCGGGTCCAGGGCCTGGTCGCCGTCGGCCGCTGCGGGTTCCGGCACCGAATCCGATGCGGGCGAGAGCCGCCTGAACTCTTCCTCGCTGCTCTGCTTCGCGAGTTCGACCAGCGCTGCGCGCGGCTGTTGCTCGACCCACGACTGCAGCGTCGCGCCCTGGGTCCTGAGCAGCGCGTGCCCGGCCAGGCTCAGCGCGACCAGCAGGCCGAGCAGGAAGATCCACGGCGCGATGCGCGCCACCAGGTCCAGCAGCCGCGACCGCTTCGACGTGCCCTTGCCGTCGCGCTTGCCGTGCGCGGCCAGCAGGCCGACGCCGGTGGTCGCCAGCCAGGCCACGATGCCCGCCCAGCCGACGCCCGACAGCGCCTGCACGCCCTGCCCCGCGCCGTAGCGCATCACCCACGGGCCGTGGATCGTCAGCACCAGCGACAGCGTCAGGCCCAGCGCCACCACGCCCGCGGTCTTGCCGCCGACGCGCGCCCAGATCTCGCGCTGCAGGTCGCTCAGCGCGGGTCCGGCGAGGCCCAGGTGCGCGATCGCGGTCAGCACCAGCGCGGCCACCACCAGCGGCGGGCCGAAGGCGAGGATCTGCCACAGGCTCTGCGTCGCGCGCCAGCCCGTCAGCCAGTCGCGCAGCACCATGATCGTCAGCCCCGCGCACGCGGCCGCGCCGATCGTCGCGAGCGCGAAGCGCCACGGATGCCGCTGCAGGGCCGGCGGCGGCGCGTCGCCGGCGTCGACGAAGCGCGAATACCAGACGTCGAGCGCCTGCCACGCCAGCCACACCAGCAGGTAGAGCGCGCCGGTGACGAGGCCGAGCCCGGCGGCGCCATCGGCCCAGCTGTCCGGCAGTGCGCGCAGCAGCGCGGCGAACGGACCCGGCAGCTGTTCGAACGACGACAGCCCGAGCGCGCCGAACATCGCCGCGACCGTCAGCGCGACGATCGTCGCCACCGCCGCCAGCGCGACGCGGCGCGGCGGCGGCGGCATCTCGCCGCCCGCGTCCGGCGCACGCCGGTTGGCATAGGTGCTCACGTAGGCCAGCAGCACCACCGCGAGCATGCCGAGCAGCCCCGCCAGCGACAGCAGCAGGGTCGGGTTGCGCTGCATGACCTCATGGGCGCCGGCGTAGAGCAGCAGCGGCGACAGGCTCACCGCCAGGATCAGCGCGCATAGCTGCACCTGCACCAGCAGCACGTTGCGCACGTAGGTGCCGACCATGCCCAGGGTGTCGCCCGAGAACGGCGACTTGCGCGGGCTCAGATAGTTGCTGTACTCGCGCAGGTGGCGGATCGGCTGGGTGCCGGGCGCGTCGCGTGCGTCGGCGTCGGTGTCGCCGTTGTGCGGCGCCAGCGTGCGGAAGGCGCCCTGGAAGCCGCGCCGGCGGATCAGGCCCTGCAGGAAGCCGCCGATGTAGCCGCCGCCGGAGACGGTCGACTGGTAGTGGAAGCACTTGAGCAGGCCGCTGCGCGCCAGCGCCTGCAGCACGCCCAGGCCGAAGGTCGCGCTGCGGATGCCGCCGCCCGACAGCGCCAGGCCCCAGGCCTCGACCCCGCCCGGATCGCCGCGCAGCCCGTCGCCGAGGATCACCTTCAGTTCCGCGGCCCTGACCGAATCGACGTCCGGCGGCGGCGCATCGCCCTCGCGGCCCCATCTCACCTTCAGTGCCGGCGGCAGCATGTCCTGCAGTCGCACCTTCGTTCTCCGTGTGCGCGGCAGATCCCCCCCGGACCACTCTAGTCGAAACGCGGCACGGCGCGGTTCGCGGACGTGACCGCCATCGCCATCCGGACGCGTTGGGGTCGATAGGCTCGCTGCAGGAGGCACCCGCCATGGCGCTCAAGCGCATCTACGACAACTGGACCCAGGTCAGGGCCGCGAGCGGCATGCCGCGATCGAAACAGCGCCGCGACTGGCGCGAGTACCTGAAGCAGCGCCCGGCGATCGCCTACTGGGGCGATTCGTGGTTCAGCACGCCGCTGTACAAGAACCTGTGCTGGAACAGTTTCGCGCGCATCGACGGCATGTCGATCCGCCTCGGCGGACCGGGGCTGACCGCCGCGGAGATGCTGACGCCGGCGGCCTGCCGCAACTACGCCGAGCGCTTCGCGTCGCGCGAGTTCGACCTGCTGTGCCTGAGCATCGGCGGCAACGACTGCCTCGGCGACCGGCTGGCGAAGGTCTTCGCGGGCCAGGGCCGCATGGACGCCGACGACGCCTTCGAGGCCGTGGTCGAGCACGGCGTGTTCGAACGGCTGCTGGCGCGCTACGACCTGCTGCTGTCGTCGATGAAGACGGTCGGCGGGTCTTTCCGCGTCGTCGGCCATGGCTATGCGCCGCTGTCGCGCCACGCCATCGGCAAGGAGGGCGAGCTCACCGTGCGCAACCTCGGCCTGGCCGCGATGGTGATGGGCACGGTCGGCCCCTGGCTGTGGCCGGTGATGAAACCCGTGCTCGCCAGCAAGGCCGAGGCCGAGCGCTTCGCCTGGCGCCTGCTGGTGGACGGCTTCCGCGACCAGGTGCTCGCGCCCAGCCGCGCGGCGTATCCGGGCCTGTTCTCGTACGCGGATTTCTCGGGCATCGGTTCGGTCGAGGACAAGGACTTCTGGTACGACGAGATCCATCCCACCGAAGCCGGCTTCGGCCTGCTCGCCGGCGGCTTCAACACCATGATCCGCAACGCCCTGCCGGCGGCCAAGCGCGGTGCGGTGGGCTGATCCCGTACGGCCTGCGAGCGTAGGGAATGGCTTCAGGAAAAGCGCGTTATCGTGGCGCGTCCCCACATCGATGCGCCAAGCCAAGGAGGCCCGCCATGATCCGTTGCAACCGCCATCCCGCCCTGCCCCTCTCGCTGCTGTCGGCATCGCTGGTGCTGCTGCTGGGCGCCTGCGCGCCGAAGTCCGAATCGTCGCCGGTCGCGGAACCTGCGGCACCCGCGGAGACCGCCGCGACGCCTGCCGTGGAACCGGCGACCACCGTCGACGCCGGCGAAACGCCGAGGACCTGCAATGCCGATGCCGTACAGGCGCTGGTTGGCCAGGAGGCCACCGAAGCGGTGGTCGCGCAGGCCACCGCCGACAGCGGCTCGGCCAGCGTACGCGTGCTCAAGCCGGGCCAGGCGGCGACGATGGACTTCCGCCAGGATCGCCTGAACATCCTCACCGACGACGCCGGCGTGATCGAGCAGCTCAACTGCGGCTGATGGTTTCGTCATTCACCACGACCGCACGCCACCGCCCGGCCGAGCGCCGTCGCGCCGTTGGCAGCGGTGGCACATCTTGACCATGCAGTACTTCTCGACCGTCATCCCGGCGAAAGCCGGGATCCATTTTGATCTTGATGGTCGTTGAACCTGTTGAAAAAAGATCAACGGCAAATGGATCCCGGCTTTCGCCGGGATGACGAGCCTACGTGCGGCGAGTATGTGGCGCCTACCCGTAGAGGAGGCCCTCAATCGTCCTTCGGCTTGCGGCTGAAATCGATCGGCCTGTCGCCGGACTTGCGTTCGCTGCTCCAGGTCGCCTCGGCCTTGCGCTCGCAGGCGGCCGAGACCGGCTCGCCCGGGCGATCGGGACGGCTGGCGCAGGCCGGGTTGGCGTCGACGGCGGCATTGGTGTCGCGATAGTCCTGGCTGGCGCAGCCGGTGGCCAGCGCCGCGACCAGCAGCATTGCTGTCGGCATCCGCATTCCCGTGTCTCCTCTCGTCGGTGGGAGGCATCGTCGCGCGGTTACGCCCGCCGCGGCAGTGGCGTCCGTCACACCGCGGTGTGCGCGTTCAGCCGGGATCGGTCACCGCCGCGATCTTCTCCGCCTTCGGTGCATAGCGCCACGCGATTCCCACCGCCACCGCCAGCAGCAAGGCCGCCAGCATCCACGGCGCGCCCGGGAACTCGACCGGCGCGCGCTCGCTGATGAACAGCCCGAACACGCTCGCGAACGCGATCGGCGCGAGGATGCCCGCCACCGACACCAGGCTCATCAGCGCGCCCTGGATGCGCCCCTGCATGTCCACGTCCACCTGGCGCGTGATCAGCGCCTGGCTCGCCGGCGCGGCGATCGCCCACAGCGCGCTGACCGGCAGGCCGAGCAGGAAGATCCAGCCCTGCGGCGCGAAGGCGTAGACGACGAAACCGGCCACGCCGCAGGCCAGGCCGAAGATCAGCGCGCGCCGCTCGCCCAGCGCCTTCACCGTGCGCCCGACCACCGCGACGTTGACGATCACGCTGCACACGCCGACCAGGAACAGCACCCAGCCCACCTGCCACGGCCCCCAGCCGTAGCGCACGTCGGCGAACAGCACGAACACGCTCGGGTACACGTAGTGCGCGAGGTTGGCGATGAACACCACCGCGGCCAGGCCGACGATGCCGGGATAGCGGCCGATCAGCGTGATCGCCGCATGCGGCCGCGCTGCCGACCAGTCGAAGCGCTTCGCGCGCGAGGCCGGCGCCAGCGATTCGGGCAGCACGAACAGGCCGTAGCAGAAGTTCAGCAGCGCCAGCCCCGCCGCGAACCAGAACGGCAGGCGCAGGTCGACCTCGCCCAGCCAGCCGCCGAGCACCGGCCCGATGGTGAAGCCCACGCCGAACGCGGCGCCGATCAGGCCGTAGCTCTTCGCGCGCTGCTCGGGCGGGGTGATGTCGGCCACGTAGGCGTTGGCGGTGGTGAAGCTGGCCGAGAACACGCCCGAGAACACGCGTGCGAGCAGCAGCCACCACAGCGTCGGCGCCAGCGCCATGATGACGAAGTCGATGCCCAGGCCCAGGCACGAGAGCAGGATCACCGGCCGCCGGCCGTAGCGATCCGACAGCGCGCCCTGGATCGGCGAACTGAGGAACTGGATCGCCGCGAACACGGTGCCGAACACGCCGATCCACAGCGCCGCCGTCGCCGTGCTGCCGGTGAACTCCTCGACCAGGTGCGGCAGCACCGGGATGATCAGCCCGAACGCCAGCACGTCGATCAACACGACGAGGAAGATGAAGACCAGCGCGGCCTTGCGCCGGGACGCCGTGGGTTCGCTCACGCGGGCGCGCCATGGGGGACGAAGCCGCGCATTATCCGCGAATTCGGGACGCCCGCTCCGGATGATCGCCGCGGAGCCACGCGCATGGGGCGGGTCTTGACCCGCGCGGTGGTCGCATGAAACGCCTGCGCATCCATGCGTGGCCGCGTGGCCGGCGTGTGGCGGGTTGAAACCCGCCCTATGCGCCGCGCGGCATCGGAACGGTCATTTCGCCGCGCGCAGCGCGTCGAGGATCTTCGTGCCGGCGCGGCCGTCGGCCGGCGACAGGCCCAGGCGCTGCTGTTCGGTCTGGATCGCGCGGCGGGTGGCCGTGCCGATCATGCCGTCGACCTCGCCGATGGCGTGGCCGCGCGCGAGCAGCAGCGCCTGCAGTTCGCGCCGCTGCGCGCGCGACAGGCCGGGATCGTCGGTCGGCCATGCCGCCGCCAGCCCGGCGCCGCCGCGCAGGCGGTCGGCCAGCGTGGCGATCGCCAGCGCGTAGCTTTCGGCGGCGTTGTAGGAATAGATCGCGTCGTAGTTGCGGAACACGAGGAAGGCCGGCCCGTTGCGCCCCGCCGGCAGCAGGACCGCGCTGCGCGCATCCGAGGGCGCTATCGCGCTGCCGTCGACGCGGACCACGCCGCGCGCCACCCAGTCCGACAGCGGGCGGCGGCTGGTGCGTCCCGCCAGCGAGGTGTCGAAGCCCGCGGGCAGCTTCACCTCGTAGCCCCACGGCCGTCCGGTTTGCCAGCCGGAACGCTTGAGGTAGTTGGCAGTCGACGCCAGCGCGTCCGGGATGCTGGTGACGAGGTCGCGACGGCCGTCGCCGTCGCCGTCGACCGCGATCCGCGCATAGGTCGTCGGCATGAACTGCGTGTGCCCGAAGGCGCCGGCCCAGGAGCCGGTGATCGCCGGATCGCGCAGATCGCCGTCATGCAGCAGCTTCAGCGTCGCCAGGAACTCGCCGCGGAAGAATTCCTGGCGGCGACCGAAGCACGACAGCATCGACAGCGACTGCAGCAGCGGACGCTTGCCGGACACGCGCCCGTAGTTGCTCTCCACGCCCCACACCGCGACGATCGTTTCCGCATCGACGCCGTACTGCGCCGACACGCGCGCCAGCAGGTCGCGATGCGTCTCCAGCATCGCCCGGCCGTCGGCCACGCGCTCGTCGTCGACCAGGCCGGCGAGATAGTCCCAGATCGGCGTGGTGAACTCGGGCTGTGCGTCGAGCAGGTCGAGCACGCTGCGATCGGCGACCACGCCGGCCATGAAACGGTCGAAGGTCTCGCCCGGGATGCCGCGCGCGATCGCCTGCGGACGCAGGCGGCTGGCAACGCAGGCGTCGTACTGCGGGTCAGGTGCCGTCGCCTGCTTCGGCGACGGATCGGCAGGCGCCTGCGCATTCGCCGGCAGGACCGGCAACATGCACAGCAGGGCAAAGGCGACAAGGCGGGACATCGAGGACTTCTGCGCTTGCGGGTTCGCGCAGCATATCGCCGTACGCTTGGGGAATGCCGTTGCAACGGGCGTGCGTTGCGGTGCATTCATGCGATCAAACGTGGGCCACCGGAATCTAGAAGCCGTCATCCCCGCGAAGGCGGGGACGACGAGCCAGTTCAGTCTGGAACCGCGTCGAGATAGAACCAGTGCCCGCCCTCGCGCACGAAGCGACTGTGCTCGCGCATGCGCACCACGCTGCCGCCGCCGATGCGGTAGCGCGCGACGAATTCGACTTCGGTGGTGTCGTCGCCGGTCGCGAGGTGGCGCAGCACATCGAGCTTCAGCCAGGTCAGGCGCTGCGCCTTCGGCCCGTCGAACGCCAGTTCCGCCGGACGCGTCGAGGGATGCCAGCTGCGCAGCAGGTAGTCCGCGTCCTCGCGCACGTAGGCCGTGTAGCGCGAGCGCATCAGCGCCTCGGCATCGCACGCCGGCGCGCCGTCGTGCAGCGGACCGCAGCAGTCGGCGTAGTCGCGGCCGCGGCCGCAGGGACAGGCCGCCATCAGCGGCGGTGACCGGTCTCGATGAAGCGCAGGAACTCGGCGCGGGTACGCGCATCCTCGCGGAAGCTGCCGAGCATGGTCGAGGTGACCATGCTGACGCCGCGCTTGTGCACGCCGCGCGTGGTCATGCACTCGTGGCTGCCATCGACCACCACGCCCACGCCCTGCGGCGCCAGCGCGCGCTGGATGCAGCCGGCGATCTGCGCGGTCATCTTCTCCTGCACCTGGAAGCGGCGCGCATAGGCCTCGACCACGCGCGCGAGCTTGCTGATGCCGACCACCTTGCCGTCGGGCAGGTAGCCCACGTGCACGCGGCCGATGATCGGCGCCATGTGGTGTTCGCAGTGGCTCTCGAACTCGATGTCGCGCAGCACGATCATCTCGTCGTAGCCGGCGACTTCCTTGAAGGTGCGCGCCAGGTATTCGTCGGGATCGAGCTCGTAGCCGTTGAACCATTCGGTGTAGGCGTTGACCACGCGCTTGGGCGTGTCGAGCAGGCCCTCGCGCGCCGGGTCCTCGCCGGCCCAGCGCAGCAGGGTGCGCACCGCGTCCTCGGCCTGCGCGCGCGGAACGCCGTTGCGTGCGTCGTCTTGGTTGCTCACGTCCGGCGCCTATCTGCGGAAGTCGGAGTGCGCATGTTACCGCGAGGGCGGGAAATTCGTGGAATCGACGTTCCCGACAAGGACCACGCCCCTCCCAGCTGTCATCCCGAGCGTAGCGAGGGATCTTGCTTTCCCGCGCGCGGAGCGAAGATCCCTCGCTACGCTCGGGATGACAAGATGGTCGCGCGGCACGAGCGGAATGACAATGCGAACTCGCCGGTTTTCAGGAAGTCTGGAAGTCCATTTCACCGTCGCCCGGCGATGCGCTCGCGCTCCGGCAGCACCTGCGGCCAGCCGCCGGCCAGTGCCTTGTACAGCGCCACCGCGCTGGCGACGCTGCGGGTGCGGCCGTCGGCGAAGGCGTCCTGTGCCTGCAGCTGCACGCGTTCGGCGTCGAGCACGTCGAGCAGGCCCGAGGCGCCGGCCTCGAAGCGAGCGCGCGCCAGCCTTGCGGCCTGTTCGCCCTCGATCGCGGCGCGCTCCAGGTGCGCGTCCTCGCTGCGCGCGCGCGAGTGCCGCACCAGCGCGTTCTCGGCGTCCTCCAGCGCCAGCAGCACCGACTGCTGGTAGCGCGCAAGCTCGCCTTCGGCGTCGGCATTCGCGGCGGCGATGCGGGCGCGCACGCGGCCGACGTCGAGGAACGACCAGTCGACGCCCAGCGCGACGATCCGGGTCTCGCTGTCGCGTTCGAACAACGCGCTGCCGTCGATCGCCTGGCTGCCGATCAGGCCGCCGAGGGTGAAGCGCGGGAACAGGTCGGCGGTGGCGATCCCGATTCGCGCGGTGGCCGCGTGCAGGCGCGCTTCGGCGGCGGCGATGTCGGGGCGGCTGCGCAGCAGTTCGCCGGGCGTGCCGGCATCGATGCGCGGCGGCAGCGACGGCAGCGGCTTCGCCGGCGCCAGCGCACCGAGCAGCGCGCTCGGGTCGCGGCCGGTCAGCACCGCGAGCCGGTGCATCGCCACCTGCTGCTGCGCCTCCAGCGCCGGGATCCGCGAGGCCGTCGTCTCCAGCTGCGCGCGGGCGCGCGCGGTGTCGAACTCGGTGCCGGCGCCGGCGTCGAGGCGCGCCTGCACCAGGTCCAGCGTCCGCTGCTGGTTGTCGCGGTTGGCACGGGCCACGCGCAGGCGTTCCTGGGTGCCGCGCAGTTCCACGTAGGTGCGCGCGACCTCGCCGGCGATCGCCACCTGCAGCGCACGCAGGTCGGCGGCGCTCGCCTCGGCCTCCGCGCGCCCGCTCTCGATGCCGCGGCGCACGCGGCCGAACAGGTCGAGCTCCCAGCTCGCCGAGGCGACGGCGCTCCATTGCTCGCCGTCGCGTGCCGCACGCGGCACGCCGGGCGCCTGGTCGGCGCTGCTGCGCACGTCGGCGGCCTCGCCCTGCGCGGTGATGGTCGGCAGCGCGTCGAAGCGCGAGCCGCGCAGCAGCGCATTGGCGCGATCGTAGCGCGTCAGCGCGATGCGCAGGTCGTGATTGGCGTGCAGCGCGTCGCCCACCAGCTGCGTCAGCTGCGGATCGCCGAGGCCCTGCAGGAAGGCGTCGTCGAACGCCTGCTTCTCCGGTGCATCCGACGATGCCTGCGAAGCGTCATCGGCTGCCGCGCCGAAGCGATCGGGCACGGCTACCGTCGGCCGCACGTGGTCGGGACCGACCGCGCAGGCGGCGAGCAGCGCGGTCGCGAGCAGCGTGGGAATCAATCGCAATGTCTTGTGCATCGAAGCGTCCTCGGGAATTCTGGTGGTTCGAGGCAGGCCCGCAGCGTTCCCGCCGCGGTTCCTGGCGTTTCCCTCATCCCGCGAAGGCGGGGACGATGGGCCTCGTGGGTCGTCATGTGTCATGCGTGGATCGCGCCCGCGCCTTCCGGCGCGTGCGACACCAGCGGCCGGTTGGCCAGCTTGCGCAGCGCGACGTAGAACACCGGCGTCAGGAACAGGCCGAACGCGGTGACGCCGAGCATGCCGGCGAACACGGTGATGCCGGTGACCGAGCGCACCTCGGCACCCGCGCCGCTCGACAGCACCAGCGGCACGGTGCCAGCGATGAACGCGACCGAGGTCATCACGATCGGGCGCAGGCGCAGGCGGCAGGCCTCCAGCGCCGACTCGACGATGCCCTTGCCCTGCAGCTCCAGTTCGCGCGCGAACTCGACGATCAGGATCGCGTTCTTGCACGCCAGCCCCATCAGCACCACCAGGCCGACCTGCACGAACACGTTGTTGTCGCCGCCGGTCAGCCACACGCCGAACAGCGCGGCCAGCATCGTCATCGGCACGATCAGGATCACCGCCAGCGGCAGCGTCCAGCTCTCGTACAGCGCGGCCAGCACCAGGAAGGCGAGCAGCACCGCGAGCGGGAAGATCACCAGCGCGGCCTTGCCCTGCGTGGCCTGCTGGTAGCTCAGGTCGCTCCAGTCGATGCCCATGCCGGTCGGCAGCACCTGCTGCGCGAGTTCGACCACCTTCGCCATCGCCTCGCCGGACGAGAGCAGGCGCGGGTCGGCCTCGCCGAGCAGGTCGGCGGCAGGATAGCCGTTGAAGCGGATCACCGGGTCGGGGCCGTAGGTCTGCGCGACGTTCACCATCGAGCCGATCGGCACCATGTCGCCGGCGGCGTTGCGCGTGCGCAGGTTGGAGATGTCGGTGACCTCGTCGCGGAACGGCCCGTCGGCCTGCGCGATCACCTGCCAGGTGCGGCCGAACATGTTGAAGTCGTTGACGTAAGCCGAACCGAGGTAGGTCTGCAGCGTCTCGAACAGTTCGGTCAACGGCACGCCCTGCGCCTTGGCCTTGACCCGGTCGACCTCGGCGTCGAGCTGCGGCACGTTGGCCTGGTAGCTGGTGATCGGATAGCCCAGCCCCGGCGTCTGCGCCGCCGCGCCCTGGAAGGCCTGCACCGCGTTCTGCAGCTCGCCGTAGCCCAGTCGCGTGCGGTCCTCGACGAACAGCGACCAGCCCGAACCGTTGCCCAGGCCCTGGATCGGCGGCGGCATGAAGGCGAAGGTGAAGCCCTCCTGGATCGAGGCGAATTTCGCGTTGAGCTCGGCGTTGATCTCCTCCGCGCTGCGCGAGCGCTCGGAGAACGGCTTGAGCGGGAAGAACACCACACCGTTGTTCGGGGTGTTGGTGAACTGCAGCGGGTTCAGGCCCGGGAACGCGACTTCGTGCGCGATGCCGTCGACCTCCATCGCCAGCGCCGCCATCTTCTTCAGCACGGCGTCGGTGCGCTCGATCGACGCGCCCTCGGGCATCTTCACGCCGGCGATCAGGTACAGCTTGTCCTGCACCGGGATGAAGCCCGCCGGCACCGCCTTGAACATCACGCCGGCGCCGGCCAGCAGCACGAGGTAGACCACGAATACCGCGCCGCGGCGGCCCAGCGCGCGCGACACCGCGCCCTCGTAGCGCTCGGAGTTGCGCTTGAAGAAGCGGTTGAACGGACGGAACACCCAACCGAACAGCCGGTCGATCAGGCGCGAGGGCGCATCCTTCTCGGCGCCGTGGGCTTTCAGCAGCTTGGCCGCCAGCGCCGGCGACAGCGTCAACGAATTGATCGCCGAGATCACCGTCGAGATCGCGATGGTCACCGCGAACTGCTTGTAGAACTGCCCGGTGACGCCGCTCAGGAAGGCCATCGGCACGAACACCGCGCACAGCACCAGCGCGATCGCGACGATCGGCCCGGAGACTTCCTTCATCGCCAGATGCGCGGCCCGTAGCGGCGTCGCGCCTTCCTCGATGTGGCGTTCGACGTTCTCCACCACCACGATCGCGTCGTCGACCACGATGCCGATCGCCAGCACCAGCCCGAACAGGGTCAGGGTGTTGATCGAGTAGCCGAGCAGGTACAGCACCGCGAAGGTGCCGACGATGGACACGGGCACCGCCAGCAGCGGGATAATCGAGGCGCGCCAGGTCTGCAGGAACAGGATCACCACCAGCACCACCAGCAGCGTCGCCTCCAGCAGGGTGGTGATGACCGACTGGATCGAGTCGCGGACGAAGATCGTGGTGTCGTAGATCGACTGAATCTCCACGCCCGGCGGCAGCGTCGGCCGCAGTTCGTCCATCTTCGCCACCACCGCGTCGCGGATCTCCAGCGCGTTCGCGCCCGGCGCCTGGAAGATGCCGATCGCGGCGGCGTTCTTGCCGTCCAGGCGCGCGCGCAGGGTGTAGTCGCCGGCCGCGAGTTCGATGCGGGCGACGTCGCGCAGGCGCACGATCTCGCCGTTCGCGCCGCTCTCGAGCACGATTTCGCCGAACTCCTCGACGCTCTCCAGCCGGCCCCTGGCGTTGATCGGCAGCAGGAAGTCGCTGCCGTTGGGCATGGGCTCGGCGCCGAGCTGACCGGCCGAGACCTGGACGTTCTGCTCGCGCATCGCGCGCAGCACGTCGCCGGCGGTCAGGCCGCGCGAGGCGACCTTGTCCGGGTCCAGCCACAGCCGCATCGCGTAGTCGCCGCCGCCGAACAGCTGCGCGTCGCCCACGCCGGGGATGCGCGCGAGTTCGTCCTTGACGTGCAGGCGCATGTAGTTGCGCAGGTACAGCGAGTCGTAGTTGCCGTCATCGGAGGTCAGGTGCACGACCATCAGGAACACCGGCGACTGCTTCTGCGTGGTCACGCCCTGGCGACGCACGTCCTCGGGCAGGCGCGCCAGCGCCTGCGAGACGCGGTTCTGCACCTTGACCGTGGCCTCGTCCGGATCGGTGCCGGGGCGGAAGGTCGCCGTCAGCTGCAGCACGCCGTCGGAGCCGGCGACGGACTTGACGTACATCATGTCCTCGACGCCGGTGATCGCTTCCTCCAGCGGCGTGGCCACGGTCTCGGCGATCACCTTGGGATTGGCGCCGGGGTACACCGTGCGCACCACCACCGAGGGCGGCACCACTTCGGGGTATTCGCCGATCGGCAGCAGCGGGATCGAGATCAGGCCGGCGGCGAAGATCACGATCGACAGCACGGCGGCGAAGATCGGCCGGTCGATGAAGAATTTGGAGAAGTCCATGGGGGTTGTCCTGTGCGGCCGTGGCCGTCACCGCGCGCGGCGCGACGTGTGGGGAGAAAATCCGGCCCGGCGGCCTTCCCGGCGTGGGGGAGAAAGCGCGGGAAGGCCGTCGGCCGGACGGGCCGGAGGGAGCGGCCCGGGGGGGAGCGAAACTCTTCCCTCCGTCCGCGCAGCGGACGGAGGAACGAGACCCCTCCCCCGCTTCGCGGGGGAGGGAGCAGAGCAAGCGCGGCACTACTGCGTACTGGCCACGCGATCGGCGTCGGACTGCGGCGGCTGCATCGCCACCCGCTTCGGCGCCACCGGCATGCCCGGCATGAACACCTTCTGCAGGCCGCTGACGAGGATGGTGTCGTCGGGCTCGAGGCCCGACCGCACCACGCGCAGGCCGTCGATCACGCGGCCGAGCACCACGTCCCTGCGCTGCGCGGTGTCGTCCTCGCCCAGCACGTAGACGTACTTGCGGTCCTGGTCGGTGAGCACCGCCTTGTCGTCGACCAGCAGCGCGTCGAACTCGCCGCTGCCTTCGAGCTGCACGCGCGCGAACAGCCCCGGCGTGAACCGCCGTTCCGGGTTGCGCAGCACGGCGCGCACGCGGATGGTGCCGGTGGCCGGATCGACGCGGTTGTCGGTGAAGTCGACCACGCCCGCGTGCGGATAGCCGTCCTCGCCGGCGAGGCCGACGCGCACCGCGTTGTCGCTGGCGGCGCGTTCGCCGTCGCGCGCGAGCTGGCTGTAGCGCAGCCAGGTCTGCTCGTCGGTCTCGAAGTGCACGTGCACCGGATCCTGCGAGACCACCGTGGTCAGCAGGGTGGCGTCGGCCTGGGCGAGGTTGCCGGTCGTCACCAGCGCGCGCCCGGCGCGGCCGTCGATCGGCGAGCGCACCTGCGTGAACTGCAGGTCGAGCCGCGCCGCGGCGACCGCGGCCTCGGCGGCGCGCACCGCGGCGTTGCCCTGCGCGGTGGCGGCATTGCGGGTCTCGAACTCCTCGTTCGAGATCGCCCGGGCCTCGACCAGCGTCTTCGCGCGCACATTCTGCGCATTGGCGAGCTTGGCCTCGCTGCGCGCACGCTCGAGGTCGGCCTGCGCGCGATCCAGCGCGGCCTGGTAGGGACGCGGATCGATCACGAACAACAGGTCGCCCTTGCGCACGTCCTGCCCTTCCTCGTAGGCGACGCGCTGCACGTAGCCGCTGACGCGCGGGCGCAGGTCGACGGTTTCGATCGCGGCGACGCGGCCGGTGAAGTCGTCCCACTGGCGCACGGGCTTCGACAGCACCTGGGCCACGCTCACTTCCGGCGCGGGCGGCGCGCCATCGCCGGGCGAGGCATTGCTGCTGCAGGCGACCGCGAGCGCGGCGGCGAGCAGGACGGGAACCAGGCGCGCGGCACGCAGGCCGCGGCCGGAGAAGATGGCGTGATCAGCAGTGTTCATCGTGGAGACTTCCTGGAGACGTGGGGGAGGCGATCGAATCGAGCAGCGCGCGCGCGGCGCGCAGGTCGCGCGCGGGCAGTGCCACGGCGGGGGTGACCGGGAGACGGCGGTCGCGGGAGGACGATGGCGGGGTCGCGCGCGCCGCGGCAATGACGCGCGAGGTCATCGCCGGCGCCGGGAACTCGACGATCGGCGCCGCGACCGGCGCGCGCGCGCCATCGAGCAGCGCGAGCGCGCGGTGGCCGATCGCCAGCGCCTTCGGCCACGACGCGCCGGCATGCGCCGCATTGGCCTCGGTGCCGACCGGCGCGTCCAGCGACAGCAGCTGCACGCGCAGGCCGTGGCGTCCGGCTTCGTCGTGCAGCACGCGCGCCATCATCCGCAGCGCCGCGGCGGCGATCGAACAGTGGCCGTAGCCGGCCCAGGGATAGCGCCCGCCCGGACCGCCGACCAGCACGTAGCCGGACGCGTCCGCCGGCAGCAGCGGCAGCAGGTGGCGCGCCGCGAACAGGTGCGGCAGCAGGTCCTGGTCGAGCGTGCGCTGGAGCACGTCGGCCGGTTCGTCGATCAGGCGCCCGCAGGGGTGTTCGCCGGCGAGGCTGGCGACGACGCCGTCGAAGGCGACGCCCAGTCCGCGCAGGCGCGCGGCGAGCGCGGCGGCATCGGCATCGCTGGCGATCGGCGCGACCAGTGCGACCACGTCCGCCCGCGGGTGCCGCGCCAGCAGCGCCTGCCGGGCCGTCTCGTCCAGCCCGACCGCCACCACCGGCCGGCCCGCTTCGACGGCCGCTTCGACCACGCCGCGACCGACCGCGCCGCCCGCCCCCAGCACCACGAGGGCACGGGGCATTGTCCCGGAATCGATTATCCCGCTCACGGGAATGTTCCTCCCGTCATCGGGATATTTCCCACCGGGCGGGCCATCGCGAACACCCGGTCGGCCGCCCACAGCAGGCCCGGCAGCGCGACCAGGGTCAGGGCCGCACCGAGCAGCCAGCTCCAGCCTTGTTCGAGTTCAAACCATTGATTCAAAAGCAATGCAGCCAGCGCCAGCAGGTCCGCGGCGAGCAGCAGGACGAGGCTGGCGTACGACAGGTGGCGGCGGGGAACGGCGCGCATGGCGGCAGTCCATCGGGGGAATGGCGCCTACCTTAGGCGCGTAATCAGGACTTGATTAGTCCCCAATTCAGGGAATAATTGTCCAGCAGGCGGGCCAATCGACCTTCCCATCCCCGGAGCCCCACATGTCGCACGATCTCAACGACACCCTGATCTTCGTCAAGGTGGTCGAGCACGGCAGTTTCGTCGGCGCGGCGAAATCGCTGCGCCTGCCCAAGACCACGGTCAGCCGCAAGGTGCAGGAACTCGAGTCGCGGCTCGGCGCGCAGCTGCTGCACCGCACGACCCGCAGGCTCGGCCTCACCGAAGCCGGCAACGTCTACTACGAACACTCCCAGCGCATCGCCCGCGACCTCAGCGAGGCCGAGAGCGCGGTCAGCCAGCTGCAGGCCGGCCCGCGCGGCTGGCTGCGCTTCACCGCGCCCTACTCGATCGGCATCGACAAGATCGCGCCGCTGCTGGGCGAGTTCCACATGCGCCATCCCGAGGTGCGCGTGGAGATGATGCTGTCGAACGAGCCGGTCGACCTGATCGCCGGCGAGATCGACGTCGCGCTGCGCCTCGGGCCGCTGCCCGATTCGAGCCTGGTCGCACGCAGGCTCGGCAGCCTGCGCACGCAGGTGTTCGCCGGCAGCGCCTACATCGCGCGCTACGGCGAACCGCTGCATCCCGACGAGCTGCAGTACCACCGCACGCTGGCGATGCCCAAGCACCGCCTGGGCAACGGCGGCTACGCCTGGACGCTCGACGACGGCAACGGCCGGCAGCAGTTCCAGGTCAACCCGATCCTCGTCGCCAACGACCCGGCCGCGCTCAAGGGCGCGCTGCTGTGCGGAGAAGGCCTGATCATCGGCGCCGACGTGATGGTCAAGCCGGCGGTCGAGCACGGCCTGGTCAAGCGCGTGCTCGCGGGCTGGACCGGCGGCGACTACGAGTTCAACGCCGTGTTCCCGCGCGGCCACGGGCAGTCGCCGAAGGTGCGCGCCTTCGTCGACTTCCTGCTCGAACGCCTCAACCTCGAGATCGACTACATGTCCGCGCACTGCCCGCTGATGGCAGGCAAGTGCACGCACGAAGCCGGCGCCGATGCCGAACAGGCCGACGACATCGCCGCCGGCAAGCGCATCCTGGAGACGGTGACGGCGGGCTGAGGACGGCCACGGGCGCGGCCTGGCCGGCGATGCGCCTCCGCCGGCACAATGCGCGCATGGCCGCGATCCACGACAGCGCCGCCGGCGGCTATGCGCAGGCGGCAGGCCGCTACGCCAGCGGCCGCCCCGGCTATCCGGAGGAGACCGCGCACTGGCTGCACGACGTGGTCGGCCTCGCGCCGGGCCGGTCGGTGCTCGACCTGGGCGCCGGCACCGGCAAGTTCGTGCCGCGGCTGCTCGCGACCGGCGCGCGCGTGGTCGCGGTGGAGCCGGTCGCGGCGATGCGCGTCGAGTTCGCGTGCCGGCATCCGGACGTCGAGCTCCACGGCGGCACCGCCGAGGCGATCCCGCTCGCGGACGCGTCGATGGATGCGGTGGTCTGCGCGCAGTCCTTCCACTGGTTCGCCACGGCACGCGCCCTGTCCGGGATCCGCCGCGTGCTGCTGCCCGGCGGCGTGCTCGGCCTGGTCTGGAACGTGCGCGACGAGACCGTGCCCTGGGTCGCGGCGCTGTCCGCGATCACCAACGCGCACGAAGCCGGCACGCCGCGCTACCACAGCGGAGAATGGCGCGGCGTGCTGCCAGGCGACGGCTTCACGCTGGTCGATGACCGCACGGTGCGCAGCGCGCACGTCGGTGCACCCGAACAGGTGATCGTGCAGCGCACGCTGTCGGTCAGCTTCATCGCCGCCCTGCCGGCGGCGCAGCGCGACGAGGTCGAGCGCCAGGTGCGCGCGCTGGTCGCAGCGACGCCGGAACTCGCCGGCGCGCCCGAAGTGGCGTTTCCGTACCGGACGCGGATGATCGCGCTGCGCAGGCGCGATGACGGCACCTGAAAGGACTTGCGTGGTTCCCGCTCGCCCCTGCAGGAGCGCCGTCAGGGAACGTCCAGACGGAAACCGTCATTTCGGGCGCAGCAAGAGGCGCTTTGCAACGGCGAAGCCGGTCAATCCAGGCGCCTGAAAAGCAAGATTTCTCACTGCGTTCGAAATGACAGATTCGAGATGTTCAGAAGTTCCCTTCAGGCGCGCAGCAGCACCTTGCCCCTGCGTCCCGGCTGCAGGCTCGCGGCGACGGCCTGCGCCGCCTCTTCCAGGTCGTGGATCCCGTCCACCGGCAGCCTGAGTTCGCCGCCGATGGCGCGCTGGACCAGTTCGCCGACCAGCCGGCGCTTGTCGGTCACCGCCATCTCGCGGCTGACCCGGCTGCCCCAGAAGCCCTTCACCGTGATGTGCCGGAAGATCATGTCGCCCGAGGGCACGACCATCGGTTCGCCGCTCATCGAGCCGAACGACACCAGCACGCCATCCTCGCCCAGCAGCGACAGCAGGTCGGCGCTGGCCTGGCCGCCGACGGAATCGACCGCCGCATGCGCGCGGTTTTCGCCGAGGATCGCCTTCGCCTGCTTCCGCCACTCCGGCGCCTGCGTGGACACCACGTTGCCGACGCCCGCCGCGGCCATCTCGTCGACGCCGGCGTCGCGCCGCACCAGGCTCAGCACGTGCACGCCGCGCGCGGCGGCGAGCATCGCCAGCGTCTTGCCGACCGCGCCGTTGGCCGCGTTCTGCACGATCCACTGTCCCGGCTCCACCTGCAGGAACTCCAGCAGCATCAGCGCGCTGAGCGGCATCGCGACCAGCTGCGCGGCGAGTTCGTCGGCAATCGCGTCGGGCATCGGGATCACCATCTTCGCCGACGCGACGAAGTACTCGGCCCAGGTGCCGCGGCCCGAGGCCGCGGTCACGCGCTGGCCCAGGTGCAGTCCCTCGACGCCCTCGCCGATCGCATCGACCACGCCGAGTCCTTCGCTGCCGCCGATCGCCGGCAGGCGCGGCTTGTATCCGTACTGGCCGCGGATCGTCCACAGGTCGTGGTTGTGGATCGGCGCCAGCTGCATGCGGATGCGGACTTCGCCGGCGGCGGGCTCCGGAATCGCGCTGTCGATGCAGGCAAGGACCTCGGCCGGTTCGCCGAACTCGCGGTGGACGGCGCTGCGCATGGGGGGCTCCTGATGCCGGGGAGCGGTCACCCTAGAGCATTTCCGGCGCGGGCGTTTCCGGGCCCCGTCCGGCGATCGCCACAACCTGCGACCATGCACGCATGGCCACTGCCTCCGACTTCGCCACCCTCGCCCTTCCGCCCGCCCTGCTGCAGGGCGTCGACGCGCTCGGCTTCACCGCGATGACGCCGGTCCAGGCGCAGGCGCTGCCGGCGATCCTCGAACGCCGCGACGTGATCGCGCAGGCGCCCACCGGCAGCGGCAAGACCGCCGCGTTCGGGCTCGGCCTGCTGCACGCGCTCGATCCGGCGCGCATCCAGCCGCAGGCGCTGGTGCTGTGCCCGACGCGCGAACTCGCCGACCAGGTCGGCAAGCAGCTGCGCCGGCTCGCCGTCGGCATCCCCAACCTCAAGCTGTCGATCCTGTGCGGCGGCATCCCGCTCGGCCCGCAGCTGGCCTCGCTCGCGCACCCGCCGCACGTCGTCGTCGGCACGCCGGGACGCGTGCAGGAACTGGTGGCGAAGGGCGCGCTGTCGCTCGGGGCCGTGCGCGTGCTGGTGCTCGACGAGGCCGACCGCATGCTCGACATGGGCTTCGAGGACGCGATCCGCGACCTCGTCAGGCGCACGCCGAAGGACCGGCAGACGCTGCTGTTCTCGGCGACGTTCCCCGACGCGATCCGCACCCTGGGCCAGGCGATGCTGCGCGATGCGCTGGAGGTCACGGTCGAGGCCGGCGCGCAGGCGCAGGCGGTCGAGCACCTGTTCGTCGAGGTCGAGCCCGCGCGCCGCGCGCCGGTGCTCGCCGCGCTGCTGCTGCGCCATCGCCCCGAATCGGCGATCGTGTTCTGCAACACCCGCGCCGACACGGTCGAGGTCACCGGCTCGCTCGCGCACTACGGCTTCACCGCGCTGGCGCTGCACGGCGACATGGAGCAGCGCGACCGCGACGAGGTGCTGGTGCGGTTCGGCAACCGCAGCTGCAGCGTGCTGGTGGCCAGCGACGTCGCCGCGCGCGGGATCGACATCGAGGACGTGGACGCGGTGGTGAACTACGAACTGCCCACCGACGTCGACACCTGGCTGCACCGCGTCGGCCGTACCGGACGCGCCGGGCGCGGCGGCCTCTCGCTCAACCTGTGCACGCTGCGCGACCTGCCGCGCGCCACCGCCATCGGCGAACGCCTGGGCATGTTCCTGCGCTGGGACACGCTGGCACCGCTGTCGGGCAAGCCCGCGAACGTCCCGGCCGCGGCGATGGCCACGCTGCGCATCGACGGCGGACGCGGCGACAAGCTGCGGCCGGGCGACATCGTCGGCGCGCTCACCGGCGACGCCGGCCTGCACAAGGACGCGATCGGCAGGATCGACGTCTTCGCCACCCGCAGCTACGTCGCCATCGCGCGCGGCAAGGCCGGTCAGGCGCTGGCGCGGCTGCGCGAGGGCAGGATCAAGGGCCGCCGGTTCCGGGTGAACCGGCTGTAGGCGACGCGCGACCTGGACAGACTCAGCGTCTGCGGGCGCGGCGCTTTCCGGCGCGGGTTCGACCATGCGCCGTGTCTTGAACTGTCATCCCGAGCGCAGCGAGGGATCTTCTCTCCGAAGACTTGCAGACAGGGATCCCTCGCTGCGCTCGGGATGACATGCAAGTCCCCACCCCTTGGGGCGTCGTTGTCCATTCCTGACCGCAAATGGGTACCCGTCCCGCATGCCGTCGCGGCGGACACATGAATCTCCCCGGCCCTGAAACGCAACGACGCTACCCTGACGCCATGCGACTGCTGCTGCTCACCTACGGCACCGAAGGCGACACCCGCCCGCTCGCCGCGCTCGGCCACGCGCTGATGCAGGCCGGGCACGAGGTCGAACTGCTCGCCGACGTCTCCACGCTCGGCGTCGCGCGGGCGCTGGGCGTGCCCTGCGCCGCGCTGGCCGGCGACATCCGCGCCGCGCTCGCCGCCGACGGCGCGATGCGCGACATCACCCGCAACCTCGGCCGGCTCGCCAACAGGCACACCGGCGACTGGCTGCGCCAGGCGCTCGACCGCGGGCGCGGCTGCGACGCGGTCATCGTCTCGGGCCTCGCCGCCTTCGTCGGCCTGTCCGCGGGCGAAGCGCTGGGCGTGCCGGTCATCGGCGCGATGCTGATCCCGATCACGCCCACGCGCGAATTCGCCGCACCGTTCCTGCCGCTGACGCCGCCGCGCGCGTTCAACCATGGCAGCCACCGGCTGTTCAACCAGCTGACCTGGCAGCTGCTGCGCAAGGCGACCAATCGCGCACGCGCCGCCGCCGGCCTGCCGCCGCGCAAGGCGCTGTGGACCGAACACCCGATGCTCTACGGCATTTCCCCCGCGCTGGTGCCGCAGCCGGCCGACTGGCCCGGCAATGCCCACGTCTGCGGGCAGTGGATCCCGCCGCTGGCGCAGGCGTGGACGCCGGACGCAGGCCTGCTCGCCTTCTTCGACGCCGGCGAACCGCCGGTCTACGTCGGCTTCGGCAGCATGGCCGGCTTCGACAGCACGCGCCTGCTCGACGCCGTGGTCGGCGCCGTCGACGGTCGCCGCGCCCTGTTCAGCGCCGGCTGGAGCGGCATCGACACCGCGCGCCTGCCCGGCAACTTCCACCTCGTCGGCAACGTCCCGCACGACTGGCTGCTGCCGCGCACCGCGATGGCGATCCACCACGGCGGCTCCGGCACCACGCACTCGACCTGCCGCGCCGGCGTCCCGGCGATCGTCGTGCCCTTTGCCGGCGACCAGTTCTTCTGGGGTGCGCGCCTGCGCGCGGCGGGGATCATGCGCCATGCGCTGCGCGGCGGCTCGATCACCGCGGCGAAGCTGGGCGAGGCGATCGCGTTCGCCGAAACAGCCGAAGCGAGGGAGAACGCCGCGCGCATCGGCGAACGGATGCGGCACGAGGACGGCCTCGCGGCCGGCGTGGCACTGGTGGAAAGGTACGCCGCAAGCGGTCGGTGAGCCGGAATCACCGGCCCCACAAGAGCCGTCATCCCAGCGAAAGCTGGGATCCATTTTGATTTTCTCCATTCAATGACAGCAGCAACTGCACAATGGATCCCAGCTTTCGCTGGGATGACGGCAAAGGCAGGATCGTTGCTCGCCTGCACGACAAGCGACGGGCGCTTCGGGAACAGCAACCGTCAAAGCCGCTGGCTTCGCGAGGGAAAATCTATTCCGCGGCCACGGGCGCGCCCATGTTGCCCTTGCTGTACATCCCCGACCGGTCGAAGCAGCAGGCGCGGCGCTTGCCCGACGCGAGCATGTCGCAGGCGGTGGCGATGCGCTTCACCCGCGTCTCGGCCTTCTTGCCCGAGGTGATCCAGTGGATCCAGTCGCGTCGCGCCACCGGCGTGAGGCTGGCCCACTGCGCCTTCGCCGCCGGGTGCTCGGCGAGCGCCTTGCGGATGTCGGGCGGCACCCTGGGTTCGGGTTCCACGTCCACCGGCGCGATCTCCAGCGCAACGGTATCGCCGACCGCCGCACCCGCCGCTTCGCGCAGCGCCTTCTCCACCTTCAGCCAGTGACTGCCCTCGCCGTCCGGCGCCAGCGTGGCCTGGAACGCCTGTCCCTCGAGCGTGCCGTCCACGGTGACCATGCTGCGCGTCGGCAGCTTCGCGCTGGCCGCGGCGGGCAGGACGAAGAACGCCCACGTCGCGCCCTTCGGCTCCGCCGGTCGCAGCAGCTTCACCTTGAATCGGATCTTGCCGGTGTCCTTGCCCATGGCGGAACGATACACCGGCAGCCCGATCCGCGAAGAACAACAACCGTTCCCACCCCGCGCTTGAAATCGCCGCCGCGGCACGCATATCCCGCGACTGCCCTGGCCACGCAACGGAACCTTGCCATGACCACGACCGCCGAAACCCGCAAATTCGAAGCCGAAGTCGCCCAGGTCCTGCACCTGGTGACCCACTCGCTGTACTCGCACAAGGAGATCTTCCTGCGCGAGCTGATCTCCAATGCCTCCGACGCCTGCGACAAGCTGCGCTTCGAGGCGATCGCGAACCCGGACCTGCTGGCCGGCGACGGCGAACTGCACATCGACGTCAGCTGGGACAAGGACGCCCGCACCATCACCCTCCGCGACACCGGCATCGGCATGAGCCGCGACGAGGTCGTGGCCAACCTCGGCAGCATCGCCAGCTCAGGCACGCGTCGCTTCCTGGAAGCCATGAGCGGCGAGCAGAAGGCCGACGCCCGCCTGATCGGCCAGTTCGGCGTGGGCTTCTACTCGGCCTTCGTGGTCGCCGACCGCGTGACCGTGCTCACCCGCCGCGCCGGCGATGCGCCGGAGGCCGGGGTGAAGTGGGAGAGCGACGGTCGCGGCGAGTACGCGCTGGAATCGGCCGTGCTGCGCGAACGCGGCACCACCGTGGTGCTGCACCTGAAGGCCGACGAGGACGAGTTCCTCGACGGCTGGAAGCTGCGCTCGCTGGTGCGCAAGTACTCCGACCACGTCGCCTTCCCGATCCGCATGCCGAAGGAAGCGCCGTTCGCCGGCGACGACGAGGCGAAGCCCGACGCCGCGCCCGAGTGGGAGACCGCCAACGACGCCTCCGCGCTGTGGACGCGCCCGAAGTCGGAGATCGGCGACGAGGAATACCAGAACTTCTACAAGTCGCTCGGCCACGACTTCAACGACGCCGCGGCCTGGACCCACAACCGCGTCGAGGGCAGCCAGAGCTTCACCACCCTGCTCTACCTGCCCTCGCAGCCACCGTTCGACCTGATGATGGGCGGGCGCGACGAGCGCAAGGGCCTGAAGCTGTACATCAAGCGCGTCTTCATCATGGACGCGGCCGAGGAACTGCTGCCCAGCTACCTGCGCTTCGTGCGCGGCGTGGTCGACGCCGACGACCTGCCGCTCAACGTCAGCCGCGAACTGCTGCAGCACAACCGCCAGCTCGAGCGCATCAAGGGCGCCTGCGTGAAGCGCGTGCTGGATCTGATCGAGAAACTCTCGCGCGACGCGCCGGAGAAGTTCACCGCCTTCCTCAAGGCCTTCGGCAACACGCTCAAGGAGGGCATCGTCGAGGACCACGGCAACCGCGAGCGCATCGCGAAACTGCTGCGCTTCGCTTCGACGAAGAGTGAAGGCGCGGCGCAGACCGTCTCGCTGGACGACTACCTCGGCCGCATGGCGCCGGGCCAGGACGCGATCTGGTACATCACCGCCGACGGCCACCGCGCCGCCGCCGGCAGCCCGCAGCTCGAGGCCTTCCGCGCCAAGGACATCGAGGTGCTGTTGATGTCCGACCGCATCGACGAATGGATGCTCGGCCACCTGCGCGAATACGCCGGCAAGCCGCTGCGCCACGTCGCCAAGGGCGAGCTGCCGCTGGACGCCGCCGACAAGGCGAAGCAGGAGGAAGCCGCCAAGGCTGCCGCACCGCTGCTGGAGAAACTCAAGACCCTGCTCGGCGAACGCGTCGAGGAGGTACGCGTGTCCGCGCGCCTGACCGACTCGCCCTCGTGCCTGGCCCTGTCGGACCACGAGATGGCCCCGCACCTGGCGCGCCTGCTGCGCGAGGCCGGCCAGGACGTGCCCGAGAACAGGCCCACGCTGGAGATCAACCCGGCGCACCCGCTGCTGCAGAAGATCGAGGCCGAAACCGACGAAGCGCGCGCGACCGATCTCGCGACGCTGCTGCTGGAGCAGGCCGAACTGGCGGTGGGCGCACCGCTGCCCGACCCGGCCGCGTTCGTGCAGCGGATGAACCGGCTGCTGGCGGGTTGAGGGCGTCGGCCCGGGCCGCGCCCGTCCGCCCATGGCCGAAGCCGCCCTACGCCAACGCCCGGAACGCCCTGACGTGCTCGATCAGCGCACGCAGCTTCGGCGGCTGGTTGTGGCGGCTCGGGTAGTAGAGATAGAAGCCCTGGAAGGGCGGCAGGTAGTCGGCGAGCAGTAACACCAGCCGCCCCGAGTCCAGCCACGGCCGGAAGGTGTCCTCGATGCCGAAGGTGATGCCGCCGCCAGCGAGCGCGGTGCGCACCATCAGCAGCATGTCGTTGGTCGTGACCTGCGGATTGACGGCCACGTCGAAGTCCCGGCCGTCTTCGGCGAACTCCCAGCGGTAGGGCGCCACGCCGGGCGCGGGCCGCCAGCCGATGCAGCGGTGGTGGACGAGGTCGCGGGGATGCGCGGGCGCGCCGTGCTTCTCGAGATATGCCGGTGCGGCCACGGCCACCTGTCGCTGCAGGCCGGTCAGCGGCACGGCCACCATGTCCTGTTCGATGACCTCGCCCAGGCGCACCCCGGCATCGAAGCCGGCGGCGACGATGTCGGACGCGTCGTCGCTCACGGTCACGTCGAGCGTGATCCCGGGATGGGCCTCGGCGAAGGCGGCCACCAGCGGCCCGGACAGGAAGCGCTCGGCGATCGAGGTCACGGTGACGCGCAGCAGGCCGCGCGGCGGCCCGTCGTCCACCACGTCTTCGAGCGCGGCGCCCACCGTCCTGAGCGGCATGGCCACCTGCCGGTGCAGGCGGGCGCCGGCTTCGGTGAGGCGGACGCTGCGCGTGGAGCGCTGCACCAGCGCCACGCCGAGGCCGTCTTCGAGCCGGCGGATGCCCTGGCTCACCGCCGAGCGCGTGACGCCCAGCGCGTCGGCCGCGGCCCGGAAGCTCGATGCCTCGGCCACGGCCAGGAACATGCGCAGGAGATTGAGGTCCGGGCCCATTGATTAGCAAGTCTAACCAATGTGGTCAGAGATTGGCGTCTTCTATCGACGCCACGGGGTCCCTAGGGTGGTTCCACCTCCCAACACTCTTGGAATTTCCCATGGACAACATCGCCAGCAAGGTCGTATTGATCACCGGCGCCAGCAGCGGCATCGGCGAGGCCACCGCCCGGGTGCTCGCCGCGCACGGCGCGACCGTCGTGCTCGGCGCCCGCCGCATCGACAGGCTCCAGGCCCTCGCCGACGGGATCAACGCCAACGGCGGCACCGCCGTCGCCCGTGCACTGGACGTGACCTCGCGGGAGGACGTGCAGGCCTTCGCCGACCATGCGCTGGAGCGCTTCGGACGCATCGACGTGCTGGTCAACAACGCCGGCGTGATGCCGCTCTCGCCGATCGCCGCGCTGAAGCTGGACGAATGGGACGCGATGATCGACGTGAACATCCGCGGCGTGCTGCACGGCATCGCCGCCGTGCTGCCGGCGATGCAGTCGCGCGAGCAGGGCCACGTGATCAATGTCTCGTCCATCGGCGGGCTGTACGTGATGCCCACCGCCGCGGTGTATTGCGCCACCAAGTACGCCGTGCGCGCGATCTCGGACGGGCTGCGGATGGAAAGCGACACGGTCCGCGTCACCTGCGTCTACCCCGGCGTCGTCGAATCCGAGCTGGCGCACAGCATCACCCATGCCGAAACGGCGAAGGCGATCGATGCGTTCCGCCGGGTCGCGCTCAAGCCCGAGGCGATTGCCCAGGCCATCGCCCACGCCATCGCGCAGCCGGCCGACGTCGACACCACCGACATCGTGGTCCGCCCGCTCGGGAGCCCGGCATGAGGCCGGCACCCGCTGCCGCGCGGGTGGCGGCGCCGCTCCTGCTGGCGCTGGCGGTGGCCGGCACGTCCGCCGACACCGGCGACCGGACCGCCGCGAACGCCCGCCTGGTGCGCGAGGCGTTCGAAGACTGGCGGCAGGGGCGCGGAAGCGTCTTCGAACTGCTGCACGAGGATGTCGTCTGGACCGTCGCCGGCGCCAGCCCGGTGTCGGGGACCTACGCCTCCCGCCAGGCGTTCCTCGACCGCGCCGTGCAGCCGATCCATGCCCGCCTGGCGACGCCGATCACGCCGGTGGTCCGGCACCTCGTCGCGCAGGACGACGCTGTGGTGGTGCTCTGGGAGGGCAGCGCGACGACCCGTGAGGGCGGCGGGTACGCCAACCACTACGCTTGGCACATGGAATTCGCGGACGGGAAGGTGGTGCGGGTCACCGCCTTCCTCGACACCTGGGCGCTGGACCGGCTGATGGACGGATCGCCGGGCTCGCCCTGATCGATCCGCCCCGCGTCAGATCGCCTGCCCACCCGACACCTCGATCCGCTGCGCATTCACCCAGCGGTTCGCCTCGCCCAGCAGGCCCGCGATCATCGGCCCGATGTCGTCGGCCACGCCCACGCGGCCCAGCGCGGTGATGCTGGCCAGGTGCCGGTTGATCTCCGGGTTGTCGCGCACCACGCCGCCGCCGAAGTCGGTCTCGATCGCGCCCGGCGCCACCGTGTTGACCGCGATGCCGCGCGCGCCGAACTCCCTGGCCATGTACAGCGTCAGCGTTTCCACCGCGGCCTTCGCCGCCGCGTACGCCGCATAGCCGGGATACGCGAAGCGGGTGAGCCCGGTCGACAGGTTGACGATACGCCCACCGTCGGCGAGCAGCGGCAGCAGCGCCTGGGTCAGGAAGAACACGCCCTTGAAGTGCACGTTTACCAGCCGGTCGAACTGCGCCTCGGTAGTCTCCGCGATCGGCGCCACGTCGCCGTGGCCGGCGTTGTTGACCAGATGGTCGAAGCGGTCGCACTGCCAGGTCTCGCGCAGCGCGGCGCGCACCCGTTCGACGAAGTCCGGGAACGCCGACACCTCGCCGGTGTCGAGCTGCAGCGCGACGGCCTTGCGGCCCAGCGCGGCGATCTCGGCGACGACGGCCTGCGCCTCGTCGGCATTGCTGCGATAGGTGAGGAGGACGTCGCCGCCCTGGCGCGCGACGTGGACGGCGGTGTTGCGGCCCAGGCCGCGGCTGGCGCCGGTGATGAGGGTGATCGTGGACATGCGATGGGTTCCTTTCGTTGGGAGTCAGGCCGGGAGGAGGGATCCGGACGCCGCACAGCGTCCGCCTCGGCCCCGCCCGGCAGTTGCCGGAACCTCGCAATGACTTGCCCGATCCTCCAGATCAATGCGCCAAGACGCCCGAAAGCGCTAGTCTGTCCGCATGACCACCTTGCTCGATGCTGTCCGCCACCACGCCGACGCCCAAGCCGGCGACGACGGCCTCGCCCCCACCCCCATCCCCGGCCTGATGGCCGTGCGCGCCGTCGCGCCCAGCGACCTGATCCACGACGTCCAGCGCCCGCTGGCCTGCCTGGTCCTGCAGGGCGGCAAGCGCGTGACCGCCGGCGCCCGCTTGTTCGAGTTCGCCGCCGGCGACTCGCTGCTGGTAACCGCCGACATCCCCACCGTCAGCCAGATCACCCGCGCCAGCGCCGCCGCGCCGTACTACTCGCTGGTGCTGGAGCTCGACCCCGCGACGATCGCCGACCTGGTCGCACAGATGGCCCCGCCCGCCATCGCCGACCACGCCCCGCTGCGCGTCGACCCCACCGAAGCCGAAACCGCCGACGCCGCCCTGCGCCTGATGAAGCTGCTCGACCGCCCCGAATCCCTGCCCGTGCTGCAGGCGCAGCTGCTGCGCGAGATGCACTACTGGCTGCTCGCCGGCCGCCACGGCGACGCCATCCGCAAGCTCGGCTGGCCCGACGGCCACGTGCAACGTGTCGCGCGCGCCGTGCACGTCCTGCGCCGCGACTACGCCAGGCCCATCGCGGTCGAGCGCCTGGCCACCATCGCCGGCATGAGCGCCTCGTCGTTCCACCAGCACTTCAAGGCCGTCACCTCGCTGTCGCCGCTGCAGTTCCAGAAGCAGCTGCGCCTGATCGAAGCGCGACGGCTGATGCAGTCGCAGGGCGCGAGCGCGAGCAGCGCAGCCTATGCGGTGGGCTACGAGAGCGTGCCGCAGTTCACGCGCGAGTACGGAAGGATGTTCGGCAAGTCGCCGGCGGCGGATGCCAGGGCCGCGGTGGTCAGGCTGCAGGCATCGGCGGTGAGCCGCGAAGCCGCTTCGGCTTGAACGGATTGCAGGACCTGTTCACTGGCGGGCGGACCGCCGTGCGCGTCTTCCATCGTTGCGTTGCGCATTCGCGCGACTTTGCGCGAACTCCGGGAAGACCTCCGCCATCGGCATCGCATCGGGCAGGATGTAGAACACCCCGCCGCGCTCGAACGTCGGACGGATGATCCGCTCGTAGAACTCGGGCGAGACGTTGATGCAGCCATGGGTGACGCGGTTGTCGTCCGGCGAAGGCGATGCGAGGCGCTCGGCGCGCTTCTCGGCCGGAACGCCGGTCGCGGTCGGGTGGATGGAGACCGCGGAATCGTAGTCCACCCACAGCACGCGCCCGGCGTCGATTGACGGACCGAAACCGCCTACGAAGCGACCCGCAGGCGTGGTGCGATCCCGGCCCGGGATCTCGCGAAGCGCGAGGCCGGCGATGCCGGGGGCCGTATGGTCGCCGGTCGCCGAGCCAAAGAGCGCAGGCGCCGCGCCGCGAAGCCGGCCGTCGCCGCCGAACACCAGGATCTGTGCGGCGGCCTTGTCCATGACCGCGAACGGATAGCCCTGGCTATCCTTGGCTGCGACCACCCAGCCCGCGAGCCCGGTCACCGTAGCGGACACCTCCTGGCCTCGCGGAAGCTGGTCGACCGCGGTGACCGGTTGCGCGGAGGCATCCCTGGCGCCGGCCACGCCGAAGCCCGCGAACGCCAGCGCCAGCGCGACATGAACGACCCGGATCGCAGGGCGCGCGCGCGTACGGATGCGCGGTTCCCTGGAACGAGGGCTGGATGAAGACAGGGAGACCGGATGGCCGGCAAAGGCCACCGGGTCCCGGTTCAGGCCGTTCGTCACGAAGTGTGCAGGAACGATTAGCCGCGCGGCGCGCGGCGCGGCGCCGCTTCGAGCTGCTGGACGCGACCTTCGATCTGATCCAGCCGCTGGTTGGCCTGCTGCGCGGACTGATTGGCAGATTCGGCGCTCTGGGCCGCGCTCTGCACCCTCGTGTCGAGTTGATCCAGGCGCGAGTTGATCCCTGCAAACTCGTCGTCATAGGTCGCACAGGCGGCAAGGCCCACGGTGGCGACGATCGCCACGCCGAGCGTACGCACCAACACCAGCTGTTGCTTGGTCAGGAACATTCCGATCCTCCTTCGTCCGGGGTCTCGGAATATAGCGGCCTTTCCTTCGACGCCATGATCCGCATTCAGCTGGAATTGGAGTACGTCTGCGGGTTGTGAAGGCGCGGCAACCCGGGGGAGTTGCGGCTTGAATCCATCGCTTTGCGCGGAAGTTCGCAGCATTTGATCGACGATCACGACCTTGTCCACAGTCGCCGATCACCACCCGGGATGAACGGCAGACCGTGACAACTGGCCGTTTTGCACCGACCAGGCTTCAGGGACTTCTTCGACGCCTCCCGGTTCATCGGCAAGGAAAGCCGTACCGGTCCCTCCCATGCGTCCAGCCGAGGGATTCGGCCCCGCCCTGCGCCATCAATCGTCCAGGGCATCCGGCTTTTTCAATGCCTTCTTGTCTTCCGCGGCAAGGCGACGCTCGAGCTTCCTGACGTCCTCTTCCGGCGGCAGGTCTTCGGGACGGATGCCGCGTCCGAGCAGCGTCTGGCGAACCGCCTTGTTGTTCGAGACATGTTCCTGCGAGATTTCGGACTCGCTTCGCATGCGCTGTTCGCGTGAGTTGTGGATCGTGATCTCGGTGGCGAAATCCTTGGCCTTGAGGATCAGGGTGGGGGCGAAATCGGCCAATGGCCGGCTGGCCGGCACTTTCCAGCGCGCCTTCATGTCCTGCGTGTTGCGGCCGAAGAGCGCATGGTCGCCCTTGCTGCGGATCAATGCGAAATCCTGGTTGCCGCCGGTCTGCTGGAAGATGACGCCGGACAGTTCCTTTTCGGTTTCGCTCAGCTTGCGACGCGCCTGTACCCGCTCCGCCTCCAGCAGCCGCTGTTCGATCAGTTCGGCGCGGCGCGTCTGCAGCGCAAAGTAGGTCTGAGCAAATGCGATCTCCTGTTTCCGGGGATCGCCGTTCTGGGCGACCAGATAGCAGGCGTAGCGCGTGAGCATGATGTCGTCCACCTCGCGCTGGCTGCCAGAGCCCAGGCCAACCATTTTCCCGACGTCGGCAAAATGGTCCGGGACCGCATGCCCGGACACTTCACACGCTGTTTTTGCCTTGGAAACAACGTTCAGGAAGTTGTCCCACTTGCTGTATCCCAGCAGGTGCTGCAGATCGCGGGCCAACCAGAACTCGACGCCACCCTCTGTGCGATTGGCATGCGCCTCGAAGTTCTGCGTCAGGCTGTGCACCAGATCCTTCTTCATCCTCCACCTCCTTCCATGGTTGGTTGCAACGCGGGATCCCAGCGTACCGTTTCCGACCCCAACCGCCGCCCCAATCCGGACCACCGGCTGGCATGCCGTGCCAGCGCGTCGCGGAGAACCTCGGCGCTTCCTGCAACATGCAGCTCGCGCCGCGCGCGGGTGATGCCGGTGTAGACCAGCTCGCGCGACAGCACGCGATTGGATCGCGCGGGGAGCAGCAGCCAGACGGTGTCGAACTCGGAGCCTTGCGCCTTGTGCACGGTCATGGCGAAGGCGCTGTCGTGGGCGGGCAGCGCGGCGGGGTGGAAGGCGCGCGGGGCATCGGGCTGGTCGCCGGGAAACCAGGCCATCAAGGCGCCGTTCGCATCGCGCTGGCAGATGCCGATGTCGCCGTTGAACAGGCGGTGGCGGTAGCTGTTCTCGGTGACGATCAGCAGCTGGCCGTGAAAATGCTTGTTTGAAGCGGGGCGGCTGCCGCGGCGGCTGGGGCCGGCGAGCAGCTCTTCGATGCGGGCGTTGAGGGTGCGGGCGCCCTGGGGGCCTTCGCGGACGGCGGTGAGGATGCGCAGGCGGCCGGCAAGCGCGAGCGCCTGCGCGGGGGTGGCGGCTTCGGCCAGCGATTGCCAGTGGGCGAGCAGTTGGTCGCGGTGCGTCTGCAGCGGATCGGCGAGGGCTTCGTGGAAGTGGACGTTCGACAGGGTGCCGCTGCGGAGCAGGGACAGGGCGGTGTCGGAATTGCCTTCGCGGACGGCGGTGGCGAGGGGGGCGAGGTGCAGGGATTCGTCCTGGCGCCAGCCGCGCTGGAGGTGGATGCGGCGGGCGGGGAAGGTTGGGGTTGCGGCGTTCCGGGGAATGTCGGGGTTCCCTTCTTCGCGGTGATTCGGGAGCAAAGACGCTGGGTCCCCGCCTTCGCGGGGATGACGGCTTTGTTCGCGGGGATGACGGTTCAGCAGCGGCTGTAGGGCGGTGGCATCTTCGGCAGTGATGCGTTCGCCGTTGCCGACGGCGCGGAGGATGCCGGAAAGGACGTCGCCGGCTTCGACCGAGGGGAGCTGGTCGGGGTCGCCGAGCAGGACGAGTTTCGCGCCGTCGGCGACGGCGTCGACCAGTTTGGCCATCAGCGGCAGGTCGATCATCGAGGCTTCGTCGACCACGACGACGTCGAACGGCAGCGGGTGGTCGGCGTGGTGGCGGAAGCGCGGGGAGTCGGGGAGGGTGCCGAGCAGGCGGTGCAGGGTGGTGCCGGTGGTGGGCAGCTGTGCGAGCAGCTCGGGGGCGATGCCGGCGGCAGTCAGCGACTGCAGGGCATTGCGGACGCTGTCGGCCATGCGCTCGGCGGCGCGGCCGGTGGGGGCGGCGAGGGCGATGCGCGGGGCAGGCTTGTGGTCCTGCAGCGCCTGGGCGGCGAGGAGGACCAGGAGGCGGGCGATGGTGGTGGTCTTGCCGGTACCGGGGCCGCCGGTGATCAGGACGAGGTTGTGGCGGAGGGCGGTGGCGGCGGCGAGGGCCTGGCGGTCTTTGCCGGGGACCTGCGGGAAGAGTTGTGCGAACAGCGGCGCGAGGACATCGAGACCGACCGCGTCGGGGGCGTGCACGCCGATGCGCTGCAGGCCGAGCGCGAGGGCACGTTCGTATTCGCGGTAGCGGCGCAGGTAGAGCAGGTCCGGCGCGCCATGCGCGCCTTCGAGCACCAGCGGTGCCTGAGTATCGGACGGCTGCACGGGATCGACGGGCGCGGCGACCCAGCGCGAGGCGGCGAGCTGTCGCTGCCAGTCGCCGGCATCGGGCCAGGCGATGGCGGGATCGTCGCCGTCGAGCAGGTCGCGCGCGCGGTCGAGCTGCAGGCCGGCATGTCCCTTCGACACGGCGAGCGAGGCGAGGGCGGCGGCGGCCAGCACGGCGTCGGGCGTGGACGGGTCGAGACGGCGCAGGCTCTGCGCGAGCGCGTGGTCGAGGGTGCGCAGGTGGCCGCCGCGGAACAGGGCATCGAGCAGGCTCACGCGGCGACTCCTTCCGCTCGGCCTGCGAACAGGGCGTCGAGCGCGTGCACGAGCTGCGGCGCGTAGCGATGCGCGAAGATGCCCTTCGATGGATCGCCCGCGGGGTCGAGGCCGCGGCAGAAGAGGTAGCGGATGCCGCCGAAGTCGCGGGCGTAGTCGTAGCCGCCGTGATCGGACGCGCTGCCGAGGCGGAAGCGCAGCCAGCGGTGCAGGGCGACGGTGTAGATCAGGGCCTGCAGGTCGTATTCGCTGTGCGCCATGGCGGCGGCGAGCTGCGCGGCGTCGTAGCGCGGCAGGCGGTTGGACTTGTAGTCGAGCACGTGCCAGCGGCCGCCGTGCACGTAGGTGAGGTCGATCTTGCCGGTCATCAGGCCTTCGAGCCGGCGGCGCAGGCCGAAGCCGCGGCGCTCGCGCACCACGCCGTGCGCGTGCAGCAGGTCGAGCAGCGCGGGCACGGACGTGGGCTGCATGGCGAAGTGGAATTCGATCTCGGCGCGGCGCTCGTGTGCGCCCAGCGCGTGCAGGGCGCCGCCTTCGGGCAGGGCGACGGTGAGCGTGCGGCCGACCAGCGAGACGAGCAGGGCGAGGCCATCGTCGAGGTCATCGCGCGCGTAGCCTTCATCGCGCAGCGCCTTCAGCAGCGGCGCATCCTGTCCCTGTGGCGCGGGATCGCCCTCGCGCCAGCCGGCCCAGGCGGCGAAGTCGGCCGTCTCCAGCGCGGCGTGCAGGACATTGCCGAAGCGGCTGCCGGAGAAGCGCGGGTCAAAGGCGTCGCCGGCGGCTTCAACGGGAAGTTCCGCGTCGATGGCTTGCGCCGGTTCGTCCGAGGCCGCGCCGATGTCCTCGGTGGCCGCGGCCTCGGTGTCGTGCTGGCCGTCGGCGTGCGCGAGCTGGGTGAAGCTGTAGACCCACCAGTCCGGCGCGATGGGGCGGGCGGCGACGCGCGCCGGCGGCACGATCGCATCGCGCTCGACCGGCAGGCGCGGTGGGGCGTCCTCGGCCGGGCCTTCGACGATGCGGATGCCGTCGCTGCCGCGCAGCGCGTCGAGGTCCGAGAGCAGCGGTGCGAGCCGCGTGTCGTTGAACTCCTTCAGGTCGCCGGCGGCGATCCACAGCGCATGTTCGGCGCGGGTGAGTCCGACGTAGAGCAGGCGCGCGTCCTCGGCCGCGCGCTCGGCGGCGGCGCGGGCTTCGACGGCGGCCCAGGCTTCGTCCTTCGCGACCTTCCAGCACAGCCTGCGCTGCGTGCCGTCGTGCATGGCGTGGTGGCGGGCGGTGCTCGGCGGCTTGCTGCCGATGCCGGAGAACGGCAGGTAGACCAGCGGATACTCCAGGCCCTTGCTCTTGTGCAGGGTGACGATCTGCACGCGGCGCGCGTCGGATTCGAGCCGCAGCAGCTGGGTGTCGTCGTTTTCGTCGGCGCGCGCGATCTGCAGCTGCAGCCAGTCGAGCAGGCCGTGCAGGCCCAGCGCCGCGCCGGCGGCTTCCTGCAGCAGTTCGCCCAGCTGCAGGTAGTTGGTGACGCGGCGTTCGCCGTCGAACAGCGCCAGCAGGCGTTCGGCCTGCCCGGCGCAGAGGTCGGACACCAGCGCGAACGGCCCGCCGCGCTGCCAGCGCTCGCGCCAGCGCAGCAGCGCGTCCTGCGCGGCGCGCAGGGCGTCGCCGTCGTGGTCGAGGTTGGCGATGGCGGCCGCGTCGAAACCGAGCAGCACGGTGGACAGCGCGGCGCGCAGGCGTCCGTCGTCGGCCGGCTGCAGCAGCGCCAGCAGCAGCAGGCGCAGGTCCTGCGCCTCGGGCGTGGCGTACAGGCTCTGCTTGCCCGCGGCGACCGCGGGAATGCCGGCCGCCGCCAGCGCCAGCTGCACGCGCGTGGCCTCGCGATGCGTGCGCACGAGCACGGCGATGTCGCCGGGCTGCACCGGCTGGCCGTCGATCAGCGCGCGCCCGGCGCGGGCATCGGACAGCACGCGGTGGATGTCGGCGACGCAGGCGGCGGTGACGGCCTCGCGCGAGGGATCGGCGTTGAGCGGCACGCGGTCTTCGCCATGGACCAGGCGCACGGTGAGCGCGGGCGCCGCCGCGCCGTCGCGCAGGTAGTCGGCGTCGTCGCGCCGGCCGCCGGGCAGGACCGGCTCGAAGGCGATGCCGTGTTCGACGAAGGCCTCGTCGCCGGCGTTGGCGTACAGCGCCTCGATCGCGCGCAGCAGCGACGGGCGCGAGCGGAAGTTGTGCCGCAGGCGAGGTGCGACAGAGGCCGTGTCCTTCGCCTGCAGATACGTCTGCACGTCGCCGCCGCGGAAGCCGTAGATCGCCTGCTTGGGATCGCCGATCACGAACAGCGCCGGTTGCTCGCCCGCCTCGCGCACTTCCTCCGAATCGCCGAACACGCGGCGAAAGATCGCCCACTGGCGCGCATCGGTGTCCTGGAACTCGTCCACCAGCGCGACGCGGTACTGCCGGCGCAGCTGCGCGACCAGCCGCCGACGATGCGGGCCGTCGAGCGCGGCGGCGACGCCGTCGATCAGGTCGTCGTAGGTCTGCAGCCGGCGCTGGCGCTTGAGCAGGGCGACGCGCGCACGCGCCTCGTCGCGGATGCGGTGCAGCAGCGCGACGCGTCGTGCGACGCGCCAGGCCTCCATCGCGTCGTCCGCCTCGCACCAGGCCTGCAGGAGATCGAACAGGGGCGACGCGGGCAGCTCGGCCTGCCGGCCGTCCTTGCAGTAGCCGAGCTGCTGCGCCGGCAGCAATTTTTGCAGGTGGGTCTTGTCGCTGCGCGGCCAGTGGCCGGCCGCGCGGCCCTTGCGCAGTTCCTCGAAGGCCTTGTCGAAGCTGGCGCGGCGCGCGCGGCGGCCGTCGAACACCTTGGCGTCGAAGGCCTTGCCGATGGCGGCCCGGGCGTCGTCGAGGTGCGCGTCGATGGCCTGCGCGAGCTGCGCGGTGGCCACGGCGGCGGCGGCGCGCGGATCGTCGGCGTCGTCATCGACCACCGGCAGCAGCGGCAGGTCGCCGAGCAGCGCACGCAGGTCGCCGGCGAGCGCCTCCGGTCCGCGCCACAGCGCGGTCAGCGCTTCCAGTGCGTCGGCATCGTTGGCGTGTTTGCGCCACAGGTCGGCGGCCACTTCGGCGTGCAGCGGCTGCAGGTTGGCGAGCAGCTCCGGCGCGTCGAAGGCGTGGCCGCTGTCGATGGCGTGCTCGGAGAGCACGCGTGCACAGAAGCCGTGGATGGTGAAGATCGCGGCGAGGTCGATCTCCTCGGCGGCGATGGCCAGTCGCCGCGCCAGCTGCGCGGCGGTTTCGTCGCCGGCCTGCAGGCGGCGCTCGAGGATCGCGCGGGTCAGCGCGGTTTCGTGGTCCTCGCCCTCGCCCGCCGCCGTGCCCGCGATGCGCGAGGCCAGTTCGAGCCGTTCGCGGATGCGGCGGCGCAGTTCCTGGGTGGCGGCGTCGGTGAAGGTGACCGCGAGGATCTGGCCGATGCGCAGCCGCCGTTCGACCACCAGCCGCGTGAACAGCGTCGCCAGGGTGAAGGTCTTGCCGGTGCCGGCGCTGGCCTCGATCAGCTGCACGCCGTCGAGCGGAAGGCGCAGGGAGTCGTCCTCGTGGAGTTCGACGACGCTCATGCGGCATCGTCCTGTGCGGCATCGCCGCTGGCCATGCCGGCGCAGACCGCGGCGAACACGCGCTGGCAGGTATCGACCAGCGTGTCGTAGTCGGAGGCCTCCGCGAACGGATCGCGCCCGCGCAGCGCGAGCCGCATGCTGTCGGACGTCGCTTCGCCCCAAGCATGGTCGTTGCCGTGCCAGGCGTCGAAGGCGGCGCGGCGCATCCTGTCGTCATTGGATGCATTCCAGATCGCCCAGCCGGTGCGCGGGCCGTACAGCAGCGGGGCGCGCAGGCCGGCGCGGCGCAACTGCAGCAGCGTGCGCAGCGCGTCGCGCGCGGCATCACTGGCGAGCGCGGGCGCGGCATGCGGGCCGACGCCGTCGTCCCCGTGGAACTGCACCAGCGGCAGCGCGGCGCCCGCGGCGTTGGCCAGCAGGCGGTCGAGGCCGCTGCGGATCACGGCCGGGCCGCCCGGCTTGCCGGGACGCAGCACGGCGATGCCGTGCGCATGCACATCATTGATGCGGCCGCGCAGGCGGAGGCCGTCGATCTCGACCTCGTGCTCGACGGTCGCGCCTTCGCTGCCGCCGCGCCAGTGGCGGTAGGCGTCGACATAGGCGCGCATGTCTTCGAGCAGCGCTTCGAACTGGCGTTCGCCCAACGCCCCGGACGGCAGCAGCGCGCGCGCGCGCAGGCGCGCATGCAGCGCGTGCTCCTCGCCCTGCAGCAGCGCCTCGGCCACGGCCTGGCGCAGGTGCAGCGCGTCCAGCCCGCGCGCGGGCAGCAGCAGCGGCTCGATGTCGTCCGACACTTCGATGCCGTCGGGCAGGCGCAGCGCGAGCCGGTGGCGCAGGAATTCCCCTGCCGGATCGGTGAAGAACTTCTTCAGCGCGTCCAGCGAAAGTTCGGTGCCGACGTCGTCTTCATCGCCGGGCAGGTGGCCGTCGATCCATGGCGCCAGTCGCGCGCGCGCCACCGCCGTCGCACCGGCGGCGGGATGCCACTGCCCGCGATAGCTGAAGCGGCGCGGGTCGTCGCCGCCGAACGCGGCCGGCGAGAACGGCTGCAGCGGATGGCGCACGACCATCTGTTGCTTCACCGCAGCCGGATCGGCGTGGTAGCGCGCGGCGGCGTCGAGCAGTTCGCTGACCAGCACCGAGGGTTCGCGCACGCTGCCGTCGCGCGGATCGGCGCCGAGGTAGCTGAGGTAGAACACGTCCTGCGCGGCGGCGAACAGCTGCAGGAACAGGAAGCGGTCGTCCTCGCGCAGCGAGCGGTCGCCGGGGCGGCGCTTGTCGGTGCCGAGTTCGGCAGTGAGCCGGCTCAGGCCCGCGGCGGGATCGCGGCGCGGATAGTCGCCGTCGTTCATGCCGAGCACGCAGATGACGCGGAACGGCAGCAGCCGCATCGGCACCATGCGGCCGAAGCTGATGCCGCCGGTGAGCAGCGGCGCGCGGGTGTCGGCCTGCGCCAGCGCGGCGGCGAAATGCGCGCGCACGACTTCGGCCGGCACCGCGGCGTCGAAGCCGGCGTCGGCGGCATGTTTCGCGAATTCCTCGATCAGCTTGCGCAGGCGGTCGAGCGCGCGCCGGGCGGCGGGATCGGTCGGTTCGGCGGGCAGCAGCGCCTTGAGCAGGTCGAGCAGGCGTTCGCGCCACTGCGCGGGCGGCATCGCCTCGCCCAGCGCCTTCTGCTGGCGCGCCAGCGTGCGCAGCAGGCCGAGCAGGGTGTCCAGCGCATCGAGCGCGCTGCCTTCGAGCTCCGGCCACGGCGCGACGACCTGGCCGCTGGCGGCGGCGATGGCGTCGTCGTCGCCGAGGGCGTGGCCGAGCAGCAGGCGGTCGAGCGCGAACTGCCAGGTGTAGGCATCGTCGGCAGGCGCGTCGTGCGCGGCGCGATGGCGGGCGTCGAGCGCCCAGCGCGCGCCGGCGGCCTGCAGCCAGCCGTGCAGGCGCTCGATCGCCGCAGCGTCGAGGCCGGCGGCGGCGGCGATCGGCGCGCTGGCGAGCAGGTCGAGGATCTCGTCCAGGCCGAAGCGCGACAGCGGCAGGCCGAGCAGGCGCAGGAACACTTCGGCCAGGGGTTCGTTGGCCAGCGGGCTGGTGTCGGCCAGGGCGTAGGGCAGGTGTTCGCCCTCCCCCCGCCCGCCGAACACGGCTTCGAGGTAAGGCACGTAGGGATCGATGTCCGGCGCCAGCACCGCGATCTCGCGCGGCTGCAGCGGCGGGTCGAAGCGCGGATCCTCGAGCAGGCCGCGCAGCTGGTCGTGCAGCACCTGCAGTTCGCGCAGGCGGGTGTGGCAGGCGTGGACCTGCAGGCTGGGGTCGTCCCTGCGCAGGGCGGGCAGCCGCTCGCCGGAAGGGTCGGCGCGACGGTGGAACAGGTCGCGCTGCAGCCGGTGCAGGAGGCCGTCGGACAGGCCGCCTTCGGCCAGCGTCGGGCGCGCGTCTTCTTCCGGATCGGCGTAGGCGGCGATCTCGCCGGACGGATGCACCACTTCATAGCTGCCGAGCACCGCCATGAAGTCGCGGCCGGCCGCGCCCCAGGCCTGCAGCAGGCGGTTCTCGCCGGTCGCCTCGCCGAAGGGGTCGGCGTCGCCGGCGCGCAGTTTCCCGGCCAACGTCTGCAGGTCGCCCCAGTAGGCCCGGGTCGGCGTGGGCAGGTAGAAGTGCAGGGTGCCCGCGCGCGCCTGCGTCGCCATCACCCGCAGCACGTCGGGCGAGACGTTGAGGGTGGCGAAGGCGAACACGCGCGGCGGCAGGCCCTTGGGCAGCGGCCTGTCCGCGCCCTCGAAGCCGTCGAGGTAGCGCTGGATGCGGCGCGCGCGGTGGGCGCCGTCGCCGGCGACGCGGCGCCAGAGGATCGCCTGCGGATCATCCGGGTCGGCGCCGTCTTCCCAGCGCAGCAGCCAGTCGCGGCGCCAGGCCTGGTATTTCTCGAACACGTCGGCGAGTTCGCCGGCCAGCGACCATGGTTTCAAGGGATCGGGCTGTCCTGAAGCCGCGCCGGACAGGTAGGCGGCGAGCTGCGCCATCGCCGGGCGCGCCACCAATGTCGGATCGGCCAGCGCGGCATAGAGCCGCCAGTGCAGCGCGGCGGCGTCGAGGTCGTCGGCGTCCTCCGGCCCCGGACCCGGTCCGGGATTGGCATCCAGCGCGCGGCGCACGAACTCGCCGGGGGTCAGGAATTCGAGGTTGGCGGCCACGCCGTGGCGCTCAGCCAGGGTCGCCTGCAGCCAGCGCCGCATCGCCACCTGCGGGATCAGCACCGTGTCCGGCGCCAGCAGCGACGCGCCCGGCGCCGGCGTGCGCAACGCCTCCGCCAGCAGGCCGGCCAGCACTTCCAGCGCGTTGGCGTGGTACAGGCGGAAGTCGGGGACGGCGCTGGGCATGGTCGCGGGCATTGTGCCGCAGCGCCATCGCAGCGGCCGAGACGGCAAGGCCGGCCGCGGCCCGGGCGTGGCAGTGCGGAACGCTTGTTTTATACTCCGCGGCTAGCTGCGGCCCCGTCGGCTGCGCGCCAAGGGTGTTCCGTGCGTAATTACGACCTCGAATTCCTGAAGCATTTCTCGATGGTGATCGGCTTCCTGGTCCTGGTGACCTTGGGCCTGATCGTCGGTGCCTTGTTCCTGCACCGCACGCTGCCGGCGGAGGTCGATCCGGCCGCCGCCAAGCGCACCGAGAACCGCATCGCCCCGGCCGGTTCGGTCTATGCCGGCGCCACCGGCGCCGCGGCGCAGGCCGCCGCCAGCGCGGCAGCAGCCGCCGCGGCCGCGGCCCAGGTCGCCTACGGCGGCACCCTGGACGGCTCGGTGATCTACCAGAACCTGTGCTCGGGCTGCCACACCTCGGGCGCCGGCGGCGCGCCGACGCTGGACCGCGCGCACTGGGGCGCGCGCATCGCCCAGGGCAAGGACACCCTGTACAAGCATTCGATCGACGGCTTCACCGGCGCCGCCGGCGTGATGCCGGCCAAGGGCGGCAACCCCGCGCTGACGGTCGAGCAGATGCACGCGACCGTCGACTGGATGATCGACAACCTGAAGTAAGCTGCCCCGCCGCTCGGTTCCGCGACGCCGCCTCCGGGCGGCGTTGTCGTTTCCGCATTCCGCTCCCGGGAGATCCCATGCCCCCTTCCCCCCAGCGCCCCGCCCTGCCCGGCCTGCTGCTGGCCGCCTGCCTGCTGGCGGGCTGCCGGACGCCCGCCACCGGGCCGGCCGGCGCACCGCCGCCGCGCGCGGACGGCATCGTCGCCATCGGCGCGGTGCAGGGCGACGGCGAGGCCAGTCCCCTGCTCGACCGCAGCGTCACCGTCGAGGGCGTGGTCACCGGCGATTTCGGACAGGGCCTCGGCGGCTGGTTCGTGCAGGACGCGGGCGATGGCGACGAGGCCACCTCCGACGGCCTGTTCGTCGTCGCGGACGACGCCGTGGCGCTGCGCGCCGGCGACCGGGTCCGCGTGCGCGGCCGGGTGGTCGAACACGGCGAACCTGCCCGGGGCACGCTGACCGCGCTGCAGGCCGAGGCGATCGACGTGATCGGCCGCGGCGACGTGGCGCCGGTCGTGATCGACGGCGCGCCCGGCGACTGGGAACGCTTCGAAGGCATGCGCGTGCGCATCGACGCGCCGCTGACGATCAGCGGCCAGCACGACCTAGCGCGCCGCGGCGTGCTGCACGCCAGCTTCGAGGGCCGGCTGTTCACGCCGACCGAACTCGCCCCGCCCGGCCCGGAGGCCGAACGCATCGCCACCGACAACGCCCGCCGCCGGCTGCTGCTCGACGACGCACAGTCGCGCGAGAACCCGGGCGAAGCCTGGTACCTCGACGGCCGGCCCGTGCCGCGCACCGGCAGCGTGGTCACCGGCGCCGAGGGCATCGTCGACCAGCGCTGGGGCGAGTTCCGGCTGCAGCTGACCGCGCCGCCGCGGATCGCGCCCGCCCCGCGCCCCGCCGCGCCGACCGTGCCCGGCCGCGTCCGCCTGGCCTCGTTCAACCTCGAGAACCTGTTCAACGGCGACGGCCGCGGCGGCGGCTTCCCCACCCCGCGCGGCGCCCGCACGCCGGCGGAACTGACGGCCCAGCTGGGCCGCCTGGTGGCGACGATCCGCGCCCTGGATCCGGACGTGGCCGCGCTGATGGAGCTGGAGAACGACGGCTACGACTCCGATTCGAGCCTGGCCCAGCTGGTGGACGCGCTCAATGCCGGCGGCGGCGACTGGGCCTTCGTGGACGCGGGACACGGGCCGGGGACGGACGCGATCCGGGTCGGGCTGGTCTACCGCAGCGCGCGCCTGCAGCCGCGCGGGCGGCCGGCGGTGCTGGAAGGCGGCCCGTTCGGCGCGCGCAGCCGGGTGCCGCTGGCGCAGGCCTTCGTCCCGGTGGGCGGAAACGAGGCAGATCGCGGCACGTTCGTCGTCGTTGCCAACCATTTCAAGTCGAAAGGCTGCAGCGGGGCCGAAGGCGCCGATCGCGACCGGGGCGACGGCCAAGCCTGCTGGAACGCGCTGCGGGTCGATTCCGCGCGCCGGCTGCTGGACTGGGTGTCCGGCGACCCGACCGGTTCCGGCAGCGATCTTGTCGCCATCGTCGGCGATTTCAACGCCTACGCGCAGGAGGATCCCGTCCGCCTATTCCTGGAGCGTGGCTGGAAGGATGCGCTATCGGCGGCGAACGTCGTCGAACCCTACAGCTTCGTGTTCGACGGCCAGGCCGGGCGGCTCGACCACGCCCTGCTCAGCCCGGCGTTGGCAGGGCGGCTCGCCGGCGCGGCGGAGTGGCACAGCAATGCCGATGAGCCCAGGAACATCGGCGATCTTGACGCGAACGGTCGCGATCATGCGGCAAGCCCGTGGCGCAGTTCGGACCACGACCCGCTGATCGTGGGCTTCGATCTGTAGCCCTGGCATCGCGCCAACCCAAAATTGTCATCCCGAGCGTAGCGAGGGATCTTGCATCCGCAAGCCGTGAAAGGCAGATCCCTCGCTACGCTCGGGATGACACCAGAATGCGGGATGACACCAGTAGGTAAGCTACCCATGCCGGCCTCAGCATCCGCACGCCGGATGCGGCCGCCGCCGCCAGTTCCACACGTGCGCCGACGCCAGCAGCCCGCTGCCAACCACCGTCAGTGGAGTTTCCAGCGCATCGTCCGGCCAGCCCAGCGCCCCGGCCGCCAGGCCGGCGGCGCCGGCGAGGGCCAGCCCCATCAGCAGGGCCGGCAGCGGCCGCTGCCGATGCGCGCGCCACAGCGCCAGCCCGGCCAGCGGCAGGGCGAAGGCGACGAACAGCCCGTGCACCCATTCCGCCTCACCGGCCGCCGCCAGGACCGGCAGCAGGGTGGCGGCCACCGGCAGCAGCAGGCAGTGGATCAGGCACAGGGTCGACAGGCCGATCGCCGAGGCGTCGAGCATCGAAGTGAGGGAGGATCTCATCGGGGGTTCCGAGATTGTTGTTACGTTATATCAATAACAGACCTGTCAAGCCCCGCCGGACTCTTCCCGGCCAGCGAGCCCCCGCCCGGTATCATGCCGGCATGGCCACCTTCCCCGCCTTTCCCGCCGAATCCGGGACCCTGCTGCTGCCGGGGCCGGCGGGCGCACTGGAAGTGTCGGTCGACCTGCCCGAGGCGGACACCGACGCCCTGCCGCTGGTCGCGATCGTCTGCCATCCGCTGCCGACCGAGGGCGGGACCATGCACAACAAGGTGGTGACCATGGCCGCGCGCTCGCTGCGCGAGCTGGGCGCGGCCACGGTGCGCTTCAACTTCCGCGGCACCGGCAGCTCCGACGGCGAGTTCGACAACGGCGACGGCGAGCTCGACGACCTGCGCGCGGTCGCGGCCTGGGTGCGGGCGCAGCGCCCGGGCGACACCCTGTGGCTGGCCGGCTTCAGCTTCGGCGCCTATGTCTCGCTGCGCGCCGCGGCGGAACTGCAGCCGGCGCTGCTGCTCTCGATCGCGCCGCCGGCCGGGCGCTGGGACTTCGACGCCATCGCCCCGCCGACCATGCCCTGGCTGGTGATCCAGGGCGAAAGCGACGAGATCGTCGATCCGCAGGCGGTCTACGACTGGCTGGAAAAGACCGGCGCGCAGGCCGAACTGGTGCGCATGCCCGACACCGGCCACTTCTTCCACCGCAAGATGATCGACCTGCGCGGCGCGATCAAGCACGGCGTGCGCGCCTACCTGCCCGACGCGAATGCGTGACGAGGGTGGGGCTGCGACGCCGTCGCAGCGCTACCGCGCCGGCGTCGAACGCGGCGAGTGGGGCGAGGATCCCGCGCAGCAGGGCGCATTGCGCGCGCTCGACCGTTTGCACGAGGCGTTGCTCGCGCCGGCGCCGCGACGCGGCCTGATCGGCCGGCTGCTGCGCGAGGATGCGCCCGCCGCGCCCGACGGCCTGTACCTGTGGGGCGGGGTAGGGCGGGGCAAGACCTTCCTGGTCGACCTGTTCTACGACGGACTGCCGCTGCGCGACCTTCGCGGCGACGCCCTGTCCGGCGCGGCGCGCCCGCGGCGCGCGGGCGAGGGCGGCGACGGCAAGCGCCGCACGCACTTCCACCGCTTCATGCGCAGCGTGCACGAGCAGCTGCGCGCGCACGGCGGCGAACGCGACCCGCTGGCGCGCATCGTGCGCGAGTGGCGCACGGCGCTGAAGCTGCGCGTGCTGGTGCTCGACGAGTTCTTCGTCAGCGACATCGGCGACGCGATGCTGCTCGCGCGCCTGCTCGAACGCATGTTCGCCGAAGGCATCGTGCTGGTGACCACCTCCAACGTCGATCCACCCGAGCTGTACAAGGACGGCCTGCAGCGCGCGCGCTTCCTGCCGGCGATCGACCTCATCCGGCGACACTGCGAAGTCGTCCACCTCGACAGCGACACCGACTACCGCCTGCGCGCGCTGACCCGCTCGCCGGTGTACCGCGCGCCGCTCGACGGCGATTCGGACGCGTGGCTCAACACGCGCTGGCGCGAGCTCGGCGGCGACGACGCGCACCGCGACGCCGGCATCGAGATCGACGGCCGCCGCATCGTCGTGCGTGCGCGCTGCAAGGACATGGCCTGGTTCGACTTCGATGCGCTGTGCGAAGGCCCGCGCGGCGCCACCGACTACATCGAGATCGCGCGCGAGTTCCACACCGTGCTGCTCGGCGGCATCCCTGTGCTCGACGACACCCGCAACGACGCCGCGCGCCGCTTCGTCACCCTGATCGACGAACTCTACGACCGCCACGTCAACCTGGTCTGCACCGCGGACGCACCGCCGCCCGCACTCTACGCCGGCGAACGCCTCGCCGGCGCCTTCGAACGCACCGCCTCGCGCCTGATCGAGATGCGCAGCGCCGAGTACCTGGCCGCCGGGCACCGCGCGTAGGCGCGGATCGCCTTCCTTCGCGGCGGCGTCGATGCCCGCCGCGGCCGGACGCGCCCGAATGCGACAGCGTGCGACCCGCGCGCGCGGATGCGGCGCCGCACGTCGATCGATGATGCGCTCTGCCCGAGGCGGAGCGCTCCATGTCCACACTGCGCAAGCGGTTGCTCGCACGCAAATCGTTCGACGCGGTCCGCGCCGACGCCGAACGCCACGGGCTGCACCGCAAGCTCGGCCCCTGGCACCTGGTGATGCTGGGCATCGGCTGCATCGTCGGCGCCGGCGTGTTCATCATGACCGGCACCGCGGCCGCGAACTACGCCGGCCCGGGCGTGGTGCTGTCGTTCGCGCTGGCCGGGTTCGCCTGCGCGTTCACCGGCCTGTGCTATGCGGAACTCGCCTCGACCCTGCCCGTGTCCGGCTCCTCGTACACGTATTCCTACGCCACGCTCGGCGAAGGCTTCGCCTGGGGGCTGGGCTGGTTGCTGATGCTCGAATACGGGCTGGCCGGCGCCGCGCTGGCGGCCGGCGTCGCCGGCTACCTGTCGAGCCTGCTCGCCGACTTCGGCATCGTGGTGCCGGCGGCGCTGAACACCCCGTTCGTGCAGGGCGTGATGACCGATGCGGGACTGACCTTCCGCATCGGCGGCGGCGTGAACCTGGTCGCGGGGCTGTGCCTGCTGGCGTTCGCGTGGATCCTGATCCGCGGCGTCAGCCAGTCGGCCACCGTCAACGCGGTGATGGTCGCGCTGAAGCTGTCGGTGCTGCTGCTGTTCGTGATCGTCGGTGCGCAGTACGTCGACAGCAGCAACTGGACGCCGCTGGTGCCGCCGAACGAGGGCGACTTCCGCTACGGCCTGGCCGGCGTGCTGCGCGCCGCGTCGATCCTGTTCTTCGCCTACCTCGGCTTCGAGACCGTCTCCACCGCCGCGCTCGAGGCGCGCGATCCGCAGCGCGACATGCCAATCGGCATCCTCGGCTCGCTGGCGATCTGCACGGCGCTGTACATCGCGGTCGCGCTGGTGCTGACCGGGCTGGTGCCGTACCGCCTCCTCGGCGTGCCCGACCCGATCGCGCTGGCCATCGACCACATCGGCCTGCCGGCGCTGGCGCTGGTGATCAAGTTCGGCGCGGTGATCGGCCTGTGCTCGGTGCTGATGGTCAATACCTACGGCCATTCGCGGATCTGCTTCGCGATGTCGCGCGACGGCCTGCTGCCGCCGCTGTTCGCGCAGGTGCACGAGCGCTTCCGCACGCCGCACAAGGGCACCCTGGCCGTGGCCGGCGTCGCCGCGGTCGCGGCGATGCTGCTGCCGATCTCGATCCTCGGCGACCTGGTCAGCCTCGGCGTGGCGTTCGCGTTCTCGATCGTCGCGATCAGCGTGATGTGGCTGCGCACGCGCCATCCCGACCTGCCGCGCCCGTCCCGGGTGCCGCTGGGCGGCGTGCGCATCCGCGGCGTCTGGATCGGCACGGTCCCGGCCTGCGCGCTGCTGCTGTGCCTGGGCATGGCCGGGCCGGTGCTGTACGACATCGGCCTGAAGGCCGCGCGCGGCGACGTGTTCCCGGCGGTGATCCTGGGGCTCTACCTGCTCGCGGGCATCTGGATCTACGCGCGCTACGGCTACCGCCACTCGCGCATCGGCATCGCTCAGCGCGAGACGTAGGCGCTGGGCGGCTCGCCGAAGGCGCGGTGGAACATCGCGGTGAACGCGCTCGGGCTTTCGTAGCCGACGTCGAACGCGACCGAGGTGATCGAGCGCCCCGCGGCGAGCAGCGACACCGCCTGCATCAGCCGCACCTGCTGGCGCCACAGCGCGAAGCCCATACCCAGCTCCTGCCTGACGGCGCGGGTGAAGGTGCGCCGGCTCATGCCGATCTGCGAGGACCAGGCGTCGATGTCGCGCTGGTCGGCGGGGTTGGCGATGATCGCCCGGCACACCCGCGCCAGCCTCGGGTCGGACGGCATCGGCACGTGGTAGGGCGCGCCGGGCATCCTGCGGATCTCGTCGAGCAGCAGCCAGACGATGCGGCCCTCGCGCCCGTCGAGGTCGTATTCGGCCGGGAACTTCACCACTTCCAGCACCAGCGCCTTCAGAAAGTCCGAGACCTCCAGCACGCGGCAGTGGCCCGGGTCGATGTCGTGCACCGGATCGATGTACAGCGTGCGCAGCGACACCGCGCCGCGGCACGAGACCTCGTGCATCGTCCCGGCCGGCAGCCACAGCGCGCGCTGCGGCGGGATCACGAAGCTGCTGTCCGGGGTGACCACCGACATCACGCCCGAGGACGCGTACAGGAACTGCGCGTGCTCGTGGCTGTGGCCCGGATCGACGAAACCGGCCGCGTACTCGTCCTCGAGCCCGATCATCGGTCGCGCCTTCAGCGGATAGTCGTGGCTGTGCTTCATCGCCTGTCGTCGTCGGTGCAACCCCGATCACACCGCAATCGCGGCGCACGCGCAACTGCGCCGCGCGCGGATGCGCGCGCATGGCCCGACCGCGAGAGTCTTCGGCCTGTCCCGGCCAGCCGCGCCGCCGCCGCCGACGCTAACGTGACCGCTCCAAGCGGGAGGAACCATGGACAACGCGAGCGGGCAACCCCGCGCCGCCGGGCAGGACGACGTCGACCCGCAGGTCCGCCTGTTCCTGCAGCGGATGAGCACCGGCTATGCCGCCTATCCGCAGATGGCATCGGCCTCCCTGCCCGAGGCGCGGCGCATCGCCGAGGCCGTGCGCGCGCAGTGGGTCGCCGGCGGACCGGAGATGGCCGCACGCGAGGAGCTGCGCGTGGGCGCGCTGCACACGCGGGTGCGCATCCTGCGCCCGTCGGCGCAGGCGATGCTGCCGGCGCTGGTCTACCTGCACGGCGGCGGCTGGACACTGTTCAGCATCGACACCCACGACCGGCTGATGCGCGAGTACGCGGCGCGCGCGGGCGTGGCCGTGGTCGCGGTCGACTACAGCCTGTCGCCCGAGGCCAGGTTCCCGCAGGCGCTGGAGGAAACGGTCGAGGTGATCGACTGGCTGCGCGCACACGGTGCCGCGCACGGCATCGACGCGTCGCGGCTCGCGGTCGGCGGCGATTCGGCCGGCGCCAACCTCGCCGTCGCCAGCCAGCTGCGGCTGCGCGATCTCGGCCGCGCGCCGGTCGCGGCGATGCTGCTCAACTACGGCGCCTACAGCGACCGCACCTCGCCGTCGTGGGCGCGCTACGATGGCCCGGCCTACATGCTCGAAGCCGACGAGATGCACCGCTTCTGGGACAACTACCTGCGCGACGACGGCGACCGCGACGATCCGCTGGCGATGCCGCTGCTGGCCGACCTGCGCGGACTGCCGCCGGCGTTCCTGGCGATCGCCGAATGCGACATCCTCGTCGACGGCAACCGCGAGATGGCCGCGGCGCTGCACGAGGCCGGCGTGCCCGTGCAGGCGCGCACCTACGCCGGCGCGACCCACAGCTTCCTCGAGGCGATGTCGATCTCCGACCTCGCCGACCGCGCGCTCGACGAAGCCTCGGACTGGCTGCGGCAGGCGCTGTCGACGCCATGAGCGCGCCGTTCGATCCGCGCAGCCCGGCCGACGTCCTGGCGCTGGTCGAGGCCTTCCCGCTGGCCTGGGTGGTCGCGCGCGAGGGCAACGCGCCGGCCACGCCGCTGCCGCTGCTGGCCGAATGCGATGGCGACGGCGCGATCGTGTCGCTGTTCGGGCACATCGCGCGCCGCAACCCGCTGTGCGCGGCGCTGCAGGCCGCGCCGCGCGCGCTGCTGCTGTTCCAGGGACCGCAGGCCTACGTCGCGCCGCGGCTGGTGTCGAAGCCGGACTGGGGCCCGACCTGGAACTACGCGGTGGCGCGCTTCGACGTGCGCGTGGAGTTCGTGCCCGACGAGACCGACGCGGCGCTGGCGCGGCTGGCGGCGCACCTCGAGGCCGGCCAGGCCGAGCCGTGGACGACCGCACGCATGGGCGCGCGCTATGCGCAGCTGCGCGAACACATCATCGCGTTCCGCGCCCACGTCGAACACGCGCACGCGAGCTTCAAGCTCGGCCAGGACGAAACGCCGCAGGTGTTCGCCGAGATCCTCGCCGGGCACCAGGACCGGGCGCTGGTGGACTGGATGCGCCGGATGCGCGAAGACTGAGCGCATGATCCGCATGCGCGTCCCGGCGTTCCTGTCCCCGGCGCTGCTCGCCGCGTGCCTGCTCGCCGCATCGCCGGCGGCGCCTGCCGCCGACGCGGATCCCTACGCCAGCCGCTACGTCCCCGCCGCCGCGCCGCCGACGCTGTTCGCCGGCGCCACCGTGCTCGACGGCATCGGCGCGCGCCTGAACGGCCACGACGTGCTGGTCGAGAACGGCCGGATCACCGCCATCGGCCGCGACCTGCCGCGCCGGCCCGGCGTGCGCGTGGTCGAGGCCGGCGGCGCCTGGCTGACGCCGGGACTGATCGACGTGCACACCCACCTGGGTACCTTCCCGCAGCCCTACGAACACGGCAGTCACGCCTTCGCCGACGTCACCGAGACCAGCCGCTCGCAGACGCCGGACGTCTGGATCGAGTATGCCGTGCGCGCCGGCGATCCGGCCTTCCTGCATGCGCTCGCCGCCGGCGTGACCACCCTGCAGGTGCTGCCGGGCTCGTCGTCGGTGATCGCCGGTCGCGGCGTGGTGCTCAAGCCGGTGCCGGCGGCGACCGTGGCGGACATGAAGTTCCCCGGCGCGCCGCAGGGCCTCAAGCTCGCCTGCGGCAGCAATCCGTCGCTGTCTGGGAACGGCCGTCCCGGCTTCCCCGACAGCCGCATGGGCGTGATCGGCGAGCTGCGCGCGACGCTGGCCAAGGCGCGGGCGCGGATGCGCGCCGGCGGCCGCGATCCGGCGCCCGACCTCGCCCAGGACACGCTGGCGCTGGCGCTGCGCGGCGAGCTGCCGGTGCACGTGCACTGCTACCGTGCCGACGACATCGCCACCGTGCTCGCGGTCGCCGACGAGTTCGGCCTGCCGATCGCCGCGGTCCACCACGCCACCGAGGCCTACAAGATCGCCGGCCTGCTGCGCGAACACGGCACCTGCGCCGCGGTCTGGTCCGACTGGTGGGGGTTCAAGCGCGAGGCCGAGGACGGCATCCGCGAGAACGCGGCCTTCGTCGATGCCGCCGGTGGCTGCGCGATCCTGCATTCGGACATCCCGGTGCTGGGCAACCTGCTCAACCTCGAAGCGGCCAAGGCCGCCGCCGCCGGGCGCCGCGCCGGGCTCGACATCCCGCCCGAGCGCGCCATCCGCTGGATCACCTCCAACGCCGCGCAGGCGCTGGGCCTGGGCGACCGCATCGGCCGCATCGCCCGCGGCTACGGCGCCGACCTGGTGCTGTGGAGCGGCGATCCGCTCAGCGTGCGCAGCCGGCCGCGGCTGGTGATGATCGACGGCGTGGTCCAGGTCGAGGACGGCGCGCGCCCGCTGGCGGACTTCGAGCTTGGCCGCGCGGTGATGGGGCAGGGGCGGTGATGCGCGGGCTGCTGCTCGTGCTGGCCTGCCTGCTGCTGCCCGCCGCGCGGGCCGCGGACAGCGTCGCGATCGTGCACGCACGCGCGCATCCGGTGTCAGCGCCAGTAGTCGAGGACGCCACCGTGGTGCTGCGCGCCGGCCGCATCGTCTCGATCGAGGCCGGCGGCGCACCGCCGCCGGGCGCGCGCATCGTCGACGCCGGCGGCCGCGACCTGACCCCGGGCCTGTTCCACGCCGCCACCCGCATCGGCCTGTCCGAGGTCGGCGATGGCCAGGAAGCCGTCGCCTCGGGCGGGTCGCGCGCGGGCTACACCACGCACCATGCGATCGACGCCAACGCGCAGTCGGTCGAACAGGCGCGCGCGGACGGCGTCAGCCGCGCCCTGGTCGCGCCGGCGGCGGCGTCCGACAATGTTTTCGCCGGCCGCGCGACGCTGCTCCACCTGCGCAGCGGCGGCGACATCGTCGAGCGCAGCGGCGACGTGGTGCAGTTCGCCTACATCGGCACCGACGCCTCGCGCGCGCACTCGCACGCCGCGGCGTGGCAGCGGCTGCATGGCGAACTCGGGCGCGCGCGCACGCCGCCGGCGCACGCCGACGACCCCGCCCGCGTCGATGCCGACGACCTCGCCCGCCACGAAGTGGCGATGCGGCGCACGCCGCTGGCGATCGTCGCCGACCGCGAGGCCGACATCCGCGAGGCCATCGCGCTGGCGCGCACGCACCGGCTGCGCGTGGTGGTCGTGGGCGGGGCCGAGGCCTGGCGCCTGGCGCCCGAACTCGCCGCCGCGGGCATTGCCGTCGTGCTCGATCCGCTGGACGCGCTGCCCGCGACCTACGACCGGCTCGGCGCGCGCCACGACAACGCCGCGCTGCTGCACCGGGCCGGGGTGGACATCGCCTTCACCGCCTCCGCGCAGGGCATCTACACCAGCTGGAACGCGGGGCCGTCGCTGCGCCTGGCGGCCGGCATCGCCGCCGCGCACGGCCTGCCCGACGCCGCCGCGCTGGCCGCGATCACCCAAGCGCCGGCGCGCATCTGGGGCCTGGACGCGCGCATCGGCACGCTCGCCCCCGGCGCCGACGCCGACCTGGTGCTGTGGGACGGCGATCCGCTGGAGCCGGCGTCGGCGCCGGTCGCGGTGTTTATGGCCGGCGACGCCGTTCCACTGCGCACGCGGCAGACGCTGCTGCGCGATCGCTACCTCCCCGCGCGGGCGCGCGCGCCGTGACGCGCAGACGGCCGCGCCTGCCCGCGCTGGCGGTCGCGCTCGCGCTGCTGCCGCTGTCGTCGTGGGCGCACGAGGGGCACGGCCATGGCGGGCTGCCGCCGTGGCTGTCGCAGGGCCCCGCCTTCGAGCAGGCGGACGCGCCCGGCGCGCCGGGGCAGACGCTGCCGATGACGCCCGCGCGCCGGATCGCCTTCGACACCGACCGCGGCACCTGGCTGTCGCCGGACGTGTCGCCGGACGGCCGCCGCATCGTGTTCGAACTGCTCGGCGACCTGTACACGATGCCGGCCGCGGGCGGCACGGCGCGCGCGATCACCCGCGGCATGGCCTTCGATTCGCAGCCGGTGTTCTCGCCCGACGGCCGCCGCATCGCCTTCCTCAGCGACCGCTCCGGCGCCGAGAACCTGTGGCTGGTCGATGCCGACGGCCGCACGCCGCGCCAGCTCACCCTGCTCGACGGCAATCCGATCTTCGCCTCCCCGGCGTGGAGCGCCGACGGCCGCGCGCTGTTCGTGTCGCGCTACCGGCCCGAGTTCGAGGCCTGGGAGCTGTGGCGCTTCGACGCCGCGAGCGGCAGCGGCGAACTGCTGCTGCCGATCCGCGAGCGCGACGACCAGCCGTCCGCGACCTGGCGCTCGGCGCTGGGCGCGGCGCCGTCGGCCGACGGCCGTTTCGTGTACTACGCCGCGCACGTCGGCCCGCGCGAGACCGGGCACACGCCGGAGTGGACGATCCGCCGCCGCGACCTGCACGACGGCAGCGAGGAAACGCTGGTCTCGGCGCCGCGCAGTCCGCGGCCGGACCTGGTGCTGGGCACGGCGATGCGTCCGGCGATCTCGCCCGACGGGCGCTGGCTGGTCTACGGCGCCCGCCACCAGTCGCGCACCGGCCTGCGCGTGCTCGACCTGCGCACCCGCGACGACCGCTGGCTCGCGTTCCCGGTGCAGCAGGACGAACTGGGCGCCTCGCACTGGCGCGACCTGCTGCCGCGGCACGCGTTCACGCCCGACGGCAGCGCCCTGGTCGCCAACGTCGACGGCGGCCTGCAGCGCATCGCCCTGGCCGACGGTGCGCGCCAGGCGATCCCGTTCCACGCCCGCGTCGACATCGAGCTGGGCGCGTCGACCCGGCAGTCGATCCGGCACGAGACCGGCCCGGTCCGCGCGCGCCTGATCCAGACCCCCGAGCCATCGCCCGACGGCCGCCGGCTCGCGTTCTCCGCGCTGGGCGCGCTGTACGTGATGACGCTGGACGGCAGCGGCGCGCTGCGCCGGATCGACACCGGCCCGCGCCCGGCCTTCCATCCCGCGTGGTCGCCCGACGGCCGCGAACTGGCCTACATCGACTGGACCGCGAAGGACGCCGGCCACGTCTGGCGCATCGCGCTCGATGCGCCCGATGCCAGGCCGCAGCGGGTCAGCGCGACGCCCGCCTTCCACACGCGCCCGGTGTTCACCCCCGACGGCACGCGCATCGTCGCGATCCGCTCCAGCAACAGCGTGCGCATGCACAGCTACATGGAGTACGGCGCGCTGCGCGACGGCGAGCTGGTGGTGTTCGGGCGCGACGGCAGTGACGCGCGGGTGATCGCCCGCGGGCGCCTGGGCGGCCGCCCGCACTTCGCCGGCGACGCCGCGCACGTGCACGTGCTCTCCGGCGACGGCGTCGAACGCGTCGCGCTCGACGGCAGCGGGCGCGACACGGTGCTCCAGGTCACCGGCCCGGGCTGGTACTTCGCCGCGGGTCGCGCCCCGGTCGACGACCTGCGCATCAGCCCCGACGGGCGCTGGGCGCTGGCGCAGATCGCGCAGCAGCTGCACCTGCTGGCGATGCCGGAAGACCCCGGCGGCACGCTCGACCTCGCCGCGCCGGGCGTGGCGCACGCGAAGCTGACCACGGTCGGCGCCGATTTCTTCGGCTGGAGCGACGACGGCCGCAGCCTGCACTGGGCGGTCGGCTCGACCTGGTACCGGCGCCCGCTCGACGGCGTGCGCACGCACCCGGCCGACGCGCCCTCGATGGCGGTGGACGCGCCGGTCGACGGCCGCGACGGCGTGCAGGCGTTCGCCGCCGTGGTCGAAGTGCCGCGCGACACCCCGCGCGGCGCGCTGCTGCTGCGCGGCGCGACGGCGCTGACGATGCGCGGCGACGAGGCCATCGCCGACGCCGACCTGCTGGTGGTCGACGACCGCATCGCCGCCATCGGCAAGCGCGGCACGCTCGACGTGCCCGACGGCGCCACCATCGTCGACGTGTCCGGCCGCTACCTCATCCCCGGCCTGATCGACACCCACACCCACCTCGCCGACATCCGCCGCGACGTGCTCGACCTCGAAAGCTGGGGACCGCTGGCCAACCTGGCCTACGGCGTGACCACGGTGTTCGACCCGTCCACGCTGAGCATCGACACCCTGGCCTACCAGGACCTGGTCGAAGCCGGACGGATGCCTGGCGCGCGCATCTTCTCCACCGGCCCGGCGATCTTCTCGTTCAACGAGTTCAGTTCCTACGCGCAGGTCCGCGACGTGCTGCGGCGCTACCGCGAGCACTATCGCCTGGGCAACATCAAGATGTACCGCACCGGCAACCGCCGCGTGCGCCAGTGGCTGGCGATGGCGGCGCGCGACGCCGGGCTGATGCCGACCGCCGAGGGCGCGCTGTCGATGAAGCTGGGCCTGGGCCACGCGCTCGACGGCTATGCCGGCAACGAACACGCGCTGGTCGCGGTGCCGCTGCAGCGCGACGTGGTGCGCCTGTTCGCCGACGCCGGCACCGCGTACTCGGCGACGCTGATGATCGGCAACGGCGGGCCGGAGGGGCAGGACGACTTCATCTCGCGCGGCGGCCTCGCCCACGACGCGAAGCTGCACCGCTTCGCGCCCGGGTTCATCGTCGACATGAAGACGCGCACGCGGACCTGGCGCGAGCCGGACGAATACCTGTTCCCGCGCGTCGCCGCCGGCGTCGCCGACGTGGTCCGCGCCGGCGGCCTCGCCGGCATGGGCTCGCACGGCGAGATGCCCGGCATCGGCCTGCACTGGGAAATGCAGGCGCATGCGATGGGCGGCATGGGCAACGCCGAAGTGCTGCACGCCGCGACCCTCGGCGGCGCCGCGACCATCGGCCGCGAAGCGGAATTGGGCAGCCTGGAGGCCGGCAAGTTCGCCGACCTGGTGGTGCTGGCCAGGGATCCGCGCAGCGACCTCGGCAACGCCCTGTCGATCGTGCAGGTGATGAAGAACGGCCGCCTCTACGACGGCGACACCCTTCACGAACGCTGGCCGACCCCGCGGCCGCTGCCGCGCCCGTGGTACTGGGACGACCGTCCCCCCGGCACGCCCGATCCGGGCGCGCCCGCCGCGGAGGCGACGCCGTGATGCAAGGTGGTTCCGGCGACGGCGGACGCCAGCCCGGTTTGTCCCACCCGCACCCCGATCGAGGCACGACGCGCCCATGAAGACCCTCCCGGCCCCGCCCGCATCGCTCGCACCCGGCACGCCCGGCATGACGAACGCCTGGTGCAGGCGATCGCTCCTCGCCTGCCTGCTGCTGGCCGCCGGCAGCGCCTGCGCCGCCGAGCCGGCGGACGCCACTTCCCCGTTCGCGCTCGAAGGCAACCGGGACTGCGCCGACTGCCCGGAGATGGTCGTGCTGCCGGCCGGCAGCTTCCTGATGGGCTCGACCGACGCCGAACCCGGCCACGAGGCCAACGAGGCGCCGCAGCACGAGGTGAGGTTCGCCGAACCCTTCGCCATCGGCAGATACGAGATCACCTACAACGAATGGGACGCCTGCGTGGCCGACGGCGGCTGCGAGGCGGTGTCCGACGAAGATTGGGGGCGCGGCCGCCGTCCGGTCCTCTACGTGAACTTCGACATGGCCGTCGGCTACACCCGCTGGCTGTCGCACAGGACTGGGCAACGCTACCGCCTTCCCAGCGAGGCGCAGTGGGAGTACGCCGCGCGCGGCGGCACCACGACGCCCTGGTTCTGGGGAGACGACCCCAACCTCGCCTGCGGGTTCGGCAACGTCGGCGACGAAGCGCTCAGGCAGGTGCGCCCGGACTGGCCGCTGCACGACTGCAACGACGGCCACGCCCGCACCACCACCCCCGCGGGCAGCTTCGAGCCCAACGGCTTCGGCCTGTACGACACCGCCGGCAACGCCTGGGAGTGGGTGGAGGACTGCTACAACGCAAGCTACGAAGGTGCGCCGACCGACGGCAGCGCCTGGCTCGACGGCGACTGCGTGCGCCGGGTCGTGCGCGGCGGCGGCTGGTACAACAAGCCCGAAACGGTCCGCCCGGCGCTGCGCTACTCCGGCGACGACCCCAAGCGGCAGAACAACACCCTGGGATTCCGCGTCGTCCGCCTGCTGCCGTGATGGCGTGGACCGGCCTGCGCATCAGGTCCGGTCAGGCGCTTTGCCTCTTGCCCCGGCCACTCGCCGGAAAAAAATGCTGCCGTCATCCCCGCGAAAGCGGGATCCAGCGTCTTTTGCGAAAGAAGCAAAATGGATTCCGGCTTGCGCCGGAATGACGGTGGCGTTATGCCCACGCGTCACGCCCGGCAGCAGACGGGATCCCGCGCGTCGCCCGGGATGAGCTCCCGTGAAGCGCGCCAGCGATCGACTGATACCGACTTGCGTTCAGGAATATCGAATGCCGCAGGTCGGGGCTACGTCCCCGACGCCGTGGCCGCCGATGTCCGGGCGTCGGGGACGTAGCCCCGACCTGCGGATTGACTCGCTTCCATATGATTGCGTATCCGTCGACCGCTGCCTTGCCGGTCACTGCGGCTGGTAGGTCAGCACCACGAAGCTGTCGGGATGGTAGACGTTACGGGTCGCGCCGTCGGCGTCGGGCGGGGTGCGGGTGAATTCGGCGGTGACCACGAACAGCCTGCCGGTGCGCTCGTCCATGGTCATCATGCGCGCGTTGGGGCGGGTGGAGACGGTGCCGGCCAGCGCGTAGCTGTCGGGGCCTTCCTGGCGGATCACCGTCAGCGTGCCCTCGTTGTTCGAGGTCACGATGCGCTTGCGCTGTTCGTCGATGACGAAACCGTCGATGCCGTTGCCGATCGACAGGCTGGCCACGACCCGGCCGCTGTCCGGGTCGAGCGCGAAGAACATGGGGGTGTCGCCGGCGCAGGCGCCGAGGATGCGGTTGCTGTGCGCCTGGTAGCGGACCTTGGACACGTTGCACGGCGCCGTCCAGCGGGTCTGTTCGTCCAGCGTCTTCGCATCCAGCACCAGGATCAGGTTGTCCAGGCGCGCGGGCGCGAACAGGCGGCCCCTGCCGTCGCTGGCCGGGTCGTCCATCTTGCGGAACGGGAAGGTCCGGCTGCCGAGCAGCTTGCCGCTGGCCGCGTCGAGCGTGTACCAGGTCGATTCCGCCGGCCGCGTGCCGACGATGGCGTGGATGCGGCGGGTGATCGGATCGTGGATGGCGCTGTTGATGCCGCCGTCGCCGTCCAGCGCCAGCCGCTCGATCGGCTTGAGCGAATCCAGCTCGAAGCTGAGCAACGAGCCGTCGGTCATCGCGACGTAGCCGCGGTTGTATTCGGGCAGCAGCAGCGGCCCGTTGGCGCCGATGGAGTTGTCGACCGTGGTCAGCGCGCGGTTGGCGTCGACGTCGAACACGGTCAGCCCGTCCTTGTCGCGCGCCATGAACAGCCGGCTGCTGCCCGGCTCCAGCTTGATGTAGTCCCAGCCGGTTGCGGTGCTGGGCAGGGTGGCGGTGTCGGCGAGCGTATAGAGCAGGTCGCCAGCCTGCGCGGGTGCGAGCGCGGCCATGCAGGCCGCGGCGACGGCCGCGAGCAGATGGGAACGTGGCGTCATCGGATGACTTCCTCGGGAGTGGAAAAGCACGGAAATGGCCTGCCGCACGCCCTCGGGCGAACCTCCGCCCGGTGCGAAGCCGGCGACATGGCAGCCTGCCGCGGGCGACGCGCGCCGGCTTCTCCATTCAGCGCCGACGCACGGCCGTTCCGGTCAGAAGCGCCAGGTCGCGCGCGCATGGATGTCGTCATCGCGGCGGGCGTGGGCGGCGGTGGCCTGCACGCCGGACGCGGCAGGCGCGGGAAACCCGCCGCAGCGCGCGGACCGGCCGGCGCCGGCCCGCACGGACGCCGCGGCCTGCCTCAGAGCCTCCACGTCACCGTGGCGATGACCTGGCGGCCCTGGCCGTAGATGCAGTTGGCGATGCCGGCGCAGCGACCCACGTACTCCTTGTCGAACAGGTTGCTGGCGTTGAGCGCGAAGCGCCAGTTGTCGCGGTCGTAGTGGACGATGGCGTCCCAGATCGCGGTCGACTTGGCGTAGATCACCGACGGATTCCACTGGTCGACCAGGCTGCCGGCGGATTCGCTGAGATAGCGGCCGCCGAAACCGAAGCCCAGGCCGGCGAGGCTGCCCTGCTGGAGGGTGTAGTCGACGAACGCGGTGAGCTTGTGCTCGGGCGTGGTCGGCAGCGGATCGCCGGTGGCGAACCCGCCCGCGTCGCGCACGACTTCGGTCCTGGTGTAGCTGTAGGAGGCGTTGATGCTCCACTGGTCGTGGATGCGGGCCACCACTTCCAGTTCGCCGCCCTTGGCCTCGACCTCGCCGAGCTGGCGGCCGAACATCGGCGTCTGCCCGGACTGCACGCTGACCAGGTTGTCCTGTTCGATCTGGAACAGCGCGGCGGTCGCGAACAGGCGCACGCCGCGTGGAAGCCCGCGCGCGTCGAACTTCACGCCCGCCTCGAGCTGGGTGCTGGTGCTGGGCTCGAAGCCCTCGCCCGTCTCCGAATCCGTGCCCAGGACCGGCTCGAACGAGCTGCCGTAGCTGACATAGGGCGCCCAGCCGCTGTCGAACACGTAGTTCAGGCCGGCGCGGTAGCTGAATTCGTCCTGCTTCGTGGTGACGCCGCCCTGGTTGTCGTGCAGCTTGACGTCGTCGTAGCGACCGCTGAGGGTGACGACGAGGTTGCCGGCCTTGATCTGGTCCTGCACGTAGAGCCCGGACTGCTTCACCCGCTGGTCGTTGAAGATGAAGCTCAGCTCCGGGGTGTCGATCGGGGCCGCGCCGTAGACCGGAGCGAAGGCGTCCAGCGACGGCGCGCCGGCGAATCCGAACCGCGCGAAGTTCTCGAGGTCGCGGTAGTCGTAGCCGGCGAGCACGGTATGGCGCACGCCGCCGTCGCCGCCGAACACCAGGGTGAAGCGGCTGTCAATCGCGAAGCCGTCCACGTCTTCCGCATACGGATAGCTGGCGCGGTTGACGGTGCGCATGTCCTCCTGCAGGCCGGTGGAATAGACGACCTTCTGGAACTCCTCGTACTCGTACCACTTCGCGTTCTGCTGGAAGCTGACGCGGTCGCTGAAGGCGTGGCGGAAGTCCCAGCCGATCGCGGTCTGGGTGCGGTCGTAGCGGTTGTAGTCCGGCTCGCCGAGGTTGCGGCCGCGCGGGATCACGCCGTGGGGATTGCCCAGGCGCGTGCCCTCGGCCGGCAGGAAGCCGTTGGTGTCGCCGGTGTTGGCGTCCTTCTGGTAGTAGGCCAGGCCGGTGAGGCTGGTGTTCTCGCCGATGTTCCAGGTGAAGGTCGGCGCGAAATAGGTGCGCTCGCCCTCGACGTGCTCGGTCTGCGAGCCCCGGTCGAGGTAGAGCAGCGTGGCGCGCGCGCTCAGGCCGTCGGCGATCGGCCCGGTGACGGTGCCGTGCAGCTCCTTGTAGCTGTCGCTGCCGTACTTGACCCCGATCTCGCCACCGAGGACGTCCTCGGCGCGGCGGCTGGTCAGGTTGTAGATGCCGCCGGGCGGCGAGTTGCCGTACAGCACCGCGGCCGGGCCCTTGAGCACGTCCACTTCCTGGAAGCCGTACAGGTCGACGCCGACGTTGAAGATGGTGGTGCTGATCGGCGCCTGCAGGCCGTCGATGTACTGCTTGGGCGTGAAGCCGCGCAGGGTCAGGAAGTCGTAGCGCAGGTCGGGACCGTAGTTCTCGCCGACGATGCCGGCGGTGTAGCGGATCGCCTGCTGCACGTCGGTGAAGCCGAGCAGGTCGATCTGGTCGCGGGTGACCACCGAGATCGACTGCGGGGTCTCGATCAGCGGTGCGGACGACTTGGTCGCGGTCAGGCTGCCCGATGGCACGTAATTCGGCGCGGAGACCACGATGCGGTCGAGTTCGGTGGCCTCCGCGGTGGACTCGCTGGACGCCTGCTGCGCCTGCGCGGCGCCCGCAGCGAGCGCCATCGCAACCGTCGCCGCCAGGATGCGCCGGCGATACGTGCGTCCGCCTGGAATATCGTGCTGGTTCATCTGTTGTTTCCCCTGGAAATGTCGTGCGAACACGGAGCGGCGAGCGTCTTTTCCGACTGGACGCCCTGAATATGATCCGCCTGACGCGAACAGTTGCATCACGAGGGTCGGAAGCCGTCGAATTCAGGCCAAGCGGGCTTGCCCGGGACAGGCCTGGTCACATGGCCGCATCCACCGACGGCTCGCGCGCGGCTGCGGTCATGCCGGGTCGGTCCTGGCGGCTTTCGCGGGAAGCATCCGCGTCAGCGCATTGTCTTTGCGCACGTAATGGTGCGCGAGGCCGGCAACGGCATGCAGCCCGATCAGCCAATAGCCGAGGTCGCCGATCCGCACGTGCCAGTCCTGGAGCTGCGAGGCCAGCGCCCGGTCGGTGGCGACGATCGCCGGCAGTTCCAGGCCGAAGAAGGGCACGGGATTGCCGTACGCGCTCAGGGTCGCCCACCCCGCCAGCGGCATGCCGATCATCATCAGGTACAGGGCGCCCTGCATGGTCGCCGACGCCACGCGCTGCCAGGCCGGCGGCAGCGGCACGATCGGCTGCACGCGGTAGATCAGCCTCAACGCGATTCGCAGCCACACCAGCAGCAGGACCAGCAGGCCGCACATGAAGTGCGCCGCCTTCATTGCCTCGCGCGCATCCGTCCCCTTGTCGAACAGCACGCGCAGTTCGATGAAGGCGTACACCACCACGAACAGCAACACCATCGCCCAATGCAGCCTGATCGACCAGCGGTGGTAGCCGCCCGTGTGAACCGTGCTTGCCATCGTCCCGATCCTCCCGTCACGCGGAGCGTCCGTCGCCCATCGCGGGCAGCGTCGACGCCTCTCCGTCGCCTCGCAAGCTAGCAAGCCATCGCGCACCCGGCTGTCGCACAACGGCCACGCAACCGTGCGATTACGCCAGATCCAGGGCCCGTCGGAGGCAGCCTGTGGCCTGTTGGGCGTAGCCCGCGGCCCCGGATGCCGCGATCATCCCAAGGTCCGTCGCCACGCGCCCAGCCGGGAGGCCAGCAGCCAATGTCTTCACCAGGTCCCGCAGTACAGGCCCCCTTGCACGTTCGCGGACCCGCGCTGTTGCTGTTGGCCGGCCTGGGGACGGCGGCGCCTCCCGTCATCGCGACATCCGCGGAGGACAATGCGCACGCGCTGGAGCTGGCCTATACCCTCGATGCGTGGTCGCTCGACGGCGACGGCAACCGCGGGACGCGCTACCTGACGCAGGTCGGCCTGGCCGCCGAGTTCGACCTTGAACGCCTGTTCGACCTGCCGCGGACGAGCGCGCGGCTCCACTTGATCCACAACAACGGCAACAGCGCCAGCGAGCTGGCCGGAGACGCCCAGGGGATCTCCAACATCGAAACCGGGGGGCGCGCGCTGCTGCCGCTGGAAGCCTGGGTCGAGTATCGCGGCGACGGCGACCGCTGGTCGCTGCGCGCCGGCCTGTACGACATCAACAGCGAGTTCGATGCGCTCGACGGTTCGGCGCTGTTCCTCCACAGCGCCCACGGCATCGGCACCGACATCGCGCAGAGTGGCCGCAACGGGCCCTCGATCTTTCCGCATACCTCGCCGGGCCTGCGCCTGTCCTTCGCGCTCACCGATCAGGCGACCCTGCGCACGGCCGTGCTCGACGGCGTGCCCAACGACCCGGATCGTCCCGACCACAGCACCTTGCGCATCGGCGGCAGCGATGGCGCGTTCGGCATCACGGAGCTCGACCTGCAGCGCGGACAGCAACGGCTTCTGCTCGGCGCATGGGGTTATTCCAGGGACCAGGACGATCTCGCCGGCGACGGGGCCACGGGCACCAGCGCGGGCGCCTACCTGCGCGGCGAGGCGCTGCTGTCCGGCGACGAGGCGCGCGGCCTGCGCGGGTTCTTCCGCGTCGGTGGCGCGAGCGCGCGGACCAATCCGTTCGACCGGTTCTACAGCGTTGGCCTGCACTGGGTCGGACCGTTCGCCGGGCGGCAGGCCGACGAGGCCGGAATCGCCATTGCCCACGCCGTCGCCGGCCGCAACCAGCTCGATGTCCTGGCGCAGGACGGCATCGCGGCTGCGCGCGCGGAAACGGCACTCGAGTTGACCTACCGCTTCGCGCTCACCGACAGGCTCGCGCTGCAGCCGGACCTGCAGTACGTCTTCAATCCCGGACTCGACCGCAGCCGTGACGACGCGCTGGCGATCGGCCTGCGCCTGGTCGCAAGCCTGGCGCACTGACCGACGCCATGCAGACGGGGACCGTCGCGGCGCATGCGGAAAGAATCCCCGCCGTCGCGGGCCGTTCAGCGGCTGTCCGCTGGCGGCGAAACTGACCCGGGCCCGGGGAAAACCGGGGGCGGAGCGCTGTTTCCCTTCCGGTCTCCGCCCGGTTGCCGGTTCGGCAGGCGGCGAAACCGCACTCTGACCCCGGTTTTTCCCCTCCGCGGCCCGTGGAACACGGTTGCAATTGAACGTTTCTGTTCCACACAACATTTGGTGTTGACGGTTCCGTGACACCCCACTATGTTGTGCCCGTCGGTTCCTCCCGCCCCACGCCGGAGGATGAAAAGGGAAGCCGGTGACGCCGTACCCCCGCAAGGGTCCGCGGCCATTCCGGCGCTGCCCCGCAGCGGTAATCGGGAACGAACCCGCCATCAGCACTGGAGCGAAGGCTTCCGGGAAGCGGCGGACAAGGTGGAAGGCCTGCCTTCCGTGCCCGTGAGTCCGAAGACCTGCCGACAGCCGCGCGTTTGCACGCCGCGCGGTGCCGGCCGCGGGATCTCCGGGGGGAGAGGGCTGGCGACGCAGGACCGGGGCGCCGTTCGCGCAGTCCCCGCTTTTGCGACGCCGCTTTTCCAACCTGACGATCCGGGCCTCCGCCTGCGGGGGACAGGCCGGACGCGTGCGCGACGCAAGGAGGACGCATGAGCAACCACAACACACCGGCCGCAGAGCCGGCCATCGAACCGACCGCTGCGGATGCCGCCGCCGCCGCCGCCGCCGCCACCGCCACCGCGGCCGCGAAGCCCGCCGCCCCCGCCCCGGACGCCGTCGAGACCGACGATGCCATCCCGGCGCCGAGAGCCACCGACATGCCCGATACCGCCACCGCCGACCAGGACGTGGCCACCTGGATCACCAAGGAAGCCGGCAACCGCCGGATTCCCTACGACCGCGCGCGCCTGGAGCGCGCCATCGACCGCGTCCACGCCGAATTCCCGCAGCTCGACATCGCCGACTACAAGCGCAGCGTGTTCGGCTTCGTCGAGCGCAAGGATGCGGTGAACGCCGACGACCTCGTCGACCACCTGATCCGCGAGGCCGAGGCCCGCGTCGACGTCGCCGCGCCGGAGTGGGAGATCTTCGCCGCGCGCCTGTACCTGCACCGCCTGTACAAGCGCGCCAGCCGCAACCGCTTCTACGACACCGAGCAGAAGTACGGCTCCTACGTCGGCCTGCAGGAGAGCCTGGCCGACCGCAACGTCTATTCCAACGACATCCTGCGCGCGTACTCGAAGGAGGAGCTGGTCGAGGCCGGGAAGATGATCGACCCCGGGCGCGACAAGCTGTTCGCCTACAACGGCCTGTACCTGCTGGCCACGCGCTACCTCGCCACCGACACCTCGCGCGCGGTGTACGAGCTGCCGCAGGAGCGCTGGCTGACGATCGCGCTGTACCTCATGCAGGATGAAAAGCCCCGCGAGCGCCGCATGCAGCTGGTCGGCGAGGCCTACTGGGCGCTGTCGAACCTGTACATGACCGTCGCGACGCCGACGCTGCAGAACGCCGGCAAGATCGGCGGCCAGCTGTCCTCGTGTTTCATCGACACGGTCGATGATTCGCTGCAGGGCATCTACGACTCCAACACCGACATCGCGCGCGTGTCCAAGGGCGGCGGCGGCGTGGGCGCCTACCTGGGCTACGTGCGCTCGTCGGGTTCGGCGATCCGCGGCGTGCCCAATTCGTCGGGCGGCGTGGTGCCGTGGATCAAGCAGCTCAACAACACCGCCGTGTCGGTCGACCAGCTCGGCCAGCGCAAGGGCGCGGTCGCGGTGTACCTGGACGTCTGGCACCGCGACATCGAGGCCTTCCTCGACCTGCGCCTGAACAACGGCGACCAGCGCCTGCGCGCGCACGACGTGTTCACCTCGGTCTGCATCCCCGACCTGTTCATGGAGGCGGTCGAGCGCCGCGGCGACTGGTACCTGTTCGACCCGCACGAGGTGAAGCGGATCAAGGGCTGGTACCTGCAGGACTTCTTCGACGAGAAGCGGGGCGAGGGCACGTTCCGCAAGAAGTACGAGGAGGTCGTGGCCGACGAGCGCATCGCGCGCAAGACCGTCAAGGCCATCGACATCTTCAAGCGGATCATGGTCAGCCAGCTCGAGACCGGCAACCCGTTCATGTTCTACCGCGACGAGGTCAACCGGAAGAACCCGAACAAGCACGCCGGCATGGTGTACTCGTCGAACCTGTGCACCGAGATCCTGCAGAACATGAGCCCGACGCGGATGATGCAGGAGATCATCTCGGGCAACCAGATCGTCACCACCAGGCAGGCCGGCGACTTCGTGGTCTGCAACCTGTCCTCGGTCAACCTCGGCCGCGCGGTGCTGCCGCAGGAGGACCAGGGCGACCTGATCACCGACGTGCTCGAGCGCCTGATCCCGATCCAGGTGCGCATGCTCGACAACGTGATCGACCTCAACGACCTGCCGGTGCCGCAGGCCACGATCACCAACCGCAAGTACCGCGCGATCGGCCTCGGCACGTTCGGCTGGCACCACCTGCTGGCGCAGAAGGGCATCCACTGGAACACGCCCGAAGCGGAGGATTTCAGCGACGAGCTGTACGAACGGATCAACTTCCTCACCGTGCAGGCGAGCATGGAGCTGGCCAAGGAAAAGGGCACCTACAGCGCCTTCCTCGGCAGCGACTGGCACAACGGCGAGTATTTCCGCGCCCGCGACTACAACAGCAGCAAGTGGCTGGAGCTGTCGGCGCAGGTCGCGGTCAACGGCGTGCGCAACGGCTGGCTGCTGGCGGTCGCGCCGAACATGTCGACCGCGCAGATCGCAGGCAGCACCGCCTCGATCGACCCGATCTACTCCGCGTTCTACTACGAGGAGAAGAAGGACTACCGCCGCCCGGTGGCCGCACCGGGACTGTCGCTGGAGACCTGGCCGTACTACGAGAAGGGCGCGTACAAGGTCGACCAGTTCGCCAGCGTGCGCCAGAACGCGCGCCGCCAGCGCCACGTCGACCAGTCGATCAGCTTCAACTTCTACGTGCCCAGCACCATCCGCGCCAGCACCCTGCTGGAGCTGCACATGACCGCCTGGCGCGAGGGGCTGAAGACGACCTACTACGTGCGCTCGAACGACATCGACATCGCCGAGTGCGAGTGGTGCAGTAGCTGAAGCGCATTCGCGCTTCCGCTTCCACGGTTCGCAAAGCGAACCGTGGACCCTGCATCACCTGCATCCATACCCCCGCGCCTTCGGCGCGCCCCCCCTGACTCAGGGGGGCTTTCCTCCAGAAGGTCCGGTCGCGAGCGGCCGGACAAGCAGAGAAAGCTTCCATGTCCGCTACCGCACCATTGACCGCCACGCCGCTCGACCGCATCCGGATCCTGGAGCCGCGCCACCCCAACCGCTCCACCGGGATCATCAACGGCAAGACCTCCGGCATCCTCAACTGGAACGACATCCCGTACCCGTCGTTCTACCGCGCCTACAAGGAGCTCTCGACCAATTTCTGGATCCCGGACGAGGTCGACATGAAGGGCGACGCCAAGCAGTACGGCGAGCTCTCGGCGCGCGAGAAGAACGCCTACGACTCGATCATCGGCCTGCTGGCCACGCTCGACTCGCCGCAGACGCGCTTCATCTACAACGTCGCCGAATACATCACCGACCCGGCCGCGCACGCCAACGCCGCGATCATCGGCCAGCAGGAGGTGATCCACAACGAAAGCTACAGCTACGTGCTGGCCTCGATCACCGACCTGGCCAACCAGAACCGCGTGTTCGAACTGGCGCGCACGCATCCCACGATCCTGAAGCGCAACGCGCCGATCATGGCGTCGTACGACGACTTCATGCGCGAGAAGACCGCCGAGACCCTGCTGCGCTCGCTGATCCAGTCCTCGATCCTGGAGGGCATCAACTTCTATTCCGGCTTCGCCTACTTCTACAACCTGGTCCGCCAGAACCGGATGACCGGCACCGGCAAGATCATCAGCTTCATCAACCGCGACGAGCTGGCGCACACCAAGTTCATCAGCGAGGTGATCCGCGCCATCGTCGGCGAGAACCCGGAGCTGCAGACCGACGAGCTGACCGACTACGTGCACCAGGCCTTCGAGCATGCGATCGCGCTGGAGACGCAGTGGACGGGCGAGGTGCTCGACGGCATCGACGGCATCGACGTCGACGAGATGATCCGCTACGTGAAGTACCGCGCCAACAAGATGGCCGGCATGCTCGGCATCGAGAAGCTGTACTCGGACGCCACCGACAACGTGATGCCCTGGATCAAGGCCTACGCCGACAACTTCACCGAGACCAAGACCGACTTCTTCGAGATGCGCAACGCGTCGTACAAGAAGACCAACTCCGACAACGGCTTCGACGATCTGTAACCAATCCGTCGTTCCCGCGAAGGCGGGAACCCAGCGTCTTTCGCCGCACCGCTGCAAAGACACTGGATCCCCGCCTTCGCGGGGATGACGGCAGGAAAGAGAACCGCCTGCCACCCACTGACGCCATGCGCATCCTGATCGCCTTCTCATCACTCAGCGGCAATACGCGCGATGTCGCGCGCGCCGTGCGGGCGCGCTGCGAGGCGCTGGGCCACGCGGTGACCTGGATCGAGGCCGATATCGAGGGGCTCGCGGCCGGTGGCGACGATCCCCGCCACGACCTGTACCTGCTCGGCTCCTGGTCCGACAACGCCGGCCGCACGCCGCCGGAGATGAAGCGCTTCATAGCCGAGTTGGTCGAGGCGGTCGGCAAGCCCGGCAACCTCGCCGTGTTCGGCACCGGCGAGACGCAGTGGGGGGAGGAGTACTACTGCGGCGCGGTGCGGCGCATGGCGAACTTCTTCGGCACGCGCCATCCGCGGCTGGAGATCGAGCAGATGCCGCACGGCGAACGCGACGCCCTGGCGATCAAGCGCTGGACCGACCACCTCCTGGATTCCATCGAGACCACTGACCATGCTGACCCTGCACGCCGCGTCGCCTGACGACTACCACGCCGCCATCAAAGCGCACCCGCGCCTGCTGGTGGACTACTACAAGGACGACTGCCCCGGCTGCAGGATGCTGGAGATATCGCTGCAGAAGTTCGCCGGGGAAGACGCCGCCGCCGGCCTGGTGCTGCTGAAGGTGAAGATGGAAATCCTCGGCGAGGATTTCTTCCGCGACCTCGGCCTGCGCCAGACGCCGACGCTGTCGCTGTTCCGCGACGGCAGCGAGGCCAGGCGACTGGCCGGCTTCCAGGCGCCCGGGCAGATCGCGCAGGCGGTGGGCCTGCATCTCGACGAACCCGCCGAATCCGCGGCATGACGCCCGCGCCGGACACGCCCGCGACCGAGGCGCGGATGCTGGAGATCGTGTTCCCCGACCACACCAACCACCTCGGCACCCTGTTCGGCGGCCAGGCGCTGGCGTGGATGGACAAGGCCGCCTTCATCGCCGCCTCGCGCTATGCGCGCCGCACCGTGGTCACCGCGCGGTCGGACCAGGTCGACTTCCGCCTGCCGATCCGCCAGGGCCAGCTGGTCGAAACCGTCGCGCGCGTGGTCGAGGTCGGCAACACCTCGATGCAGGTGCAGGTGGACGTCGTGGCCGAGGACCTGCTGAGCGGCCAACGCGAACTGTGCACGCGCGGGCGCTTCACGATGATCGCGCTGGACGAGGACGGGACGCCGACGCGGGTGCCCGCGCTGCCGGGGCCGGTCGGCTGAGCCAGCAGTCTTTGCGCGGCATCGACCGGCGGCGTGGCAGGATGCGTTCGACTTCAACCCAGGCCACGGGGCACGCACGATGGACGATACCGAACCCAGGATGAGCAACCTGTTCCTGCAGCTAGGGCTCGATGCCGACGACCGCGCGATCGCCCGGTTCATCCGCGAGCACCAGCTGGAGGCCGACGTGCATATCGCCGAGGCGCCGTTCTGGAACGACGGCCAGCGCCAGTTCCTGGCCGAGCAGCTGGGGGCCGACGCGAGCTGGACGACCATCGTCGACCAGCTCAACGAATCGCTGCACGAGGATGCGGTGAAGCGGCAGACGGGGCTCTGACCTGCCGGGCAGGGAGGACGGCCACGGGCGGCGCGGTTGCACGGGAAACCGAACGCACATCCGCCGGGGCCGGTGTGACATAGTCGCGCGATCGCCACCGCACCGCCGCCGATGCCCCGGGACCACATCCTGACCCTGTCCTGCCCGGATCGCACCGGAATCGTCTTCCGCGTCTCCTCGCTGCTGTTCGAGCACGGCTGCAACATCCTCGATGCGCAGCAGTTCGGCGATGCGGAGTCGGGGCGCTTCTTCCTGCGCGTGCATTTCGACACGCCCGATGCGGCGCGGATCGACGCGGTGCACGCGGCCTTCGCGCCGCTGGCCGATGCGCACGCGATGGACTGGCAGCTGCACGATACGCGCCGGCGTGCGCGCCTGCTGGTGCTGGTCAGCCGCCAGGGCCACTGCCTCAACGACCTGCTGTTCCGCACCCACAGCCGCCAGCTGCTTGCGGACATCGCCGCGGTCGCCTCCAACCATGCGGACTACGCGCCGCTGGCTGCGTCCTACGGCGTGCCGTTCCACCACCTGCCGGTCGACGCCGACAATCGCCCGGTGCAGGAACGGCAGATCCTCGACCTGGTCGAACGCGAGCGCATCGACCTGGTCGTGCTGGCGCGCTACATGCAGATCCTGTCGCCGGGGCTGTGCGATGCGCTCGCCGGCCGCGCGATCAACATCCACCACAGCTTCCTGCCCAGCTTCAAGGGCGCGCAGCCCTACCACCAGGCGCACGCGCGCGGGGTCAAGATCATCGGCGCCACCGCGCACTACGTGACCGGCGACCTCGACGAGGGCCCGATCATCGAACAGGACGTGGCCCACGTCGACCATGCGATGACGCCGGCCGCGCTGATCCGCATCGGCAGCGACGTCGAATCGCGCGTGCTGGCGCGCGCGGTGCGGCTGCACGTCGAGCATCGCATCCTGCTCAACGGGCATCGCACGGTGGTGTTTCGCTGACGTAGGTCGGGGCTACGCCCCCGACGCGCGAAAACAGAGCGTCGGGGGCGTAGCCCCGACCTACGGAATGTCGCGATTGTCGATGTCGACGCCGGCGGTGCGCAGCGCCTCGCGCGTCGACGCGTCGCCGTCCGGCGTGACCGGCCGGGTCAGCTCCCACAGGAAGCGCACGCGCAATCCCGCCGCCGCCGCGTCCTGCGCCGACCACAGCACGCAGTAGTCGCGCGCGAGCCCGCACAGGTGCACGTCGTCGATGCCGCGCTCGCGCAGCCAGCCGGCCAGTCCGGTCGACGGGCGGGTGCCGCCGGGGCCGTGGTTTTCACGGAAGGCGCTGTAGGAATCGACCTGCGGATTCGTGCCCTTGCGCAGGATCAGGTCGGCCGCGCGCCAGTCCACGCGCGGGTCGAGCGCGGCGCCGGGCGTGCCCTGCACGCAATGGTCGGGCCAGAGCACCTGCGGCTGGCCGTGCAGTGCGATGGTTTCGAACGGTGCGCGGCCGGGATGGCTGGAGGCGAACGAGGCGTGGCCGGGCGGATGCCAGTCCTGGGTGGCGACGACGGTCCGGTAGCGGCGCGACGCCAGCAGGGCGGCGATGCCGGGCACGATGGCGTCGCCCTCATGGCAGGCCAGCGCGCCGCCGGGCATGAAGTCCGGCTGCAGGTCGATCACGAGCAGGGCGGTGGTGGCGGGGAGTGTGGGCATTGGGGGAAGCCTCGATGTCAGCGTAGCAGGCGGTCATGGCGGGGTAGCGGGAATGGCTTCGGCTGGCCCCCACCCCAACCCTCCCCCGCAGGCGGGGGAGGGAGCCAAGGCACGGCCTTCCTGCCTCCAGCCAGCGCCCATGAAAAAGCCGGCGCTTCCGCGCCGGCTTCTGATGCGTCTGCAGCCAGGTTCAGGCAATCGAGGCGCGATAGATCGACTCGATCGCCGCATCCAGCGCCGCGTTGAACTCGGCGTCGCTCTGCTGCGCGCTCAGCCCTTCGCTCAGCGCGCGGCTGAAGCTGGCGATCACGCCGGGATTCTTCGCCAGCTTCGCGTTGGCGTCGTCGCGGCTGTAGCCGCCCGACAGCGCCACCACCTTGAGCACGCTCGGGTGGTCGACCAGCTCCCGGAAATACCCGTCCACGCTCGGCAGGGTGAGCTTGAGCACCACCGGCGTCTGCGGATCGACCTTGTCCAGGCGCGCCAGCAGCCCCTTCTTCAGTTCGACCTCGATGGCTTCCTTGTCGGCGGCCTTGATGTCGACCTCCGGCTCGATGATCGGCACCAGCCCGGCGTCGAGCACCTGCTGGCCCAGGTCGAACTGCTGGTCGAGCACCGCGGCGATGCCGGCCGCGTTGTTGGCCTTGATCACCGAGCGCTCCTTGGTGCCGAACACGCCCTTGGCCTTCGCCCGCGCCAGCAGGTCGGACAGCCCCGGGATCGGCTTGAGCAGCTGCACGCCGTCGGCCTCGTCGGCCAGGCCCTTGTCGATCTTCAGGAACGGCACCACGCCCTTGTCTTCCCACAGGTAGGCGACCGCGTCCTTGCCGCCGAAGCTGTCGTCCATGGTGCGCTCGAACAGGATCGCGCCGAGCACGCGTTCGCCGCCGAAGGCGGGACTGGTGACGATGCGGCTGCGCATCGCGTGCACCAGCGCGAACATCTCGGCGTCGCCGGAATAGGCCGATTCTTCGATGCCGTAGAGCTTGAGCGCCTTGGGCGTGCTGCCGCCGCTCTGGTCGAGCGCGGCGATGAAGCCCTGGCCGGAAGCGATCCTGTCACGCTGCTGCTGGTTGATTGCCACGGTCGGTTTCCTGTGCTGTCGGGTGGGAAATGGGCGGGAGCCAGCATGATACCGCCCCCCACCCGCGGCCGCCGCCTGCCCCTGCAGGCGCGCCTTCAGGCCGCCTTCGCCGCGTCGTCGCGCAGCGCCTTCGCCGCTACGACCATCGCCTCCAGCGCCGCGCGCGTTTCCGGCCATCCGCGCGTCTTCAGGCCGCAGTCGGGGTTGACCCACAGCTGCGACGCCGGGATCACCGCCTTCGCCTTCTCCAGCAGCGCGACCATCTCGCCGACGTTCGGCACGCGCGGCGAGTGGATGTCGTAGACGCCGGGGCCGATGCCGTTCGGGTAGCGGAATTTCGCGAACGCATCCAGCAGCTCCATGCGCGAGCGCGAGGTTTCGATCGAGATCACGTCCGCGTCCATCGCCGCCACCGCCTCGATGATGTCGTTGAACTCCGAGTAGCACATGTGGGTGTGGATCTGGGTGTCGTCGGCCACGTTCGAGGCGCTGATGCGGAAGCAGTCCACCGCCCAGCCCAGGTACTGCTTCCAGGCCGAGCGGCGCAGCGGCAGGCCCTCGCGCAGCGCGGGCTCGTCGATCTGGATGATGCCGATGCCCGCCGCCTCGAGATCGAGCACCTCGTCGCGCAGCGCCAGCGCGATCTGCCGGCAGGTCGCCGCGCGCGGCTGGTCGTCGCGCACGAACGACCACTGCAGCACCGTCACCGGGCCGGTCAGCATGCCCTTCATCGGGCGCTGCGTCAGCGACTGTGCGTATTGCGTCCAGCGCACGGTCATCGGCGCCGGGCGCGAGACGTCGCCGAAGATCACCGGCGGCTTCACGCAGCGCGAGCCGTAGCTCTGCACCCAGCCGTTCTTCGTGAACGCGAAGCCGTCGAGCTGCTCGCCGAAGTACTCGACCATGTCGTTGCGCTCGAACTCGCCGTGCACCAGGACGTCGATGCCGATGTCTTCCTGCAGGCGCACGCACTTCGCGGTCTCGGCGGCGAGGAAGGTGTTGTAGTCGGCGTCGGACAGCTTGCCTGACCTGTTCCGCGCGCGGGCCTCGCGCACCTCGTGCGTCTGCGGGAACGAGCCGATCGTGGTGGTCGGGAACGCCGGCAGCGCCAAGCGCCGCGCCTGCGCGGCCTCGCGGGCCGGGTAGGGCGCGTGGCGGCCGGATGCGCCCGGCACCAGCCCGGCGACGCGCGTGGCCACCTCGCGGCGATGCACGCGCGCGGAAGCCTTGCGCGAGGCGATGCGGTCGCGCGCATCGGCGAGCCTGGCGTCGCTGTCGGTCTTGCCGTCGAGCGCATCGGCCAGCACGCGCAGCTCGCCGAGCTTCTGCTTCGCGAACGACAGCCACGAGCGCAGGTCGGCCGGCAGCGCCTTCTCGTGGTCGAGGTCGACCGGCAAGTGCAGCAGCGAGCACGAGGGCGCCAGCCAGACGCGGTCCGCGCCGAGGCGTCCGCGCGCGCGCCGCGCGAGTTCGAGCGCCTTGTCGAGATCGCTGCGCCAGATGTTGCGGCCGTCGACCAGGCCCAGCGACAGCACGCGGCTTTCCGGCAGCAGGCCGAGCACGGCTTCGAGCTGCTCGGGCGCGCGCACCAGGTCCACGTGCAGGCCGTCGGCCGGCAGCGCGGCCGCCAGCGGCAGGTTGTCGGCCAGCGCGCCGAAGTAGGTGGCCAGCAACAGCTTCGGGCGCACGAACTGGGAGAGCACGTCATAGGCCTGGCGATACGCCGCACGCGCCGCCTCGTCGAGGTCGAGCACCAGGCAGGGCTCGTCGAGCTGCACCCACGTCGCACCTGCATCCTTCAGTTGCTGCAGCAGTTCGGCATAGGCCGGCAGCAGGCGGTCGAGGAGGGCGAGGCGGTCGCTGCCGTCGGTGGTCTTGGCCAGCAGCAGGAAGCTCACCGGGCCGAGCAGCACCGGGCGCGCGTCCAGGCCCAGCGCCTTGGCTTCGAGGAACTGCGCGAGCGGCTTGTCGCCGCGCAGGCGGAACTGCTGGCCGGCGTGCAGCTCGGGCACGAGGTAGTGGTAGTTGGTGTCGAACCACTTGGTCATCTCCAGCGCGTGCAGGTCGACGCCGTCCTTCTGGTGGCCGCGCGCGAGCGCGAAGTAGCCGGCCAGCGGATCGGCGTCGGCCAGCGCGCGGTAGCGTTCGGGGATGGCGTCGAAGCCGAAGGCGGCGTCGAGCACGTGGTCGTAGAGCGTGAAGTCGTTGCACGGTACCTGCGTGGCGCCGGCGTCGCGCTGCAGGGTCCAGTGGGTCTCGCGCAGGCCGCGGGCGGTGCGCTGCAGGGCGTCGGCGTCGGTCTCGCCGCGCCAGAAGGCTTCCAGTGCGCGCTTGAGCTCGCGCCTGGCGCCGATGCGCGGGAAACCCAGGGTCGTCACGGTGGTCATGTTGCGTGTCCTCATTGCGTCGATGGCGGATGAGGAACGAAGGAACGGCGCAGGCGGCCGCCGCGGCTTCCCGCGTTGGCGCGCACACGCCGGCGACCTTCGCCCCCTCGGGCGAACCGGAACCTGCGCGATGCGGACGAGGGGACGCGCGCGGCCACGCAAGGCGCCACGCGGGATCCCGATCGCCTCCCCGCGGAGGCCCCAGGTCGAACGGCACCGCGCAGGTGGGCGCGACGCCGGCCGGGGCAGGTCTTCGGGCTCGTGGACGTGGATCGCGCGCGATCCGCCTACTGTCCGTCGCTTCCCGGCGTGGCCCGAGGGCTGTGCCAGTGCGTGTGACGGGGGTCGTTTCCACCTACCGCTGCGGGGCAGCGCCGGCATTGGACCGCGAACGGTCCGCACCGGCTTCCCTTTTAATTCATCGCTCTATCTTGATATAGCGATGCAACCTCGGCGGACGTACGGTAGCGCCGGGCCGGGGGCGGGTCAAGCGCGGCGGCGGCGTGGCTGCCGGTGGCCCCCGGGCAGCGGCGACGACTTCATGCCATCGCTTCCCTAGAATGACGCCTCCGCACCACGCGTCATGCCGCCCGATCCCCCGATGAAAGCCTACCTGCCCACCTGGCTGCACGCCTGGCTCGGCGAGATCACCCTGCTGCTGCAGGTGCTGGCGATCGTCGCCGGCGCGCTCGTGTTGCGCTGGCTGGTGCGGCTGCTGATCAAGCGCCTCGACCGGCGCTACGACCTGCCGGTCGAGATCGTGGTCAGCGCGCGCCGCATCACCGGCTTCCTGATCGGTTTCGGCGCGCTGCTGATGATCCTGGAACGCTTCGGCGTCTCCGGCAGCGTGCTGTGGACCGCGTTCACCGGCTTCGCCGCGGTCGCCGCGATCGCGTTCTTCGCCGCCTGGAGCGTGCTGACCAACCTCTTCTGCGCCTTCCTGATCCTGATCACGCGCCCGTTCCGGCTGCTCGACCACATCGAGCTGGTCGAAAGCGGCGACAAGCCGGGGCTGCGCGGGCGCGTGGTCGACATGAACCTGATCTACGTGACGCTGGAAGAAGCCCATCCCGCCGGCGGCGACAGCGTGCTGCGCGTGCCCAACAGCCTGTTCTTCCAGCGCGCGACCCGGCGCTGGCGCGGCGAGCCGGTGCCGCAGCCGGCGCCCGCGGCGGCGGATGCCGGCGGCGATCGTCCCTCGGCGCCGCCGTCGGGCGGTGGTGGCTCGGCGATCAACTTCCCGTAGCGACCAGCCTCATCGAACATCGGGACGTCATCCCGGCGAAAGCCGCGATCCATTTGGACTTTGCCTTTTCGCGACCGGGCGAACGGCAAAATGGATCCCGGCTTTCGCCGGGATGACGTTCGATTGCGGATCGTGAACCGGCTCCCGGAGCGTCCGGCAGAAATGTCTTCCATCGTTCCAACCCGGGACCCGGGCTGGCTTACGATGGCAGCGAACCCGGCCGAGGCTTCCCCCGCATGATCCGATCCACCGTCGCGCTGCTCGCGCTGTTCCTGTTTCCCGTGGCCGCATCCGCGCAATCGGCCGATCCCGTCGACGCCAGCGCCCGCGCGCTGCAGTCGAAGGTGGTGGAATGGCGTCGCGACCTGCACCAGCACCCCGAACTCGGCAACCACGAAACCCGCACCGCGCAGGTCGTCGCCGACCACCTGCGCGCCCTGGGCATGGCGCCGCGCACCGGCATCGGCGCCACCGGCGTCGCCGCGGTGCTCAAGGGCGGCAAGTCCGGCCCGCGCATCGCGCTGCGCGCCGACATGGACGCGCTGCCGGTCACCGAACAGACCGGCCTGCCCTTCGCCTCCACCGTGAAGAGCGAATACCGCGGCCAACCCGTGGGCGTGATGCACGCCTGCGGCCACGACCTGCACGTGGCGATCCTGATGGGCGTGGCCGAAGCGCTCGCCGGGATGCGCGACACGCTGCCGGGCGAAGTGATGTTCGTGTTCCAGCCGGCCGAGGAGGGCCCGCCGGTGGCGGGCGAGGTGGCCGGCGCGAAGCGCATGCTCGACGAGGGCCTGTTCGACGACTTCAAGCCCGACGCGGTGCTCGGCCTGCACGTCTGGTCGCGGCTGCACGCCGGGCAGCTTGGCGTGCGCAGCGGTCCGTTCATGGCCAGCGCCGACGAGTGGACGCTGAAGATCACCGGCAGGCAGACGCACGGTTCGCAGCCGTGGGCGGGCGTGGACCCGATCACCGTCGCCGCGCAGGTGCTGCTCGGCGCGCAGTCGATCATCGCCCGCCAGGTCGACATCACCGCGCATCCGGTGGTGCTGACCGCCGGCCAGATCCAGTCGGGCACGCGCTTCAACATCATTCCCGACGAGGCGACCATGGTCGGCACGCTGCGTACCTTCGATCCGGACGTGCGCGAGGACGTGATCCGCCGCTTCCGCAACACCGCCGGGCACTTCGCCGCGGCCAGCGGCGCGGACGCGACGCTGGCGGTCGCCGGCAACGCACCGGCCACCAGCAACGACCCCGCGCTCACGCAGCGCCTGCGCCCGTCGCTGGAGAAGGCCGCCGGCGCCGGCAACGTGGTCGAGGTGCCGCGTTACACCATCGCCGAAGACTTCTCGCAGTTCGCGAACGTGGTGCCGGGCTTCTACTTCTTCGTCGGCACCACGCCCAGGGGCGAGGACCTCGCGGATGCGCCGATGAACCACTCGCCGCTGTACGCGCCGGACGAAAGCGCGCTCGACCTCGGCCTGCGCGCGCTGCTGCAGGCGACCCTCGACTTCCTCGCCGGCGCGGAGGCCTCCTTGTAGGAGCGCCTTCAGGCGCGATGCCTTTCGCGCAATCCACGACCGCGCGAAAGGCATCGCGCCTGAAGGCGCTCCTACAGGGGTGCGCGGGGCATCGATTCTCCGGCGCCGGCAGCGGCGGTGCGCGCAGGCGACTATGATCAGCCCTCACGTTCCGGGGAGACCGCCATGATCCGTCCGCTTCCGCTGGCCTGCTGCCTGCTGCTCGCCCTGCCCGCATTCGCGCAGGACGCGCAGCGCACCGAAGTCACCGAGGCCGCGCAGCGGCTGCAGGGCAGGGTGGTGGAATGGCGCCGCGACATCCACCAGCACCCGGAACTGGGCAACCGCGAGACGCGCACCGCCGCGCTCGTCGCCGACCACCTGCGCGCGCTCGGGCTGGAACCGAAGACCGGCATCGCCACCACCGGCGTGACCGCCGTGCTCAAGGGCGGCAGGCCCGGCCCGCGCATCGCCCTGCGCGCCGACATGGACGCGCTGCCGGTGACCGAGCGCGTCGACCTGCCGTTCGCCTCGAAGGCTACTGCCACCTTCCGCGGCGAGACCGTCGGCGTGATGCACGCCTGTGGCCACGATGCGCACGTGGCGATCCTGATGGGCGTGGCCGAGGCGCTGGTGGCGATGCGCGACGAGCTGGCCGGCGAAGTGCTCTTGATCTTCCAGCCCGCCGAGGAGGGCGCGCCGGAAGGCGAGGCGGGCGGGGCCGAGGAAATGCTCGCGCAGGGCGTGTTCAAGGACTTCCGCCCCGACGCCGTGTTCGGGCTGCACGTCGGCTCGAGCCTCAACGTCGGCCAGGTCGCGGTGCGGCCCGGGCCGCTGATGGCGGCGTCCGATACCTTCGAGATCACGGTCAAGGGCCGGCAGACGCATGGTTCGCGGCCCTGGAACGGCGTCGATCCGATCGTCGCCGCGGCCGACCTGGTCTCCACCGCGCAGACCATCGTCAGCCGCCGCACCGACATCACCAGGCTGCCGGCGGTCGTGACCTTCGGCGCGGTCAAGGGCGGTATCCGCCACAACATCATTCCCGATCAGGTCGAGCTGATCGGCACCATCCGCACCTTCGACACCGGCATGCGCGAGGCGATCTTCGCCGACCTGCGCAACGTCGCCGAACACACGGCCGCCGCGCACGGCGCGAAGGTCGACGCGCGCATCCCGCTCGACCACAACTACCCGGTCACCGCCAACGACCCCGCGCTGTTCGCGCGGATGAAACCGAGCCTGGACAAGGCGGTCGGCGCCGGCAACGTGGTCGATCCCGGCCTGATCACCGGCGCCGAGGACTTCTCGTTCTTCGCGCGCGAGGTGCCGGGCCTGTATTTCTTCGTCGGCGCCACGCCCAGGGGCAAGGACCCGGCGACCGCCGCGAGCAACCACTCGCCGGAGTTCTACCTGGACGAAGGCGCGCTGGACGTCGGTTTCCGGGCGATGCTGCAGGTGGTGCTGGATTACCTGGAGCCGTCGCAGGGTTGAGGCGGCATGGGGCCCGCGCGCAGACTCTAGAATGGCGCCATGTCCCGCCCCGAAGACTCCCAGCTCGGCCGCGAAGTCGCCTACCCGCGGCACTACGACCCGGCGCTGCTGTTCCCGATCCCGCGCGCGTCCGGGCGCAGCGAACTCGGCCTCGGCGCCGCACTGCCGTTCACCGGCCACGACCGCTGGCACGCCTACGAGCTCTCGTGGCTGGACGCGCGCGGCAAGCCCGTGGTCGCCACCGCGACCATCACGGTGCCGGCGGACTCGCCGAACCTGGTCGAATCGAAATCGCTCAAGCTCTACCTCAACTCGCTCAACGCCGAACGCTTCGACGAAGCGCAGGCGGTGCGCGCGCGCATCGCCGCCGACCTGTCGCAGGCGGCCGGCGCCGAGGTGGCCGTCGCGTTCGGACTGCCGCCCTTCGCCGGGGACGACGACGTGCCGTGCATCGACGCGCTGGACGTGGAGATCGACGGCTACGGCCCGCCCGACGCCGGCCTGCTCCACGCCGATCCCGGCGACCTCGTCGAGGAAACCCTGCGCAGCGACCTGCTGAAGTCGAACTGCCCGGTCACCGGCCAGCCCGACTGGGCCGGCGTGCGCATCGCCTACCGCGGCCCGCGCATCGACCGCGCCGGCCTGCTGCGCTACATCGTCTCGTTCCGCGACCACGCCGGCTTCCACGAACAGTGCGTCGAACACCTCTTCGTCGACCTGCTCGCGCGCTGCCGACCGCAGGCGCTGTCGGTGGAGGCGCGCTACACCCGCCGCGGTGGCCTTGACATCAATCCCTGGCGCGCCACCCCCGGCCTGCCCGCGCCGGCGGCGCGCCGCGACCTGCGCCAGTGAGCTGAACCGCCGACGCCGCCCGCACGCGGCCGCGATGATTTCTTAACATGCCCCATGTCACTTTCGCTCCCGCACGCACCATTCCCGGGGAGGAGCGCCCCAACATGAGCAACGACAAGAAACCCGATTTCTCCAACGTCCAGAGCGGCGCCAACACCCAGTCCACGGGCGGCGGCGGCGGCGGACTGGCCGGCGGCAAGCCCGACTTCTCCAACGTGGTCAGCGGTGCCGATACCGTGGCCGGCGGCGGCGCGGGCAGCACCGGCGCGCGCACCTACACCATCGAGAAGGGCGACACCCTGTCGGAGATCGCCAAGCGCTTCTACGGCAAGGCCAAGTACTGGAGGCAGATCCATGAGGCCAACAGCGCCGAGATCGAGAACCCGGACCGGATCTTCCCCGGCCAGGTGATCACGCTGCCGGCGATCGACACCGACGGCGACGGCACGCCCGACGACCCGGCCGCGGCCTGATCCGCGCCGACGCATTCCAACACCATCTCCATTGAGGAAACTCGCATGAATCGCACTCGTTTGTCGCAGGCTCTGCTGGTCGCCGTCATCGGCAGCGTGGCCCTGATCGGCTGCAAGAAGAAGGAAGAACCGGCGCCCGTACCGCCGCCGGCCGCGGTCGAACCGGCACCGCTGCCGCCGCCGGCCGCCGCCCCGGCGACCGTGAGCTCGGTGACGCTGGGCAACGCCATCGACGCCAACAACACCATCGCCACGCCGCTGACCGCGTTCGCCGCCGGCGACACCATCCACGCCTCGGTCGCGACCGACGGCGCGAGCCCCGGCAGCCTGACCGCGAAGTGGACCCACGTCGACAGCAGCCAGACGGTGGCCGAGGAGACCAAGGACGTCCCCGCGGGCCCAGCGGTCACCGACTTCCACATCGCCAAGCCCGACGGCTGGCCGACCGGCAAGTACAAGGTCGAGGTGTCGCTGGACGGCAGCGTGGTCAATACCAGCGAGTTCGAGGTGAAGTAAATCCCCGCAAGCGGGAAAGGAACGAGGGCGCGGCTTTGGCCGCGCCCTTTTTTTCTGGTTCTTCTCCCAACCGGAGGAACCTCCCGGAGGAAAAACCCTGTCATTTCGACCGCAGGGAGAAATCTACCTGTTCCCCGCGGCGAAGACGGGATTTCTCCCTGCGGTCGAAATGACAGGGCCTCTTCCGAAATGACAGGACCTCTTCCCGGTGGCGCCACACCGGCATTCCCGGCGGCCCGCGACGCACCGCGCTTTGCCCGCACCCGCGCAAACCGCGACAATGGGCGTTCCCCGTTTGCCGATGCCCCCGCACCGCGCCGGCATCGCGCCCCCCTTCCGCCCACAGGTCCCCGCATGTCCGACACGCCGAAGATCCTCTACACCCTCACCGACGAAGCCCCGTTCCTCGCCACCGCCTCGCTGCTGCCGATCGTGCAGGCGTTCGCCGGCGCCGCCGGCATCGCGGTGGAGACGCGCGACATCTCGCTGTCGGGCCGGATCCTGGCGCAGTTCCCCGAGTTGCTGTCGGACGCGCAGAAGGTCGGCGACGACCTCGCCGAACTGGGCGAGCTGGCGAAGACCCCGGACGCCAACATCATCAAGCTGCCCAACATCAGCGCCTCGGTGCCCCAGCTCAAGGCCGCGGTGAAGGAGCTGCAGGCCCAGGGCTACCCGCTGCCCGACTATCCGGACGAGCCGAAGGACGCGGACGAACAGGACATCCGCGCGCGCTACGGCAAGGCCATGGGCAGCGCGGTCAACCCGGTGCTGCGCGAAGGCAACTCCGACCGCCGCGCGCCGAAGCCGGTGAAGGACTACGCGCGCAAGCATCCGCACCGCATGGGCAAGTGGAGCGCGGATTCGAAGTCGCACGTCGCGCACATGGACGAGGGCGATTTCTACGGCAGCGAACTGTCGGCGACGATGCCGGCGGCGGACACGCTGAAGATCAGCTTCCACGGCGCCGACGGCAGCAGCCAGGTGCTCAGGGAATCGCTGAAAGTGCAGGCCGGCGAGATCGTCGACGCCGCGCGCCTGTCGCGCAGGGCGCTGGCCACGTTCGTGGCGCGGGAGATCGAAGACGCCAAGGCGCGCGGCGTGCTGTTCTCGCTGCACCTCAAGGCGACGATGATGAAGGTCTCCGACCCGATCATGTTCGGCGTGGTGGTGGGCGCGTTCTACGGGCCGGTACTGGACAAGCACGCCGATGCGCTGGCGCAGGCCGGCTTCAACCCGAACAACGGCATCGGCGACCTGTACGCGCGCATCCAGTCGCTGCCGCAGGCGACGCAGGACGCGATCGTCGCCGACATCGCCGCGCTGTACGAACGGCGCCCTGCGCTGGCGATGGTGAACTCCGACAAGGGCATCACCAACCTGCACGTGCCGTCGGACGTGATCGTCGATGCGTCGATGCCGGCGATGATCCGCGACTCGGGCGGCATGTGGAACGCCGACGGCAAGCTGCAGGACGCCAAGGCGGTGATCCCCGACCGCTGCTATGCGACGATCTACCAGGCGGTGATCGAGGACTGCAGGGCGCACGGCGCCTTCGACCCGGCGACCATGGGCAGCGTGCCCAACGTCGGCCTGATGGCGCAGAAGGCCGAGGAGTACGGCAGCCACGACAAGACCTTCCAGGCGCCGGGCGACGGCGCCATCCGCGTCACCAACGGCGCCGGCGAGACGGTGTTCGAGCATGCGGTCGAGGCCGGCGACATCTGGCGCGCCTGCCAGACCAAGGACGCGCCGATCCGCGACTGGGTGAACCTCGCGGTCGATCGCGCGGCGATCAGCCAGACGCCGGCGGTGTTCTGGCTCGACAGGAACCGCGCGCACGACGCGCAGGTGATCGCCAAGGTCGAGCAGTACCTCAAGGAGCACACGCTCGACGCGCTCGACATCCGCATCCTGCCGCCGGTGGAGGCGATGAAGCTCTCGCTCGAACGCATCCGCAAGGGCCAGGACACCATCTCGGTCACCGGCAACGTGCTGCGCGACTACCTCACCGACCTGTTCCCGATCATGGAGCTGGGCACCAGCGCCAAGATGCTGTCGATCGTGCCGCTGATGGCCGGCGGCGGCCTGTTCGAGACCGGCGCCGGCGGCTCGGCGCCCAAGCACGTGCAGCAGTTCGTCGCGGAGAACTACCTGCGCTGGGATTCGCTGGGCGAGTTCCTCGCGCTGGCCGCGTCGCTGGAGCACATCAGCCACCGCTGGCTGAACTCCGCCGCGCCGGTGCTGGCGAAGGCGCTGGACGAGGCCAACGGCCGGATCCTCGACGAGAACCGCTCGCCCGCGCGCAAGGTCGGCGAACTCGACAACCGCGGCAGCCATTTCTACCTCGCCCTGTACTGGGCGCAGGCGCTGGCGGCGCAGGACGAACATGCCGGCCTGAAGGCGACATTCGAGCCGCTCGCGCGGACGCTGGCCGGGAACGAGGCGAAGATCCTTGCCGAGCTCAACGGCGTGCAGGGCAAGCCGGTCGACATCGGCGGCTACTACCGCCCGGACCTGGACCGGACCTCGGCCGCGATGCGCCCGAGCGCGACCTTCAACGCGGCGCTCGCGGCGCTGTAGGTTCCGCACCGGTCCCGTCCGCCGCAGCGCGCCCGGCACGCGACAACCCGCGTGCTAGGCTCGCGCCACCCCCGTTCCACAGGAGTCCGCGATCATGGTCCGCAACCCGACACTCCGCGCCGGCCTGCTGGCACTGGCCCTTGCGACCGCCCTGCCGGCTGCCCTGGCGGCCGAATCCGCCGTCGAGGAAGCCCGGCCGGCGCCGGACGCCGCGCTGCAGGCGGCCATCGCCGGCGACTGGCGCAGCGAGGCCAACCGCGCGCGCGACCCGTACCGCCATCCGGCGCAGACGCTGGCCTTCTTCGGCCTGCAGCCGGGCCAGACCGTGGTCGAGATCACTCCCGGCGGCGGCTGGTACGCCGAGATCCTCGCGCCCTACCTGCGCGGCAACGGCAGCTATGTCGCCGCCATCGTCGATCCGGCCGCGGTGGCGGAAGGCCGCGGACGCGACTATCAGCAGCGCAGCAAGGACAATCTCGAAAAGCGGTTCGCCGACGCACCGGCGCAGTTCGACGCCGCCACCGTCGTCGGCTACGACCCCGCCGCACCGAAGTTCGGCGACGCCGGCTCCGCCGACCTCGTGCTGACCTTCCGCAACGTGCACAACTGGCGCGGCAGCGGCCAGGCTGAAGGCATGTTCAAGGGCTTCTTCGACGTGCTCAGGCCGGGCGGCGTGCTCGGCGTGGTCGAGCACCGCGCCGCGACCGACGTGCCGGCGGACGACAAGTCGGGCTACGTCGGCCAGGCGCAGGTGATCGCGCTGGCCGAAGCCGCCGGCTTCAGGCTGGACGCGAAAAGCGAGGTCAACGCCAACCCGAAGGACGGCAAGGACCACCCCAACGGCGTGTGGACCCTGCCGCCGGGCAACAACCACGACGCGGAAGACGCGGAGAAGTACCGCGCGATCGGCGAGAGCGACCGGATGACGTTGAGGTTCGTGAAACCGCGCAGCGAGTAACCCGCAGCGACAGGGAAGCCTGCGCCGCCGCCGCGGCCGACGAATCGCGACGCCACGGTGCAACCGCTTTGCGCCCAATGGGCGGGGCATCGGGAATCGAAGCAGCGGCGGCGGCGTCCGCGGGCTGCGCAACGCCCTTTGCCATTCGCTTCGCGATTCCCCATTCCCATGCTCCTCGCCTTCAACAAGCCCTACGGCGTCCTGTGCCAGTTCACCGACCGCGGCACGCCGCCGCGGCGCACGCTGGCGGAGTTCGGGCTGCCGGCCGGGGTCTATCCCGCCGGCCGCCTGGACCACGACAGCGAAGGCCTGCTGCTGCTGACCGACGAGGGCGCGCTCGCGCACCGGATCACCGATCCGCGGCACAAGTGGCCCAAGACCTACCGGGTGCAGGTCGAGGGCGCGCCGTCGCCGGAACAGCTCGAAGCGCTGCGCCGCGGCGTCGACCTCAACGACGGGCCGACCCTGCCGGCCGAGGTGCAGGCGATCGATCCGCCACTGCTGTGGCCGCGCGTGCCGCCGGTGCGCTTCCGCAAGACCGTGCCCGACGCCTGGCTGCAGCTCACCCTCCGCGAAGGGCGCAACCGGCAGGTGCGGCGGATGACCGCGGCGGTCGGCCTGCCGACGCTGCGGTTGGTGCGGGTCGCGATCGGCCCGCATGCGCTTGGCGCGCTTGCGTCCGGTGACTGGCGCAAGCTCGAGGATGTCCGGCACGTCACCCGATAGAGCGGCTGAAGCCGCTCCTGCCGTCCCGGCGCCCGTCCGTCGCGGGTTAATCAAGCTGAATTCCCGACCGCACGACCGGTCTGGTAACGTTTCACGGTCGCGGTTGCCGGTCCCGGCAATCCATTCGTTGCACGGGGAACGCAGGGAGCAGATGCCGATCGCGAAGACCATCGCCGGCCGCGTGCTGGTCGTCGACGACCAGCCGTCGAACCTGCGCATCATCAGCGCCCTGCTCTCGCGGCAGGGCTACTCGGTGCAGACCGCCGAAAGCGGCGAGGAGGCGCTGCGCCTGCTGGAACGGCAGCTGCCCGACCTGCTGCTGCTGGACATGATGATGCCGGGCATGGACGGCTTCGACCTGCTCGGGGAAGTGCGCGAGAACCCGGCGTGGTCGGCGCTGCCGGTGGTGTTCCTGACCGCCGCCCACGACCGCGACCTGCTGCTGCGCGCGTTCGACGCCGGCGCGGTCGACTACGTCACCAAGCCGTTCATGCCCGAGGAGCTGCTGGCGCGCGTGCAGGCGCACATCGGCCTGAAGCTGACCCGCGACCGGCTCGAGCGCGTGGCGCGCGAACGCCAGGAGCTGGTGAACCTGGTCGCGCACGACCTCAAGAACCCGCTGACCAGCATCTTCTTCGCCAGCGACCTGCTGATCACCGGGCAGACACGCGAGGACCGCGTCCCGCGCTACCTGGAGATGGTGCGCGAGAGTGCGGTGGACGCGCTCGGCTACATCCGCCGCTACCTGGAGACACAGGCCTCGGCGCGCGCGCAGGTCGGCAGCGAACCCTCGAGCGCCTGCCTGTCGGAGCTGGTGCACTGGCTGGAGCGGCGCTACGCGCTGCAGCTGGAGGATCGCGGCGCCAGCCTGCGCATCACCGCGGTGGCGCAGGTGCCGGCGGTCGCGATCGATCCGCTGGTGCTGCGGCAGGTGTGCGAGAACCTGATCAGCAACGCGATCAAGTACGCGCCGGGCAGCGACATCGACCTGTCGGTGCACGCCGGCGCGCCGGGCTTCCAGCAGCTGCGGGTGGAGGATCGCGGCCCGGGCATCCCGGCGGGCCAGCAGGCGTCGCTGTTCACGCCGTTCTTCCGCGTCCGCACCGGGGACCAGGCCACCGATGCGGTGTCCAGCGGCCTGGGGCTGTCGCTGGCGCGGCAGATCGTCGACGCCATCGGCGGCGAACTGCGCTACGAGGACCGCGAGGGCGGGGGCGCGCGCTTCGTGCTGGAGCTGCCCGAAGCGCCGCGCTGACGCGGGCGCCCCGGCGCCTGCCCGGCTACTCGTCGGCGGTGGGGCGCGTGCGCGGGGCGCGACGCGTGGACGTCTTGGCCGCCTTGCGCGGCGCGCGGCGCGGCTCGATGCGCTTGGCCTTGCCTTCGATCACGCCGCCTTCTTCCAGCTGCTTCCTGCGATGGCGGTGCACCGCGTACCAGGCCACGCCCGCGCCCACGGCGGCGGCGACGGCCACCGCCGGATTGCGGCGGATGAGGCCGCCGATGGCCTTGCTGCCGGTCTTGGCCACGCCCAGCGCGGCGCCGGTCTGCAGCCACTTGCCGGCGGTGTCGGGCAGCGCCGTGCGGAGGTTGTCGCCAACCTGGCCGACCAGGTCCATGACCTTGCCGGAAATCGAATCGAGTCTGCTCATGGGGGGTCCTGGGGGAATCGGGTTCCGATTGCGATCGTAGTCTGGGACAGCCGGCGTCGCCACGATGTGAGCGCTGGCGGGGCGTTGAAGTTCCGTTCGGGAACCGCGGGAGTCGAGCCCCCGCCACCCTCTCCGACGTCATCCCGGCGAAAGCCGGGATCCATTTTGATCCTGATGGCCATCTCGCATGGGAAGGCCAACGGCACAATGGATCCCGGCTTTCGCCGGGATGACGTCCTCGTGGTCCCCGTGGTCCTCGTGGTCCTGTGGTCCTGTGGTCCTTACGTTCCCCGCGGCTTCGCGCGGTGGGTTGCGGCGGCGTTCCAGGGATCGTCCGGCCAGGGATGCTTCGGATACCGCCCCTTCATCTCCTTCCGCACCTCCGGGTACGTGCGCTCCCAGAACCCGCGCAGGTCCTGCGTGACCTGCAGCGGCCGGCCGGCCGGCGAGAGCAGGTGCAGGGTCAGCGGCACGCGGCCGTCGGCGATGCGCGGGGTTTCGGCGAGGCCGAACAGTTCCTGCAGCTTGACCGCGAGCACCGGCGGCTCCGGCGAACCGTCGTGCGCAAGCGCGTAGTCGATGCGGCGCTCCATGCCCGAGGGCACGACGATGCGGGTCGGCGCGAGCTGGTCGACGCGCTGGCGCAGCGACCAGTCGAGCCGCGCGCGCAGGCCCTCGCCGAACGCGTCCGCCGACAGCGCGTCCAGGCGCGTCGCGCCGTCGAACAGCGGCCGCAGCCAGTGCTCGCGCGCGGCCAGCAGGGCGTCGTCGGACAGGTCGGGCAACGCCAGCTCCGGCATCCATGCGCGCAGCGCCTGCACCCGCGCGCGCCACTGCCGCAAGCCGTCGCTCCAGGGCAGCGCGTCGAGGCCGAGCTCGGCGACGGCGTCGGTCAGCGCCTGCGCCGCCAGTGCCGGATCGACGCGACCGGCCGGACGCGCGTCGAGCACGATGCCGTCGAAGCGGCGCACGCGCTCGGCGACCAGCGCGCGGCGCGCGGCGTCCCAGCGCACCTCGTCGCGCTCGACGAAATGCGCGGCGAAGCCGGCGCGCAGGCGCGCCTCGTCCAGCGGCGCGGCGCGCAGCACCAGCGAGTCCCTGGCCTCGAAACGCAGTTCGCTGGCGACGATCCATGGCTCGCCGCGCAGCGCGCTGTCGTCGGCGATCCGCGCCATGCGGCCGTTGCCGAGCTGGTAGCGCTGCGGGTCGCGGTCGTGGCGGCGGCCGATGCGGTCGGGAAAAGCGTGCGCGAGCAGGTCGCCGAGCGCATGCGCCGGCGGCTCGGCGCGCGGCGCGGCGCCCGCGCCGATGCGGCGGCGCCACTGCTTCGCCGCGACGTCGATCGCCGCCAGCGTGCCGCGGTGCGCGTCGCCATCGCCGCGGCCTGCGCGGAACGCTGCCAGCGCCTGCCAGCGCGGGCGCCAGCCGTCGCTGCGCGCGCGCAGCGGATCGCGCGCCTCGACCAGCGCGGCCAGGTCGCAGGCCAGCGCGCGTTCGCCGTCGCCGTCCGCGGCCAGCAGCATCGCCGCCAGCCGCGGATGGGTGCCGAGCGCGAGCATGCGGCGGCCGGGCGGCGTGATCGTGCCGCGCGCGTCGAGTGCGTCGAGCCGCTGCAGCAGCTCGCGCGCGGCGGCCAGCGCGCCGGGCGGCGGCGCATCGACGAAGCGCAGGTCGCTGTTGCCCCAGGCCGCGAGTTCGAGCGCCAGCCCGGCGAGTTCGACCTGCGCGATCTCCGGCCTGCGCTGCGGCTCCAGCCGCTGCGACGCCGGCCACAGCCGGTATGCGACGCCTTCGGCGACACGGCCCGCGCGCCCGGCGCGCTGGTCGGCCGAGGCCTGCGCGATCGCCACCACTTCGAGCCGCGAAAAACCGCTGTTCGGGTCGTAGCGCGGCTCGCGCGCGAGGCCGCTGTCGATGACCACGCGCACGCCGGGCAGGGTGACGCTGGACTCGGCGACGTTGGTGGCGAGCACGACGCGGCGGCGGCCGGCGGCGGACGGCTGCAGCACGCGCGATTGCTGTTCGACGGGCAGGTCACCGTGCAGCTGCAGGACTTCGATGTCCGGCCCGCACCCCGACAGCGCCGCCTCGGCACGCGCGATCTCCCGCCGTCCCGGCAGGAACACCAGCACGTCGCCGGGATGCTGCGCCAGCGCCTGCTCCACCGCGCGCCGTAGCTGCGACTCCAGCGCTTCGTCGCGGCGCGCGGGGAAGTGCTCGACGCGCACCGGGAAGCTCCGGCCTTCGCTCGACAGCCGAGGCGCATCGAGAAACGCCGCCAGCCGTTCCCCATCCAGCGTCGCCGACATCGCGACGATCCGCAGTTCCCCGCGCAGCGAGCCCTGCACGTCCAGCGCCAGCGCCAGGCCGAGGTCGCCGGCGAGATGGCGCTCGTGGAATTCGTCGAACAACAGCGCGCCGACGCCCTCCAGCGTCGGATCGTCCTGGATCATCCGGGTGAGGATGCCCTCGGTCACCACTTCGATCCGCGTGCGCGACGACACCCGGTGCTCGAAGCGGATGCGGTAGCCGACGGTGCCGCCTACGTCCTCGCCCAGCTGCCTGGCCATGAACATCGCCGCGCTGCGCGCCGCCACCCGGCGCGGCTCCAGCATCACGATCTTCCGACCCGCCAGCCACGGCGCATCGAGCAGCGCCAGCGGCACCTGCGTGGTCTTGCCCGCGCCGGGCGGCGCCTCCAGCACCAGGCGCGGGTGCGCGTCGAGGCTGCGCAGCACCTCCGGCAGCAATGGCGTGATCGGAAACCCCATCCCGCCATTGTAGGAGCGCCCCCGGGCGCGACGCGTTTCCCGTGCCGGAAGCATCGCGCCCGGGGGCGCTCCTACAATAGGCGCATGAATCTGATCGACATCGGCGCCAACCTCACCCACGACAGCTTCGACCGCGACCGCGACGCGGTGCTGCAGCGCGCGCGCGACGCCGGCGTCGCGCGGATGATCGTCACCGGCGCCAGCCGCGAGCATTCGCCGAAGGCGCTGGCGCTCGCGCAGGCGCACCCCGGCCTGCTGTCCGCGACCGCCGGCGTGCACCCGCACCACGCGATCGAGTACACCGACGAGTGCGACGCGGACATGCGCGCGCTGCACGCGCATCCGGAAGTCGTGGCCGTGGGCGAGACGGGCCTCGACTACTTCCGCGATTTCTCGCCGCGCCCGGCGCAGCGGCGGGCGTTCGAGCGCCAGCTGCAGATCGGCGTCGACACCGGCAAGCCGCTGTTCCTGCACCAGCGCGACGCGCACGCCGACTTCCTGGCCATCATGAAGGACTTCGACGGCCGCCTCGGCCCGGCGGTCGTGCACTGCTTCACCGGCACCCGCGAGGAGCTGTTCGACTACCTCGACCGCGACTGGCACATCGGCATCACCGGCTGGCTCTGCGACGAGCGCCGCGGTGCGCACCTGCGCGAGATCGTGAAGAACATCCCGGCGAACCGGCTGATGGTCGAGACCGACGCGCCCTACCTGCTGCCGCGCACGCTGCGGCCGATGCCGAAGGACCGGCGCAACGAGCCGGCCTTCCTGCCGCACATCGTCGAGGAACTGGCGCGCGACCGCGGCGAGGACGTCGCGGTGACCGCGGCGAATGCCTCGGCCACCGCGCGCGCGTTCTTCCGGCTGCCTGACTCACGCCCAGCATTTGGCGCCAACGCTTTCATGTCCGTCGTCCCCGCGAAGGCGGGGATCCAGCGACTTCGAGCCGTTGAAAGCAAAGACACTGGATCCCCGCCTTCGCGGGGATGACGAGTTGAGCGCGAGTTGTTCAGACCCTATGGTTGCGGCGGCTGCAGCGCGCCCTCGTCCAGTGGCGCGCCCACGACGAAGGTCGTGGTCCTGAGTTCGTAGCCGATGGCGTCCGGCGGCGGGCTCGCCTCCAGCACGATGTGATCCAGGTGCATGCCCGTCCCGGGATTGAACTCGTCGTCGGCGCTGCTGGCGAAGCCCCAGCGGGTGCCGCCCGACCACATGCAGACCGTGGCACCGCTCGGCGCCTGCCACCGGTTGCAGGGCTGCCCGGCCACCGTCGCCGCGGCCGTGCCCGCCGGTCCGCTCCCGCCGGGCGGATCGCGCACGGCCATGACGATGTCCGGATTGCCATCGCTTTCCATGCGCTCACCCGTCTCCAGGTCGAGCGTGATCGCCCGCTGCGCGTCCACGTAGCCGTGCAGACCGGTGAGCCCCAGCGTGAACGTGCACAGTTCGGCCGGGGTCGAGGGCGCTTCCGGCTGGGCCACGTGCCAGACTTCCATCCGATAGGCGTAGCGGTCGCGATCGCGCCACATCCGCCAGCGCTGCGTCGCGATCAGGTGCTCGTCCGACGCCGGGATCGGCTGGACCGGGAAGCCCGCCTCGCGGCAGCGTTGCACCCGGTCGCGGTAGCCCTCGAGCTGCGCGTTGCGGCCTTCTTCCAGCATCTGCACGACCTGGTCGAGGTACAGCGTCGGTGCATCGGCGGCGGCCGAAGGCGCGGCATTCCCGGTTCCGTCCGCGGCAGGGCCGCCGCACCCGCCCGCCAGCAGCGCGAGCGTTGCCGCGGCCAGGCCGGCGGCGGCCGCCGGCATCCTCGGCGGCCTCACCGCCTGACCAGCTCGACGCGGCGGTTCTTCGCCCGGCCTTCGTCGGTGTCGTTGTCGGCCACCGGCTGCGACTGGCCGTGGCCCTTCGCCTCCAGGCGCGAGGCGTCGATGCCCTGCGCGGTCAGCGCGGCGACCACGCTCTTCGCGCGCGCTTCGGACAGGCGCTGGTTGTGCGCGGCCTCGCCGGTGTTGTCGGTGTGGCCATCGATCGACAGCCGCAGCGCCGGGTCCTCGCGCAGCAGCGCCAGCACCTGATCGATCTGCGGCTGCGAGTCGGGGAGGATGTCGGCCTTGTCGACGGCAAAGTTGACCTGGATGGCGACGCGGCCGTCGGCGTCGAGCTGCTGCTTCAGCGCCGAGGCGGGCAGCAGCGCCGCGGTCTGCACGAAGCCTTCCCGCTCCATCACCACCCAGCCGCCGCCGTTGTACTCCAGCCGCGCATGCACCCAGACCTGGCGGCGGTCGGGACGGTCGACGCGATAGACCAGCGAGTCGTAGTCGTGCCAGCTGAAGCTGGTGCCGTCGCTGTAGGGGCTCTTCAGGTCGAAGCCGTAGCGCTCCGAGGCCTCCTTCGGGATGCGGCCCTCGAACACCTTCGTGCCGCCGGCCTCGGCCATCATCGCCTCCAGATTGCGCCGGACCTCGTGCAGCGAATGCGTCCCGCGTTCGCTCGCCCTGACCGTGGCGATATGGGCGCGGCCCTCGACCTCCTCGAAGTCGCTGCCGGTCCAGAACGGATACATGTCGAAGTCGCGCTTCTTCGGCCGGTCGCCGCTGTAGCCGGCTGGCGGCGACAGGAACGGCGGCGCGTCGCTCCAGCGCGCGGTCGCCGCGAACGGACGCTCTTCGACCACCACCAGTCCGGCGCTGCGGCTGTCGGTGGACAGCTGTACCCAGATGTTGCGGTCGGCCTGGCGGATCACGTGGACCGTGGTCGGCACGTCGCCGCTCATGTTCACGCCGTCGATGAAGCCCTGGCCGATCTCCTCTTCCAGCTGCGGGCCGTAGTAGAGGTCGCGGTTGAGCGTGCCTTCGAACACCTTCTTCGCGCCGGCCTGCTCCAGCACCGCCTCGAGGTTGCGGCGCAGCTCGCGCGCCGAATACTCCTTGTCGCGGCGCTGGTCGCGCGCGATGCCGACCAGGCTGTTCCAGCTCGCGCCCTCGACCCAATGCAGGCCGTCGCCGAGCCGGAACGGGAAGCGCGCGAAGGCGCGCTGCGACGGACGATTGACCGGTGCGTAGCCCTCGGGCAGCGAGAAGAACGGCAGGTCGCCGAGGGCGGCGGTGCTCGCCGGCACGCTGTTGATGTCGAACGGCAGCAGCGCGATCGGGTTGCCGGCCCTGTCCTGCAGCCCGTCGGCCGCTGCCGCGGCGGTCGTTCCGGCAGCCTGCGCCGCGGGCGCGGTGGCGGCGTCCTGTTCAGGCGCCGCGGCCTCCTGCGGGGCCTGCGCGGCATCGACAGCGGCGTCGGCCTGCTCAGGCGCCGGATTGCCGCCGCCGCAGGCGGCCAGTGCCAGCGACAGCGCGCCGGTGACGAGAATCTTCCGCTTCCGCATGCATCCTGCTCCGTTCGGGTGGAACGGGCGAGGTTAACCCATCACTGTTTCGTAGCACTGCAGGTGCACCCACGCCGCCTGCAGCCGCGGCGCGTCGATGCCCGCCGCGCGCGCGCGATGCCACATGTCGCCGACGATGTGCGCGGCCTCGACGCGGCCGCCGGATTCGAGGTCGCGCAGCATCGACGCCTTCACGTCGGAGCCGGCGCGGGTGAGGCCGGCGCGGGCGATGTCGCGCGCACCGGCGGGGATCGGCCGGCCTTCGGCGGCGGCCACCGCCAGGCATTCGTCGTGCAATGCCGCCATGAAGTCCACGCCGCCCTCGGCCGCCACGATGGCGCCGACGCTGGCGCGCATCAGGCAGGTGCCGGCGGCGAGCGTGGCGAGGAAACTGAACTTGTTCCACTGCTCCTGCGCGATGTCGTCGCTGGCGACATGGTCGATGCCGGCGCGCGCGCACAGCGCCGCGAACGCTTCGACGCGCGCACTGGTGCCGCCATCGCGTTCGCCGAAGGTCATCGAGGCCGGGCGACCGAGGTGTTCGATCGCGCCGTCGTCGGCAAGCGTCGCGCTGATGAAGCACAGGCCGCCGAGCACGTTGCCGCGGCCAAAGCGCGCGTCGAGCGCGGCATAGTGCAGCAGGCCATTGAGGATCGGCATCAGCGTGATGCCCGCGCCCATCGCCGGCGCCACCGCGTCGATCGCGGCGTCGAGGTCGTAGGCCTTGCACGAGAGCACGACGAGGTCGTAGGGCGCGCGCGCCACCGCGTCCGCCAGCGTGTCGGCGGTCACCGTGCGCACCGCGATGTCGGCATCCCCCAGCGGGCTGCGGATGCGCAGGCCGTCGCGCGCCAGCGCCTGCGCGCGCGCCGGGCGTACCAGGAAGGTCACGTCCGCGCCCGACTGCGCCAGCCGCCCGCCGAAATAGCCGCCGGTGCCGCCGGCGCCGAGCACCAGCACGCGCATCAGCTGCGCAGCCCCACGCCCTTCTTCAGCAGCCACAGCGCCAGCGCGCCCAGCGCCAGCACGAAGGCCAGCATCAGCACGTACGCCAGCCACAGCGGCACGTCGCTCTGGCCGAGCAGGCCGTAGCGGAAGGCGTTGACCATGTAGAAGATCGGGTTGGCGTGGGTGGCCGCTTCGGCCCAGCCGGGCAGCAGCTTGACCGAATAGAACACGCCGCCGAGGTAGGTCAGCGGAGTGAGGATGAAGATCGGCACGATGGCGACGTCGTCGAACTTCTTGGCGAACACCGCGTTGACGAAGCCGGCCAGCGAGAAGATCGTCGCGCCCAGCAGCACCGTCGACAGGGTTACCAGCGGATGCGGGATGCGCACGGTGGTGAACAGCATGGCGATGCAGAGCACGATCACGCCGACCATCAGCCCGCGCAGCACGGCGCCGGCGACGTAGCCGCCGAGGATCACCCACGGCGGCATCGGGCTGACCAGCAGCTCCTCGACGTGGCGGCCGAACTTGGCGCCGAAGAACGACGAGGAGATGTTGCCGTAGCTGTTCTGGATCACGCTCATCATCACCAGGCCGGGGACGATGAAGTCCATGTAGCCGATGCCGTCCATGGTCCCGATCCGGCTGCCGATCAGGCCGCCGAAGATCAGGAAGTACAGGGTCATGGTGATCGCCGGCGGCACCAGGGTCTGGCTCCAGATGCGCAGGATGCGCATCACCTCGCGGCGGGCGATGGTGCCCAGCGCGACCAGGTTGCGGCGCAGCGTCGTGGTTTCGCCAGAGGCGGCGGCAGTCGTGCCCGCGGCGCTCATGCCACCGGCTCCGGCTCCGGCTGCGCGGTGCCATCGGCGGCACCGACGCCGGCGGTGGTCAGGCGCACGAACAGCTCCTCGAGGCGGTTGGACTTGGTGCGCATCGAACGCACGCGGATGCCGGCCTCGCCCAGCGCCGCGAACACGCGGTTGAGGTCCATCGCGCGCGGCATGTCGAGGTCGAGGGTGTGGTCGTCGATCGCCGACAGCGCCGCGCCCTCGATCGCCGGCAGAGCCGCCGGCAGCGCGCCCTCGACGTCGAGCAGGAAGCCTTCGACGTCGAGCTTGGCCAGCAGCGCCTTCATCGGCCCCTGCTCGACGATCACGCCGCGGTCGATGATCGCCAGGTTGCGGCACAGGTTCTCGGCTTCCTCTAGGTAGTGCGTGGTCAGGATGATGGTGGTGCCGGCGGCGTTGATCTCGCGCAGCGTGCTCCACATGCCGCGGCGGATCTCGATGTCGACGCCGGCGGTGGGCTCGTCGAGGATCAGCAGCCGCGGCCGGGTCATCATCGCCCGCGCGATCATCAGCCGGCGCTTCATGCCGCCCGACAGGGTGCGGCTCATCACCTTCGCCTTGTCCCAGAGGAAGGCGCTCCTGAGTTCCTCTTCGGCGCGCACCAGTGCCTGCGCGCGCGGCACGCCGTAGAAGCCGGCGTAGTTGACCAGGATGTCGAGCGGCTTCTCGAACAGGTTGAAGTTGATTTCCTGCGGCACCAGGCCGATCTGGCGCATCGCTTCGTCGCGGCGCGTGGCCAGGTCGATGCCGGACACCGAAACCTCGCCGGCGCTCTTGTTGACCAGCGAGGAGACGATGCCGATCAGGGTGCTCTTGCCGGCGCCGTTGGGACCGAGCAGGGCGTAGAAATCGCCCGGCTGCACGTCGAGCGACACGCCCTTGAGGGCCTGCACGCCGTTGTCGTAGGTCTTGCGGAGGTCGCGGATCCGCAGCGCTGGGGCGCCGGGAGCTGGTTTGGGAAGCACGGTCATCGCTTGTTGCCTTGGCCGCGCATCGCGGCAAGCCGCTAGTATAGGCGGCCCATTGGCCCGCTCCCGGGCCGGACCATTCCATTTCCGTCTTGGCCATCCTCCAGTTTCCGCTCAAGCTCACCGGCAGGCGCATGCTCGCGCCGTCGGTGGCGCACCTGACCTTCACCCGCGACGACGGGCAGCCGCTGGACTTCATCCCCGGCCAGTTCATCCAGGTGCACTTCCACTACGCCGACGGCACCGCGACCAAGCGCTCGTATTCGCTGGCGACGATCCACGACCACGCGCTCGGTCCGGGCGATGCGGTCGAGATCGCGGTGAGCTACGTCCCCGGCGGCGCGGCGACGGCGCTGTTCGAGGGGCTCGACCAGGGCGGCACGGTGCAGGCCAGCGGCCCGTTCGGCCGCTTCTGCCTGATGCCGAACGACGCCAACCGCCGCTACCTGCTGATCGGCACCGGCACCGGGGTCACGCCCTACCGCGCGATGCTGCCGTTGCTGGAGCAGGCGATCGCGCAGCGCGGCATCGAGGTGGTGCTGCTGTTCGGCGCGCGCACGCCGGAAGAACTGCTGTACGGCGACGAGTTCCGCGCCTTCGCCGATGCGCACCCGAACTTCCGCTTCGTGCCGTGCTTCTCGCGCGAGCTGCCTGCGCCGGGCTCGGCGCAGGCGCACGCCGACGTGCGCCACGGCTACGTGCAGCAGTTCCTGGCCGAGTTCGCGCCCGATGCGGCGACCGACATCGCCTACCTGTGCGGTAATCCGAACATGGTCGACGCCTGCTTTGAGGCGCTGAAGGCGGCGGGGCTGGCGGTGCCGCAGATCCGGCGCGAGAAATACGTCAGCAGCAAATAGCCCCCTTCATGCCGTTGTTGTAAAGGACGCTTGACACAGCGACCCGCCGGGCACATGCTTGTGTCAAGCTTCCTTGACACCCCCGTCATGACGTTCCCACCCGCCAACGCGATCCCTCCATCCCGCCCGGGCCCGCCGCCATGCGCCTGACCGCATACCGGGCGCTGGCCGCGACCGCGGTCGTGCTGGGCGCCGCCGCCCTGCTGCTGTGCCTGGTGCCCGGCATGTCGAGGGACCTTGCCATCGTCCTCTTCATCGGCGCCCTGCTGCTGGCCGCGATGGCGGTGGCGCACCGCGGCGCGGACGCGGACTGCGACACGGCGCCGCCCGGCGTCACCCGTCGCTACCTGCGTGAACTCGCGGCGTCGATGGGCGCCTACGTGCTGGTGCTGTCGGCGTCGATCTGGCTGCTCAGGCGCGTGGACCTGCCCCTGCTGCGCGTCGCGGTCGCGATCGCGCCGCTGCTGCCGATCGGCTTCGCGGTGCGCGGCATGGTCCGCTACATGCGCGGCCTGGACGAGATGCAGCAGCGCATCGAACTCGAATCGGTCGGGGTGGCCGCCGTGTTCGTGTCGATGCTGTACATGACCGGCGGCCTGCTGCAGTCCGCGCGGCTGGTGCATGTGCCCGGCGACGTCGCCATGATCTGGGTCTTCCCGCTGGTCTGCGCCACCTACGGCATCGCCAAGGCCTTCGTGGCGCGGCGCTACCGTTGAGGCCCGGGCGATGAGGAGCCGCGTCCGCGAACTGCGTGAGCTGCGCGGCTGGTCACAAGCCCAGCTCGGCGAGCGTCTGGAGGTGTCGAGGCAAACGATCAATGCCATCGAAACCGGCAAGTACGATCCCAGCCTGCCGCTCGCGTTCCGGATCGCCGCGGTGTTCGACGCCACCCTCGAATCGATTTTCTTCCCGGAGAGCCCTGCATGAAGTCCACGCTGTTCCCCGTCTCCCTGCTCGCCGCCGCGCTGCTGCTCGCGGCCTGCGACGGCGGCTCGCGCCAGCAGGCCGGCCCGCGCGCCGACGCGCAGGGCAAGCTGCACTACGGCCAGATCGCGTTCGAACCCTGCGCGCTGGCCGCGCCCGGCGGCAGCTCGGTCGAGGCGCAGTGCGCGACGCTGGCCGTGCCCGAGGACCACGACGCCCCCGACGGCCGCAAGATCGACCTCGCGATCGCGCTGGTCCCGGCCAGGGGCATGGCCGAGGCCGACCCGATCTACATGATCGCCGGCGGTCCCGGCCAGTCGGCGATCGAAAGCTTCCCGGCGCTGGCAAACGCGTTCTCCGACGTGCGGCGCAATCGCCACGTGATCCTGGTCGACGCGCGCGGCACCGGCGGTTCGAACCCGCTGCAGTGCCCCGGCTTCAGCGACGAGGCCACCCTCGCGGACCCGGCGAACGAAACACCGGAAGCGGTGGTGCGCCTCACCGAAGCCTGCCGCGACGAACTGCAAAAGACCAGCGACCTGCGCTTCTACACCACCGGCGACCACATCCGCGACCTTGACCTGGTGCGGCAGCAGATCGGCGTCGAGCGCATCAACCTCGTCGGCGTGTCCTACGGCACGCGCGTGGCGCAGCAGTACGCCGCCGCCTACCCGCGGCACACGCGCAGCCTGGTGCTCGACTCGGTGGCGCCGAACACCCTGGTGCTCGGGCAGGACCACGCGCGCAACCTCGAGGACGCGCTCGACGCGCAGTTCCAGCGCTGCCGCGCCAGCGAGGCCTGCCTGACGAACCTGGGCGATCCGCGCCAGCAGCTGACCCTGGTGCGCGAACGGCTGCAGGCCGGCGGCATCGCGCCGGTGCGCTACCGCGACCCGGTGTCGGGCGAGTGGCGCGAGGAGGTGCCACGCTACGGCCACCTGATGGGCCTGCTGCGGATGTACGCCTACCAGCCCTCGATGGCCGCCACCCTGCCGCTGCTGCTGCACGAAGCCTCGCAGCAGCGCTACGAGAGCCTGCTCGCGCAGTCGCGGATGCTTTCGTCGCAGATGGGCGACATGATCGCGATGGGCATGAGCCTGTCGGTGAGCTGCAGCGAGGATGTGGCCGAGTTCCGCAGCGATGCCGCCGATGCCGACACCGTGCTCGGCAACCAGCTGGTCGATCTCATGCAGCAGCAGTGCGCGGTCTGGCCGAAGGGCAGGCGCGCCGAGGGCTTCCGCGCGCCACTGTCGGGCGAGGTGCCGGTGCTTGCGGTCAGCGGCGAGCTCGACCCGGTCACGCCGCCGCGCTACGGCGACGACGTGGTCGCGACCCTGCCCAACGGCCGCCACCTGGTGCTGCCCGGCCAGGGCCACAGCGTCCTCGGCACCGGCTGTATGCCCAAGCTGTTCGCGCAGTTCATCGAATCGGCGGACGCGAAGGCGCTCGACGCCAGCTGCCTCGACCGGCTGTCGGCGCAGCCGCCGTTTGCGGGCGCCTACGGCTGGGAGCCGTAGGCGCGGTGATTCGTCATTCGTGATTCGTGATGGGTAACGGCAGCAGCCGAATCATCCGAATCCGCTTCTTCGAATCACCCATCACCCATCCACGAATCACGGACTTCCCATGATCCTCCTCGACAACCTCCACAAATCCTTCAAGGCCAAGACCGGCCCCGTGCATGCGGTGAAAGGCGTCGGCTTCGAGGCGCGCGACGGACAGATCACCGGCCTGCTCGGCCCCAACGGCGCCGGCAAGACCACTACGCTGCGCATGCTGTACACGCTGATGACGCCCGACCAGGGCCGCATCGAGGTCGACGGCATCGACGTGGCGAAGGACCCGACCACGGTGCGCCAGCGCCTGGGCGTGCTGCCCGACGCGCGCGGCGTCTACAAGCGCCTGACCGCGCGCGAGAACATCGCCTACTTCGGCCGCCTGCACGGGCTCGACGAGGCATTGATCCGCGAGCGCACCGCACAGATGGCGAAGACGCTGGTGATGGAGGACTTCCTCGACCGCCGCACCGAGGGCTTCTCGCAGGGCCAGCGCACCAAGACCGCGATCGCACGCGCGCTGGTGCACGACCCGCGCAACGTGATCCTCGACGAACCGACCAACGGCCTGGACGTGATGACCACCCGCGGCCTGCGCGGCTTCCTGCGCAAGCTGCGCGACGAGGGCCGCTGCGTGATCTTCTCCAGCCACATCATGCAGGAGGTCGCCGCGCTGTGCGACCGCATCGTGGTGATCGCGCACGGCGAGGTGCGCGCGATCGGCACCCCCGACGAGCTGCGCGAACTCACCGGGCTGGCCGACCTGGAGGACGTGTTCGTGCGCCTGGCCGACCTCGAAGGAGAAGCCGCATGATGTCCGCCATCTGGACCGTCGCGAAGAAGGAGCTGCTGGACCTGTTCCGCGACCGCAAGACCATGATGCTCGGCCTGTTCCTCGGGCCGATCGTGATGCCGGCGCTGATCCTGGGCATGGGCGCGATGGCCGAGAAGAAGATGCGCACCCAGCTCGAATCGACGCTGGAGCTGCCGGTGGTCGGCGCCGAGCACGCGCCGAACCTGGTCGCCTTCCTCAAGGGCCGCAACATCGAGGCCAAACCCGCGCCGCAGGACCCGGACCGCGAGGTCCGCGACCAGACCTGGGACGTGGTGCTCAGGATCGACCCCGAGTTCGGCGAGCAGTGGCGCGCCAGCCGCAGCGCCAAGGTCGAGCTGATCTACGACAGCTCGCGCCAGGACTCGCAGATCCCGGTGAACCGGCTGCGCGGCGTGCTGCTCGAGTACAGCCGCACGGTCGGCGCGCTGCGCGGGATCAACCGCGGCGTCAGTCCCGAGGCCGGCTTCGCGGTGCAGGTCGGCCAGCGCGACGTCGCCACGCCGGAAGCGCGGCGCGGCATGCTGCTCGCGTTCCTGCCCTACCTGCTGATCCTGTTCAGCTTCCTCGGCGGCGCGGCGCTGGTGATCGACGTCACCGCAGGCGAGCGCGAGCGCCAGTCGCTGGAGCCGCTGCTGGCCACGCCGGCGGCGCGCGCGGCGATCATGAGCGGCAAGATCCTCGCCGCCTGCCTGTTCGGCATGCTCTCGCTGCTGCTGATCGTGCTCGCGTTCAAGTTCAGCTTCCAGTTCGCGCCGGGGCCGCTGCAGCTGGTCGACGTGACCCTGCCGGTGATGGCGCAGCTGCTGTTCGTGCTGCTGCCGATGGTGCTGATCGGCACCACCCTGCTGACCCTGATCGCGGCCAGCGTGAAGTCGGTGAAGGAGGCGCAGAGCTACATGAGCGTGCTGATGTTCCTGCCGATCGTGCCGACGATCATGCTGATGGTGAACCCGATCAAGAATCAGTTGTGGCAGTTCGCGGTGCCGTTCCTGGCGCAGAACCAGATGATCCTCAAGCTGGTGCGCAGCGAGGCGATCAGCGCGCAGGAGTGGGGCGTGTACCTCGCCGCCGGCTTCGGCCTCGGGCTGGTGCTGTGGCTGCTGGCCGCGCGGCTGTACCACAAGGAGCGGCTGGCGATTTCGGCGTAGGCGATGGGTCGCTTGCAGCGAGGAGCGCAGGGGACGAGACGTTCCCCAGGCGGGATCCTGCAAGGCACGAGCCATCCATGGGCAGAGGTTGACGGTCTCCAGGCGACACCTTTTCCGCCGTCATCCCCGCGAAAGCGGGGATCCATTTTGATTTGACGAAAGACACTGGATCCCCGCTTTCGCGGGGATGACGGTTTCATTGCCATCGCGCTCCCGAACCAATCAAAAAGCCCGGCTTTCGCCGGGCTTTTTCGTTCCTCGGAACCTCTGCCGCCTACTGCGCCGGGCTGAAGTTGATCGTGCGCCGCGTGGTGACCGGCGCCGGCACCGGCTCGAAGCGCCAGCGGCGGACTGCGTTGATCGCCTCGCGATCGAAGGTCCGCGGCGGATCGGCGCGCACGACGCGGACCGCATCCACCGAGCCGTCCACCGCCACGGTGAACTCCAGCTGCACCTCGCCCGCGGTGCCCGCACGCAGCGCGTCGGGCGGATAGCGCGGCGCCGGCGTGCTGATCGCGCGCAGCTGCGTCGCGCTCGCCGCCGGGGCGCTCGCCGCCTGCTGGCGGGCCGCTTCCTGGCGCGCGGCTTCCTGGCGGGCCGCTTCCTGGCGCGCGGCCTCCTGGCGCGCGGCCTCCTGGCGGGCCGCTTCCTGGCGCGCGGTTTCCTGGCGGGCCGCCTCCTGGGCCGCGGTTTCCTGCTGCGCGGCCAGTTCACGTGCGGCCTGCTCCTGCGCCAGCCGCTGCTGTTCCTGCCGCTCGCGCTCGAGCTGCTGCCGACGCTCGGCTTCCTGTTCCGCGGTCAGCTGTTCCTGCGCGGCACGGCGCGTGGCCTCGGTCTCGGCGCTGGCGATCGTGGTCTGCAGGCGCGGCACCGCCGGGTACGAGGAATCGGTCTTCTCGATCAGCGCCAGCAGGCGCCTGGCTTCGGCGAAGTCGCCGCGGTCGCGGCTCTGCTCGGTCGCGATCACGGTCATCGGCAGCAGGTCGACCAGCGCGCTCGACACGCCGGCGTCGGCCGGCTGCTTGTCGCGCAGGGCGAGGTAGTACTCCATCGCGTTGTCGCCGCCGGGCGCGTACAGCCGGCTCTCCTGGTAGGCCTTGGAGGCGGCTTCGCGCAGCTGCTCGGCGCTCAGCGCGGCCACTTCGGCCGAGACCGCCTCGGCGGGCTGCTCCTGCGCGGCCGGAGCGCCCGGCGTCGCCGCGGGTCCGGCGTCCGGCGCGGGTGCTTCCTTCTTGCACGAGACGAGCAGGGCGCCCAGGCTCAGCGCGAGTGCGAGCGCGGTGAAGAGCGGACGCATCGCCCTCCCGCCTGTCGCGGTGGTGTTGGTGGACATCGATTTTCCCCTGTGATGACGGACCACGTGTGCGTCTAGGACGCGACAGCCCGCCGCGTTTGTCAACTGCCGGGCCGTGGGCACGGAGTCTGACGGCGCGCGACGACCGAAACCGTGACGCAGTTCGCGGAAAACGGCGGATGGCCGGCCGCGTCGCCGGCGTCGGATCGACCGGGCGCCGGCGCCGGGTCCGGCGCTATTTGCCGATGCAGAAGGTCGAGAAGATGCGCCCGAGCAGGTCGTCGGGCAGGGTGCGGCCGGTGATCTCGCCGAGGGCGTCGTGGCCGATGCGCAGGGCCTCGGCCGCCAGCTCCAGCCGCTCGCGATCCAGCGCGGCATCCGCGTCGGCGAGCGCCGTGGCCGCGCGCCGCAGCGCCTGGACCTGGCGCGCGCGCGCGGTGAACGCGCCCTCGCCCGCGCCGTCGTCCCCGGCGGCCGCACGCAGGCGCGCGTGCACCGCGTCGAGGCCGGCGCCGGTGCGCGCCGAGGCCGGGAGCGCGTCCCCGTTCGCCGCCGGCGGCGCCGATAGCAGGTCGATCTTGTTGTGCACGACGATCCGCTGCGGCACGCCGTCGAGGTCGCCGGCCAGCGCCCGCAGGCCGGCGTCGGGATCGCGCGCGTCGAGCACCACCAGCGCGAGGTCGGCGCGGCGCAGCTCGTCGCGCGCGCGGCGCATGCCTTCGCGCTCGATCGCGTCGCCGCCGGCGCGCAGGCCGGCGGTGTCGACCAGGGTCAGCTCGACGCCGTCGATGCGCACCGTCTCGCGCAGCAGGTCGCGGGTGGTGCCGGCGACGTCGGTGACGATCGCGCGGTCGCTGCCGGCGAGCGCGTTGAGCAGCGAGCTCTTGCCGGCGTTGGGCGGGCCGACGATCACCGCGTGCAGGCCGTCGCGCAGCTTCTGCCCGCGTTCGGCGGCGGCCAGCAGCGCGTCGAGTTGCGCGCGCGCGTCCGAGAGTTGCGCGCGCAGCGCGGCGCCGCCCAGCGTGTCGAGCGGCTCGTCGGCGAAATCGATCGCGGCCTCGACGTGCACGCGGATCGCGAGCAGGGCGTCGGCCAGCGCATCCACGCGCGCGCTGAACTCGCCCTCCAGCGCACGGCGCGCGGCGCGGGCGGCGCGCAGGTCGCCGGCGGCGATCAGGTCGGCGACCGCCTCGGCCTGGGCGAGGTCGAGGCGGCCGTTGAGGTAGGCGCGCTCGCTGAACTCGCCGGCGCGCGCCATCCGCGCGCCGAGCGCGCAGCAGCGCGCGACCAGCTGCTGCAGCACCGGCGGGCTGCCGTGCGCCTGCAGTTCGACCACGTCCTCGCCGGTGTAGCTGGCCGGCGCGGCGAAGGCCAGCGCGAGGCCGTCGTCGAGGATCGTGCCGTCGCCGTCGCGGAAGCGCGCATGGTGGGCGTGGCGCGGCCGCAGCGCGCGGCCGCACAGGGCTTGCGCGATGGCATGCGCCGCCGGTCCCGACAGCCGCACGATGCCGACGCCGCCCGCGCCGGGCGGGGTGGCGATGGCGACGATGGTGTCGGTGGGGCTCGCGGTCACGGCAGTGAACGATTGGGTCCAGGGAAAAGCGTAGCGCCTTCCGTCGTCATCCCGGCGAAAGCCGGGATCCATTTTTGCTTTCGCCGCGGCTTGCCAGCGCAAGGGCAAGATGGATCCCGGCTTTCGCCGGGATGACGGGCAGGGTGCATTGCGCATGACAAAAAGCCCGCCGGAGGGCGGGCTTCATGCGCATCACCGATCCGCTCAGGCCTTGGCCGGCGGCGGATCGGCGTACTTCTTCAGCATGTACCACTGCTGCAGCAGGCCCAGGCCGCCGTTGGTGACCCAGTACAGCACCAGGCCGGCCGGGAAGAACACCATCATCACGCCGAACACCAGCGGCATCATCTGCATCATGCGCTGCTGCATCGGGTCCATGCCGACCATCGGCGAGAGCTTCTGCGTGGCCCACATCACCGCCATGTTGATCACCGGCAGGATGAACCACGGATCGCGCGCGGTCAGGTCCTGGATCCAGCCGATCCACGGCGCGTGCCGCAGCTCCACCGATTCGAGCAGCACCCAGTACAGCGCGAAGAAGATCGGCATCTGCAGCAGCACCGGCAGGCAGCCGCCGACGGGATTGATCTTCTCCTTCTTGTACAGCTCCATCATCGCGACCTGGAACTTCTGCTTGTCGTCGCCGTAGCGCTCCTTGAGCTGCTGGATGCGCGGCTGGAACCGGCGCATCTTCGCCATCGACTTGTACTGCGCGGTCGCCAGCGGGAACAGCAGGATCTTCACCAGCACCACCAGGCCGACGATCGCCCAGCCCCAGTTGCCGAGCAGGCCGTGCAGCTTCGCCAGCACCCAGAACAGGCCCTCGCCCAGCCAGGCCATCAGCGAGAAGCGGCTGTAGTCGACCACCCGGTCGAGGCCGGCGACGTGCTGCGCCTTGATCTGTTCGACCAGCTTCGGCCCCACCCACAGCCGCGCCGAGGCGCTGGCCTGCTGGCCGGGCGCGACCACCACCGGCGTGCTGGCCATCTCGCGGATCAGGTAGCGCGGCGCGCCGGCGCTGGTGTCGGTGTCGAGCGCGATTTCGTTCTTCGCGCCGCCCTGGCCATCGGGCAGCCAGGCGCTGAAGAAGTGGTGCTGCACGAAGGCGATCCACGTGCCGCTGTCGCTGGCCTTGATCGCGCCGTCGTCGTAGTCGCTGAACCAGCGGCGCGAATAGCCGCTATCGGCGCCGTACCAGGTCGCGCCGGTCAGGCTGAAGGACTCGGGATTGGTCATGCCGCGCTTGACGTTGGGCGTGCCGCGCAGGAGCTGGCGGTAGACGAAGCCCTGCCAGGACTGCGCGCCGGCGTTGGCGATGTCGTCACGCACGGTGATCGCGTACTGCCCGCGCGCGAGCACGTAGCTGCGGCGGATGCTCACGCCGTCGGCGCCCTGCCACACGAAGGGCACCACCAGTTCGTCCTGGCCGGGCGCGAGCGTCAGGGTGCGTTCGGCCGTCTCCGGCACGAAGCCCCGCTCGTGGTTCGGCGCGCCGCCGCCGGCGCTGACCCAGCCGCTCTGCGCGGCGTAGAAATGCGCCGGGGTGTCATCGAACAGCTGCACCGGCAGGCTGCCGTCCTCACGGCTCTGCGGATAGCGCAGCAGTTCGGCGCGCAGCACGCTGCCGCCGTCGATCAGCAACCGCAGCACGTCGGTCTCGACCGTGACCGCGCTCGCCGGGACCGGGGTCGCGCGGCTCTCTGGAATCGCGCCGGGCACCGGCGGCACGGCGGGCGCGGCAGGCACCGCGGCGCTGCCCGTGGCCGCCGGCGCGGACGGGATCGCCGCGCCGTCGTGGCCGGGCGCCACGTCCACGGTCGTCGCGGGCTCGGCCGGCGGCGCGACCTGCTCCTTGTTCCATTCCATCCACAGCAGCACCGCCACCATCAGCCAGGCGAGGATCAGGAAGGTGCGGGTCTGGTTCATCGGGCAGGCAGGCTCATTCGCCGGCGGGAGGCGGCGCGGTGGGGGGAAGCGGGGATGCCGGGCGGGAATCCGCGGCCGGCATTGTGCCGTCCGCGGCCGGGTGCGGCAACGCACCGGCGCGGCGCAGCAGCGCCGTCATGGCCTCGCGCAGCGCCGGCGGCGTCGCGACGGCGGCGGGCGGACGGGCGACGAGGACATAGGCGCCGCCGGGCAGGGTGGCGCGGAGGTGGCGGAAATGGTCGCGCAGAATGCGCTTGATCCGGTTGCGCCCGACCGCGCGCGCATCGACCTTGCGCGAGACCGCCAGGCCCAGTCGCGCCGGCGTGTCGTCGGCCAGCCAGTGCAGCGCCAGCATCGGCAGCGCGACGCGGCGTCCATTCTGGAAAATGCGGTCAAAATCGGCGCGCGCGCGGACCCGCGCCAGTCGCGGGAAGCGGGCGTCGTTCATCGGGAGGAGCGAAGGAGCCTGGCCGCCATGCGCGGCCGGCGACAATGCGGTGCCGCGGCTCAGGCCGACAGGCGCGCGCGGCCCTTGGCGCGGCGACGGGCCAGGATCTTGCGGCCGTCGGCGGTCTTCATGCGGGCGCGGAAGCCGTGGTCGCGCTTGCGCTTGAGGTTGCTGGGCTGGTAGGTGCGCTTGGTGGCCATGGCGGTCTGTCGCAATACAGCGGGCGGAAAGAACCGGAGATTCTAGCGGTCCGCGGGCGGCAGGGTCAAGCCGGGCCCGTTCGCCCGGTGCCGGCCGGCGGGTGCGCCGCCCGGGTGCGGGTGGTAGTCTGCCCTCCCCTCGCCACCCGACGACCGGCCGCCGCCCGCGCGCCGGCGGTCCCGTTTTCTCCGTCATCACCGCTATGGACGCCTGGCCCCGCTGCCTCGAACGACTGGAAGCCGAACTGCCGGCCGAGGACGTGCACACCTGGCTCAAGCCGCTGCAGGCGCGCGGCCACGACGGCGGCACCGTGCTGTACGCGCCCAACGCCTTCGTGCGCGACGCGGTCCAGAGCCGCTACCTCGGCCGCATCCGCGAGCTGCTGGTGCACTTCTCCGGCAGCGGCGAGGTGCAGCTGGAGATCGGCTCGCTGCCGCGCGCCGCGGCCGCGAACGAATCCGCGCCGGCGCCCTCGCCGGCCACCACCGCGGCCGCACCGGCGGCCGCCTTCGCCGGCCACCTCGACACGCACTACACCTTCGACAACTTCGTCGAGGGCCGCAGCAACCAGCTCGGCCGCGCCGCGGCCTGGCAGGCGGCGCTCAAGCCCGGCGACCGCGCCCACAACCCGCTGCTGCTCTACGGCGGCACCGGCCTGGGCAAGACCCACCTGATGTTCGCCGCCGGTAACGAGATGCGCCGCACCAACCCCGGCGCGCGCGTGCTGTACCTGCGTTCGGAGCAGTTCTACAGCGCCTTCTTCCGCTCGCTGCAGGAGCGCACCACCGACCAGTTCAAGCGCCAGTTCCAGCAGGTCGACGCGCTGCTGATCGACGACATCCAGTTCTTCGCCGGCAAGGACCGCACGCAGGAGGAGTTCTTCCACACCTTCAACGCACTGTTCGAGAGCAAGCAGCAGATCATCATGACCTGCGACCGCTATCCGCGCGAAGTCGACGGCCTCGAGCCGCGGCTGAAGTCGCGCCTGTCGTGGGGGCTGTCGGTGGCGATCGATCCGCCCGACTTCGAGACGCGCGCGGCGATCGTGCTGGCCAAGTCGCGCGAGCGCGGCACCCGGGTGCCGGACGAGGTCGCGTTCCTGCTGGCCAAGAAGATGCACGGCAACGTGCGCGACCTCGAGGGCGCGCTCAATTCGTTGGCCGCGCGCGCCAACTTCACCGGCCGCGCGATCACCGTCGAATTCGCGCAGGAGACGCTGCGCGACCTGCTGCGCGCGCAGCAGCAGTCGATCGGCATCCCCAACATCCAGAAGGTGGTGGCCGACTACTACGGCCTGCAGATCAAGGACCTGCTGTCCAAGCGCCGCACGCGCTCGCTGGCGCGCCCACGCCAGGTCGCGATGGCCCTGGCCAAGGAACTCACCGAACACAGCCTGCCCGAAATCGGCGACGCCTTCGCCGGCCGCGACCACACCACCGTGCTGCACGCCTGCCGCCAGATCCGCAACCTGATGGAGACCGACGGCAAGCTGCGCGAGGACTGGGACAAGCTGATCCGCAAGCTGAGCGAGTGACCTGCGCTGCGGCCTTCCGGCCCTCCACTGTCATCCCGAACGCAGTGAGGGATCTCGCCTTGCGGCAGCCCAAAAAGCAGATCCCTCACTAAGTTCGGGATGACAGCCTTGGTTCGGGATGACGGCCTTGGGACGGGATGGGCCGACGATATGCCGCCTCGCCCGGCGCCCGATCGCGCTTCGTCCACGAAGCACGCACCGGCCGCGAAACCTTCGCTACACTAGATGTTGGGGTGTCCGTGGACAGCGTTGGCACAAGCTGTGGACAACCTTCCGGGTCAGGAACCATCCACAGCTTGCCGGCACCGGCGGGCCCGAGTTGTCCACACCCACAGGCACCCAGAAATTTCAATGGAAACAAGGACTTGAAACACTTGCTCCCATTGCGCAGGCCCTCCTAGCACCACCGTTTTTAAAGTTCTTACCGTTTCTCAAAGCCTTGTCACGGGAACCCAACGCATGCGTTTCAGCCTGCAACGCGAAGCTCTCCTCAAGCCCCTGGCGCAAGTGGTCAACGTCGTGGAACGGCGACAGACGCTGCCGGTGCTGGCCAACCTGCTGACCCAGGTCTCGGGCGGACAGTTGTCGCTGACCGGCACCGACCTCGAAGTCGAAATGGTCTCGCGCAGCGCGGTCGACGACGCCCAGGACGGCGAAACCACGATCCCGGCGCGCAAGCTGTTCGACATCGTCCGCGCCCTGCCCGACGGCAGCAAGGTCACGCTGTCGCAGGCCGGCGACAAGATCACCGTGCAGGCGGGCCGCAGCCGCTTCACCCTGTCGAGCCTGCCGGCCAACGACTTCCCCTCGGTCGACGAGGTCGAGGCCACCGAGCGCGTCAGCGTGCCGGAGGCGGCGCTGAAGGAGCTGATCGAGCGCACCGCGTTCGCGATGGCGCAGCAGGACGTGCGCTACTACCTCAACGGCCTGCTGTTCGACCTGGCCGACAGGCGCCTGCGCTGCGTCGCCACCGACGGTCACCGCCTGGCGCTGTGCGAGACCGCGCTGGAAGAAACCGTGCAGAACAAGCGCCAGATCATCGTCCCGCGCAAGGGCGTGCAGGAGCTGCAGCGCCTGCTCGAGGGCGGCGACCGCAGCCTGGTGCTGGAGATGGCCCGCAACCACATCCGGGTCAAGCGCGACGATGTCACCTTCACCAGCAAGCTGATCGACGGCCGCTTCCCCGACTACGAGGCGGTGATCCCGATCGGCGCCGACCGCGAGGTCAAGATCGACCGCGAGGCCCTGCGCGCCTCGCTGCAGCGCGCGGCGATCCTGTCCAACGAGAAGTACCGCGGCGTGCGGCTGGAAGTCTCCCCGGGCCTGCTGCGCATCAACGCGCACAATCCCGAGCAGGAGGAGGCGCAGGAAGAGGTCGAGGCCGAGACCTCGGTCGACGGGCTGGCGGTCGGCTTCAACGTCAACTACCTGCTCGACGCCCTGACCGCGTTGCGCGACGAGCACGTGGTGCTGCAGCTGCGCGACGCCAACTCCTCGGCGCTGGTGCGCGAAGCCTCCAGCGAGAAGTGCCGCCACGTGGTGATGCCGCTGCGGCTGTGACGCACCGGAGCGGCGGCAAGGCACGACGACGCCCGGCCCGGTCCGGGCGTTTTGTTTGGGCCAGTCTGCGGACCGGCTCCGGCCCCCTCCCCCGCCTGTGGGGGAGGGCTGGGGTGGGGGCCACCCGGCGCACGGAAAGAATCACCCGAAGCACGAACCCGGCACCATCCGCGCGCCCCGGAGCCCGCCCGTGCGCGTGACCCGCCTCACGATCCAGGACCTGCGCTGCCTGCGCGAGGTCGAGCTGGCCCCCGGCCCGGGCCTGAACCTGCTGACCGGCGCCAACGGCGCCGGCAAGACCAGCGTGCTCGAGGGCCTGCACCTGATGGCCTACGGCCGCGGCTTCCGGGGCCGGGTCCGTGACGGTCTGGTCCGCGCCGGCAGCGAGGCGCTGCAGGTCTTCGTCGAATGGAGCGAGGCCGGCGGCGAGCGCCTGCACCGCGCCGGCCTGCGCCACAGCGGCCAGTCCTGGGAGGGGCGGCTGGACGGCGAGACCGTCGACCAGCTGGGCGAGCTGTGTGCGGCGCTGATGGTGGTCAGCTTCGAGCCGGGCAGCCATGCGCTGGTGTCGGGCCAGTCCGAGCCCCGGCGGCGCTACCTCGACTGGGGCCTGTTCCACGTGGAACACGACTTCCTGTCGCTGTGGCGGCGCTACGCCCGCGCGCTGAAGCAGCGCAACGCCCTGCTCAAGGCCGGCGCCCGCGACGGCCAGCTCGACAGCTGGGACCACGAGCTGGCCGAGGCCGGGGAACCGCTGTCGCGCCGGCGCGCGGCCTACCTGGCCCGGCTGCAGGCGCGCCTGCCCGGGGTGATGGCCGCGCTGGGACCATCGCTGGGCGAGCCGCGGCTGGATTACGTCGCCGGCTGGCGCAGCGCCGAGCTGTCGCTGGCCGACGCCCTGCTGGTCGCGCGCGACCGCGACCGCAGCCTCGGCCACACCACGGTCGGCCCGCACCGGGCGGACTGGCGCATCGGCTTCGCCGGCAAGCCGGCGCAGGAGCCGCTGTCGCGCGGCCAGGCCAAGCTGGCGGCGCTGGGCTGCCTGATGACCCAGGCCGGGGACTGCGCGGCGGAGCGGGGCGGGGACTGGCCGGTGATCCTGCTCGACGACCTCGCCTCCGAGCTGGACCGCGACCACCAGCGACGGACGCTGGCCTGGCTCACGCACAGCCAGGCGCAGGTCTTCATCACCGGGACCGAGATTCCCGAGCACCTGGCCACGGGCGAGGCGGCGTGGTTCCACGTGGAACAGGGTGAACTGCAGGCGTCCGCGGGACCGGCCGCGGGCGTGGAATAGCGCGCAACTGCTATAATTCCCCGTTTCAAGCCCTATTACTAATGTGTTGCTGCGCGCGGCCGGCTGCCGGCGCCCGCGGCGGCACGCCGGACGGGACCATTCCGCGCATGACCGAAGACACCACGCCCAGCCAGGGCGCTTCCGGGACCTACGACTCCAGCAAGATCACCGTGCTCCGCGGCCTCGAGGCCGTGCGCAAGCGGCCGGGCATGTACATCGGCGACGTGCACGACGGCACCGGCCTGCACCACATGGTGTTCGAGGTGGTCGACAACTCGATCGACGAGGCGCTGGCCGGCCACGCCGACGACATCGTGGTGACGATCCACGAGGACGGCTCGGTCTCGGTGTCCGACAACGGCCGCGGCATCCCGGTCGACATCCACAAGGAAGAGCAGGTCTCCGCGGCCGAGGTCATCATGACCGTGCTGCACGCGGGCGGAAAGTTCGACGACAACAGCTACAAGGTCTCCGGCGGCCTGCACGGCGTCGGCGTGTCGGTGGTCAACGCGCTGTCGTCGAAGCTGACGCTGGACATCTGGCGCGACGGCTTCCACCACCAGCAGGAGTATTCGCTCGGCGAGCCGGTGTACCCGCTCAAGCGCCTGGAGGCGTCGACCCGGCGCGGCACCCTGACCCGTTTCTGGCCGGCGGCGGAGATCTTCACCGACACCGAGTTCCACTACGACATCCTCGCCCGGCGCCTGCGCGAACTGTCCTTCCTCAACTCCGGGGTGAAGATCGTCCTCGCCGACGAGCGCGCGGAGGGCCGCCGCGACGTGTTCCAGTACGAAGGCGGCATCGCCAGCTTCGTCGAGCACCTGGCCCAGCTCAAGACGCCGCTGCACCCGAACGTGATCTCGGTGAGCGGCGAGCAGAACGGCATCACCGTCGACGTCGCCCTGCAGTGGACCGACGCCTACCAGGAAACGATGTTCTGCTTCACCAACAACATCCCGCAGAAGGACGGCGGCACCCACCTGATCGGTTTCCGCTCGGCGCTCACACGCACGCTCACCCACTACATCGAGCAGAACGGCATCGCCAAGCAGGCCAAGGTCACGCTGTCGGGCGACGACATGCGCGAGGGCATGATCGCGGTGCTGTCGGTGAAGGTGCCGGATCCGAGCTTCTCGTCGCAGACCAAGGAAAAGCTGGTCAGTTCCGACGTCAGGCCGGTCGTTGACAGCACGTTCGCCGCACGTTTGGAGGAGTTCCTGCAGGAACACCCCCAGGAGGCGCGCGCCATCGCCGGCAAGATCGTCGACGCCGCCCGCGCCCGCGAGGCCGCGCGCAAGGCCCGCGACCTCACCCGCCGCAAGGGCGCGCTCGACATCGCCGGCCTGCCCGGCAAGCTCGCCGACTGCCAGGAGAAGGATCCGGCGCTGTCGGAGCTGTTCATCGTCGAGGGCGACTCGGCCGGCGGCTCGGCCAAGCAGGGCCGCAACCGCAGGAACCAGGCGGTGCTGCCGCTGCGCGGCAAGATCCTCAACGTCGAGCGCGCGCGCTTCGACCGCATGCTCTCCAGCGCCGAGGTCGGCACCCTGATCACCGCGCTCGGCACCGGCATCGGCAAGGACGAGTACAACCCGGACAAGCTGCGCTACCACCGCATCATCATCATGACCGACGCCGACGTCGACGGCTCGCACATCCGCACCCTGCTGCTGACCTTCTTCTACCGGCAGATGCCCGAGCTGCTCGAGCGCGGCCACGTCTACATCGGCCTGCCGCCGCTGTACAAGATCAAGCAGGGCAAGACCGAGCTGTACCTGAAGGACGACGCGGCGCTCGACGCCTACCTCGCCGGCAACGCGGTCGAGGGCGCGGCGCTGGTGCCGGCGAGCGGCGAACCGCCGATCGAGGGCGCGGCGCTGGAGAAGCTGCTGCTCGCCTACGCCGGCGCGCGCGAGGCGATCGCGCGCAACGCGCACCGCTACGACCCGCAGCTGCTCGAGGCGCTGATCGACTTCACGCCGCTGGAGCCGGAAACCCTCAGCGCCAACACCGACGAGCGCCACGAGCTCGAGGCGCTGGAAAAGCGCCTCAACCACGAGGGTCTCGGCCGCCCGCGCTACGCGCTGGAATGGCAGCCGGCGACCGACGACCGGCCCGCGGCCCTGCTCGCGCGCCGCCGCCACATGGGCGTGGAAGCGACCCAGGTGCTGCCGCTGTCGGCGTTCGAGGGCGGTGAACTGCGCGCGCTGCGCGAGGCCGCCGCGCTGCTGCACGGCCTCGTGCGCGAGGGCGCGCAGATCCTGCGCGGCAACCGCGCCCAGCCGGTCGCCAGTTTCGCCCAGGCGCAGGCCTGGCTGCTGGAGGAGGCGAAGAAGGGCCGCCAGATCCAGCGCTTCAAGGGCCTGGGCGAAATGAACCCCGAGCAGCTCTGGGACACCACCGTGAACCCGGAGACGCGGCGCCTGCTGCAGGTGCGGATCGAGGACGCGGTCGCCGCCGACCAGATCTTCAGCACCCTGATGGGTGACGTGGTCGAACCGCGCCGCGAGTTCATCGAGGATAACGCGCTGAAGGTGGCCAACCTCGACATCTAGCGTCGTCCGCGGCGCGTTCCGCGGACGATTGTCACGCGACGGACACAATCGGCAACGCCGCCGGTCGTCGCGCCGCACCGTCCGCGATCGCAGTGCACAAGTTGACGAAAAATTAAGATGTCCGCCGCCACACTCGTGGCGAAGAGGACACCGGCCCCGGAGGCACATGAGGCACACCATCGCACTGCTGGTCATCGCCGCGCTGCTCGCGGCGTGCGCGACGACGACCTCGTCGACCGGCCGCCGCCAGTACGTCGGCGCGGTGTCGCAGGACCAGCTCAACCAGCTCGGCGCGCAGGCCTTCACCGAGGCCAAGCAGAAGGGCCCGCTGAGCACCGACGCCCGCCAGAACGCCTACGTGCGCTGCGTGGTCAACGCCCTGGTGAAGCAGCTGCCGGCCGACCAGCAGCGCGTGGCCTGGGAGTCGGCGGTGTTCGCCGAGAACGAGCCCAACGCCTACGCGCTGCCCGGCGGCAAGGTCGGCGTCAACACCGGCATCTTCGGCGTGGCCAGGACCCAGGACCAGCTCGCGGCGGTGATCGGCCACGAGATCGGCCACGTCATCGAACGCCACCACGACGAACGCATCACCCGGCAGATGGGCGCGGCGGGCGCGGTGCAGCTGCTCGGCGCGCTCGCCGGCGACTACGGCCAGCTGGCCACCCAGGGCGGCAGCATGCTGGCGCAGACCGGCTTCCTGCTGCCGGGCTCGCGCGCGCAGGAGAGCGAGGCCGATGTCGTCGGCCAGCGCATGATGGCGCAGGCCGGCTTCGACCCGCGCGCCGCGGTCGCGCTGTGGCAGAACATGATTGCCGCCGGCGGCAGCCGCCCGCCGCAGTGGCTGTCCACCCACCCGGACCCGCAGAGCCGCATCTCGGAGCTGCAGGCGCGCGCCAACACCCTGGTCCCGACCTATGAACAGGCGCGCGCCGCCGGCCGCCGGCCGGCCTGCGGCTGAGCGCAGGCGCTTTCCCGTCCCGTCCCATTTCAACCCCGGCGCCGCCGGCGCACGAAACAAGGTGAGATCCATGCCCAAGACGACGCTACCCGCCCGCCTGCTGACCGCGATGCTGGCCACCGGCCTGACGCTGGCGACGATCGCCCCCGCGCTGGCGCAGGACGAAGACAACAAGACACGCGCGGAGGAGCGCCGCAGCGAGCGCGGCAAGAAGGGCAAGGCCGAGGCCGCCAACGCCGACCGCTACCCCAACGCGACCCGCAAGGCGCCCGAGGCCAAGGCGTCGCGGGCGATGACGCCGAAGCTGCAGAAGCTGTTCAAGGCCTACGAGGACGGCGAGCTGGCGCAGGTGCAGGCGCAGGCCGGCGAGATCGTCGGCGACGAGAAGGCCAACGACTACGACCGGGCGATGGCCAGCCGCCTGCTCGGCTCGATGCAGATCGCCGAGGACCCCGCCGGGGCGATCGAGACCCTGCAGCGCGCGCTGCAGTACGACAGCCTCGGCAACAACGAGCACTACGAGATCATGTTCATCATCGCCCAGCTGCAGGCGCAGGAAGACCAGCACGCGCAGGCGCTGGAGACCGTGGATCGCCTGCTGTCGGAAACCGGCTCGCAGGACCCGGGCCACATCGCGCTGAAGGGCAACATCCTGTATCGCCTGGAGCGCTATCCCGAAGCCATCGCCCTGCTCAAGCCGCTGGTCGACGGCCCCGATGCGAAGCCGGAGTGGCAGCAGCTGCTGATGGCGTCCTACGCCCAGTCCGACCAGGGCGGGGAGGCGGCGAAGCTCGCCGAGCAGATCGCGGCGCGCACGCCGGACGACAAGCGCTCCCAGATCAACCTGGCGGCGACCTACCTGCAGACCGACCAGTACGACAAGGCCGCCGCGGTCTACGAGAAGCTGCGCGCGCGGAACGAGCTGACCGAGGATCGCGAGTACCGCAACCTGATGGTCGCCTACCTCAACTCCGACGACGGGCAGTCCAAGGCCATCGAGGTCATCAACGACGGTCTGGAGAAGAACATCCTCAAGCCCGACTACCAGACCTACGTGGCGCTGGCGCAGGCCTACTACTTCGGCGAGCCGTCGCAGGTGGAGCCGGCGATCGAGGCTTACCGCAAGGCGGCGCCCCTCGCCCCCAGCGGCGAGACCTGGCTCAACCTGGCCAAGCTGCTGTCCAATGAAGGTCGCCTCCCGGAGGCCAAGCAGGCCGCCCAGCAGGCGCTCGACAAGGGCCTCAACGCCCCCGACGAGGCAAGGAAGATCCTGGCCCGGACCAATTGATCCTAGTCAGGAAGGAAACCGGTTGGTATCGCGCCGGCGGATTGGTATAAGCTTGGAAGTTCCCGTCGCCGAAAACCGGCGACGGCATGACACGACCCCGGACGCCTCGGCGTTCGGCCAGACTTGAGCTCAACGCATGACCGAACGCTTGCCGACCACCGACAGGAAAGACGAAGACGAAGGTCTGGACTGGGCGCGAATCGCAGGATTCACCCTGGTGGTGGCCATCCATGCCGCGGCTTTGCTGCTGCTGCTCGCTCCCGCCACGCCACCCCAGGCCGAACAGCAGGACGATGACGCCACCCGCGTGGTGATCATCGAACCGCCGCCGCCGCCGCCGCCCCCTCCGCCGCCGCCGCCGGAGCCGCCGAAGCCGACCCCGATCAAGGAGCTCGTGCCGCCGCAGCCGACGCCGCTGCCGCCGCCGCCCGAGGAGCCGCCGGTAGTGTTCGACGAGCCGTCGCCGGTCGACACGCCCGCGCCGCCGCCGGCGCCGCCGGCGCCGCCCGCCGCGCAGCCGGACATCGGCGCCAGCGTCGACATCTCCTCGAAGAACATGAACCCGCCGCAGTACCCGCCCGCCGCGCAGCGCGCCGGCATCGAGGGCACGGTGGTCCTGGTCATCGACGTCGACGCCAACGGCAACGTCACCAACGTCTCGGTCGAGAAGTCCAGCCGCAACCGCGACCTCGACCGCGCCGCGATGCAGGCCGCCCGCCGCTGGAGCTTCAGGCCGTCGGTCGTCAACGGCCAGCCGGCCGCCGGGCGCGTGCGCGTGCCCGTCGACTTCAGGCTCGGCGGCTGACCGCCGCGCGACACCATTTCCAACCGCTGCACCCGTTCCACTCCTACACTCAACAACATCTAGAAGGTAAGCGTCATGCTGCAGGAAACCACCGCCGCCCCAGTGACCGGAGGCAACAACGCTCAGGCACTGACCCAGATGGGCTTCGCGAACCTGATCGAACACATGACAGTGGTGAACTGGATCGTGTTCATCGTGCTGATCATCATGTCGGTGCTCTCGATCTACTGGATCATCTACAACTTCATCAAGAACATCCGGCTCAAGGGCAGCTCGGACCGCGTGATCGCGACGTTCTGGGAAACCCCGAACGCGCAGGATGCGATCCGCTTCATGGAAGAGCAGCCGCGCAGCGAACCCTTCTCGAAGGTCGCGCTCGACGCCGCCCAGGCCGCCGCCCACCACCAGCGCCACGATGGTTCGCGCCTGGCCGAGTCGCTGAGCCGCTCCGAGTTCGTCGACCGCGCGCTGCGCCAGGCGGTGACCCGCGAGTCGCTGGGCCTGGAAGCCGGCCTGACCGTGCTCGCCACCGTCGGTGCGACCGCGCCGTTCGTCGGCCTGCTCGGCACGGTGTGGGGCATCTACAACGCGCTGATCCGCATCGGTGCCACCGGCCAGGCCGACATCGGCGCGGTCGCGGGCCCCGTGGGCGAGGCGCTGATCATGACGGCCATCGGTCTGGCGGTCGCGATCCCGGCGGTGCTGGGCTACAACTTCTTCGTGCGCCTGAACCGCAGCACGAACAACAAGCTCGACACCTTCGCGCACGACCTGCACGACTTCTTCGCCACCGGCGCCCGCGTCGGCGACGCGGGTCGCTGAGCGTCCGCAGCAGACTGACGGAGATTCGACATGGCCTTCAGTTCAGGCGGCGGTGACGGTCACGACAAGGTCAACGCCACGATCAACATCGTGCCGCTGGTCGACGTGATGCTGGTGCTGCTGATCATCTTCATGGTCACGGCACCGCTGATGGCGCACAAGGTCAAGGTCGACCTGCCGCAGGCGAACCTCGACGAACGTCCGGACACGGCGCCGCCGGCGCCGCCACTGACGGTCGCGATCACGTCGAACGGCACCCTCTACCTCAACGACCAGCCGGTCACGATGGACCTGCTCGACAGCACGCTGGCGGTGGAAGCGCAGAAGACGCCGCAACCACCGGTCAACGTGCGTGGCGATGCGACCACGCCGTACCGGATCGTCAACGAGGTGGTCAACCTCGCGCAGGCCAAGGGCATGCGCAAGGTGGGCTTCGTCTCGGCCCGCGAAAAGAACTGATCGGGAGAACGCACGATGGCTTTTTCATCCGGTGGTGGCGATGGCGCGCCGATGGCCGACATCAACATCATTCCGCTGTGCGACATCATGCTGGTGCTGCTGATCATCTTCATGGTCACGGCGCCGCAGGTGTCCTATCCGATCGACATCGACCTGCCGCAGCGCTCGCTCAACCCGCCGCAGAACCCGGTCGAACCGCCGGAGCCGATCCGGCTGCGCATCGACGCGGGCGGCACGATCTACTGGAACGACAGCCCGACGCCGGTCTCGGCTCTGCGCCAGATGATGGACGCCGAGGTCCAGCGCGACGCGACCAACCAGCCCACGCTGGAGATCGACATGAGCGAGGACGCCGAGTACGGCGTGCTGGCCAAGGTCCTGGCCTCGGCCAAGAACGCGCACATGCAGAAGATCGGTTTCGTCAAGAAGTAAGGCACGACCGGCCGGTGCCGCCTGCAGCGCGCCGACCGCTTACCGCAACACCTTTCAACGCCGCCCTTCCGGGCGGCGTTTTTTTGTTCCGCGCAGCGGTGGGAGGCCGGAAGAACACCTGTCGAAGAGGAACCCCGGAAAGCCTGTCATTTCGACCGCAGGGAGAAATCTCCCGTGGCGCGTGGGAAGGAGATTTCTCCCTGCGGTCGAAATGACAGGAACACGGGCAACAGAAATTCGTCGACCCCCGACCTTCGTCGCACTTGCCCGCGCGCCGCGACCGGCGTAGCGTCGAGCCGTGTCCACCCGAGCAGGAGGTGCGTCATGGCGTTGCGCAACCCGCCCGACCGCGGCTCGCCCGCGATGTCCGAGATCAACATCATCCCGCTGTGCGACGTGCTGCTGGTGCTGCTGATCATCTTCATGGTCACCGCGCCGGCGCTGTCGCACCAGATCGACGTCGACCTGCCGCAGACCGCACCGATCAAGCCGGTCAACCCGCCCGATCCGATCGACCTGTCGATCGACGCCTCGGGCCAGGTGTTCTGGAACGGCAGCGCGACCGACGGCGCGGCCCTGCCGGCGCTGATGCGCACGGCGGCGAGCGCCTCCGCCGGCGGGCAGCCGCTGCTGAAGATCGACGCCAGCGGCGACTGCGACTACCAGGCGGTAGCGAAGGTCCTCGCCGCGGCGAGGAACGCCGGGCTGGACAACATCGGCTTCGTCCGCAAGTAGGCGTCCGGCTGCCGGCGAACCGTCCGGGCGCCGGTCTCCCGGCCGGGGAGACCGGGACAACCGGCGTCGCTCAGATGTTGTCCCGAATCCGCGGCTACCGCCGCGCCAGGATCGCCAGATACCGCGCCACCGTGGCTGCAAGCCCCTCGTACAGCGCCTCGCCGACCAGCGCGTGCCCGATCGAGACCTCCTCCACCCCGGGCACCGCATCGAGGAAGGCGCCGAGGTTGGCCTGGCTGAGGTCGTGCCCGGCGTTGATCGCCAGTCCCGCGTCGCGTGCCGCCTGCGCGGTGACGACGAAGGCGGGCAGGGCGTCGGCGGCGCGGCCCGCGGCGAAGGCCTCGGCATAGGGACCGGTATACAGCTCGATGCGGTCCGCACCGATGGCCGCGGCCTGCGCCACGTCGGCGCCGGCATCGGCGAACAGGCTCACGCGGCAGCCGAGCGCCTTGAGCCGCGCGACCAGCGGCCGCAGCGCCTGTCCGTCGCGGGCGAAGTCGAAGCCGTGGTCGGACGTGAGCTGGGCGTCGCTGTCCGGCACCAGGGTCGCCTGCGCCGGGCGCGCCAGTTCGCACAGGCGCAGGAAGCCGGCGTAGCCCTCCCGGGCGGGTGCGAAGGGATTGCCCTCGAGGTTGAACTCGACGCCGGACCCGCGGGCGAGCTCGGCCAGCGCCAGCACGTCGTCGTGGCGGGTGTGCCGCGCGTCCGGCCGCGGGTGCACGGTGATGCCGTGGGCACCGGCGTCGAGGCAGGTGCGCGCGGCGCGCAGCAGGTCGGGCTCGCCGCCGCCGCGCGAATTGCGCAGCACCGCGATCTTGTTGAGGTTGACGCTGAGCCGGCAGCTCATGCGCCGGCGCCGGGCACGGCCGCCCGGCTCATGGCGCGCGCGGTTCGTCCGCCGCCGGCGCGGGGGCCGCGGCGGCGCGACGCGCCTCGGCCAGCTCGCGCAGGCGCTGCAGTTCGCGCGGGTCGAGCATCTGGCTGTCGTCGCGGCTCTGGTTGCCGATCCGCTGCGCCAGCAGCCCGAGGATCCAGAGCCCCAGCAGCGCCAGCGCCGCCAGCAGGCTGAGCACCACCACTGCCATCGACGAGGCCATGAAGGCGATCGCCAGTGCCGCGACCGCGAGCAACAGGAACAACCAGGGCATGGGCAGGCTCCGCTGCGTGGAATGCGGCCAAGTCTACCCGCAACCACCGGCGGCGCATGCCGCTCGGGCGGCCGCGCGCGCCGCCGGTCGCGGGGGCGTCGGGACTCGGGAACCACAATCGCTCGTCATCCCCATGTCCTTCGACTGCGCGCCGGGGCTTGCGGGGAACCCTGTCTTGCCGGGGCTGGAAGCAGATCCCTCACTGCATTCGGGATGACACCTCGGCCCCCGGCCCCTACAGCAGCGGCGACATCAGCCGCGCCAGCGCTTCGGGCAGGCGCGCGCGCAGCAACCCGCGCTTGCGTCCCTGCCGGACCCGCGGCGCATGCGCCAGCTCGCCCTCGATCAGCTGCGCCAGCTGCGCCCCGAGCGCGGCGTCGTCGAACAGCACCGACACCTCGAAGTTGAGGCGGAAACTGCGGTGGTCGAAGTTGGCGCTGCCGATCAGCACCATGCTGTCGTCGACCAGCAGCGACTTGGTGTGCAGCATGCGCGGCCCGTACTCGTAGATCTTCACCCCGGCCACCAGCAGCGGGCCGAAGTACGAGCGCGCGGCCAGCGTGACCAGCTTCGAATCGCTGTTGCGCGGCACCAGCAGGCGCACGTCGAGCCCGGCCAGCGCGGCCGAGGTCAGCGACATCATCGCCGCCTCGCCGGGCACGAAATAGGGCGTGGTCATCCACACCCGCTGTTTCGCGGCGTGGATCGCGCCGACGTGGGCGCGGTGGATGGTTTCCCAGGGCGAATCCGGGCCCGACGTGATCACCTGCGCACAGGTCCTGCCCGGCGGCAGCCGCGGCGTCTGCCGGACCACCTCGCCGATGAACCCGCGCTCGCCGGTGGCGTAGGCCCAGTCCTCGACGAAGACCTGCTGCAGCGCGCGCACCACGTTGCCCTCCAGGCGCAGGTGCAGATCGCGGTAGGCGTCGTCGTTGCAGCGCTCGTTCTGGTCGTCGGTGACGTTCATGCCGCCGGTGTAGCCGACGCGGCCATCGATCACCACGATCTTGCGGTGGGTGCGCAGGTTGGTCCACGGCCGCGTCCAGATGCGGCCGAACCGGGTCGGATGGAACCAGGCCAGTTCGCCGCCGGCCGCGACCAGGTCGTCGAAGAAGCGGCTGGCCTTGGCCGCGCCCAGCGCATCCAGCAGCAGCCGCACCTTCACGCCGGCGCGCGCGCGTTCGACCAGGGCGTCGCGCAGCGCGGCGCCGCTGCGGTCGGGATGCCAGATGTAGTACTCGAGGTGGACGTGCTCGCGCGCGGTGCGGATGTCCTCGACCAGCGCCTCGTACTTCGCGGCGCCGTCCACCAGCAGGCGCACGTCGCTGGCCGTGGTCATCGGCAGGCCGGTCGCGGCGCGCGCCATGCGCCCGAGTTCGGCGACCTCCTCGTCCTCGGCCAGCGCCTGCGGCGTCATGTCGCCGCGCACGCGCGCCCGGCGCAGCCGCTGGCGGTGGATCCGCTGCGGGCCGAACACGTGGTAGATCAGGAAGCCGAGGTAGGGCAGCAGCGCCAGGCCCAGCAGCCAGCTCAGCGTCGCCACCGGCTCGCGCTTCTGCAGCACGATCCAGCCGCCGAGCAGCAGCAGGTACAGCGCCCAGCCGAAGGTCAGGTAGAGCCCGAGGTGCGGGATCGACGCCAGCGCCTCCCAGCCGCGGTGCAGCACGTCGAGCATCGCCACGCCCCTCCGTCGTCGCGGGGACTGCGACGCGCCGTGCCTAGGCTAATCGGATGCGGATGACGACGAAAGCGCTTCCCCGCGCCACCGCGCCGATCAAGGGCCGCGGCGCGGCCTCGTACCTACCGGGCCGCTACGAGGTCACCACCGCGCACGCCGACGACGACGGCTGGGATTCGCTGCAGCCGGGCGACGACACCGATCCCGCGCCGCATCCGGACACCCGCGTGCACGAGGAGCATGCGCGCAGCATCGTCAGCCGCAACGACTCGCCCGACATCGGCTTCAGCCAGTCGGTGAATCCCTACCGCGGCTGCGAGCACGGCTGCGTGTACTGCTTCGCGCGGCCCTCGCACGCCTACCTGAACCTCTCGCCGGGACTGGATTTCGAGACCTGCCTGTTCGCCAAGACCAATGCCGCGCAGCGCCTGCGCGACGAGTTATCGCGCAAGGGCTACCGCTGCGCGCCGATCGCGCTGGGCATCAACACCGACGCCTACCAGCCGATCGAACGGCGCTACCGGATCACGCGCGCGCTGATCGAGGTGATGGCCGAATGCCGGCACCCCTTCAGCCTGATCACCAAGAACGCGCTGGTCACGCGCGACCTCGACCTGCTCGCGCCGCTGGCCGCGCAGCGGCTGGCCAGCGTGTACTTCTCGGTGACCACGCTCGACAACCGGCTGTCGGCGCGGATGGAGCCGCGCGCCTCGGCACCGCATGCACGGCTGCGGGCGATGCGCGCGCTGGCCGACGCCGGCGTGCCGGTCGGGGTGATGCTGGCGCCGGTGATCCCGGCGATCAACGACCACGAGATCGAGGCGATCCTCGAAGCCGCGCACGCGGCCGGCGCGCGCGCCGCGGGCCATGCGCTGCTGCGCCTGCCGCACGAACTCAAGGACCTCTGGCGGGAATGGTTGCAGCTGCATCATCCCGAACGCGCCGCGCACGTGATGAGCCTGGTCCGGCAGATGCGTGGCGGCCGTGACTACGACAGCCGCTTCGGCACGCGGATGCGCGGCGAAGGCCCGTTCGCCGAGCTGATCGCCGCGCGTTTCGCCAAGGCCCGGCGCCGGCTGGGCCTGGGCCGGCTGCCGCCGCTCGACACCACGCGCTTCCGCGCACCGGTCGCGCCGGGCGGACAGGGCGAGCTGTTCTGAACCGTGCTTGCACGGGCCGCGCGCCGGCGGCTTTCACATGGCCTGCACCGGCTCTCGACACCGTACTTCCGTAGACTTGCGTCCATGAACGGGGGTGCCGCGTCATCGTGATCGACCATGGAGGTTGAAGCCCGCCTGTACCGGGACGCGTTCGCGCACGCGGAAGCGGGCATGGCCGTGCTGTCCGCGCAGGGCGACTGGCTGGCGGTCAATGCGTCGCTGTGCCGGCTGCTGCAGCGCCCGGCCGAGGCCCTGGTCGGCACGCGCGCGCACGAAGCGTTGTTCGATGCCGCGTCCGCGCAGCGGATCGCATCCGCGACCGCCGCGCCGCGCGAGGCCCGGCAGGCGTTCGAGGCGACGGGCGCGGATGACGGCGATCGTGCGTGGAAGCTCACGCTCGCGCCGCTGGGCGATCACAATGGCGCGATCCTGCTGCAGCTCGAGGACCACCGCGAAGCGCTGGTCCAGCGTCGCAGCGAGGACGCCACCGCGCGCCTGCAGGACCATCTCGCCTACGGCATCTCCCACGACCTGCGCGCGCCGCTGCGCAGCATCGCCGGTTTCGCCACCAAGCTCGACGAATCCGGTGCGGTCGGCGGCGACGAGGGCAGGTCCGACCTGGGGCGCATCCGCGCGGCCGCGGCGCGGGCCGAGCGCCTGATCGACGGGCTGCTGGAGCTACTGCGCGCGGCGCGGCAACCGTTGCGCGAGGAGGTGGTCGACATCAGCCTGCTGTGCGACTGGGTCGCGGCCGAGCTGCGCGACGCCGATCCCGCGCGCGCGGCCGTGGTCGAGGTGGCGCCGGACCTGTACGCCATGGGCGACGAACACTGGCTCAAGAGCCTGCTGCACAAGCTGTTCGACAACGCCTGGAAGTTCTCGGCGCAGCGCGAGCGGGTCGAGATCACGGTCGCGGGCGAGATCGCCGGCGACCGCCTGCGGCTGTCGATCCGCGACCACGGCCGCGGTTTCGACATGCGCTATGCTGACAAGCTGTTCCTCCCGTTCCAGCGCCTGCACGGCGCGGAGCAGGGCAGTGGCAATGGACTCGGCCTCGCGATCGCGCAGCAGATCGCGATACGCCACGGCGGCGCGATGCACGCGCATTCGCAGCCGGGCGAGGGCAGCACCTTCTTCGTCGAACTGCCGGCTGCGGCCGCGCACACGCCTTGAACCCAATGCCATGAACCAGAGCGACATCCTGCTGATCGAAGACAACCCGGACGACGCGGAACTGACCCGCATCGCGTTCACCGAGGCCGGCATCGATCGCCAGCTGGTGGTCGTGAGCGACGGCGCCGCCGCGCTGGACTACCTGTTCGCGCGCGGGGAATACGCCGACCGCGACGTGAAGCAGTTGCCGGCGATCGTGCTGCTCGACCTCAACCTGCCCAAGCTCGACGGCCGCGAGGTGCTGCAGGCGATCCGCGGCGACGCGCGCACCCGCGCGCTGCCGGTGGTGGTGCTGACCACCAGCGACGAACCCTTCGACGTCGAGGCCACCTACGCGCTCGGCGTGAACAGCTACATCCGCAAGCCGGTGGAGTTCGAGCAGTTCGTCGGCGTGGTCAAGCAGATCGGGCTGTACTGGCTGGTGCTCAACCAGCCGCGCGTCGCCGGCTGAGCCTGGCGCGCGAGCGCGCACGACGGACCTATTGCGTCGCCCCGTACAGGACCTCGGCGCGCTGGAACAGGATCCAGCTGGTCGCGATGAACTTGTCGCCGCCCTCGGGGCGGTTGCCGCGATGGGTGTGGGTGAACGCGGTCGGCGCGATCAGCAGGTCGCCGGCGCGCGGCGCGACCTTGCGCTGCTGGAACAGGAACTCGGTCTCGCCCGCGGCGAAGCCGTCGTTGAGGTAGAGCGTCCACAGCAGGTGGCGGTGCAGCGTCTCGGCGTCCGCGCCGCGCGGATACAGCTCGCAGTGCCAGTAGGGATAGCCGCCTTCGCCGGCGCGGTACCACTGCAGGTTGATCGCGCCCGGGCGCAGGCAGGCGTGGGCGAGCCGGCCGAGGCCCTGGTCGTCGAGCGCGGCGATGTCGTCCGCCGACAGCCGGCGCAGGCGGCCGTCCTCGCCCGGCTGCTGCAGCATCAGCGGCGCGACCAGCGCCTGCGGATACTTGCGCAGGTAGGCGAGCAGCCCGCCGTAGACCGCGACGTTGAGCGCCTGCGCCACGTCGGCCCATTCGGGCCGGCCGTCGAGCGACAGGTCGCGGCTGCGCTTGAGCTCCGGGTACACGCCGCCGCCGACCTGGCCCGGCTGCAGGACGTCGCTGGCGCGCAGGCGTTCAACGATCGCGGCGCAGGCTTGCGCGTCTAGCGCTGCGGGATAGACCTCGATGAAGTCGGCGCCGGGCATCGGTGGATTCTATCGCCCGCGTCCGGGTGGTCGTCGTGCACGTCCCCGAAGAACTGTCATTTCGACCGCAGGGAGAAATCCCGCTCCATCGCCTTGTCCGCGGTTCCCGACGCCGGGCAGGGAGTTCTCTCCCTGCGGTCGAAATGACAGTGTGTGCGAGCGCCGGCCTTCGTCCCGCCGGCCCCGGCCGCCCATCCGGGCGGACCGCGCCCGGCCAATGCGACAGTCCCGCGTCGGCCGACATTCCGATTCGGCATGTGCAGCCAACCAATGCGCCTGCGCGGATAACGTCCGCTTTACCCGCCGCGGCGATCCCTGTCGTACACAAGGGCCCGGGACCGGAAGGAGGACGAACGATGCGGATCACCATCATCGGCGCGGGCTTCAGCGGCGTCGCGCTCGCCGCGGCGCTCAAGCGCAGCGCGCCGGCGGGCACGACGGTGTGCCTGGTCGGCGTGGACGGCAACTACGGCGGCGGCGTCGCCTATGGCGATGCGCGTCCCGAGCATGTGCTGAACGTGCGTGCGCGCGACCTCGGCCTGTCGCCCGACGATCCCGACGATTTCGCCGACTGGTTCAAGCTCGGCGAGCGCGGGCGCGCGGGTTTCCTGCCGCGCCAGCTCTACGGCGACTACCTGCGCGACCGCCTGCACGCGCTGGCCACCGGCGACGGCGTGCGCGTGCACGAGGTGCGGCGCGAGGCGGTGGCGATCGACCGCTTCGACGGCGCGCTGCACGTGCAGCTCGACGACGGCGCCGCGATCGTCAGCGATTGCGTGGTGCTGGCGGTGGGCGCGTTGCCGCCGCCGCCGCTGGCCGGCGTCGGTCCGCGCCTGGCCGTGCATCCGCGCTACATCGGCTGGCCGTGGCAGGAGCGCGCGATCGAACGCATCGATGCCGACGCGCGCATCCTCGTGGTCGGCACCGGGCTGACCATGGCCGACGTCGCCGCGACCCTGCGCCAGCGCGGGCACCGCGGGCGGATCGACGCGCTGTCGCGGCACGGCCTGCTGCCGCAGCGCCACGCCGGGCAGCCGCTGCCGGTGGCCGACCTGCCGCCGGGCATCCGCCAGGCGCTGGCCGAGCACGACCTGCCCGGGCTGCTGCGCCGCATCCGCGCGCTGTCGACGGTGGTCGACTGGCGCGCGCTGGTCGATGCGCTGCGGCCGCACACCCAGGCGTTCTGGCAGGGACTGTCCGAGCCGCGGCGGCGGCAGTTCCTGCGCCACCTGCGCTCGTACTGGGAAGTCGCGCGGCACCGTATCGCCCCGGCGATCGCCGAACAGATCGACGCGATGCGCGCGCAGGGCCAGCTGCGGATCCTGGCCGGCCGTCTGGTCCGCGCCGGCATTGCCGAGAACGGCGTGTCGGTGCTGCTGCGCGAACGCGGCGCGACCCACGTCCGCCACGAGCGCTACGACGTGCTGCTGCGCGCCACCGGGCTCAACACCGACGTTGCGCGCACCACCCATCCGCTGCTGGCGCAGCTGCGCGAATCGGGCATCGTCGCCGCCGACCGCCACGACCTCGGCCTCGACACCACCGACGCGCTGGAGGTGGTGGACGCGCAGGGCCGGCCGGTCCCCGGCCTCTACTGCCTTGGGCCCCTGCTGCGCGGCCGCTTCTGGGAAATCACCGCGGTCCCGGAGCTGCGCGTCGCCGCCAGCTGGCTGGCGCGGGCGCTGGTGGAACCGGACCGGGCCGCCGCGCTGCGGGCGGGAGAAGCGATCCTGGACCACCGCCAGGCCCTGTAGGCGCCTTCAGGCGCGATGCCCTTCCTCACCAGCTATCCCGATCACGAACCGCCAAGCATGAATCAAACACATCATGGCTGAAGGCGCCTACAGGGACCGGGGACCGGTGGGATCACACCCGCCCCCCGGCCTGCAGCCGCGCGTACTCAGCGTCGCTGAACAGCCGCGAGCGCACGAGGAAGCGCAGGCCCTCGCCGTTCTCCAGCGAGAACATGCCGCCGCGGCCCTCGACCACGTCGATGATCAGCTGGGTGTGCTTCCAGTACTCGAACTGCGAGGGGCTGATGTAGAACGGCGCGCCACCGATCTCGCCCAGCCGCACGTCGCGGTCGCCGACGATGAAGTCGTCCTGCGGATAGCACATCGGCGAAGAGCCGTCGCAGCAGCCGCCCGACTGGTGGAACAGCACCGGCCCGTGCTTCGCGCGCAGCCGCTCGATCAGCTGCAGCGCGGCCAGCGTCGCCTTGACCTGCCGCGTGTCGAGCGCCGCCTGTTCCTGCGTGATCATCATTCGCTCCCGGCCGCCTGCCACTGCCAGCGCAGCCCCAGCAGCAGGCCGCGCCCGGGCGCCGGCTCGTAGTAGCGGCCGTTGCCCTCGTTGACGATCACCGAACCGATGTAGGCATGGTCGAACAGGTTGTCGACGCGCGCGAACGCGCGCAGCGTGCCGCCCGCCCGGCGCCAGCTGCGCGCGGCCTCGAGGTGGGCGATGGCGTAACCGGGCGCGTGTTCGCTGCCGGTGTCGTTGACGCTGACGGCCGCCGTGCCCGATGCCTCGAGCGCGAACGTCCAGTCGCGCGGCTGCCAGGCCAGCCGCGCCCAGCCCTGCTGCCGCGAAGTGCCCGGAATGCGCGTGCCCGCCGCCACCAGCACCGAGGGATCGGTGCAGCCGGCGCCGGTGCAGATCGGGAAGCCGTCGCGGAAATGCGCGTCGAGCCAGGTCCACGCCAGTTCGAGCGACCAGGCCTCGCCGAACGGCAGCGACGCAAACAGCTCCGCGCCCTCGCGCCGCGCGCGGCCGACGTTGCGGTAGCTGCTGCGCCCGCCGACGTTGCGCGCGACCGCGAGCTCGTCGTCGGTGTCGGCGCGGAACAGCGCGGCCTCGATGCGCGCGCCGCTGGCGCTGCGCCACTTCGCGCCGAGTTCGACGTTGCGGCTGGTGGCGGGCACCAGGTCGAAAGCGAGGCCGGCGCCGCCGTCGGCGCGGTAGCCGAGCTCGTTGAAGGTCGGCGTCTCGAAGCCGCGGCCGGCCGAGGCGTAGAGCCGCCAGTCGCGCGCCGGCGCGAACGACAGGCCGAGCACCGGCGTGGTCTCCGAGTAGTCGACGCGGCCGCTGTCGTCGGGATTGGCGGCGGTGACGTAGGCGTCGTCCGAGCGGAAGCGCACCGCGCTGTGGCGCGCGCCGGCGAGCAGCGACCAGCGCTGCGCGAACTGCCACCAGGCCTGCGCGTAGCGGTCGACGTTGTCGACGCGGTTGCGCTCGTCGCGCCGCAGCGCGCCGCGCACGCCCAGCGCGTCGCCGACGAAGTTCTCGTAGCCGCGGCGATGCTGGCGCTGGCGGTCGGCGTTGGCGCCGAACGCGGCCTCCAGCGGACGCCCCGCCAGCGTGCCGGTCCAGCGCCAGCGCAGGTCGACGCCGCCGTAGTCGTTGTCGAGGTCGATCACGCCGCCGGAATTGAGCGGGTTCGCCTGCGCCGCGACCGGCAGGGCGAGGAACTGCTCGATCTCGCGCCGGCCGCCGTAGGCCATCGCCTCGAGCGCATGGCCGTCACCGAAGGGCTGCTCGACGCGCAGCCCGAGCTGGTCCTGGCGCGCCGACTTGCGCGTGTTGAACTGGGTTGCGACCGACGTCGCCTGCCGGGGATTCTCCTGCACCTGCGCCCGGGTCAGGCCGAGCGGATCCTGCGCGTCGGGCGCGTCGAAATGGTTGGCGACCAGCTGCACGCGGCCCTCGCGCGGCAGCCCGGCGTGCAGCTTGGCGTTGAACGAGGTGCGGCGCGCGGCGCCGTGGTCGCGCCAGCCGTCGGTGTCGAAACGACTGGCCGCGAGCGCGTAGCCGAAGACCTCGCCGGCGCCGCGCACGCTGGCCGACAGCGCGCGGCTGTCGTCACGCCCGGCGCTGGCCTGCAGGTGCCCGCGCGCAGGCGCCTGTCCGTCGGCGCTCCGGATCTGCACCACGCCGCCGGAGGAGTTGCCATGCAGCGCCGAGAACGGCCCGCGCAGCACCTCGATGCGCTGCGCGCCGGCGAGGCTGAAGTGCGAGACCTGGCCCTGCCCGTCGGGCATCGTCGCCGGAATGCCGTCGGCGTACAGGCGCAGGCCGCGCACGCCGAAGGTCGAGCGCGCGCCGAAGCCTCGGATCGACAGCTGCGTGTCCTGCGCGAAGTTCTGGCGGTCGCGCGCGGACAGCCCCGGCACGCCCGACAGCGCCTCCGACACGTTCACGCCGGGCGCCGCGGCGCCGCCGTCGAGCTCGATCGCGCTCAGCGAGGCCGGCACGTCGAACGGCGCCACGCGCTGCAGCCGCGCCGAGGTGACCTCGACGCGGTCCAGCGTCACCGCGTCCAGCGCATCCTCGGCCGCGGCCGGCGATGCGCTGAACGCGGTGAACACGGCCAGCCACGGCCAGGGGCCCGCGCTGCGTCGCTGCGACGAAAAGGCCATGGTGCGATCAGCCGAAGACCAGCTTGCCCTTCATGACGTTCCAGTGGCCCGGGAACGAACAGAAGAAGGTGTAGTCGCCGCCCTTGTCCAGCCTGGCCGTCGGGAAACTGATCGTGGTCGACTCGCCGCCGCCGATGAGCCCGGTATGCGCGATCACCCGCGCGTCGTCCTTGGGCAGGTAGGCGTCGGCGGCGCTGGCGCGGCCGCCGGCGATCGCCACCGGCCGGAAGTCGGACGTCTTCGCGAGCACCCAGTTGTGGCCCATCGCCGTGGCCGGCATCTTGCCGGTGTGCCTGAGCGTGAGCTCGACCTTGGTGCAGGCCGCGTCGATCTTGATCTCGTTCTTGTCGAACTGCATCGCGTCGTTCGATTCGATGGTGACGCTGCAGGTCTTGGCGAACGCGAGCGGCGCGGCCGCGGACAGCAGCAGGGCGAGGGCAATGCGCAGGATCATGGGTGGATCTCCGTTGGGGCAAACGCTGGAAAGTTCTCTGGTCATCCTGAAAGTCTGAACTTGTCATTCCGGACGCAGTGAAGAATCCGGGGAAATCGGGCGCAGGGATTGACCCGCTTCGCGGTTGTAACGCGCTTGTCGCTACGCCCGAAATGACCGGTGTTAGGAAGTTCCTCGGGTGATGCAGACCCGCGGGCGTCAGAAGAAGATGATGCCGCCGAACGACGCGCCGTTCATCTCCACCGTGGTGCCGTCGAAGGCCTCCGAGCGGGTCTGCCCGAGCTCCAGCGCCAGGGTCACGCCGGGCGTGAGCTGATAGTAGCCGCCGACGGTGGCGTTGGCGTTGGATTCGAGTCCGCCGGTGGCCGGTGTTTCGTCGCGGTTCCTGCTGATGCCGTAGTTGGCGCCGAGCTTGAGCTTTTCGGTCGCGGCGAACGTGCCCTGCACCAGCCAGTTGCTCGACTTCGTATCGAGCTGGTCGCCATCGGAGAGGATGCCCAGGCCCTTGCCCGACTGCACGTTGGCCAGCGCCGAGAACCGGCCGGCGGTGAGCGAGGCGCCGAGCTCCGCGCCGGACATGGTGAAGTCGTCCATGCCGTCGATCGTCGACTCGAACTTCTGCTGCTTGCCGCCGATCCAGACCTTGAAGCCCTCGCCGCTCCAGGCGTACTGCGCCTGCAGCTGCGGCGCCGAGCCCGAATCGTGCGTGCCGCCGTTGTCGACCGGGCTCATCACCGCGAGGGTAACGTTGCCGCCGCCGAACGCCGGCGAGGTCCACGCCATCTGCCCGTAGTGGCCGAGGTAGCTGTAGCCGGCGCCGATGTGGCCGAGCGTGACGCGGCCGCGCTGGGTGGCCTGGATCGGCGCGCCGACGCCGAGCAGGGTCATGTCGGTGAGGATCGCGTTCGCGCCGAACACGCCGTAGTCGCGGCCGAGCTTGAACGTGCCGATGTCCGCGTTGCCGACGGTGAAGAAGGCCTGGCGCACGTCGACGCCGCTGTTGGGCGCGATCGCGCTGGAGGTGGCGGTATGCGCCATGATCGCGATCGTGCCGCCGATGTCGTAGCCGGACTGTTCGGTCGAGAACTTGGTCACCAGCGCGTTCGGCAGCAGGCCGTTGCCGATCGTGCTGCGCGCGTCCTGGCCGCCGCAGCCCAGCGCCTGGCCGGCGAGCGCGAGGCCGCCGACGGGCTCGTCGCCGCAGTCGGTGTAGGTGTAGTAGGCGTTGATGAAGCCGCCGACGTCGATCTTCCAGTCGCCGGCCTCGAACTCGACCGCCTGCGCGGCGGGCGTGCACAGCAGGCAGAGCAGGGACAGCGGGGCCGCGAGACGGCGCCGGCGCGCGCACACGGGCGCGGTCATGGTGGCATGCATGGTCTTCCTCCCGGAAAAGTGGGTAGCGCAGGGTGTCCCGCGTCTGCGCGCGGGTTTGATCGATGGAAGGCTGTGCTCACCAGTCGGTCGGGCAGCCCTGGCAGCTGCCGAACACGACCTCGGAGAACAGCGCGAAACGGATCTTGGTGCCGTGCATCGACGCGCCGTCGAAGGTCGATGCGCTGAACTTGGTTTCCTGCGCGTCGACGTTGCGCAGCGAGGCGCCGCTGAAGTTGCAGCCGATCGCCCAGGCGCCGGACAGGCTGGTGCCGACCAGCGTCGCGCCGGACAGGTCGGACTTGCTCATGCGCGCCGACTCCATCAGCGCGCCGGTCAGGTCGGCGCGGATGAACTTCGCGGTGGCGAGGTAGGACTTCGAGAAGTTCGCGCCGATCGCGATGGCGTCAGTGAAGTCCGCCCCGACGAGGTTGGCGCCGCGCAGGTCGGCGCGGCTGAGGTCGGCGCCGCGGAAGTCGGCGTCGTGCAGGTCCCTGCCGACGAGATCGACGAAGCGCAGGTCCGCGTTCGAGCAGTCGGCGCCGGGCGCAGGCTCGCACTGGCGCAGCGGCTTGCGCTCGGGCGCGTCGGGCGTCAGCGCGGTCGCCGGCGCGGACGCGAGCAGGGCCATGACCGCCAGCATCGGGCCGGCGGTGCGGAGCAGGGCAGGCATCGGAGGTCTCCGTTGGGGCGGCACGGCGCGCGTGGCGCCGTGCCGCGGTCGCAATCAGCGCCTGGGCAGCTTGAACACCCAGTACGAACCGCCCTGGGTCACGGTCCTGGTCAGCTCGGCCATGTCGCCGCCCCACAGCGGCACTGCGCCGCCGTAGCCCGAGGCCAGGCCGATGTACTGCTCGCCGTCGAGTTCCCAGGTGATCGGGATCGAGATGATTCCGCTGCCGGTCTGGAACTTCCACAGCTCGTCGCCGTTGTTCGCGTCGAAGATCTTGACGTAGCCGTCCGAGGTGCCGGTGACCACGAGGTCGCCCGCGGTCGCCAGCGTGCCCGACCACAGCGGGTAGACCTCCTTCTTCTCCCACGCGATCCTGCCGGTCTGCGGGTCGAGCGCGCGCAGGATGCCGACGTGGTCGTCGTGCAGGCGCTTGATGCGGAAGCCCATGCCCAGGTAGGCCGAACCGGGGTTGTAGGCCAGGTGCTCGGCCCAGTAGTCCATGCCCCAGTGGTTGGCGGCGATGTAGAACAGGCCGGTCCTGGGGCTGTAGCTCATCGGGTTCCAGTTCTTGCCGCCCAGGAACGGCGGCGAGACGAAGATCTGCGGGCCCTTCTGCTCGCCTTCCTTCGGCTGCACCGGGCGCTGGCCCGCGTTCTCGATCGGGCGCCCGGTCTTGAGGTCGAAGCCCTTGGCCCAGGTGATGCCGTCGACGAAGGGGTAGGCGGCCAGCAGCGCGGTCGGCTTGTTCGGATAGCCGGCGCCGGTGGCGAGCTTGTCGACGTCGGTGACGAAGAAGAAGCCGTTGCGGTCGGCGTGCGCGCCGGCCTTGATGGTCTTGCCGTCCTTCCTGAAGTCGAACAGCACGATCTCGTTGTTGCCGGAGAAGTCCCAGGTGTCGTTGGGCGTGTGCTGGTAGAAGCCCTTGAGCTCGCCGGTGGTGGCGTCGACGTAGGCCTGGCCGGAGGTGAACAGGCTGTCGTAGTCGTGCTGGTTGCCGCCGGGCGGCGTGCGCAGGTTGCCGTTCCACGGCGCGGGATTGCCGGCGCCGATGACGATGGTGTTGGTCTCCGGATCGTAGCTCGCGCTCTGCCACGGCGCGCCGCCGCCCTGGCTCCAGGACTCGGACTTGCCGGTCGGGCGCGAGGGGTCGTCCGGCCATGACGGCGCCTTCGGATCGCCGGTGGGCGTGCTGTCCTTGCCGTCGAGCCGGCCGACGTGGCCTTCGACCAGCGGCCGCGCCCAGACTTCGTCACCGGTTTCGGGATCGCGCGCGAACAGGTAGCCGAGCACGCCGAACTCGTCGCCCGAGCTGCCGTGGATCAGCAGCACGCGCCCGTTCTTCTCCTTCACCAGCGTCGGCGCGCCGGTCATGGTGTAGCCGACCTTGTGATCGCCGAACTTCTTGTTCCACACGACCTTGCCGGTGTCCTTGTCCAGCGCGACCACGCGCGCGTCGAGCGTGCCGAAGTAGATCTTGTTGCCGTAGATCGCGGCGCCGCGGTTGACCACGTCGCAGCAGGGGCGGATGTCGTCGGGCAGGCGGTGCTCGTAGCTCCACAGTTGCTTGCCGGTCCTGGCATCGAGCGCGAACAGGCGCGAATACGAGGCGGTGACGTAGATCTTGCCGTCGTGCACCAGCGCCTGCGCCTCCTGGCCGCGCTGCTTCTCGCCGCCGAAGCTGAAGCTCCACACCGGCTGCAGGGAGCCGACGTTCTTCGTGTTGATCCTGTCGAGCGGCGAAAAGCGCTGCGCCTTCAGGCCGAAGCCGTAGCTGAGCACGTCGCCGGGCGTCTTGTCGTCGTTGGCGATGTCGTCCCAGGAGACGGGGGTCGCCTGGGCGCCGGCGGACAGCAGTCCGCCGGCCAGGATGGTCGCGATCGCGCAATGCAGAACAGTCTTCATGGTCCCTCCCCGGGATGCTGGTGTCGTGTTGCGTGGGTTGCGTTGCTGGAAAGGCCGGTTTGTCACAAAGCCTTGTTTGTCATTCCGAACGAAATGAGGGATCCCGGAATGTCGGTAGTGCAGATTTCTCGCTGCGCTCGAAATGACAGTGGTTGGTTGCGCGCGATGTCACCCCGGCGGCGGCCGCGAATCGATGTAGGTGCGGATCGCCCACATCGCCTCCTGGCTGAGGATTCCCTCGAACGGCGGCATGTAGACGCGGCCGTCGCGGCTGCGACCGTGGCGCGCGGTGTCGATGAAGTACTGGTCCATGTCGGCGAGGCAGTCCTCGTCGCCGCCGCAGTCGGCGTTGAGCTTGCGCACGTCGGGCGCGATGCCGCCCGACACCGCCTCCAGCCCGTGGCAGCGCGCGCAGTTGGCGTTGTAGCCGCGGGCGCCGACTTCCAGCGCCTCGTCGTGGTGCTCGCCTTCGTGGAACGGATTCCTCGACAGCCAGTCGTCGCTGCCGAGCTTGGGCAGGGTGCCGGTGTCGACCGGCTGCGGCGCGGTGTCGCCGTGGCCGCGGGCACTGCCGGCGAACCAGGCGGCGCCGGCAACGAACGGCAGCGCGAGCGCGAGCACCGCGGTGCGCAGGCGCGTATTGCTTGCGGAAGAGGCTGGCATGGGAACGGAACTCCGGTTGTGCAGGTCGAGAAGGCGCGGCCCGCGCGTCGGGGGGAGAAGCAGGAACGACGCGCGGGGCCGCGCAAAGCGATCAGAAGAAGCCCAGGGCCTTGGGCGAGTAGCTCACCAGCAGGTTCTTGGTCTGCTGGTAGTGGTTGAGCATGTCGAGGTGGTTCTCGCGGCCGATGCCCGACTGCTTGTAGCCGCCGAACGCCGCGTGCGCGGGATAGGCGTGGTAGCAGTTGGTCCACACCCGGCCGGCCTGGATCGCGCGGCCCATGCGGTACAGGCGCGAGGCGTCGCGGCTCCACACGCCGGCGCCAAGGCCGTAGAGCGTGTCGTTGGCGATCGCCAGCGCCTCGGCCTCGTCCTTGAACGTGGTCACCGACACCACCGGCCCGAAGATCTCCTCCTGGAAGATCCGCATCCGGTTGTGGCCCTTGAACACCGTCGGCGCGACGTAGAAGCCGCCGGCCAGCTCGCCCTCGAGCGTGTTGCGGGTGCCGCCGGCCAGCACCTGCGCGCCTTCCTGCCTGCCGATGTCGATGTAGGACAGGATCTTGTCGAGCTGCTCGCTGGAGGCCTGCGCGCCGAGCATGGTGTTGGGGTCGAGCGGGTTGCCCTGCCTGATCGCGGCCACGCGCGCCAGCACCTTCTCCATGAACCTGTCGTAGATCGATTCCTGCACCAGCGCGCGCGACGGGCAGGTGCAGACCTCACCCTGGTTGAAGGCGAACAGCACGAAGCCCTCCACCGCCTTGTCGAGGAAGTCGTCGTCCTCGGCCATGACGTCGGCGAAGAAGATGTTCGGGGACTTGCCGCCCAGCTCCAGCGTCACCGGGATCAGGTTCTGCGAGGCGTACTGCATGATCAGGCGGCCGGTGGTGGTCTCGCCGGTGAACGCGATCTTGGCGATGCGCGGGCTGCTCGCCAGCGGCTTGCCGGCCTCCAGGCCGAAGCCGTTGACCACGTTGAGCACGCCGGCCGGCAGCAGGTCGCCGATGACCTCCAGCAGCACCAGGATCGAGGCCGGCGTCTGCTCGGCCGGCTTCATCACCACGCAGTTGCCGGCGGCGAGCGCGGGCGCGAGCTTCCACACCGCCATCAGCAGCGGGAAGTTCCACGGGATGATCTGCCCGACCACGCCCAGCGGCTCGTGGAAGTGGTAGGCGATGGTGTCGTGGTCGATCTCGGAGATGCCGCCTTCCTGCGCGCGGATCGCGCCGGCGAAATAGCGGAAATGGTCGACGCACAGCGGGACGTCGGCGTTGAGCGTCTCGCGGATCGGCTTGCCGTTGTCCCAGGTCTCGGCGTGCGCCAGCAGCTCGAGGTTCTGTTCGATGCGGTCGGCGATGCGGTTGAGGACGTTGGCGCGTTCGGTGGTGCTGGTCCTGCCCCACGCGTCCTTCGCCGCGTGCGCGGCGTCGAGCGCGGCCTCGATGTCGGCCGCGTTCGAGCGCGGCACCTCGGTGAACGCCTTGCCGGTGATCGGGGTGATGTTCTCGAAGTACTGGCCCGACTTCGGCGCCAGCCACTGGCCGCCGATGTAGTTGGCGTAGCGCTTCTTGAAGATGGACTGCGGGTCGGTGGCTTGCGGTCGCGCTGCGCTGACGGCGTTCATCGTTGGTCTCCTGTACCGATTGGGGTGGCCCGGGTGGGGTTCAGGAAAACGGCGCAAGCGCGATGCCAACGTTCGATGTTGCGCCGCGCCATGGCGCAAACCCGCGCCAATCCTGGAAAGTCGCCGAAAACGTGCTGCAGTGCCGCACGATCCGTGTTTGCGCGCCGGAACAACTTGTGGTGTGTATGGCGACAGGCGCCGCGCGCGGTGTCGCAAATTGCGACAGTCGCAGCGCGGCGGGGAGGAGACGCGATGGCCCGCAGAATCGACGGAGACCTGGCGCAGGCCAGGCGCGCCTTTTTCGAATGGGGCGGCGCCCCGGTCGGCCAGGTGCCGAGCACCATCCTGCAGTCGTGGCGACGCTGCCGGCAGCTCGGCCTCGATGCGGTGCGCAAGCCGTCGATCGAACCGGTGGACGCGCGGCGCCTGCGCGAGATGCGCGAACGCCACGAGAAGCTGTGGCGACTGGCGCGCGCCGAGATCGAACTGCTCTCGCACGAGGCCGCGTCGACCGACAGCATCGTCATCCTCACCGACGCCGACGGCTGGATCCTCGACGCCGAGGGCAACCTCGGCTTCCTCGACAAGGCCGGGCGCGTGGCGCTGATGCCCGGCGCCTGCTGGCACGAATCGCAGGTCGGCACCAACGCCATCGGCACCGCGATCCACGAGCAGCAGGGCGTCGAGGTGCGCGGCGGCGAGCACTACCTGCCGGCGCACAGGATCCTCAGCTGTTCGGCCGCGCCGGTGTTCGAACCCTACGGCCAGCTGGTCGGCGTGCTCGACATCTCCGGCGAATCGAGCGTCTCGCACGCGCACGCGATGGGCCTGGTGCGGCTGGCGGTCGCCAACATCGAACACCGCTACTTCGAGAAGGGACTGCCCGACTGCGAGCTGCTGCGCGTGCACCGCGACCCGGCGCTGCTGGGCACCGCGCGCGAGGGCCTGCTGGCGTTCCGCGACGGCCGGCTCGTCGCCGCCAACCGCAGCGGACTCGACCTGTTCGGGCTCGACCGCGGCGAACTCGGCCGCGCGTCCTACGAGTCTCTGTTCGCCGAGTCGGTCTCGCGGCTGCACGACGAAGGCATGCTGCAGACCCGCGGCGGCGACATGCTGGCCGGCCACGTCGACGCCCCCGAGAAGCCGCGCCGCGCGCGCGGCGGCGCGCCGATCCAGGTCACTGCCTCGGCCCGGCACGACAGCGCCGGGCGCCCGATCTTCGACAGCAGGCTCGACGCCGAACTGCAGCGCGCGCTGCGCGTGCTCGACGCCGGCATGGCGGTGCTCGTCAACGGCGAGACCGGCAGCGGCAAGGAAGTCTTCGCGCGCGAACTGCACCGCCGCGGCAGCCGCGCCGGCAAGCCCTTCGTCGCGGTCAACTGCGCGGCGCTGCCCGAATCGCTGATCGAATCGGAGCTGTTCGGCTACGAGGACGGCGCCTTCACCGGCGCGCGCAAGCAGGGCAACCCGGGCCTGATGCGGCAGGCCGACGGCGGCGTGCTGTTCCTCGACGAGATCGGCGACATGCCGCTGTCGCTGCAGCCGCGGCTGCTGCGCGTGCTGCAGGAGCGCGAGCTCACCCCGCTCGGCGGCGGCAAGCCGGTGAAGCTGGACTTCGCCCTGGTCTGCGCGACCCACTGCGACCTCGAGGAGGCGATCGGCGAAGGCCGCTTCCGCGCCGACCTCTACTACCGCATCTCCCACCACGGCGTGCACCTGGACGCCCTGCGCGAGCACGCGGACCTGCCAGCGCTGATCGCCGAACTGTGGGCGCGCATCGGCCGCGGCAAGACGCTGGCCGACGACGCGATGGCGCGGCTGGTCGGCTACGACTGGCCCGGCAACCTGCGCCAGCTGGTCTCGTGCCTGCGCACCATGGACGCGCTCGGCGAACCCGGCGTGCCGCTGACCGAACGCGACCTGCCCGGCTACCTGCAGAAGGCGCCGCGCGGCGCGCGGCTGGCGCCCGCGGCCGACGGCGGAGATGCGCCCGCGCCCGGCGCGATGCCCGTCGCCGGCACCGACCTCGACGCCCTGGCCGAGGCCGCGATGCGCGCCGCGCTGAAGGCCTGCGACGGCAACGTCTCGCGCGCCGCGCGCCGCCTGGGCGTCAGCCGCAGCACGCTGTACCGCAGGCTGGGGAAGGACGTGCTGCAGTAGGCGCCGGGGCCGCCGCGCGGGCGCGCCACGCCCCGGTCATCGCAGGCCGAAGGCCTGCCTCAGCTGACCGCCGCCACCGCCTTAGCCACGTAGTCGAGGTTCTTCGCGCTCAGCGCCGCCACGCAGATGCGCCCGGTGCCGACGGCATAGATCCCGAATTCCTCGCGCAGGCGCTCGACCTGCGCCTTCGACAGGCCCGAGTACGAGAACATCCCCGCCTGGCGCTGGATGAAGTCGTACTGCGGCGCGCCGTTGGCGGCGAGCTGCTCCACCAGGCCCTTGCGCAGCGCGTGGATGCGCGTGCGCATCTGGCCGAGTTCGGCTTCCCATTCCGCGCGCAGCGCCGGATCGCCCAGCACCCCGGCCACCAGCGCCGCGCCGTGCGTCGACGGACTGGAATAGTTGGCGCGGATCAGCCGCTTGACCTGCGACTGCACGCGCCTGCTCTCGTCGGCGTTGTCGCTGACCACGGTCAGCGCGCCGACGCGCTCGCCGTAGAGCGAGAACGACTTCGAATACGAACTGGCGACCACGAAGTTGCGGATCGGCGAGGCGGCCAGCAGCCGGATCGCCAGCGCATCCTCGGCGATGCCCCGGTCGAAGCCCTGGTAGGCCATGTCGACGAAGGGGAACAGCCCGCGCTCGTGCAGCAGCGCGATCACCTGCTCCCACTGCGCCGGCGACAGGTCGGCGCCGGTCGGGTTGTGGCAGCAGGCGTGCAGCAGCACCACGGTGCCGGCGTCCAGCTTGCGCAGGTCGGCGAGCATGCCGTCGAAGTCGAGCCCGTGCGCCGCGGCGTCGAAATAGGTGTAGTCGACCACCTCGAAGCCGACCGCGCCGAACACCGCGCGATGGTTCTCCCAGCTCGGGTTGCTGATCGCGATGCGCGCGGCCGGCAGCGTCTTCTTCAGCAGCTCCGCGGCCACGCGCAGCGCGCCGCTGCCGCCCACGGTCTGCGTGGTCGCGGCGCGGCCCTCGCTGATCAGCGGCGAATCCTGGCCGAACAGCAGCTCGCGCGTGGCGCGGGTGTAGTCGGGCATGCCGTCGATCGGCAGGTAGCCGCGCGGCTTGCTGGCCTCGGCCAGCCGGCGCTCGACCTGCTGGACGGCGCGCAGCACCGGGATGCGCCCGTCCTCGTCGTAGTAGATGCCGACGCCGAGATTGACCTTGGTGGCGCGGGCATCGGCGTTGTAGGCCTCGGTCAGGCCGAGGATGGGATCACCGGGAACCAGTTCAACGTTCGCGAAAAAAGACACGGCAGCAGTCGTCGCAAGGAGGGGAGGGGAAGGCGTTGCCGGAAAGCGCAGCGAAAACCGCGCAACTTTAGCATCTTCGCCGCTGCCGCCCGCGTTCGTTGCGGACGGAACATTCGCCCGGTATCAACTTGCGGGAGAGCCTTCAGACGTCGCCGTCGCCCGCCCAGCCCTCGCCGCTGCCGCGCTGGAAGACATGGTCGCCATCGAGCACCTCGCCGGCCGGAATCGAATCCTGCGCCGCCAGCCGCGCGTAGATCGGGGTGAAGTCGGGCCGCGTCGCCTCGATCAGCTGCTCGAAGCTGTCGATCACGAAGTAGGTCTTCTGGAAGGTATCGATGCGGTAGCGCGTGCGCATGATCCGCTCCAGGTCGAAACCGATGCGGTTGGGCGCCGCGCTCTCCAGCGCATGGATCGACTCGCCCTTGGACGAGACGATGCCGCTGCCGTAGATGCGCAGCGCCCCGTGCTCGCGGATCAGGCCGAACTCGACCGTGTACCAGTACAGCCGGGTGAGGTTCTGCAGCGCCTCGGCGCCGACCGCATGCGCCTTCACCCCGCCGCGGCCGTAGGCCTGCATGTAGTCGGCGAACACCGGGTTCATCAGCAGCGGCACGTGGCCGAACAGGTCGTGGAACAGGTCCGGCTCCTCGATGTAGTCGATCTGTTCCGGCTTGCGGATCCACCACGTCACCGGGAAGCGGCGGTTGGCGAGGTGGTCGAAGAAATCGAGTTCCGGCAGCAGGCCCTCGACGCCGATCAGCTGCCAGCCGGTGGCCGCGCCCAGCACCGCGTTGAGCTCGGCGTACTTCGGGATCGCGTGCGGGGTCATGCCCATCGCGTCCTGCGCGTGCAGGAAGGCTTCGCTGGCGCGGCCGACGAGCAACTCGCGCTGGCGCGCGAACAGCGTCGCCCAGGTGGCGTGGTCCTCGGTGGTGTAGCCGTCCCACGGCTGCTCGACGATGCCGGTGGCGTAGACGGGCACCTTGCCCTTGTCGGTGTGCAGGTTCTCGACGCGACGCGGCTGCGGCTGGGCGGACATGGCGGTTCTCCGGAAGGGCCCCGCCTTCGCTTCCTCCCCCGTGCGTGGGGGAGTGGGGGGCGCGAAACTGCAGAATATCCTCCAATTCGCGCAACAAGCTTGCAAAGTTGCAAGAGGCAGGTCTGAAAGCGCAAGATTCATTCGATTAATTCCAAATTTGCGCAACATATGCCCGCAGCCGACCTCGACCGCACCGACCTCCTGCTCCTGGCCGAACTCCAGCGCACCGGCCGCCAGACCAACGCCGAGCTGGCCGAACGCGTGCACCTGTCCGCCTCCGCCTGCCTGCGCCGCGTGCAGCGGCTCGAACGCGAGGGCGTCATCGCCGGCTACCGCGCTGAACTCGACGGCGACCGCCTTGGCCTCGGCCTGCAGGCCTTCGTGCGCGTCCAGCTGGCCCGGCACGACGCCGAATCGGTGGCCGCCTTCGCCACCCGCGTCAACGACTGGCCCGAGGTGATCGCCTGCCACGCCCTCACCGGCGATATGGACTACCTGCTGCACGTCGCCGTCTCCGACCTCGAGCACTTCTCGCGCTTCCTGCTCGACAAGCTGCTCGCCGACGCGCGCGTAGCCGACGTCAACTCCAGCTTCGTGCTGCGCACGGTCAAGGCCTTCCGCGGACTGCCGCTGCCGGAGGCGTAGTCAGCGATCAAGCGGACTGAGCACCCCGCCCGCGCCGCGATTGAGCACGTGCGTGTAGATCTGCGTGGTGGCGACGTCCTTGTGGCCGAGCAGCTCCTGGATCGTGCGGATGTCGGCGCCGGCCTCGAGCAGGTGCGTGGCGAAACTGTGGCGCAGCGTGTGCGGCGTGACGGGTTTATCGATGCCGGCGCGCTTGGCGGCGCGATGGACCGCGCGCTGCAGCACGTTCTCGTCGAGATGATGGCGCTTGATGCGCCCGTCGCGCGGATCAATGCTGCGACGCGACGCGGGAAACAGGTACTGCCAGTCGAGCGATCGTGTTGCCCCCGGATACTTGCGCGCCAGGGCGTGCGGCAGCGCCACCTCGCCGAAGCCACGCGACAGTTCTTCCGCGTGCAGCGTGCGCACCGCATCGACCTGCAGGCGCAACGCCGACGACAAGCGCGCCGGCAATACCGTTCGCCGGTCCTTGCCCCCCTTGCCGTCCCGGATGGTGATCTCGGTGCGGGCGAAGTCGACGTCCTTGATCCGCAGGCGCAGGCATTCCATCAGCCGCAGGCCGCTGCCGTAGAGCAGGCCCGCCATCAGCCAGTCGCGGCCGGAGAACTGCTCGAGCAATCGTTCGACCTCCGCGCGGGACAGCACGACCGGCAACTTCGGCGCCCGCTTGGCGCGAACCACGTCCTTCATCCAAGGCAGCTTGAGCGCCAACACCTCGCGATACAGGAAAAGAATGGCCGACAACGCCTGATTCTGCGTACTTGGCGCAACGTGGTCGTCCGTGGCCAAGCGCGTCAGAAAGGTTTCCACTGCCTTGCCGTCGAGCGTGCGCGGATGGCGCTTGCCATTGGCGTGGATATACCGGCGAATCCAGTACAGGTAGGCCTGCTCTGTCCGCAAACTGTAGTGTTTGAGCCGCATCCGTGCGCGAACTTCGTCCAACAGCTTCGGTCGTGCATCCACTGGCGGCACGCCGGATACGCCGGCCTGCATGTGGTCATATCCCATAACAACCGCCTCCTTGCCGGATATTCCAAACTGTCAGGCCACAGTCGCGTGAAAACCATCCGGCCAAAGCATTGGTGCCTGTAGGAAAACCCTGATTGACGCCCCTCCCGTCCGCAAGCATATTCGGCGCTACACCCCGGTTTGGGGTCTAATTGGCGTTAGGCACCACATCAACCTAATCGGGGCGCGTATGAGCGGAGCAGTCGTAATCGTCAGCTATCGTGCACTTCCGGAGCGTGTGGACACAGCCAAGCGCGAGATTGGCACTCTCATCGCTGCCGTCCAGGCCATTGAGCCAGATTGCGGCGGCATCACCATGCTCCAGGACGCAAGCGACCCGGCTCGCTTCACACTGATCGAGTACTGGCCAAGCCAAGAGACTTTTCTTGGGCCGCATATGCAGCAACCACACATTCAATCCTTCATCCAAAGCGCCGGCGCCTTCCTCGCGGGGCCGCCGGATATCTCGTTCTGGCATCCCGTCGGTGGTGCCTAACAATTCATTCAAGCCGACGCCGCTTCGCGGCGCGGCTTAATTCAGGCGTTAGGGCGCTCGGGCTAAGCATCCATGTCTGTGCAGGTTCAAGCGACTGACACTCTTTCGCCAAAGCTGGCTGCTCTAGATTTCCGCGCTGCACTTTCAATGCCGACAGGTCTGGGGCAAGCCGCAGGCTTGCCGTATTCCATGGGGCGTGCCAGTCCCGAGTTGACTTGGGGCAAGCTCACAGCGGCGATCGGTTGGCGTACAGTTCCGGCAACGGGGTCCGGCAGTTCTGTCGCCGGCGCCCTAACCATTCGTTCAAGCCGAACTTGTCCCGCTACGCGGGCCAAGTCGGCTTAACTCAAGCGTTAGGCCGCTGTGGAACTCCCAACCGTGTTGACACTTGAAGATATCGAGCAAGGCTTAGCTGCGGCCATCGAATGGCGCCGCTTTTGGATTTGGCATGGGGTCAAGCTCGCTAGTTTCATGGCCGTCTGCGGTTTGGTGCCGATCGGGATAGGCTATCTTCAAGACATGCCAGTCTCGCCGTGGGCGTTCTTGCTACCGGTTCTTCTTGCTGCCATCGTTGTGCCAGCGCCAATTCGTGAGTCGCTTCATTTCTCCCGCATGGTTGCAGAGTTCAGGAGCGCGAAGCGAAAAGCTTCAGCTGGCCAGCTGGTTCAAGCTTCAGACGTTCCCTCTCTAGGCCGGCGAGCAGCGGCCTAACAATGCGTTCAAGCCGACACCGCTTCGTTCCGCAAACCACATGGCAGAAAGAGCTTGCCATGTGGTTCGCTCCACTACGCGGCGCGGCTTAACTTAAGCGTTAGGCCTCACTTGGGTTCAAGGGAATCCGTATGAAGATGCTAAGGCAATTTGCAGTAATTGCGGTACTTCTGTGCTCATGTGACAAGAACGAATCGGCAAAGTTTCCAATCGGCCCATGTGCGGATGACGTATGCATCGGACAACATATGGAAAATTATGCCGACATGACGTGTGGGCAGAATCTTTCTTCCCTGCCATCTTCTGACGCTAGGCGCTGCGAGCTCAGAGTAATGCCCATTGTTGCTGGAGTTGAGGCCACAGGAGCTACCCTAAATTTCTTCAACTCCCACTTGGCTTCCGCGACAGTTTACTTCGCTGATCGGTCATGTGATCCAATTTACAATGTCTTGGATCACAAGTTTGGAAAAGGAAAGGAAAAGTACTACCCCAATAATCCTAAGAAAATTAGCTTGGGCGATCTTTCTAAGGGAATTGAGTGGAATACTAGCAATGGTCGAGTCATTGGGGCGGCGCTAGATAAAGAGAATGAATCTGTAAGCTGTGCAGTTCGGCTGTACGGTAATTGGGTGCAGGATGAGATGTCACGCACGTTGGATCGGGATGGCTCTGTGAGAGGCTGAGGCCTAACAATTCGTTCAAGCCGATGCCGCTTCGCGGCACGGCTTAACTCAAGCGTTAGGCCTCATGCCATACATTCAAGCAATCCTTTCAGACTCTTGGGCACTAGCAGCTCTTGCGCTGCTCATACCAGGATTGCTCATTGCTGCTCTCCGGCGCCCCAAGAACCCGGTATCTCGCAAGCACGCCATCTGGCTGCTTTGGGCCATTTGCTTCGGGATTCTCGCAATTTGGGGCATGCGCCAAGAGAGGCTCGTTATCGCTGGCGGTCTAGTTCCGTCCAATGACCAACCGGTTGCCGTCCCGGTCAAAGGCACCACACGGTACGTCGCCCCGGTATTGGCTTACCGCCATGACTCGTCAATGTGGTTGCTGCTTATCTGCGGCCTTGGCTTCGCTGTTGCGTACAAGCTTGCGCGCGTCGAGGATGAGGCCTAACAATTCATTCAAGCCGACGCCGCTTCGCGGCGCGGCTTAATTCAGGCGTTAGGCTTCACTGTGGAGCATGCTGAATGCCCGAAGAGAGAAAAATGCCTTATCACTGGCCTGAGCGTGGATTGTTTCCTGTCGTAGTTGCGGGAACGAGCCACTACGAAAGGCAAATTCGGCGCATAGCAAAGAACGCCTACTACGAACCAGCTCTTACTTTCTGCAGCGTCAAGCTAACAGCCGAGGATCACAACACCCACGATCCAAACGCGGTGCTTGTATCGATCGACACTATTGCCTTAGGACATCTTCCACGTGAGCTCGCGGCCGACTTCAGATCCCGCCTGAAAAATTGTCAGCTTGAGGGCGAAGAAACTACTTGCGCTGCGGTCATCACGGCAGGACATGAAACCACTGAGCAACGGTACAACTACCGTATAGAGCTTGATCTCCATCTTTTCGACATACCCAATAGGACTGCTCCCAAGTATCCACGACCATTCCTACGAAATGGATACCCTGAACCTAGCAGCATCGGCGGAGGACGCTATGTCATTAGGGTTTTTCTTCCGGCAGGGCTTCTCGATGACATGGATAAGAACGGAACGATCAACTCTTGGTCAAGAGAAGGTTCCGACAAGGTGAGCTACTACGCACAAAATCGAGTCGGCCTAGGATCGGGTTACTGGCTGTTCGCCATTCCGAGAAAGAACCATGAGGAGTTGTTCGGAGAGAAGCAGGCTTCTGCATCCTTCCGATCAATTTCTGGCCGCCAAGCAGTGATCGAGTTGGCAAGTGAAGCCTAACAATGTGCTCAAGCCGACACCGCATCGGGGCGCAAACCACATGGCAGGTACAGCTTGCCATGTGCTTCACGCCCCGCTGCGGCGCGGCTTATCTTAGGTGTTAGGGCGCACTGGAGATATTCATGAGACTCGTTGTTTTCGCCACATCTCTTTTGATGGTAGCGCCAGCACTCGCACAGACTCGCGTGGAAAAGCCAACGCTTCTCAAGCCGCAAGCACCATTCACTGAATCAGGCGTAGTTTCAGAATCGGAAATGAAGCTGATTTCCACGATTGAGGTGAACAAAATCGAGGAAGGTGCGCACAACGGCGTTGCGTATCGTATCTACTACACAGATGGCAGCGGCTCTTTCTCGGGATCACCCGATGGAAAGCTAAGTGGCGCTCTTGGACGCGGTAGCGACTGGAGCACCGCGTGCAAGAAAGATCCAATGAACGACAAGAAGTCATGCTATCTCCAACGAAATAAGCTCTGGGTATGGCTGTACCAAACTGGCCGTGTCGAAGTCTTCATTGGAGGGGATCAATACCCTGGGACAAGCGCAACCATTCGCATTGATTCAAACCCAGCGATAAAGAGTCCATCAGACAGTGAGGGCGTCTTCACAGCCGCGCAAAGCAAGCAAATCGTTCAACAATTGATTTCTGGCGACACCGTGGCAACTAGATACGTCGATTGGCCCTATCGCTCAGCAAATGATGATTCTTTCGGGCTTAGCGGATTCGACGAAGCATACGAATATATCCAATGGGCGCTCAAGCAAATCAAGTAGTGCGCCCTAACAATTCATTCAAGCCGACGCCGCTTCGCGGCGCGGCTTAATTCAGGCGTTAGGCATCAGGGGAAATGTCTTGGCAAACTGGATTAGTGAAAACTGGCTTGCCTTCTATGGCGCCCTTACGGGAACGGCAGCGCTCGCTATCAACTTCTTCTCTTACATACACAATCGGAATAAGGAGAAAATCAAGATTACGGTGTCCTTTACCAAGCATCCAAAACAGGCCACTAACATCCTGAGCATGCAAGAGGGCACCCATGAAATGCCTTGGAAAAGCGCAAGCCTCGTAGAAGTTTATCTGGTGACCGTTCGCAACGTTGGCAACATACCAGCGCCCCTAGAGAGTGTGGGCGTAGTCACGAGCTCCGGAAAGGATCGACCAGCCCTCATCGCTCTGCCAGGGCGGTCCCTTACGCTCGAGAAAGCATCGGGCTCAAACATGGATACGTTGCAACCGAAGTCATCACGAACGTTCAGCACATATCTCAACAGAGATGAAGAACTCTATTCAGTCTCCAAGGCATACGCCGTTGATCAAACAGGCAAGAGGTGGGAGTCTGATGCCTAACAATTCATTCAAGCCGACGCCGCTTCGCGGCGCGGCTTAATTCAGGCGTTAGGCGTCTAAAAGCAGTTGCGCTCAGTGCAGTTTTCGGCGATCGGATCGGTCGCGGTACTGCAAGAATTCTGGTCTGTGGCGGCGGGTCGTTCGTCGCGCTTCGGCCAGCTCCGCTTCGGGCAGGTTCGTGCAGCACGCCGGGGTGATTCATGGCGGTTGGCCTCGGAAAGTAGAGATATGCCGTCGCAACTTGAGGGTTCGCTGCGGGCTTCGGCCAGGCCCGGGATAGGTTCACGGCCGGCGTGCCCAAGTGTTTGCGGCTTCGGCGACATCTCAAGCGCCGGGCCTTGTCGTGCTCCCATTTCCGTCGTAGCGTTGACGCCTAACAATTCATTCAAGCCGACGCCACTTCGTGGCGCGGCTTAACTCAGGCGTTAGGCGCTATGAAACAGATCATCGAAGCCATGAACCAGGAGGACTCCGCCGACGTTGAGGCGAAGCGCGACTGGGTCAAGAATCACTACGAGCCACATGCCCTAGACAAGTACAACACTGTCGAGGGCAAGCTGGCCTTGGTTGATGCAATTCTGACTAACGGATGGGTCTCGGCAGCAGACACACTCAAGCTGCAATGCCTCGGGATCACATTTGGTGACGCACTTGCGCAGCACATGGGACTGGACTGGGTTGCAGTTGAGGATGAGTATGGCCGTGACCCCGCGCTGA